>CBFGUD010000005.1:0-117243 GCA_965652365.1 uncultured Phycisphaerales bacterium
CCCCCCCCCCCCCCTACCACCGCTCCCGTTCGGACTCAACGCAGAGCGCGGGCGCCTTCGGGTGCCCGCGTTTTTTCGTGTGCGTGGGCATACGCTCGGGGATGCGATACACATGGACGCTGCTGCGGGCTGGTCGGTTTCTGCTTGACGGGGGCGGGATGTTCGGTGTGATCCCGCGGGTGGTGTGGACGCGCTCGGTGGAGCCCGACGAGAAGAACCGGATCGGGCTGATGCACAACTGCGTGCTGCTCGAGTCGGAGGAGGTCGATCCGGAACTGGGGCGGAAGCGGCGGGTGCTGATCGAGGCGGGGACGGGGGACAAGCTCGACGAGAAGATGTCGGGGATCTTCGGGCTCGACGGTCGGACGGTGGAGAGCGAGGTCGTGCGCGTGGGGGTGGATCCGAAGGGGATCGATCACGTGATCGTGTCGCATCTGCATTTCGATCACGCGGGGGGGCTGACGCGGCGGGTGCGCGAGGGGGAGGAACCCCACTGGGTCGCGACGAAGCCGGGGGCGGCGTCGGGGGATGAGCCGCGGGTGCGGTTCACGTTCGAGAACGCGGAGCTGATCGTGCAGCGCCGGGAGTGGGTGGATGCGCGGGCGAACGACGCGGTGATGACGCGGACGTATTACCGGGACCATCTGCTCCCGTTCGAGGACGAGTCGCTTGCTCTGGAGGGGGGGAGGGCGCGGCTGCGGGTGGTGGATTCGGCGCGCCCGTTCCCGCTGAACCGGAAGCCCTCGCGGGACGAGCGTCCGAAGTCGAGCGTGGAGGAGCGGATGACGCAGGTGCTCCCGGGGATCCATGTGTTTTTGGTGCCGGGGCATACGTGGGGGCAGCAGGCGGTGCATTTCACGGATGTGGATGGTCGGGAGCTGGTGTTCACGCCGGACGTGATGCCGACGCGGTGGCACGGTGGCCGGGCGTATTCGTTGTCGTACGACGTGGAGCCGTACACGTCGATGGTGACGAAGGGGTGGTTTTTGGAGGAGGCGGCGGCGCGTGGGTGGGTGCTGGTGCTGGACCATGAGCCGGGCGATCCGTTTGTTCGCGTGGAACGTGATGGGCACGGGTGGTTTACGCTCGTGGACGCGGGGGTTGGTGGCGTGGGTGGATGAGGAGGGGGAATCGGGGGTGATGGGGCGATACAATCGGATTCAGACGTGAGTACACAGACAGAATCCATCCAGGACGGCGGCGGCGACGCGGCGATCGAGGCGATGGAGCCGGCGAAGATCGCGGCGCCGGAGCCGAACGCGGGGGACACCCGCGAGGCGAAGACGTCGCGGAAACCGACGCTCTACGAGCGTTTGGAGTCGTTTTTCGAGCGTCTGAGCGTGAAGAACAACTTCTGGCACCGGCTGTGTTCGCTCGTGTGGTTGCCGTATGCGTTCCGGTCGGGGATCACGATGAAGCGTGTGGACGAGCACACGTTCAAGGCGACGCTGCCGTTCCGTCGGTTCAACAAGAACTGGTACAACGCGATGGCGGGGGCGGCGCTCTTGGGGAACTCGGAGATCGCGGGGGGTTCGTACGTGTTCGGGGTGTGCGGGGGTGATTACACGGTGGTGTGCAAGCATCTTGAGTACAAGTTTTTGCGTCCGTGCTTCGGTCCTGCGGAGTACCGGATCACGCCGCTCGATGACATCGATGCGCTGGTGGCGACGGGCAATGAGTTCAACATCACGGTGCGGATGGACATCATCCAGGTGCTGCCGAGTCTGGGGAAGAAGGGGAAGGGCGAGGAGGACGGGGAGACCGAGGCGGTGGGTGTGGAGACCAAGGGGGGGAAGGGTCGCAAGCCCAAGCGGGTGGGTCGGTGCGAGGCGACGTTCCACGTGACCCCGAAGTCGCATCATCGTGAGAAAGAGCTGCGCGAGATTCGCAGGGCGTCGGGTGAGGCATGAGCGCCGGGGGCGCTGAGGGCTCGATCCGATTGACGACGAACCCGCTGCTGTGGGGCGCGTATCTCGCGTGCTCGTGGACGTGGTGCATCGGGATGTTTCTGCCGGCGCTTTTGCTGCGGGATCACGGGTGGTTGGGGTTCGTTGTCTTCGCGGTGCCCAATGTCGTGGGGGCGGCGGCGATGGGGTGGGTGCTGACGGGCCCGGAGTCGTCGAGGCGGTTCGTGGAGAAGCATTCGGGGTGGGTGTGGTGGTTCGGGGTGGTGACGATCGCGTATCACGTGTACTGGGCGGTGTGGGCGGCGCCGATGGTGCGTGATGCGCTGGGGCTGACGGATCCGTATTTGTTCGGCGCGGGGGCGGTGGTGGTGGCGTTCGCGATCGTGAGCGGTCGGATCGTGCGTGCGGGGAAGGCGCCGGCGTTGTCGGCGATTCTGATGGTGGTGTCGCTGGGCTTGCTGGGCGCGATGCTCGTGACGGGGGCGGGGGGGGCGGGGGATGCGGCGACTCAATCGCTCATTGATGCGCCGAAGTCGGACCACTCGGCGCTGTATCTCGCGCCGCTGGCGTGTCTGGGGTTTCTGCTGTGTCCGTATCTGGACGCGACGTTCCATCATGCGCGCCAGAATCTTCCCGGGAAGACTCCGGGGCGCGTGGGGTTCACGATCGGGTTCGTGGTGCTGTTCGCGGCGATGATCGTGCTGACGACGCGGTACGGGGGGTGGATGCTGGGCGGGGGCGCGTGGGCGGTGCCCGGGTGGCTGGGGGCGTGGTTGGTGGTGCATCTGGGGTGTCAGTGGGTGTTCACGGTGCGGGTGCACCTGGATCGGCTGCACGCGATCCGGGGGGATTCGATCGAAACAATGCAGATCATCTACGGCTCGGCGCTGCTCGCGGGGGGCTTGGGGCTCGGGCTGTCGAGCGCGGGGTGGTACGGGGGGATGTCGATGGGCGAGGTTGGATACCGGTCGTTCCTGTGGTTCTACGGGCTGGTGTTCCCGTGCGCGGTGTTGTACCGCGCGGTGCGGGCGCATTCCACGGGTGTTCCGATGCAGCGCTGGATGATGTGGGCGGCGATCGGCGTCGCGAGCCCGATGTTCTGGATGGGGTTCATCGAGCGGCAACTCTTTTGGTTGATCCCGGGGGTGGTGATCGCGGTGGTGGGCGCGTTCGTGCTCAAGGGCACGGATCGGTCGGATGGTCGCACGGTGGTGTGAACTCGACGCCCTGGTTTTTGAGGACGATCATCGCGTTGCGTTTGAGCATGCCGAGCTTGGCGCGTTTCATGGCGCTGCCCTTGAGTTCGCGTGCTCGGTCTTCGTGGGTCCAGCCGAGCACGCTCAAGAGATCGAGCCGGTCGCGGGCGCTCAGGTAGGCGGGGTTGGGGGTTCGGTGGTGCTCGTCGAGCGACTCGGGATCGCGGGGCGAGTTGTGGGGGCAGACTTCCTGGCAGATGTCGCAGCCGAAGGCCCAGTCGCCGATGGCGCTGTGGAGGGCGGGGTCGATGGGGGTGCGGTGTTCGATGGTGAGGTAGGCGATGCACTTGGTGGCGTCGACGGAGTACGGCGTGATGGCGCTGGTGGGGCAGGCGTCGATGCAGCGGGTGCATGAGCCGCAGTGGTCGGTGATGGTGGGTTGTGAACTCGGGGGTTTGAGGTCGAGGGTGGTGACGAGGGCGCCCAGGAGCATGTAGGAGCCGGCTTTGGGGTGGATGAGGAGGGTGTGTTTGCCGATCCAGCCGAGCCCGGCGCGCTTGGCGAGTTCTCGTTCGTGGACGGGGGCGGTGTCGACGACGCATTTGGTGTCGGAATCGGGCGCGAGGGCGCGGAGCTCGTCGGCGAGGGTGTGGAGGCGCTGTTTCATGGCGTCGTGGTAGTCGCGGCCCCGCGCGTAGCGGGCGATGCGTCCTTCGCCTGGATTGAGCGGGGTGTCGGTGTTGGCGGCGCGGGTGGCGTAGAGGTCCGCGACGACGAGGGCGGATTTGGCGTGGTCGAGGATCCTGCCCGGGTCGGTGCGGAGGTCGGTGTGGGATTCCATCCACGACATGGAGCCGTGCTTGCCTTGGGCGAGCCAGTCGAGGAGCTGGGGCGCGTGGTCGATGGGCTGGAGGGTCGCGATCCCGGCGAGGGCGAAGCCGAGCTCGTGGGCGCGGTCGATGAGGGATCGGGCGAGGGCGCTGGGTTCGTCCACGCGCGAGTTTACGCGCCGGCGGGGGCGGGCTCGGCGGCGCTGGGGTGCGCGGAGCCGAGCCAGGCGTAGAGGATGTCGGCGGCGTGGCTCAGGACGTCGTGGGGGTCGCGGTCGTCCTTGAGCCAGAGGCGTGGGTGCTCGTAGACGACCCAGGCGCTCGAGCCCGCGTCCTGGAGCGCGACGAGGGTGTCGCGGATGGGGAGGATCCCGTCACCCAGAAGGGCGGGGTGGTGTTCCTTGTCGGCGTCGGCGATCTTGAGGGTGTGGAGGCGATCGCCGAGGAGCTGAACGGCGGCGGCCGGGTCGTCGCCGGCGAGGACGCCCTGGGCGAGGTTGTAGGAGATGCCGAGCCATTGGGACGGGTACTGCTCGACGAGGGTGAGGAGTTCGCGGGCGGAGGCGTAGGAGCCGGTGTTCTCGACGAGGACGCGGGTGTTGGTGTTGCGGGCGGTCTGGGCGGCGAGGATCATGCGCTCGCCGATGCGTCGGTCGGACCAGGCGCGGGGCTCGGCGTGCTGGCGCGATCCCGGGTAAATGCGGACGTAGTCGACATCGGCGCGGGCGGCGTGGTCGACGAAGCGCTTGGTGTGTTTGACGGGGGCTTCGTTGTCGATGAAGAGGTGCCCGAGGACGGGGGGGAAGACGATGGGGTGGTCGAGGGTGATCCCGGTGGCGTAGCCGATGGCTTCGATCCCGGCGCGGTCGAAGATGGTTTCGACGTCGCGGGGGTCGTGGTGCATGGGGTCGGAGGCGATGAGTGCGGAGTCGTCGTCGAAGGCGCGCATCTCCAGGCCGAGGTAGCCCATCTGGGCCGCGTTGTTGGCGGCTTCCTCGAGGGTCCATTCGGGGCAGACGAGGGTGGAGCACGCGATTTTCATGGGTGGGGTTCCTCGGTTCCGTGGAGTCGGTTCAAGTGTACACCTCGGGGGCGATTGGGGTTGGGATGGGCGGTGGGAAGGGGGCTGCTAGACTCGGGGAACGAAGGACGGAGGCCGACGATGGAACAGCGCGCGTTCGAGGACTCGCTCCACACGAAGCTCGACGAGGGGATGACGTACTCGGGGTACCTGGACCTGGCGACGCTGCTGTCGGCGCAGCATCCGTTGTCGGAGCCCGAGCACCACGACGAGCTGCTGTTCATCATCCAGCATCAGACGACGGAGCTGTGGTTCAAGCTGCTGATCCACGAGCTCAAGCAGGCGATCCATTGGATCCGGGAGGACCAGCTCGAGCCGTGCTTCAAGATTCTGGCGCGGGTCAAGCACATCCAGGGGGTGCTGCTGCGGCAGTGGGACGTGCTGGCGACGTTGACGCCGGCGGAGTACGTGCAGTTCCGGCATGTGCTGGGGAAGGGGTCGGGGTTCCAGAGCGTGCAGTACCGGGTGGTGGAGTTCATGCTCGGGAACAAGGACAAGCGGATGCTCGCGATCCACGAGCATGATCCGGTGCACGGGGCGATGGTGCGTGCGGCGCTGGAGGCGCCGAGTATTTACGACGAGTTCCTGCGGTACCTGGATCGGCGGGGGCTGCCGATCCCCAAGAGCGTGGTCGAGCGGGACGTGACGGAGGCGCACGAGGCGAGCGAGGGGGTGCTGGAGGTGTTCAAGATCATCTACACGGAGCCCGAGCGGTTCTGGGACGCGTACGAGATGTGCGAGAAGCTGGTGGACGTGGAGGAGCAGTTCGCGCACTGGCGGTTCCGTCACATGAAGGTGGTGGAGCGGGTGATCGGGTACAAGGTGGGGACGGGGGGTTCGTCGGGCGTGTCGTTCCTGCGTCAGGTGATCGACCACCGGTTCTTCCCGGAGCTGTGGGACGTGCGGACGCATATCTGATGACGACGAAGGACGGGCAGCTCGTGTGCGACCCGATCATCGCGGACGCGGTGGGCGCGATGGGTCGCGGGGCGCTGACGGAGGCGGGGCTCGTGGAGCACGTGCATCCGTTGTTCTCCAGGGCGCTGGCGCGGAACGTGAGCGCGGACGAGATCTATCTCGCGAACCATTCGCTCGGAAGGCCGCTGGACTGCGTGCGCGACGAGGTGGTGGCGAGTCTGGACGCGTGGTACGAGGACATGGACGGGGCGTGGGGGCTGTGGATGATGCAGCGCGAGCGGTACCGGGCGGAGCTGGCGCGTCTGCTGGGGGTGGACCGGGCGGATTCGGTGGTGCCCAAGGTGAGCGCGGCGCAGGGGCTGCGGAGCGTGATCCACGCGCTCCCGGCGGAGAGGCCCGTGGTCGTCGCGACGCGGGCGGAGTTCGATTCGATCGACTTCGTGCTCAAGGCGATGGCGCACAAGGGTCGGATCGAGGTGCGCTGGGTGGAGGCGGGGGAGGACGGGCTGATCGATGAAGGGGCGGTGGCGCGGGCGATCGACGGGGACGTGGACCTGGTGGTGTGCTCGGTCGTGTGCTTCGCGATGGGGCAGATGCTCACGCGGATCGGGGACGTGATCGACGCGGCGCACGCGAGCGGCGCGAAGGTGCTGCTCGACGCGTACCACGCGGCGGGGGTGATCGAGCTCGGGGACGAGCACCGGCACGCGGATTTCATGATCGGGGGCAACTACAAGTACACGCGCGGGGGGGCGGGCGCGTGCTGGTTGTGGGTGAACCCGAGGCACCTGCGCGACGGGGCGTGGGTCCCGGATCCGGATGCGCTCTTCACGACGGAGACGGGGTGGTTCGCGAAGGCGGAGCCCTTCGCGTATCGGCGGACGGGCGAGCCCGAGTTCGCGGGGGGCGGGGACGGGTGGCTCGAGGCGACGGAGCCCGTGCTGACGTACGCGCAGGCGCTGCCGGGGCTGGTGCTGACGAACGCGATCGGGGTGGATCGGTTGCGTGCCTACTCGCTCGGGCAGATGGGGGTGCTGAGCGAACTGCTCAAGGCGAAGGGGGTGGAGGTTTCGACGCCCGAGCATCACGGGGCGTACGTGCTGGTGCGGGTGGAGGACGCGCGCGGGGCGGTCGCGGCGCTCAAGTCGCACGGGGTGAACGCGGACGCGAGGCCTTGCCCGTCGGGGCACGGGGCGGTGGTGCGGCTGTGCCCGGACCTGCTCAACACGCGGACGGAGCTCGAGGACGCGTCGGAGCGGGCAGCGCAGGCGTTGGTGTGAGGGATCAGGCGGTCGGTGCTGATGGTGGGGCCGGGGGTTCGATGGGGACGGTGAGGCAGAACTCGGTGCCCGTGCCGGGGACGGCGTGGACGTCGAGGTGCCCGTGGTGGGCTTCGGCGATGCGTCGCGCGGTGGGGAGCCCGAGCCCGGTGCCCCCGGCCTTGGTGGTGAAGTAGGGGTGGAAGATCTTGGCGATGGTGTCGTCGTCGATGCCGGGCCCGGTGTCGATGACGTGGATCGCGGCGACGGGGGTGTTGTCGTCGGCGCGGGTCGCGCGGGTGC
This sequence comes from uncultured Phycisphaerales bacterium, assembly GCA_965652365.1. Taxonomy (GTDB): domain Bacteria; phylum Planctomycetota; class Phycisphaerae; order Phycisphaerales; family UBA1924; genus UBA1924. The sequence continues at coordinate 7,495 of CBFGUD010000005.1, forward strand.
GGAGGATGAGCTCGCGCTGGGCGATGTCGGGGCGGTCCATGGCGGCGACGGCGTTGAGCATGAGGTTGAGGAGCGCCTGCTTGAGGTGGTCGGGGTCGACGCGCGCGGTGATTGGGGCCGGGGCGAGCTCGATGCGGATGCGGACGGCGCGGGACTGGGCCTGGACGTGGAAGAAGTCGGCGAGCTCTTCGACGAGCTGGTTGATGTCGGTGTCGCGGAGGGCGAGGCGGAGTTCTCCCGCGTACTGGAGGAAGTCCTCGAGGATCCCGCGGAGGCGTTCGGTCTCGGAGCGGAGGGCGCCGACGCGCCGGGTGAGGCGGGTGCGGTCGTTGTCGGGGAGGTCGAGCTCGGTGATGGCTTCGCTCAGGAGCTGGGCGTTGAGCCCGATGGTGGAGAGGGGGTTCTTGATCTCGTGGGCGAGCCCGGAGGTCATGGAGCCGATCTCGGCGAGGCGCTCGGCGGAGCGGGCTCGTCGTTCGGAGACGCGGGCGCGGGCGATGGCACGTTTGACGGTGACGCGTGCCACGGCGGCGGCGGCCGCGAGGCCGACGAGGAGCCCGATGGCGAATGCGATGAGCATGGGGCAAGCGTATCACGCTCGCGCGGGGGCGCGGGTGGTCAGCGTCGTGGGGTGCGGGAGTAGGTGCGTTTGGCGACGACGACCTCCGGGGTTTCGGCGTCGTCGGTGTCCTTGGATTCGGCGCGTGCGCAGGCGGTGGCGCGCCATCCCTTGTCGGAGTTCTGGGCGCTGTAGACGACGCTCGAGCCGTCGGTGAGGACGCGGAAGCCGTCGCCGTCGATGACGGAGTAGTGGACGAAGATGTCTTGTCCTTGTGGGCCGACGATGAAGCCGTAGCCCTTGCGTGGGTCGAACCACTTGACCGTGCCCTGGATGTCCGTGAGCGTGTTGCTCTCGTCAGTCATCGCGTTGCCCCCGCTTCGGATGTTCACACAATCACTCGGGAGGACGCGTGACCACGAGCCGGGCGTCTCGGACGAGCGAGTCCGGGGGGGTGGGTGGAGTTGCCCCCGAACGGATACGAGACTACCAGAAAGCGTGGTGCGCGTCAAAGAACCCGTCCCCGATTGCTCGGGGGCGGGTCGGAATTCCTGAAATCAGGACGATCTCGGGGGTTGTCCGCGCCTGTGGATTACTCTGCGGCGGCGGATTCCTCGGAGCGGCGGCGGCGGCGGCGGCGCTTCTTCTTCTTGGGCTGGTCGTCGCCCTCGGTGTCGTCTTCGGCGTCGTCGGAGGGCTCATCGCCCTTGTCGCGGGCGGGCTTTTTGGGCTTGTCGGGGTCGTAGTTGGGGTCCGCCTGCTTGATGGAGAGCTTGATGCGTCCCTGGTCGTCGACGAGGATGACCTTGACGCGGACGGTGTCGCCGACCTTGACGACGTCGGCGACGGACTCGACGTAGCCGTCGGCGAGTTCGGAGATGTGGCACATGCCGTCGGTTCCCGGGGCGATCTCGATGAAGGCGCCGAAGTCCTTGGTGGAGACGACCCGTCCTTCGTAGATGGTCCCGGGCTTGACGTCTTCGCACAGTGCGGAGATTTCGGCCTGGGCGTTCTCGACGTTCTCGGCGTTGTTGGCGGAGACGGTGACGGAGCCGTCGTCCTCGACGTCGATGTTGACGCCGTACTTGTCCTGGAGGGCTCGGATGGTTTTGCCGCCCGGTCCGATGAGCTTGCCGATTTTTTCCTGGTCGATGCGGAGTTTGAGCATGCGCGGGGCGAATCGGGAGATCTCCTCGCGCGGGGCGGGGATGACCTTCTCCATCTGTTCGATGATGTCGAAGCGTCCCTTCTTGGCTTGCTCGAAGATCTTGGTGATCTCGTCCATCAGGAGCCCGCGTGCCTTGAGGTCGAGCTGGATCCCGGTGATGCCTTCGCGGGTGCCGGAGATCTTGAAGTCCATGTCGCCGAAGAAGTCTTCTTCGCCGATGATGTCGGTGACGTGGATGACCTTCTTGCCCGACTCGTCGGTGAAGCGTCCGACGGTGATGCCGGCGCAGGTGTTGGTGATGGGGACGCCCGCGTCCATGAGTGCGAGGCACCCGCCGGTGACGGAGGCCATGGAGGAGGAGCCGTTGGACTCGGTGATGTCCGAGACGAGGCGGATGGTGTAGGAGAAGTCCTCGGGGGAGGGGAGGATGCCGAGGAGCGAGCGTTCGGCGAGTGCGCCGTGCCCGATCTCGCGGCGTCCGGGGCCCATGATGCGTCCCGCTTCACCGACGCAGAAGGGGGGGAAGTTGTAGTGGAGGTAGAACTTCTTGGAGTACTCGGGGAGGAGCCCGTCGACGATCTGCTCGTCGCGTGCGGTGCCGAGTGTGCACGAGACGAGGGCCTGTGTTTCGCCGCGTTGGAAGAAGGCGGAGCCGTGGTTGCGGTCGAAGATCCCGACCTGCATCTCGAGGGGTCGGATCTCGTCGAGTGCTCGCCCGTCGGCGCGGGCGCCCTTCTCGACGATGAGCTTGCGGGTGATTTTCTTCTCGAGGGTGCGGAAGGCCTCGGAGGCCTGGCGGTTGGCGAGCTTGGATGCTTCCCATTCGCCCGGGGTGCCGGTCTCGTTGACGGGGAACTGCTCGAGGACGGCTTTCTTGATCTCGGAGACGCGTGCGCCGCGGTCGTGCTTGCCCTTGATCTGGCGTGCTTCGGTGAGGTCTTTCTCGGCGAGTTTCTTGACCTTGTCCATGATCTCGTCGGGGACGAGGTTCATGTGGTCGCCGAGGTTTTTCTCGGGGGCGCCGACCTTGGCGCGGAGTTCCTCGATGAGTTCGAGGATGGGCTTGACGCCCTGTTCGTAGCCGAACTCGATGGCTTCGAGGATGTCTTCGTCGGGGACTTCGGCGGCGCCGACCTCGATCATGTTGATCCCGTCGGCGTGGCCGGCGATCACGATGTCCATGTCGGAGTATTCGAGCTGTGAGACGGTGGGGTTGAGGACGAACTCGGCGCCGTCGTCGGTGAAGATGCGTGCGACGCGGACGGTGGCGATGGGTCCTTCGAAGGGGCAGTCGGAGATGGCGAGGGCGGCGGAGGCGCCGGTGCCCGCGAGGACGTCGGCGTCGTTCTCGCCGTCGTGGCTCATGACCCAGCACTGGATCTGGACTTCCTCGATGAAGCCGTCGGGGAAGAGGGGCCTGATCGGTCGGTCGATGAGGCGCATGGTGAGGATTTCTTTTTCGTTGGGTGCGCCTTCGCGTTTGCGGAAGCCGCCGGGGAACTTGCCGCCGGCGGAGAGTTTTTCTCGGTAGTCGACCTGCATGGGGAAGAAGTCGAGCCCGGGGCGGGGGGTGGCGCGCATGAGCGTGCACATGACGCTGGTGTCGGCGTGTGTGATGACGACGGCGGATGTCGCGAGCTTGGCGACGCGTCCGGTCTCGATGCGCATGGTGCGTCCGCCGATTTCCTTCTCGACGACGATGGGGTTGAATGTCATGGTGTTTTGCCTTGCCTCTTTGTTCCGGGTGCGCGAGGGAGCCCGGGCGTCTGCGCTGGAGTGCGTGCTTGTGCACGGACGGCGCGTGTACGAGGCCCGTCCTCGCGCGAGGGGCAGAGGGCGTGACACAGGGACGTTGGACGTCGTTGTGCTGCGCCGACTGCCGCTCCGTGCGGGCCTTGCCGATCCACGTCTGATCGGCCCAAATGGTGGATCGGCGATCGCGCCGAGCCGTGAAACGGGCACGCCCGTCGTTTCCGACGGGCGTGTGTGATGGATTACTTGCGGAGACCCAGTCGACCGATGAGGTCGAGGTAGCGTTGCCTGTCGGTCCGCGCGAGGTAGCGGAGGAGTCGGTTGCGTTTGCCGACCATCATGACGAGGCCGCGGCGGTTGTGGGTGTCCTGTTTGTTTTCGCGGAGGTGGCCCGCGACCTGCTTGATGCGCGCGGTGAGGAGGGCGACCTGGACCTCGGGGGATCCGGTGTCGCCTTCTTCGCGGGCGAAGTCCTTGATGATCTGGGTTTTTTCGTCTGCTTTGAGCGGCATGGTGTGTCATCCTTTGTCACGCACGGGGATGCGGGAATCGCAGCCCTCGGCGTCGAGCCATGGTTGGAAAGAAGCCCCGTTCGGGCGATGAATCGTAGACACGCGGGGTGGAGGATCCACGCGCGGGGGGCGGATCCGCGCGATTCCGGGGTGGTGATCCGCGTTTGCGGGCGAGAATCGGGGATTCCGGGCGAGCCCGGGGGCGCATCGAGCTAGGATCGGGGGATCCCCGAGCACAGGAGGTGATGCATGACGACGACGACCGGTTCGATCGAGCTCTCCAGGCGTGTGTCGTCGCTCAAGCCCTCCATCACGGTGGGGCTCAACAACCGCGCCAAGGCGATGAAGGCGAGCGGGGTGGACGTGCTCGGGTTCGCGGCGGGGGAGCCCGACTTCGATACGCCCCAGCCGATCAAGGACGCGGCGATCAAGGCGATGCAGGAGGGGCAGACGAAGTACGTTCCGACCCTGGGGGACATGGCGACGCGTGAATGCATCGCCAAGAAGCTGACGGAGGAGAATGGGATCCCGGGGCTGACGGGGGAGCATGTGGCGATCGGGGTGGGCGGGAAGCACGTGCTGTACAACGCGGCGCAGTGCCTGTTCGATGCGCCGGGGGTGGGTGAGGATGCGTGGGAGATGATCCTGCCGACCCCGGCGTGGGTGTCGTACCGCCCGATCTGCGAGCTCGCGGGGGGGGTGGTGCGCGAGGTGAACGCGACGGCGGCGACGGATTTCCGGATCTCGCCCAAGCAGCTCCAGGACGCGATCAACCCGAGGTCGCGGGTGCTGATCCTGAACTCGCCGAGCAACCCGTGCGGGACGATGTACTCGGAGCGGGACCTGCGGGATCTGGCGGCGGTGATCGCGGAGGGGGTCGAGCGGGCGCCGCAGCTGGTGGTGATCACGGACGAGATCTACGAGAAGATCGTGTACGGGGATGATGCGCATTTCTCGATCGGGAGCGTGCCGGAGATCGCGGAGCGGGTGCTGACGGTGAACGGGATGTCCAAGGCGTACGCGATGACGGGGTGGCGGATCGGGTACGCGGCGATGCCCGGAGAGTTCGGGAAGAAGCTCATCAAGGGGATGGGGACGCTGCAGGGTCAGATGACGACGAACATCACGAGTTTCAACTATCCCGCGATCCGCGAGGCATTGACCAACAAGGATGTCGCGGCGGAGGTGGTGCGGATGCGGGACGCGTTCGCGAAGCGCGCGGACCTGATCATGGATCGGCTCGGCGCGATCGACGGGGTGACGTGCGCCAGGCCCACGGGGGCGTTCTACGTGTTCCCGGATGTATCGGGGCTTTTCGGGCGGACGACCCCGAAGGGGGCGACGATCACGGATGCGGCGTCGCTGTCGGAGGCGCTGCTGGACGAGGCGCACGTGGCGTTTGTGCCGGGCGATGATTTCGGGGGGATCTCCGGGAACCATGTGCGGATCTCGTTCGCGTGCTCCGAGGAACAGATCAATCAGGGGATGGATCGGTTCGCGACGTTCGTGGGATCGCTCAGTTGAGCGGTTGGTCTGGCCGATAACGGGGGCATGGCGCACGACAACTCCCTTCACGTTTCGACCACCCCCACCGCTCTCACTGATGCTGATCAGGGACCCGTGCTCCGGCTTGTCGGGGATGTGGAACTGAAGATGTGTCCGGCGTGTCTGGGGCGGGGGTGGGTGCCGTGCCCGATGACGGTGGCGACGCGGACGCTGGGGCTCAACGGGGTCCCGGCGCTGCAGCCGGGGACGGGGCATCCGGTGCCGTGTCCGGGGTGCGCGGGGAAGAAGATTGTGACGAACGTGGGGTGAGGCCTCGATGCCCAAAGCTCCACAATCTTGAGTTTGGGATTCTTCCATAGTTTCGATACACTCCTCATCCGATCCATTCCGGATCTGTCATGGGGAAGCGCATGTCGAGATGGAAGATTACCGGGGCGAACCGAGAGACCGGAGAAACTCACTGCATCTGGATCGAAGCCGCGAGGCAGAGCGACGCGCAAGCCGTCGCGAACTCGCTCGGGATTCTTGTCTCAAGCGTCGTTGATGATCCTGCTGAGACGCGCGTGGTTGCCGAGCTCCCGAACCGGCCCATCGAAGTCGTTCTGAAGCACGGCCAGATCAACAAGCTGAATGTCAGCAGTGGACGGATCGCCGTGGGAGTGTTTCTCGGGCTTCTGCTCTGGGCCGGCGTGTGCTTTTTGGCCACCGTGTTCTTTTGGGGCGTGCTTGCCGCTGCGATCGCGGGAGCGGCCTGACCAGTTCGGTTAGGGGCGTTGCCCGGCCGGGGCTCGGACGGGGCTGGGGGCGTCGATCGTGATGCGGTCGTTCATCAGATTCCACAGCAGTGTGCGGGCGCTGACGGGGGTGGGTTCGCTCGCGTCTCTCAGGGTGACCATCCTGTTGTCGTTCGCGCTCGCGAAGAGGGTTTCGTTGGTGGCGTCGTAGATCGCGTCGTCGGCGAGCAGGGTGCGGTCGGCGTCGATGAAGCGGACGCGCCCCATCGCGTGGGCGCGGAGGAGGGTGACGGCGCCCATGGCCATCGGGTCGTCGGTCTGGGACTCCTGCGCGACGCTGAAGGTCGCGTCGAGGCGGTCGGCGATGAGGTCCGAGACGCGCGCGGTGGTGAGGGACTTGTGTCGGATCGCGACGTTGTCGAGGATGGTGGCGTTGCCCGTGAGTCGGTCGAGGGCGAGCGAGCCGGCCCAGGTCATGCGGGTGAGCCCGGGGCCGGTGGATCCGGGGGTGATGGCGCTGGTGTCGTCTGGCGCGGCGGGCGCTGGCGCGTCGTCGCGGTCGAGGATGACCATGGTCCCGGCGCTGGGGACGTCGAGGGTCTGCTGCTGGTTGTGGGCGATGATCTCGGAGCCCTCGAGGTAGAGGACGCCGATTGCGCGGTCGGGGTCGAGGGGGTCGTAGGTGCGTGATTCGACGCTCGCGGGTTCGGGTGACTCACCGGCGCGGGCGCGCCCGTAGGCGCGGGCGACGATGAGCTGGCGTTCTGGCGCGTCGTCCGATTCGGCGAAGGGGTCGCGGATGCGGTCCGCTTCGGGGAGGGGGGAGAGCTCGATCTCGACGCGCTGGGCCTTGAGGGTGTCGCGGGTGAAGGCGTCGGGGGTGGAGATGGCTTCGACGTCCCCGGTGCATTCGATGGTGCCCAGCGCGTCTTCGAAGCGCATGGACCGGGACCAGGCGACGCGGAGGTGCCCTCCGGTGGGGACGCCGTCGGTGGTGATGTCGTGGTCGAAGGTGCCCGGGCCGTCGACGTTGGCGGATCGGCGGCGGGTGTTGATCTGGATCTGGTTGGCGCGGATGACGGACCCGCCCTGCCCGGCGCGGGCGTTGTTGCCCGAGATGACGATGGTGTTGGTCTCGGTGTTGACGGCCAGGCGGGTGCCCTGGGCGTGGGTGTTGTTCTCGCCGAGGAAGTCGGTGGGCCCTGTCGCGGTGGCCTGGCGGACGCGGATCTCGCCCGAGAGTGCGCGGGCGAGGAGCGCGTCGAGGGTCTCGGTCTCGATGCGCCCCTGGGTGGAGGACCCGACGACGCGCCCCTTCGCGGCGAGGGTCGAGGGGTTGACGCTCCGGTTCGCGATGTCCTGGGTGAACCCGATCGCGATGTCGTCGGCGGCGAGGGAGCCCTCGTCGGAGCGGAGCGCGCCCTGGTCGAGGGTGATGGATTCGAGCGAGGTGTTCGGGTCCCCGGTGGGGCGGAGCGTTGCGACGATGGACTCGGCGCTGACGACGGCGTCCTCGCGCGAGGCGAGGACGGCGCCCTGGAAGGTCGCGTCGGAGAGGCGCTGGACGATGGTGCCGTCGGATTGGGTGTGGAGGGTGAACTCGGCGCGCCGGGCCCAGTCGATCTGGGCGAGGGGGTCGCCCGGGGCGGGCGCGTTGGTCATGGACCCGGGCGCGTCGATGGTGACGACGCCGCGGGCGAGGTCGGCGCGGATGGCCGTGGTCGCGATGGATCCGGTCTGGTCGACGGCGATCCCGATGGGGTCGTCGGGGTTCGAGGTCAGGTCGAGCACGCCCTGGGTCGCGTGGTATTCGAGTCGTTTGGCGTGTCCGGAGACGCCGCGATCGGGGGCGTCGAACTCGATGCGTTCGTCGGCGCTGAGCGCGAGGATGAGCTGGTCGTCGGTGAGGGGGTTGGGCTGGTCGTCGTTGAGGGGTTTGACGACGAGCGGGCCGTCCCAGGTGATGAGGACGTCGCCCGGATCGAGGTCGGTGGATCGGGGCGTGTCGGGTGCGGTCGTGGGCGCGGTTTGCGTCGGTGCGGGGGGAGCGGGATCGGGTCGGCGGATCCGGTTCTCTCGGATGATGTCGGGGATGGGCGGCTCGGGTTCTTGTTCGCTCGGTTCGTCGTCCGCGGGGAATGGGGTCGAGTCGGGCGCGGTCTGGGTGTCCTCGGCGAAGCGGATGTCTCGGACGGCGGCGTCGGGGAGGGAGCCGTCGACCATGAGGGCCCAGATCTCCATGGTGTCGGCGGTGACGGCGCCGGTGCCCGTGAGTTCGACGCGGACGTCTCGGTCGAAGGTGGTGTGGTAGGGGGTTTCGCGTTTCGCGGGTGGTTGGGGCGTCGGCTCGGGTGCGGAGGTTGGTTCGTCGTCGGGGGTGTCGTCCTGGGCGCGGGTGTAGGACGCGTGGGTGACGCGGGCCCCGGGGCGCTCGATGGGTGCGTGGGTGGTCGCGGCGGATTCGCGTTGGCGGAGGACGAGGCGCTCGCCGCGGTTGACCTGGATGAGCTCGACGCGGTTCTGGACGTCGTTGAGCATGACGAGGAGGTCGGCGCCCCAGAAATCGACGGCGTCGCTCTCGACGGTGAACGCGCCCGCGGAGGTGAGGCGGAGGTAGCGGCGTTCGAACTCGACGGGCTCGTCGAATCGGGCGATGAGGGTGGGCTCGGACCCGGGGTCGAAGGCGCCCGGGGTGTCTCGGTTGTCGTCGGCGGCGGTGTCGTGGACGCGGATGGTGACGTTGCCCTCGAGGGTCCCGGACTCGGGGGGCTCGTTGGGGTTGGGCATGAGGAGGACGCCGGTGTCGGAGGTGACGTGGACGGCGCGTCCATCGCGGGTGTAGATCCATGCGTCGGGGTTGACGAGTCGGCGTCGTCCCTGGCCGATGGGGGTGAACTCGTCGGCGACGAGGGTGCCGGCGATGCGGGTGGGGTCGTCGCGGTCGGCGATGGTGACGACCATGCGGGATCCCTCTTCCATCTCTTCGAGGGAGGGGATGTCGTCGGCGCTGCCGAAGGGGTCGTCGGTGGTGGTGGATTGGGCGGGTCCGATGGAGAACCAGATGATCGCGATGAAGACGGCGCTCATGAGCGCCGCGGCGATCAGGCCGAGCATGCGGGGTGAGGGGCCTCGGGGTCCGGGCATGGGGGATGGTAGTGTCGAGATCGCGCGGGGTCCCCACTACGATGGGGTGATGACAACGACGACCCCGATGCGATGCGTGATGACCCCGACCCGGGTGCTCGATGAACGGGGCGCGGTGATCGCGGACGTGAGCGCGGGTGTCTTGTCGGAGGGGCTGGCGCTCGACGCGCCGAGCGGGACCTTGATCGTGCGGTGCGGTCACCACGCGCGGCGCGACCCGGAGCCGAGCGCCGAGGCGCTGCGTGGGTGGTCGCGGGATGCGTGGGATTCGTACTTCGCGATGTCGAGGGGCGTGCTCGGGCGGGCGCGGGGCGAGGGGATCGAAGTCGTGGTCTGGGCGGGGCTTGGGGGGCGTTTGACGGACGCGATCTGCACGCAGAGCTGGGTGCGCGCGATGGGGGATCTGGGGGCGATGGTGCTCGCGGACCCGGTCGGGTGGATCGCGCCGAGCATGGCGGGGGACGCGGGGGACCACCTGAGACGGTTCGCGGATGCGTACGCGGAGATGGGGTGCGTGTGGGGGGTGCTGGATCGGTCGGACGAGCTCGAGGGTTCGGACGCGGTGCGGAGCGCGGTGCGCTCGATCCCGGCGCCGCGGATCCTGACGCTCGGGTGAGGGCGCGGGTTGGGGAGCGCCCCTAGGATGGGCGGAACGGATAGGGGCCGCACGCACGGAGCGATCGATGAGCACGAAAGTCAAGGACACGGACCAGAAACCGACGCACCCGACGTTCGGGATCGTGAAGAGCGCGTTCCCGAACTCGAGGTTCCGCGCGACGCAGTACCGGGGTCAGGCGACGCTGATCGTCGAGCCCACGGACCTGCACGAGGTGATGCGGTTCCTGCGTGACGACGAGCGCTGCGCGTACACCTTCCTGTCGGACGTGATCGGGGTGGACTACCTGAACTACCCGAGCGAGACGCCGGGACGGTTCGCGGTGATCTACAACCTGTGCGCGTATTCACGCGACGATCGGTTCTTCGTCAAGGTGTACCTGAACCCGTCGATCCCGACGGGCGGGATCGAGAAGGACCCGGCGCTGGTCGTCGATTCGGTGTGCGATCTGTGGGCGGGCGCGGAGTGGACGGAGCGCGAGGTGTACGACATGTTCGGGATCCGCTTCGAGGGGCACCCGGACCTGCGCCGGATCCTGACGTGGGAGGACTACCCGGCGCACCCGCTGCGGAAGGACTATCCGCTGCGCGGGCGCGGGGAGCGCGAGGACTACCGGATCGTGGACCGGACGAGTTCGTAAGCCCCCCATCCCCCACTCTCACGATCACTCGGGTGAATAGAGGCCTTTGCAATCGAGCAGGTGCGCGATCGCGTCGCGGGCGGCGCCGTGGCCGCCTTTGCGGGTGGTGATGTAGCGGGCTTTGGCGATGACTTCGGGCTCGGCGTCGGCGACGGCCATGGGGTATCCGACGCGGCGCATCGCGGGGAGGTCAGGCCAATCGTCGCCGAGGTAGGCGATGTGGGCTTCGTCGATCCCGGTGTGGGCGAGGATCTGGTCGAGGGATTCGGATTTGTTGCCCGAGCCCTGGATGACGAGCTCGTCCTCGATCCCGAAGGTCGCGAGTCGGTGGCGGAGCGCGTCGCCCGAGCGCCCGGTGATGATGGCGATCTGGAAGCCCTTGCTCATCCAGTGCTTCATGCCGAATCCGTCGCGGACGTTGAAGCGTTTGGTTTCGACGCCGTGGTCGTCGAGGTTGATGGTGCCGTCGGTGAGGACGCCGTCGACGTCGAAGACGAGGAGCCGGGTGTCTTTGGGGTCGGGTTGGGTCACGAGGGGTCCTTCAGGCGTCGTCTTTGACGAGGCGCATGGCGATGAGGTCCTGGACGTCGAGGAGCCCGATGGGGTGTTTGTGGTCGTCGACGATGGGGATCTCGTCGGCGCGGTATTGGCGGAACATCGTGACGGCGTCGGCGGCGGTGGCTCCGGGGGTGAGCGCCTTGGGGTCGCGCGTCATGACCGAGGAGATGGGCGCGTCGAGCTTGCTCGGGTCGTCGAGGACGAGGCGGCGCAGGTCAGAGTCCGTGAAGATCCCGGCGAGCTCGCCCTCGCCGTTGACGACGAGTAGCGCGCCGGGTCGGCGGACGACGCGGGCGGCGCTGGTGAGCGCGCCGGCGACGGTGTCGGACTCGGAGGCGATGGGGAGGTTCTCGCCCGCGCGGAAGCGGACGAGCTCGAGCGCGGGGCGGAGGAGCGAGCCCAGCTGTCCGCCGGGGTGTCGGGCGCGGAAGTCGTCGTGGGAGAAGGCGCGCCGGCGGGCGGCGGCGAGGGCGAGCGCGTCGCCGATCGCGAGGGCGGCGGTGGTCGAGGTCGTGGGCGCGGGGACGGACCCGTCGCCCGCTTCGTCGACGACCCCGACCTTGAGGGTGACGTGCGCGAGGCGCTGGAGGGAGGAGGGGTCGTGGGTGTCGGTGTCGCCGCGGGTGATCGCGATGATGGGGAGCTTGTCTTGCCTCAGGATCGCGGCGAGGTTGACGAGTTCCTCGGTTTCTCCCGAGTGGCTCAGGGCGATGACGACGTCGCGGGACTGGAAGCGTCCGAGGTCGCCGTGGGCGGCTTCGGTGGGGTGGACGGCGTGGGAGGGGATCCCGAGGGATGCGAGGGTGGCGCTGATCTTGGCGCCGATGTGCCCGGACTTTCCGAGCCCGGAGACGATGACGTTGCCCCCGGCGTCGGCGCACCGAACGATGAGGTCCACGGCGCTCACGAAGGAGTCGTCGACGTTCGAGGCGATGCGCGCGATGGCGCTGGATTCGTGCTCGAGGACCGAGGCGATGAACCGGATCTCGTCGGATGCGGAGGCGTTGGGCTGCACGCGCGGGCTCTTTTCGGGGACGGATCGGGTGCTCGTCATCCCCCAAGAATAGGCGATTTGCGCTACACTACGCGGATGAGCGAGATGTACCGAGTCCGGCTCGACGCGTTCGAGGGTCCGATGGACCTGCTGCTGTATCTGATCCGGAAGCACGAGGTGGATCTGCACGACATCCCGATCGCGCCGATCACGGAGCAGTACCTGGGGTTCCTGGGCGAGATCGAGTCGATCGACATCGATCTGGCGGGGGAGTTCCTGGTCATGGCGGCGACGCTCATGGAGCTCAAGTCGCGGATCCTGGCGCGCGAGACGGAGCGGCGCGACGACGAGGACCGCGACGACCCGCGCGACGAGGACGGGGAGGACCCGCGCGCCGAGCTCGTGCGGGCGCTGCTTGAGTACAAGAAGTACCGCGACGCGGCCGACGCGCTCGACGCGCGGCGCGAGTCGTGGTCGAAGCGCGCGCCCGTGCGCATCGGGGGGGTGGATTCGGACGCGCTGGGCGAGGCGATGGACGAGCTGGGGGAGATGGAGATCGAGGATCTGGACCTGACGGATCTGGTCGAGGCGTTCCGATTGATCGTCGAGAGCGTGAACTTCGATCGTCTGGGTGAGCACGAGGTGCTCAGCGACGACACCCCGATCGAGGTGCACGCGCGGGGGATCATGGAGACGCTCAACGCGCGCGGCGCGGACGCGCCCCCCACCACCCTCCGGGCGCTCGTCTCGGGGAAGACGCGGGTGCAGATGATCGGGGTGTTTCTGGCGCTGCTCGTGCTGGTGCGCGATCAGCGGGTGCGCTTCGAGATCACGGACGGGGAGGTCGAGCTCGGGCTCGGGGAGGCGGCGGACGAGTCGCTCTCCGACGGCGAGGCGATCGCGGATTTCGTCTGATTTATCCTGACAGCTGGGAGAATCGGCGGAGCGCGGATTCTGCGCGGGAAGGCGCAGGGTCGCAAGGTCCGTGCGCATTACACGCTGATCGCGGCGCGGGGGGGATCCCGATGTGTATGTCCCGCGGGTCGGCACGGACGCCGATCGCGAACCTCGCTGGAGATTCATCATGCCCGATCTGTTCTCGATGTCGCACCGGACCCCCACGATCGAAACGACCGTTCGAGCGGCGGCCCCCATCTCGGCGCTCTCGCGGGCGCAGATCGTCGACGAGATCATCGGGATCAACCCGAGCGCGACGGCGGCGTTCCTGGCGCAGTTCGACGACGAGCTGCTCCGCAAGTACCTGGACCACCTGCACTACACGCAGGGCCCGCGGGGGTCGGGGTCGTGGGATCGTCCCAACGATGCGCCCTCGATCATGGTTCGCCGGCGCGTCGTCTGACAGGGCGAGGGGGGATCGACAGTCTGTTTACTCCGAGCGAGCGGGCCTGTGGTGGGGCCCGCTCGCGATTTTTGGGTCGCTGATGATGCAAACGGGGGCGGTCGGGTTCAAGGGCTCGGCGCGAGTCGTCCGATAAGGGCTTGAGAGGATGCCGGCGTGGATGCGTCGGATCGGTGGGTCCACGGAGGGACCCCCCCTCGGACTCGCGCGGATCGTCAGGGCGGAGCCCAGCGACCCTTCAGAACACGGACGCCCGGCAATTCAGACGGGTCGCACGCGCACGCGGGAGCGGGCGCGTTGATCAACGGAGTGAACCATGCACCACGCGATTCGCACCACCACCACCCTCGCCAAGCCGGTCGTGCTGACCGTGCTCGCGGGGACGCTGCTCTCCTCGACGGGATGCGAGCGTCGATGGGGGTACTGGAACCGGAACACGCAGCAGCAGGTCGAGCAGCAGAAGGCGCGGCAGGTCGCGGCGAATACCACGACCAACCAGAGCGCGTACTTCACCCCCAACACCCCGGAGCATACGACCGGCGCTCCGAGGTCGAGCGGGTCGAGCGTGCAGGACCTCGCGGTCCGCGCGGAGCTCGCGAGCGCGACCCCGAACAACGCCGATCCCAGCACGAACACCAGCGGGATCTCGAGCCCGAAGCCGCTGAGCGCATCGACCTCGACCCCGTCGAACCGTGTGACGAGCGCGTCGATCTCGACGAGCCCGTCTCCCGAGTCGCTCGTGAGTTCGAAACCCGTGACGAGCGCGGCTCCCGAGCCCTACAGCGGCGCCCCCACTCCCGCGCCCAACAGCGTGGAGGGCGGGGACCTGAGCGCGTGGGTGTATTCCAACGCGATGGGGATCGAGCTCCCGAGCGAGCAATCGAGCGAGTTCTACCGCGCGACGGTCAACGTGCGGAAGATCACGTCGGCGTACGCCGGTTCGGATTTCGATCCGATCGTGTCGCCCGACGGGAACACGATCTATTTCGCGTCGACGCAGCACCGCCCGACGGCGGATATCTACGCGAAGAGCGTGAAGGGCGCGGTCGTGACGCGTCTGACGGACGACCCGGCGCAGGACGTGATGCCCACGGCGAACCCGGACGGGTCGTCGATCGCGTTCGCGTCGGATCGGGCGGGGTCGTGGGACATCTACATGATGCCCAGCGAAGGGGGCAAGACGGTCCAGCTGACACGCGATACGTCGCACGATCTGCACCCGACGTTCTCGCCGGACGGGACGAAGGTCGCGTTCTGCCGACTGGGTCAGCAGTCCGGGCGCTGGGAGCTGTGGGTCCAGGACGTCGCGAGCGATCACGGGGCGCAGTTCATCGGGTTCGGGCTCTTCCCCGAGTGGTGCCCGACACCGGGCACGGGGACGGACGGGTCGGACCTGATCCTGTTCCAGCGTTCGCGTGAGCGCGGGGACCGGGCGTTCAGTGTCTGGACGGTCGAGTTCAACCCGGGCCAGGGGTCCGCGGGGCGCGAGACGGAGATCGCAGCGGGCGCGGGTCAGGCGCTGATCAACCCGACGTGGTCGCCCGACGGGCGTTTCGTGTGCTTCGCGGCGGTGCCGTATTCGCAGTCGTGGTCGAGCGCCCAGTCGGATCGCCCGGATTCCTCGACGATCTGGATGGTGAGCGTGGACGGGACGAACAAGGTGAAGCTCACGGACGGGTCGTCGGTGGACCTGATGCCGGCGTGGGGTCGGAACAACGACATCTTCTTCGTGTCGAATATGGATGGTCAGGACCATCTCTGGTCGATGGAGTTGTCGCAGGCGGTGCGTGCCGCGTCGCTGCGGAACCCGGAGTTCGAGTCGTCCTTCGCGACGGCGCCGACGGACCAGGAATAAGCGATAATTCCAGCGATCGGGGTGAGCACCCCGGATCGCTGATTCAACGCTCCGGGTGGATGATCCGCTCGGGGCGCACGGATGTTGGGACCGGGCACGGAGGCCCGTCCGTCACGCGGCAGGGACGCCATGACACGTGAACAGACCATGCTCGCGGCCGTGATGCTCGCCCTGCTCGGGGTGGTGATGTGCGGCTGCAATGGGAACCGGCGTGATCGGCTCGATACGCCGCGGGTGATCGTGTCGCCTTATGACACGTCCGGCGGGGACGTGCTGTGGGCGGTGGTTCCCCCGGCGAACGAATCGGGCGTGTCGCTGGTCCGGGAGGACCAGATCGGGGACGCGCTGGTGGCGGCGGTCCAGGGGGTGCGGGGGGTGCGGTGTCTCCCGATCAACCGGACGCTGGCCGCGATGGAATCGACGGGGATCCGTCAGGTGATGACGGAAGCGGACGCGATCTCGCTCGCGACGGCGCTGGGGGTCGATGCGATCGTCGTCGGATCGGTGACGGCGTACGACCCCTACGACCCCCCCACGCTCGGGCTCGCGCTGGCGCTGTACGCGCGGTCGGGGGCGTTGACGCGCGGGGCGCAGGCGGATCTGGATCCGCACGCGCTGTCGATGGCGTTCACGGATTTCGGGCGTTTCGACGGGGCTCGTTTCAGCGGGACCCCGTTCAGCGTCGTGTCCGAGCATCTGGACGCGCGGGACCACGCGGTGCTGCTGGAACTCAAGCGGTACGCGGAGGGGAGGGCGGATCCGACGACGGCGCTGGGGTGGCGGGTGTATACCGCGAGCATGGAGCTGTACACGAAGTTTGTCGCCCATCACACGGTCGGCAGACTCATCGACGAGGAATGGCTCCGCTCCGCGCGGGAGCGATGACTCGGGTGTGAGTCTCCGGACGGGTCGTGGGCGGAGCGATACGGATCGCTCGGTCCACGAAGGGCTCGCTCGTGCATACAGATCCGAAGGTTGTTTCCGATCCGAACGAGCTCGTGAGCGTGTCGCTCGAGCGTCCCCCCCACTTCTGGCGTTTCACGTGCGGGAGGGGGGATCTGCGGATGATGCTCGAGACGCTCGCGGATTATGCGGACCTCGAGGAGCGTCCCCTGACGTGGGAGGACGCGGAGCTCGTCGCGACACAGATTGTTCTTCATCTCGGGGGTGATCGGACTCAAGCGGGTCCGGATCACGCCCGATAGCGTCAGTGCATTGATACGTTCTGCCCGATGGATTGGGCGTCACCCCTTGAGATTGATTCTGGAGACGTGCGCATGACCACGCTGCCGATCACCGAGAGCTTCGGGCTCTACCTGACCGACGAACGCCACTTCTCGCCGTACACGGCGCGGTGCTACGGCGCGGATCTGCGTCAGTTCATCGAGTACCTCGTGGACGAGTCGGGGAGCCCGATCGACACGAACAACGAGCAGCTCGCGCTCAAGGCGCGGTCGGGCACGTCGAGCCACCCCATGGTCAAGGGGACGACGCTCACGGACACCATCTGCGACGCGGACGCGGACCTGATCCGCGCGTATCTCGGGTTCCTGGGCGAGCAGAACTATTCCCCGGCGACGATGGCGCGGAAGATCGCGACCCTGCGATCGTTTTACAAGTGGGCGCACCGCAACGGGTACGCGTCGTCGAACCCGATGACGCTGATCCGGACGCCGCGTCAGTCCAAGCGCCTCCCCAAGGCGATCACGGTCGACCAGGTCGAGCGGCTGCTGTCGGCGCCGAGCGAGAACGACGTGCTGGGGCGGCGCGACCGCGCGATGCTCGAGACGCTGTATTCCACGGGGATCCGCGTGTCGGAGCTCGTTGGGCTCAACCACGACGATCTGGAGATGGAGCACGAGGCGATGCACGTGCGGGGCAAGGGGCGCAAGGAGCGCATCGTCCCGCTCGGGTCGCACGCGCTGGGCGCGATCCGTCGGTACATCGAGATGATGGCGAACGATCCCAAGTTCGCGCCGATCTGGGCGCAGCGCAAGGAGGGGGTCTCGATCCCGCTGTTCCTCAACAAGCACGGCAAGCGCCTCTCGTCGCGCTCGGTGCGCCGGAAGCTCGACAAGTATCTGCGCGGGGTCGGGCTGGATCCGAGCATCTCGCCCCACACCCTGCGCCACTCGTTCGCGACGCACCTGCTCGAGAACGGCGCGGACCTGCGGAGCGTGCAGGAGCTGCTGGGCCACCAGTCGCTCTCGACGACGCAGGTGTACACGCACCTGTCGACGGCTCGGGTCGAGGAAGCGTACAAGGACGCGCATCCCCGCGCCGAAGCGGGCTGAATAGACGATTGAATCCGGAACTCACCTCGCCGGCGTCAGCTTCATCAGGAGCTGGGCCGGCGTTTCGTTGCGCCCGGGGATGGTCAGGTCGGGCGCGATCTCGACGAGGGGGACGAGGACGAAGGCGCGCTCGTGGAGGCGCGGGTGGGGGATCGTGAGCCCGTCCTCGTCGATGGATCGGTCCGCGTAGACGAGGATGTCGAGGTCGAGGGTCCGGGGCCCCCATCGGGCTTCGGCGGCGCGGTCGCGCCCGTGGGCGGACTCGATCGCGAGGAGCGCGTCGAGGAGATCGCGGGCGGAGAGGGCCGTGCGGAGGTGGGCGGCGGCGTTGAGGTAGGTGTCCTGCTCGCCCGGGCCGACGGGGTCGGTCTCGAGGAGGGTGGAGAGTCGGACGACGCCCGTGGATTCGAGCTCGTCGATCGCGCCGACGGCGCTGAAGATGGTCGAGGCCTTGTCGCCGAGGTTGGACCCGATCGCGATGTAGACGTCGTGCTCCACGGGGACAGTGAAGGCGCGGTGCGCGGAAAAAACCCGCGCCGAACGGACGCGGGCCAGAGAGAGATCGTGGTTCCGTGGCTCAGCGCATGGGTTCGAGCTCGCGCATCCGGTGCTGCATCTGGGCTTTGAGGCGCGCGAGGATGGACGAGTGCATCTGGGAGACGCGTGATTCGGAGAGGTCGAGGGTGGTCCCGATCTCCTTCATGGTCATGCCCTCGTAGTAGTAGAGGATGACGATGAGTCGCTCGGCGCGGGTGAGCCCCTTGGTCATGAGCTCCTTGAGGTCCTGGCGCTGGATGACCTTGACGGGCGTGACCTGGGTCTCGTCCTTGATGACGTCGATCTCGCGGAGCTCGCGGGACCCGTCGGACTGGAAGCACTTGCGGGTGATGGAGGTGACGGCGACGGCCGACGAATCGCGTTTGTACTTGGTGAACTCCTCGTCGTCGATCTCGAGGGAGGCGGCGATCTCGTCGTCGGTGGCTTTGCGTCCGAGCTCCATCTCGATGCGCTGGCGGGCCTGCTCGACCTTGGCGGTGCGGTGTCGGACGAGGCGGGGGACCCAGTCCATGGAGCGGAGCTCGTCGAGGATGGCGCCGCGGATTCGGGGGGCGCAGTAGGTCTCGAACTTGACCCCGCGCCCGAGGTCGTAGGCGTCGATGGCGTCCATGAGCCCGAAGAGCCCGGCGGACATGAGGTCCTCGAGGTCGACCTCGTCGGGGAGGCGTTGGTAGATGCGTTCCGCGTTGTAGCGGACGAGGTGGAGGAACTTCTCCACGATGTAGTTGCGGAGCTCCTCGGTGTAGTTGTTCTTGTACTCGGTCCAGAGCGCCTCGTGCTCGAGCTCGTCGAAGCGGGAGGGGAGCCCGGACGCTTCCGCGTGCTTGGCGTTGGCACGCGATGAGAGGCGCGAACGTGATCGCAGGGCAGTCATGGTCGTCTCCTTGACCCTTGACGACGCGCTTCCGGGGGGTGGTGGAACCCGGTGATCGGGTGCCCGTCGGCGCGGTTATTCGTGCTGTTGCGGGCGAATCCGTGCCCGCGTACCGAGTATATCAATTCGCGCGCGCGCTCGCTCAACGGGGTTGCGAGAATTTTTCAAGTTGTGGACGAGAACCGTCCTTTGAGCGCTTCGTTGTCGGCGCGTTTTTTATACAGACGTTTGAGCGCCTCGGGCATCTCCGGGATGGGGCGTTCGGCGCGGTATCGGTCGAGGAACTCGTGCACGCAGACCTCGCCGACGCGCCCGAGGACGCGCCCGATGACGGCGCAGACGATGAGCGCGACGATGGCGCGGGTGATGATGGTGGTCCCCGGATTGGACGAGAGGAGCCCCACGAGGAGCGCGGTGACGAATCCCATGAGCCCGAGAACGCCGCCGATGATGCGCGAGGGGCTCTCGCCCGCGAACGGGTCGGGTGTCCGGGGCGCGTCCTCGACGAGCTCGACGTCGCTGTTGGTGAACTCGTCGGACACGCCGGGGCTCCTTCACGGGTGCGCAGGATTTGCGCGGGTACACCGTCGGAAACAGGCACGCAATCGGCGCACCGATCCGGGAAAGTTTTTTTGATATCGGTCGATCGGGGGCGTGTGTTGAACCCTGTGGATGACCTGTGGGTCAGGGTTCGCGGCGCGTGATGAAGCTCATCCGGGGCTCGATGTGCGCCCATTCCACGAGCGACTGCGCCAGGGTCATCATGTCCCGCGCGACGGGGGCGCGGGGTGATCGGAGCATGTACGGGGTTCGGGCCTTGACGGCCTTGGGGACGCGTTTGTCGGCGCGGAGGTACCCGAGCATGGGGATGTCGATGTCGAGGAAGCGCTCGCAGACGCCGCGCATGCGCTCGTAGACCTTGATGGCTTCGCGTTCGTTGGCGACCTGGTTGAGGACGAGCGCGAGGTCGAGCGTGTCGATGCGGTCCTGGTCGTAGGCGCGGGTCACGAGGACCTTGATGAGCGCGTACGCGTCGGCGACGCTCGTGGGTTCGGGGGTGAGGACGACGAGCCCCTTGTCGGCGTGCTCGACGAAGCTGGTGACCGAGGCGCCGAGCCCGGCGCTGGTGTCGATCATGACGGCGTCGCACGCGTCGTGGAGGTCGTCGATCCGGCGCATCAGTGCGCGCCGGTCGTGGTCGCTGAGCTCGCCGGCGTGCCCGATCCCCACGGATCCGGGGATGAGCCCGAACCCGCCGGGCGCTTCGACGATGAGATCGCGGAGCGAGGCGGGGGCGTCGGAGGCGTTGTCGAGGCGCGAGGTGGGCATGAGCCCGCACAGGACGTCGGCGTTGGCGCACCCGAGGTCGGCGTCGAGGAGGCAGACGCGCCGGTTGCGTCGCGCCAGCGCGATCGCGAGGTTGACGCAGGTGGAGGTTTTCCCCACCCCGCCTTTGCCCGACGCGACGGCGATGACGGGCGCGCGGCGTTTGGGGGGCGTGTGATCGGTGTGCGGCGTCTCGCGCGCCTCGGGGGCGGTGCGGGACACGAGCTCGCGCAGACGCTGCGCCTGGTCACGCACGCCGGATTGAGACTGTTCTGGATCCGTCAACGTCTGGGTCACGACTCCTCCCCGGGACCCTGTGGGTCGGGTGGATCGTATGTCGCGCGCGGGTCGGAGTTCGAGCACAGCGCGCCCGGGCCGTCGAGAACGGCGCGCGCGAGGCGGGGGGCCCGCGCGGCGCGGAGATCATCGGGGACCTCCTGACCCGTGGTGACGAAGCTGATGGGGAGCCCGACGAGCTCGTCGACGCGCGCGAGGATCCCCGTGGAGACGCACTCGTCGAGTTTGGTGAGGACGCACCGGTCCGGATCGAGCCCCAAGAACTTGTCCGCGGTGGACTTGAGGACCTTGGGAGAGACGGTCGAAGAGAGGACGAGGTGGATCTCGTCGGGGCGTGCGGCGGCGAGCAAGTCCTTGAGCTCGGAGAGCTTATCGCTGTTGTGCTGGGAACGCCCGGCGGTGTCGACGACGATGAGGTCGCAGTTCGCCAGCGCGCGGATGCAGGCCGACATCTCCTCGGGGTTGTTCGCGACGCGGAGCTCGAGGTCGATGATGTCGGCGTAGGTCTTGAGCTGCTCGACGGCGCCGATGCGGTAGGTGTCGGAGGTGACCAGACCCACGCGTTTCCCGGCGCGGAGCTTGGCGCCCGCGGCGATCTTGGCGACGGAGGTGGTCTTCCCGACCCCCGTCGGGCCGATGAGCGCCACGACGCGCGCGGTCCCGGGCTCGGGGGTGGGTTCGTCGTCCTGGGCGGCAAGCGATCCGATCGTGGGGATGGCGCGCTCGATCGCGCCCAGGAGCGCGTGTCGCACGGCGCGCTCGTCGCGGAGCTCGTCGTGGTCGAGGGTGGCGCGGACCTCGCCCGCGAAGGTGTCGGCGAGGTCGATGGGGACCTCGTTCTCGACGAGGAGCGCGTGGAACGCGCCGAGCGGTCCGGCGAGGGTGGCGCTGGAGCTCGGGTCGCGCCCGGCGGCGCGCGCGAGGGTGAAGTCCGTGCGCCGGGTGGATTCGAGCACGCTCGACATCATGCGCTCGAGGGATTCGAGCTTGTCGCGGAGCTCGTGGGTCGCGTGCTCGTTGTCGGCGCCGTCGTCGGATTCGGATGATTCGTCGTCGTCCGTGTCGACGAACACGAACTCGGGCTTGGGTTCGGACGCTTCGATTCTGCTGTCGTCGGTCTCGTCGGGTTCCATTGAGACGGGCTCGGGTTCGTCGAACGCGGGCTCGTTGTTCGAGGGCGCATCGGGTTGGGAGTCGTCCGTGGTCGTGAGCCACGACGCGGCGAACGCGGTGCGTTCGATGGGGTCTCGCGCGGGCTCGGGCGCGTCGTCGATCGTCGTGGGCGCTGGATCGGGTGCCGGGGTGCGCGGGGTGAGGCGGGTGTCGCGGGGCTGGTCGTCGAGGAGGGCGGCTCGGTCATCGGCGGGGCGCGTCGAGGCGCTGACGCGGGCGCGCCGTGGGATGGTGATCTGGGCGGGCTCGGGTTCGCGCGCGGGATGGGCGATGGGCTCGGGCGCGGGTTCGCGGCGTGGGGTGGCGCGGGGGCGCTGACGGGGCGCGGGGGCTGGGGAGGACGCGGTGATCTCGACGACGGCGCGGCCGCCGATCCCGAACCAGGAGCCGGCTTTGTAGGTGCGGGTGTGGACGATCTGCGCCTTGGGTCCGAGGTCCTTGCGGACCTGGGCGAGTGCTTGCGCCATGGTCGCGGCGGTGTAGGTTTTGAGCTTCATCGCTGGCCGTCCTGGCTCGTCGGAGCGTGGTGAGGAGTGTTCTCCCCAAGATATCCACGATATGGTCGGGTCGCCAGCATGTGACAGGTTGTCCACAATCGGCGCGGGTGGGAAGGGATCAGGCCGCCCCGATCGGGGCGCTGGCGCGCTTGGGGTTTTTCATCGCGGGTTCGGGGGACTCGTCGATGGGCGCGACGAGCCCGACGGATTCGACGTTGATCCCCGAGACGATCTCGTTGTACCCGAGGACGGCGACGGCGGGGATGTGGGGTTCGAGGATCTGGAAGACGGCGCCGCGGACCTGGGGTGAGGCGATGACGACGGGGAGGCGTCCGTGCGCGGTGACGTTCTGGAGCGATGCGGCGCACTGGGTCGCGACGCGTTTGGCGATGCGCGCGGGGATGTTGAGGACGGTCCCGGCGGCGCCTCGGTCGATGTAGGCGCTGATCTGATCCTCGAGCGCGGGGTCGAGGGTGACGCAGACGAGGGAGAGCTCGCCGCGGTCGTTGTGATCTGAATAGAGCGAGCAGATGGTGCGGCGGAGCGCGTTGCGCGCGTACTCGACGAGGACGTCGGTGTCCTTGGTCTTGGTGCCCCAGTCGGCGAGGGTTTCGAGGATGGTCTCGATGTCGCGGATGGGGACGCGTTCGCGGAGGAGGGCCTGGAGGACCTTCTGGAGATCCCCGGTCTTGATGACCGTCGGGACCGTGTCCTCGACGAGCTTGGATGCTTTTTCCTTGAGCCCTTCGAGGAGGTTGTTGACCTCTTCGCGCGTGAGGAGTTCGTCGGCGTAGGTCTTGACGACCTCGGTGATGTGGGTCGCGACGACGCTGGTGGGGTCGACGACGGTGTAGTTCATGGATTCGGCGCGGGATCGCTGGGCGCGGTCGATCCACCATGCCTGGAGCCCGAAGGCGGGCTCGGTGGTGGGTGTGCCCTCGAGGGTGCCGGTCGCGAGCCCCGAGTCCATCGCGAGGAGCCGCCCTGGTTCGGAGTGGCCCTTGGCGACGGGGTTGCCGCGGATCTTGATGCGGTACTCGCTGGGGGGGAGCTGCATGTTGTCGCGGATGCGGACGGGGGGCATGACGAGCCCGAGCTCGACGGCGAGCTGACGGCGGACGGCGCTGATGCGGTCGAGGAGGTCGCCGCCCTGGTGGGTGTCGATGAGTGGGACGAGCCCGTACCCGACCTCGAGCTCGAGGACGTCGACCTTGAGGAGGTCCTCGACCTGGGGTTCGGGCTGGGGCGCGGCGCGGGCTTCGTCCTCGGCTTCCATCCGGGCGCGTGTTTGCTCGTCGCGCGCGGCGCGGAGCATGATCCAGGAGAGCGCGCCGAGCCCGATGGAGGTCGCGAGGAGGGGGATCGTGGGGAGGGGGGTGAAGGCGAGGATCGCGAGGAACCCTGCGGTGATGACGAGCCCCTTGGGCTGCTGGACGAGCTGGGTGGTGATGGTGGTGCCGAGGTTGTCTTTGTCCCCGGACCTTGTGACGATGAGGGCGGCGGCGAGGGAGATGATGAAGGAGGGGACCTGGGAGGTGAGCCCGTCGCCGATGGTGAGCTTGGTGAAGATTTCGGCGGACTGCCCGGCGGGCCAGCCCTTGTCGATGGTCCCGACGGCGAAGCCGCCGGCGATGTTGATGAGGGTGATGATGATGCCCGCGATGGCGTCGCCCTTGACGAACTTGGAGGCGCCGTCCATGGCGCCGTAGAAGTCCGCTTCGCGTGCGATCTCGTCGCGCCGCTCACGGGCCTGGTGCTCGGTGATCATGCCGTTGGAGAGCTCGGCGTCGATGGCCATCTGCTTTCCGGGCATGGCGTCGAGGGTGAATCGGGCGGCGACTTCCGCGATGCGCCCCGCGCCCTTGGTGACGACCATGAACTGCACGACCATGAGGATCGCGAAGATGATGACCCCGACGAAGAGCGAGTCTCCGGCGACGAAGGTGCCGAAGGCGCTGATGACCTTGCCCGCGACCCCGATCGCTTCCTCGGGGGTCGCGGCGTCGGCGGTGAGGATGAGGCGCGTGGACGCGACGTTGAGCACGAGCCGGAACATGGTCGTCGCGAGGAGCAGCGAGGGGAACACGCTGAACTCGAGCGAGCGGTTCATGTAGATCGTCGTGAGCAGGATGATGACGCCCAGGGAGATGTTGAAGGCGATGAGGATGTCGAGCATCGCCGGGGGGAGGGGGATGATCAGCACGCTCAGGAGCATGACGAACCCGATCGGGACGATCAGCGATCGGTGCGCGGCGATCCGGTGGAGCCACTGGGGGAGCTGGGATGGAGCGGGTTGCTCGGCCATGGTCTACGGGGTTATGCGCCGGCGGCGCTGGTCTCCAGTTCGCGGGTCTGTCGTTCGAGGGTGCCTTCCATGCGGTAGACGTACGCGAGGATCTCCGCGACCGCTTCGTAGTGCTCGGCGCTGATCTCCTGCCCGACGTCGACGCCCCAGTACAGCGCCCGCGCGAGGGGCGGGCGTTCGATGATGGGGACCTTGTGGGTCCGGGCGAGCTGTCGGATGCGCAGCGCGATGAGGTCCGCGCCCTTGGCGGTGACCTTGGGCGCGTTCATGTGGTCCTTGTCGTACCTGATCGCGACGGAGAAGTGGGTCGGGTTGGTGACGATGACGTCCGCCTGTGGGACGCTCGCGCCGAGCTGCTGCATGACGATCTCGCGCGCCATCTGGAGTCGGCGTCCCTTGAGCTGGGGGTCGCCCTCCATGGTCTTGCGTTCGTCCTTGACCTGCTGCTTGGTCATCTTGTTGTCCTCGTTGTGCTGCCATCGCTGGTAGAGGACGTCGAAGACGGCGAGCGCGAGGAGCACGACGATGAGGATGAACGCGATGATGAGGACGAGGCGCAGGACCGCGATGGCGGCGGCGGCCGCGGTGAGCTTGGGGAGGGTCGCGACGGTGTCGATCTGGGCGCGGATGACGAGGATGGAGACGATCGTGAGGAGGACGAGCTTGAGGGTGTTGATGACGGCCTTGACGAGCCCGCGTTTGCCGTAGATGCGTTTGAAGCCCTTGAGCGGGTTGATCCGGCTGA
Source organism: uncultured Phycisphaerales bacterium (assembly GCA_965652365.1). Taxonomy (GTDB): domain Bacteria; phylum Planctomycetota; class Phycisphaerae; order Phycisphaerales; family UBA1924; genus UBA1924. The sequence goes on from CBFGUD010000005.1 coordinate 32,962, forward strand.
GCTGGGGCTTGATGGGCTCGGGGGTGACGAGCCACCCGACCTGGACGAACTGGGAGAGGTACGCGATGAGCGCGGTGACGAGGAGCACGGGGAGCATGACGCGCCCCATGTCGTAGAAGGAGACGTACGCGCCGACGCGCATGGAGTCGAGGGTGATGGGGTCGGCGCTGAGCCCGTGCCCGAGGGTGCGCTGCATGAGCGACATGAACATGGACCCGATCATGGGCGCGAGGACGATGAGGGCGCTGACGCACCCGAGCATGAGCAGCGCGCCCGAGAGGTCCTGGGACTTGGGGACCTGGCCCTTCTTGCGCGCTTCCTCGAGGCGTTTGGGGGTGGGCGCTTCGGTGCGTTCGCCGAGGTCATCCATGGGGACCCCCCGCCGGCTTCGGCGCTGCTGGCGCGAGGTTTCGGACCCAGTCGGTGAGGCCGCGCATGACCCAGTCGATCTCGTCCATCGCGACGTCCGCGATGACGTTGAGCATGAGCACGAGGATGAGCAGCCCCACCATGATCTGGATCGCGAAGCCGATGCTCATGATGTTGATCTGGGGCATGGTTTTCATGACGAGCCCCATCGCGACCTGGGTCATGGAGACGGCGGCGAGGATCGGGGCGGAGATTCGGATCGCCATCTCGAACCCGGAGGAGAGGACGGCGACGAAGAAATCGAGGGGGATGTCGGTGGTGGTGAACAGCCCGATGGGCGCGGTGCGGAGGGACTCGGCGAGGGTGAGGTAGAGGATGTCGAGCCCCCCCGCCGCGATGAAGAGCATCGCGCCCATGAAGTAGAGGAGCTGCCCGACGACGGATCCCGAGGTGTCGAGCTCGGGGTTGAAGGACTCGGCGAGCGAGAGCCCGATCTGGTAGCCCATGATGTACCCGCCCATCTGCATCGCGTAGAGGGGGATCGCGGCGACGAGCCCGATCACGACCCCGACGAGGAGCTCGGCGAAGAGGAGCGGGACGAGCTGGACGGCGTCGATCGAGGCGTTCGGGGGGATCGCGGGGATGAAGGGGTAGAGCGCGATCCCGAAGGCGAACGCGAGGAGCGCCTTGAACATGGTGGGGATGGTCGTCGAGCTGAGGATGGGCGTGAAGACGAACAGACCCGTGAGGCGCGCGACGACGAGCATCAGGGGGAGCACGTGGGGGAGGATGGGCTCGAGGTTGGGCATGGTCAGAAGAGCTGCATCATCTCGACGGCGAACTGGCCGATCGTCGCGACGATCCACGGGAGCAGGAGGATCGCGGCGACGATGATCGCGAGGATCTTGGGGACGAACGTGAGGGTCTGGTCCTGGATGGAGGTCACGCTCTGGAACAGCGAGATGATCAGACCCAGGATCATCCCGATGAGCAGAAGGGGCGCGGCGATCATCAGCACGACGATGAGCGCCTGACGCACGACGTCCATGACCGCGTCATCGAGCATCGCGCGATCCTCTCCCGATGAGTCGCGCGATCGGCGATCGTCGCTCGTAGACGACGCCCCCCCGCGCGTCGCGGGCGCGGAGCCGGGCGATGAGGACGAGGGGGAGCAGGAGCATCCCCTCCTGCGCGCTCAGGTCGGGCGACGCGCCGTCGAGGACGAAGGACTCGAGGAGCGACCCGACGACGAGCGTCCACCCGTCGACGAGGACGAAGAGCATGAGCTTGAAGGGCAGCGAGATCAGGACGGGCGGGAGCATCATCATGCTCATGGAGATCAGGAGCGACGCGATGACCATGTCGATGACGAGGAAGGGGAGGTAGACGCGGAAGCCCATGAGGAACGCGACCTTGAGCTCGCTGAGCATGTACGCGGGGACGAGGGTGGTCGTGGAGACGTCGGCGCGGGTGAGGTTCTGGGGCTCGGAGATATCGACGCCCTGGTAGTCGAGGATCATGTAGAGCGAGGACCAGTTGTCGGTCGCTTCGATCTGGTCGAACATGAAGTCGCGCACCGGGGAGGAGGCGCGGGTCCAGAGCTCGTCCAGATCGCGCACCTCGCCGGCTTGGTACGGGACGACGGCCTGCTCCCACACCCGGTCGATGGTGGGCTTCATGACCATCGCGGTCATGAAGAGCGCGAGCGCGGTGATGACCTGCCCGGGAGGGAGCGACTGCGTGCCCAGCGCCTGGCGCAGGAGCGCGAGGATGATCATGATGCGCACGAACGACGTGGTCATGAGCATGATCGAGGGCACGAGCGCCACGACCGTGAGCAGGAGCATGATGTTGAGCGCGACGGAGAGCCCGGAGCGGGGCGGGCCGCTCTGTGTGGCGGCGCCGCGGTTCATCGCGTCCCCGGCGCTCTGGAGCGCGACGAGGGGGTTCATGGAGGAGATATCGCGCGCGCTCGCGGAGGTCGGCGACGGCGCGGGGGTGGCCGACGGGGCCGCCGGGCCCATCTGGGCGCGGGCGCCCGACGTGAGGAGGGTGATCGCGATGAGGACGAGGGCGCGGATCACGCGTGTCCCCCGGGGTTGCGGCGCATCGCGCCCAGGCGGCGCTTGAGGACCTCGCCCGCGGCGGGCGCGTCGAAGGCGCCCGTGAGCTCGGCGCGGTCGCCCTCGTCGTTGGTCATGACGGCGCTGGGCGCGCGGCGCACGCTCTGCACGTGGACGCCGGGCGCGGGGCTCGAGCGCTGGGCGCTCAGGAGCTCGCGCTGGATCTCCTGGTCGGTGGTCTCCCCGAGCTGGCGGAGGGTGCGCTCGAACTGCCTGGCGTGCGAGCTCGGGCTTGCGCTCTGGACCTTGCGGACGACGGACGCGACGTCCTCGGGGTCGGTGAGCTCGGTGAGGGTGCGCATGGACCCGGAGGAGGACCGGCGCCCGCGCGAGCCGTGGGCGTGCTCGAGGAGGAGGATGCGTCGATCGAAGCGCATGACGACGAGGGTGAGTTTGGGCGCGATGGGGTATCGCCCGAGGATCTCGACGAGCCCGGAGGGGGCTTCTCCGCCCGCGCCGAGCTTGGCGGTGAGCGAGCCGCTGGACTTGGCGACGCGCTTGGCGAGGTGCGCGAGCGCGAAGATGACGAAGAGGACCCCCGCGAGGGAGAGGATCGTGCGGGTCATGCCCGAGGGGATCGCGGAACGCTCGGTCGTGTCCGCGCTGCTCGCGAGGGGCTGGGTGCGTTCGCGGGGCGCGCCGAGCGGGCGCGAGGCGTTCGTGTCGATCGGCGTGGATGCTCGCGGGGCCCGCTCGACGGTCGCGGGGACGGGCTCGGGGTTCGGCGTGGTTTGCGTGGGCGCGGGGGTCGGCTCGGGGTACGGGCCGAGCGGCGCGGCGATCGCGGCGCCGGTGATGAGCAGGGTGATCGGGAGGATCAGCGGTAGTGTCGCGCTCGCTCGCATGTCGTCGCCGTCCTGGCTTGGTCCACGAGCGGGTCCCCCGCTCTCGTTCACGGATGGGTCGCGTTATTTCTCTCGGAGGTCGAGGATCTCGCTGATGCGCACGCAGAAGTTGTCGTTGAGGACGAGGACCTCGCCCCGCGCGACCTTGCGGTCGTTGACGTAGACATCCACCGGGTCGCCGGCGAGTTTGTCGAGCTCGACGACGGCGCCGTCCCCGAGACTCAGCACGTCCTCGACGTACATTTTGGTGCGTCCGAGCTCGATGCGGACGTTCATGTGGACGTCCGCGATGAGGTCCATGTCGCGGTTCACCCCGCCGGGCGCGGAATCGGGGAACTCGGGGGGATCGAAGCCCACGGCGTTGTCGGCGTTCGGCGCCGGCGCGGGCTTGGCGGGGTCATTGGGGGTGGCGGCGGCGTTGATCGCGCCCATCGCGGAGGAGAGGGCGGCCGCCTCTTCCTCGGAGATGTCCTCACCGGATTCCTCGGCCTGCTGGGCGGCGGAACCGGCGATCTGCTCGGCGCTCTCGACGGCGGCGAGGGGATCGCTCGGGTCCGGGTCGCTCGGGGACTCGGGCTCCGCGGGCTGTGGATCCGCGGGGGCGGATTCGTCCTCGGGGGCGCCGTCGGCGTCGATGGGGGTGTTGTCGGGTTCGTCGGCCATGCTCTGCTCCCGGGCTCCGCCCGCGCAAGGACCCACGGCGCACTCCGCGCCGTCTCAGATCCGTGATATCGGACGGAGCGCACGGATCGCGCCAGTTTGTTGCGCACGGGGCGCAGATTCTGCGTGTGGGGCTCGGCGGAGGGGTGCGGGGCGGTCAGGCGTCGGCGCGGAAACCCTTGCATTCGGGGATGATGACGCGATCGACGCGCGGGATCCCGTCGGGGTCGGTCCCGAAGACCTCGTTGATGTAGGTGGTGAGCTGTCGGGTGATGGTCTCGAGCCCGGGCTCGCGGAGGTGGCGGTCGTGGGCCCGGCGGAAGATCATCGCGATCCCCTCGGTGATGGTGGCCGCGTCGCGTTCCTTGATCCGGTCGATGTGGACGACGTTTTTCTGTTTGGCGCGGAGGACGATCTTGACGCGCCATTCCCAGACGTGGCCGGTGGACATGTTCTGGAACCGGTCCTCGATGAGGTCGACCTCGACGGGCGCGTCCTCGCCCGTGCCCTCGAGGAGCGCGAGCTGTGACGCGTCGGCGGCGGAGGGCCCGCCCATGGTGGAGACGAGGAACGCGACGGCGCCGCCTTCGAGGATCATGATGAGCGCGACGGTGGCGATGAGCTTGAATCCGCCGCTCTTCTTTGGCGTTTGGTCGGTTGCGTTGTCGTCGGCCATGGGTCGGTCCCTCGGTTGGGTCAGTCGGCGCCGGTGAAGTTCGGGTCCGGGTGGACCTGGTCGATGGTGCGTCCGGTCTGGTACACCTGAACTCGGCGGTTCGAGACCCCGACTTGTCCGGACCCCTGGTCGAGGGACATGGGTTCGGTGTTCGAAGCCGATTCAACCCGCAAGATCGCGGGGTCGACGGCGCATTCTCGGACCAGGTATTCCTTGACGGCCAGGGCGCGTTTGTACGCGAGCTCGTCGTACCCGAGCCCGGAGCGTTTCTCCTCGAGACCCCAGGCGTGCCCGACGATGGGGCAGATGTAGTTGAGCCCGCGGATCTTGGGCGCGATCGCGTCGCGGATCATGTCCTTGGCGGCCTTGGTGAGTTCGTACCCCCCCACCTCGAACTCGATGGACCCCCCGATCGCGTGGCGCGCGCCCTCCTGGACGATCGAGACCATGGTCTCTCGTCCCTTGATGTTGGGATCCGTGTTCTCGTTGGTGGATCGTTTGTCGTCGTCGCGACGGGCGCGTTCCTCCATGAACGAGACCATGGAGTTGTCGGTGGATTCGAGGAGGCGCGCGAGCCCGAGCCCGCCCTCGACCCCGAGGGATTCCTTGATCGCGTCGATGACCTTCTTGTACTCGCGCGGCTTCTTGATCTCGGAGAACGAGACGAGGAGCACGAAGAAGCAGAGGAGCAGCGACATGAGGTCGCCGAAGGTGACGACCCACTCGGGGACCTCCGCCTTGGGCGGATCTTTTTTCTTCTTGCCCATCGTGACCCCCTTTACGCGGCCTGCGCGTCGTCCCCGAAGCCGGCGCGGGCGGCGGGCGGGAGGTAGGTCAGGAGCTTGCTCTCGACCACGCGGGGGTTGTCCCCGGACTGGATCGCCATAACCCCGGCGATGACGATCGTCTTGAGCATCACCTCTTCCTGGTCCTTGGCGTAGAGCTTGTCCCCGATCGGTCCGGCGAACGCGTTGGCGATGACCGCGCCGTAGAGGGTGGTGATGAGCGCGACGGCCATGGACGGGCCGATGGTGCTCGGGTCATCCATCGAGCCGAGCATGAAGATCAGGCCCATGAGGGTCCCGATCATCCCGAACGCGGGCGCGTACTTCCCGAACTGATCGAGGACCATCTTGCCCTGCATGTGGCGTTCCATGAGGGACTCGAGCTCGGTCTCCATGATCTCGCGGATGAGCTCGGGGTCGGTGCCGTCGACGGCCATCTTGATCCCGCGGACGATGAACTCGTCCTTCATGTCGTGGATGTGGTTCTCGAGGGAGAGGATGCCTTCGCGGCGGGCGATCTCGGCGTACTTGACGATGTCGCGGATGGTCTCGGCGGGGTCCGCGGTCGCGCCGAAGACCGCTTTCATGACGAGCTTGGGGAGCCCGATGGATTTGGCGAGGGGGAAGGCGCAGACGACGGCGCCGGCGGTGCCGCCGAACACGACGACGATCGACGGGATGTTGATGAGCGCGAGCGGGTTCCCCCCGCCCAGCACGATCGCGAGCATCACGGAAACGAACGCGATAGCGAGTCCACCAACAGTCGCGAGATCCACCGTGACACCTCCACGCACCCCGTCCGTGGGGCGCTGGAAGGTCTATCGGAGCGGATTTCGGGCGTCTTGACCGGATCCGCCCGGATCCAAGAAGGCGGTGCAGATCGTTTCGGGCGTTCAGGTCGGCGGGGTGAGTCGGCGGAGGTGCCTGCCGTACTCGATGACGCGCTCGATGATGGTCTCCATGGACTCCTTCACGACCATGTGCTCCCCCGAAACGAGGGTGATGATGGTGTCCGGGTTCTGCTCGATGGTCCGGATCAGCTCCGCGTTGATCACGAAGGGACGATCGTTGAGTCTCGTGACACGGATCATGGCGCGCTCCGTCGCTCGATCTTCTCGGACCCGCGCTTCGGGGCCCTGATGGGTTATCGGCCGAGGACGAGGAGCTGCTGGAGGAGCTCGTCGGTCGTTCGGATCACGCGCGACGAGGCGCTGTACCCGGTTGAGGTCAGGATCATCTCGGTGAACTCGCGCCCGAGGTCGACGTTCGATCCCTCGAGCGCGCCCGACACGACGACGCCCAGCCCGAGCTGCCCCGGGGTCGCGACGGCGGCGGGCCCGGAGTTGGGGCCCGTGGAGAACAGGTTCCCCCCCTCGTCGACGAGACCCGCGGGGTTGGAGAAGTTCGCGAGGACGACCTGGCCCATGATCCGCGTCGCGCCGTTGGAGAAGCGCCCGATGATCATCCCGTCGTTGCCTGTCCCGAAGGTCTCGAGGGTCCCGGGGGGGAGCCCGTCGGTGGTGAGCCCGATGATGCTCGAGTCGGTCGCGAGGGAGGTCGTGGACCCGGAGTCGGAGGTGAAGTGGACGTTGAACGAGAGCGGGTTGTCCGCGCCCGTGCCCATGCGATCGACCGTGATGCTCAGGGGGAGCGAATCCGGGTCGAGTTGGCCCTCGTTGTCGAACGCGAGCGTCCCCGTCGCGATCGCGGTGTCGGGGTCGGTGTCCATGTCGGACTCGACGTAGTAGCGCCAGACGGGCCCGGTGTCGGGGGTGGAGTCGAGCACCATGACGAGGTCGACGAGGACGGCTTCCCCGAGCGAATCGAAGACGGAGATCGTGGTGCGGACGGACTCGCCGTCGGCTTCCTGGACCTGCGTGATGTCGAACGCGGAGCCGAGCGAGGTCGTCCCGTCGGCGGCGACGTGCTCGATGTCCCCGGTGAGCATCGCGATGTTGTTCTCGGTGCCCGTGTTGCCCACGATCCGGATGACCCCCGTGGTCGGGTCGACCGTGACCCCGGGGGTGAGCCCGTCGGGGTTGGGTCCGCCCGTGTCCTGGATCCCGAGCGCGTTGTCGAGGAAGTCCATGAGGTCCTGGACGGAGGTGGTCGCGGTGATCTCGAGGGTGGCTTCGCTGATGTCGGCACCGCCCTTGGTCGCGTCGGAGGTGATGCGGATGGACTCGCCCGCGGTGAACAGGGGGTTGCCCGGGTTGCTCGCGTCGTCGATGTTGACCAGGCGCGAGGTGGCGTTGATGAACCCGCCACCGAGGACGGTGGCGCCCGTGAGCGACCCGCCCATGAGGTCGATGACCGAGCCCTGGGTCGGGATGTCCCCGGTTTTGTTGAGGTTCCCGACGATGGAGACGTTGTCGGTCTCCTCCGCGATGGTGATCTTCCCGACGGGGACGTTGATGGGGACGAGGTTCCCGGAGAGGATGTTGAAGTTGTCGTCGACGGCGTACCCGAGGAGGCGCTCGCCGCTGACGGTGGTGAGGTTGTCCTCGGTGTCTTGTCTGAATGATCCGGCGCGGGTGTAGAAGGTGGAGTTCCCTCGCTCGACCATGAAGAACCCGGAGCCGTCGATCGCCATGTCGCGGAAGTCTCCGGAGGCGGTGATGGTCCCTGAGTTGAAGTCGCGTTGGATGCCGCCGATCCCGACGCCGTTGCCGACCTGCCTGGGGTTGACGCCGCCGGAGGATTGTCCGGGCGCGGTCCCGAGCCCGAGGTTGCGGTAGAAGAGCGTTTCGAAGACGGCTCGCGAGGACTTGAACGCGGTGGTGTTCACGTTCGCGATGTTGTTGCCGATGATGTCGAGCTTGCGTGAGTGGGTGTTGAGACCGGAGAGCCCGGTGAAGAGCGCGGAGGTTGAAGCCATGTCGTGGGACTCCCGGCGCGCGGCGCCTGAACGGATGAACTATGGGTGCGCCGCGCCGCTGAGCGCGTGCACGAGCGACGCGTTCCGCATAACGCGTGCCGGTCCGTCCTTGGACATGGTCATCGGAGCGTCCGTGCTCGTCTGATCGTCTGAGTTCTCGCTGAACAGCGCCGTGCGCGGGCGGACGTAGCCGTCGATCCCATCGACGACGAGTTCCGCGTGCGGATCGAACTGCGCGTCCACGCGCCGCTCGGTGACATCGACGCGCAGGATCGACCCGCCGAGGTCGACGAGCGCGGTGCGCATCCCCCGGATCGTCGCGAGGTCCGCGGCGCGCCCGATCGTGTCGGGGTCGATGCCCTGGTCGGTGATCATCGGGCCCAGCGAGACGGGGATCCCGCTGGCGCGCCCGCAGTTGACGCGCGCGAGCACGTCCGCGAAATCACGGGTGATCGGTGATCGCGCCCGGTCCGTCGGGTCGACCCCCGCGCCGAGCTTCGCGAGCAGCGCTGACGGGTCGATCAGGGTCACGGGGTGTCGTCTCCGTCGTCCGTGTCGTCCGTGTCGTCGACGTCGTCGGTGCCGTCATCGTCGTCGACGTCGTCCGGGTCATCGGGGTCGTCCGGGTCGTCCACGGGGTCGGTGTTCTCGAGCGGGCCGATGATCTCGTCGACCTGATCGAAGAACATGCGCGACCCGTCGAAGAGGTTGAGCAGCGGGCCCTCGCTCGTCTGCGTGACGGAGATCACCAGGTCCGCGACGCGCGAGTTGTCGATCGTGATCCCCGAGACGAGGTTCCCGATGAGATTCGACGCGCTCGCGAACTCGCTCTGTCGCACGAGGGTCTCGAGGGAGTCGACCATCTGCGTGTCCGACTCGATCGAGCGGAGCGTCGCGAGCTGCTCGAGGGTCGCGCCCGTGTCCTGGGGCTCGAGCGGGTCCTGGTTCTGGAGCTCGGTGAAGATGATCCGGAGGAACTCGTCGCTCGAGAGCGCGCCGAGCGCGTCGCCCGAGTTTGCGCCGTTGCTGTACAGACCTGAGATCGCGCTCATGGGGCGCTCCTGTCATGGGCTCGTCACGCGATCGCGTCGAGCCCGAGGTGGGTCCAGATGGATTGGGTCGTGCGCGCCGGGTCCGACGGGATCGGCCCGGCGCTGTCGTCTTCGGGGTGGGGCTGGGTGTCCGAGCGCTGACGATCCCCGCGCTCGCGCTGATCGGACCCGGACATGTCCGCATCGGGATCGAGACCCGGGTCGCTCGCGCCGGGGGCGGTGTTGCTCGGCTGCTGGATCGTGAGCTCGTCGACGCGCACCCCGCGCGCTTCGAGCGCGGCCCGGAGCTGGGGGAGCGAGTCCTGGAGCAGCTTGGTCGCGTCGTCGGAGGATGTCTCCATCCGCGCCCGGACCACGCCGTCGCGGAGGGAGAGCTTGATCCGCACCTCGCCGAGGTGCTCGGGGGAGAGGCGCAGGGTCATGGACCCGCCGCCCTCCTTGAGCACGCTCGCGAGCGAACGCGAGACCTGGCTCACGATCCGGTCCTTGAGCGCCGCGTGGGGGTCGGTGGATTTCGCTTCGGTGGCCTTCAGAATCTGCGGCCTGTTCTGCGCACCGAGATCGAGCGACGCGCCGTTGCCCGAGCTGTTGGAGCTCGAGGTCGGCTGCACGCTCGACGCGGCGCTGACGACCGGCACCGGGGAACCGCTCGCGGTCGATGAGGGCGCGGGGGTGATGGGCTGGGGCCCCACGCTCGCGGCCGCGCTCTGCGCACCGACCTGCGCGGGTTGGCTCTGCGTGACGGGCTCGGTCACGGCGCGATCGGGGAGCGGGGTCTGGATCGGTTCGCGCGGAACGCTCCGGGTCTGCGACTGGTCGGATCCGTTGGGCGCGGGACGGGTGTTGGGTTCCGCGTTGTCGGCGCGGAGTGTGCGCGAGGGGCGCGGGTCGTGCGCGTTCGGATCGGGACGGAGATGCTCGGGGGTCTGGGGCGTGGGCTGGGCGGGCGTTTGCGGGCTGGCGAGTTCCTGCGACGAGATCCGCGACAGGTCGATCTGGGCCGCGTTGTCGAGGATCGCGCCCAGGTCGCGCGCCGAGCGGACGTGGGTCCCGTGGAGGAGTCCGGGGTCGAAGACCCGGTCCGGATCGGGTTGGGGGCCGTCGCTCGCGTCCTGATCGTTCGCGCCGTCCGAACGCTCGTTGGCCTTCGTGCCGGACGATTCGGTGTCCGTCTCCTCGGGCTGCTCGGTCGCGTCGTCGCGGGGTGTTTCTTCGGGATCGATCGTCGCGAGCTGCTTGTCGAGGAGCGCGCCGAATCCGGGCGCACCGGGTGCGCCTGGGGGCGCAGCGCCTGCGCCGCGGGGCGCAACGCTCGGCTGGGGTGTTCGGGTTGTTTGTGTTGCTTGGAGTGTTGTCATTGCTCGGGTTCGTCCACACGCGCGGCCTCGAGGCCCTTGGTGCGGACGGACTCAAGCAACTGGGCTGCCAACTCGGGGCGGCCCGCCTTGACGAACTGGGTGAGGACGTCGGTTCGGATCCGATCGCCCATCGCGGAGAGGTAGGAGACGGCCTGCTCGACCTGCCCGCGTTCGATGAGGGTGTCGAGGGTCTCCATCGCGTCCTTGGGCGCCATCTGTGAGATCGTGTTGAGCGCCTTGGTGAACTGTTCGGACCCCTCGATCGAGGCGAGGCGCGCGCGCATGGCGTCGAAATCCGCTTGCTCCTGCTCCAGGTCCGCGCGTTCGCTCGCGAGGAGGGCGCGTTCTCGCCGGAGTGTATCGCGGAGGTCCTGGATCTCGCGCTGCATGCGCTCGAGGCGTGCCCGGTCGATCTGGGTGAGCTCGACGCGCACGGTGTTGAGCTCGTCGGCGCTCATCGCGATCTCGGGGATGTCGGGCTCCTTCTCCGCTTCGATCCGGGCGAGTTCGGCCTGCTCGGCTTTGAGCCGCGCCTCCTCCTGGGGGATCGTCTCCTTGAACGAGTCGACGACCTCCGTGAGGCGCGCGGTGTCCACGCGCTGGGTGAGCATGAGCCACCCCGCGCCGGCGAGGATCGCGCCGATGTTGAGGATCGCGATGATCGTGAGCGCCCGGATCAGGGTCTTCATCGCTCCATCTCCTGCTCGTATGGTGTCGCGTGGGCGAATCGCATGACACTCAGATCGTCCAGATCACGCGCTTCCCTTGCGGATTCCGCGCTCCGGTGCGCCTCGCGCTGCTGGTCCCGGAGCATCTCGACGGCCTTGCGCCTCGTCGCGGCGTGCGCGAGCGCCCGGCGCGCCCGCTCGATCCGGTCCATGAGCCCGCGGAGCTCGAGGACCCGGCGCTGGGCGTCGAATCGATTGCGCATCGCGGCGCTCGACTGGAGCTTGGCGGACCGCAGATCGACCCCCCCACCGCCCGAGCCCAGGGCTTCGACGAGCTCGCGCTGCTCGCGCTCGATGTTGCGCTGGTGGGTGCGGATCGCGTTCTCGATCCGGGCGCGCTCGAGCTGGAGGCGCGCGAGCTCGGACTGCGCGTCGCGTTCCTCGCGTTGACGCTGGTCGAGCACGGGCTGGAGCTTGAAGCGGAAGGGGGGCATCGTTCACCTCACGCGCGCTGCGCCTGCGGAGCGTTTGGCTGTCCGCCCGCCTGGGCGATGGCGCGGCGCTGCTGGATCATGTCCCCGGACTGGAGCGCGAGCTTGACGAGCATGTCGCGTCCCTTGGCGAAATCCGCGTCCTCGTCGGTGCGTTGGGCGAGGAGCTCGTTGATCACGTGGTGCATGTCGAGCGCCGTGTCCGCTTCTGGGTCGGACCCGGGCGCGTACGCGCCGATCTGGACGAGGTCTTCGATCTTTCGGTACGCCGCGACGAGCTTGGCGATCTGCTGTCGGGCCGCGAGGTGCGCGTCGTCGCTGACCTGGGACGCGACGCGCGAGACCGAGTCGAGGACGTCGACGGCCGGGAACTGCCCCTTGTGCGCGATGGCGCGGGAGAGCATGATGTGCCCGTCGAGGATCCCGCGCGCCGCGTCGGAGATGGGCTCGGTCATGTCGTCGCCCTCGACGAGGATGGTGTAGAGCCCGGTGATCGACCCGCGCTTCCCGTCCGTCGTTTCCAGGGTCCCGGCGCGTTCGAGGAGCTCGGGGAGGGCCGCGAAGACACTCGGGGTGTAGCCCTTGGTCGCGGGGGGCTCGCCGACGCTGAGCCCGACCTGGCGCTGCGCGTGCGCGAAGCGGGTGATCGAGTCCATCATCAGCAGCACGTCCTGGCCCCGATCGCGGAAGAACTCGGCGCACGTGCACGCGAGCTTGGCGGCGCGGATGCGCATGAGGGGGGACTCGTCCCCCGTCGCGACGATGACGACGGAGCGCTCGAGCCCCTCGGCGCCCAGCGCGTGCTCGATGAAGTCGCGGACCTCGCGCCCGCGTTCGCCGATGAGGGCGATGACGTTGATGTCCGCGTCGGTGCCGCGCGCGATCTGCCCGAGGAGGGTGGACTTGCCCACGCCCGGACCCGCGAAGATCCCGAGGCGCTGCCCGCGCCCCACGGGGGTCATGAGATCGATGACGCGCACCCCGGTCCGCAGCGCCGTGTCGATGCGCGCGCGGCGCATCGCGCCGACGGGCTCGGGGTTGATCGGTCGCAGGACGCGCTCCGCGACGTCGCCCAGGTCGTCGATCGGGTCCGCGAGCCCGTTGACGACGCGCCCCAGGAGCCCCGCGCCCACGGGCGCGACCTGGTGGACCCGGGTCATGCTCGCGCGCGCGCCCGGGACGACCCCGGTCGTGGGCGAAAGGAGCATGACGATCGCGTCCCCCGAGTCGAAGCCCACGACCTCGCCGCTGACGCGTTGGTTGTTCTGGGTGCGGATCTCGACGAGCGACCCGATCGGGACGGGGAGGTCTCTGGCGCGGAGAGTCATCCCGCGCACGCTGCTGATGCGCCCGTGGATCCCGAGGGGGTTCGTCTGCTCGACGAGGTCGAGTTCGCGCGAAAGGAGGGTCACGCCGCGGACTCCGCGGCGTCGTCGTCCTCGTCGACGAGCTCGTCGTAGTCGGGTCCGCGGTGCGCGGGCATGAGGGCCGCGACGAGCCGGTCGAGCTGGGTGGTGATGGACGCGTCGATCTCGCCGCCCGACGCGGTGCGCGCCACGACCCCCCCGGGCGCGACGCTCGGGTCCTCGACGAGGGTCGCGTGCTCGCACATGGCGCAGCGTTCGACCATCGGACCCATGACGCGCTCGAGGAGCGGGATGTCCGACGGGTTGACGTGGAGCCGGAGCTTCGTGGGCGCGACGAGGGTCTCGAGCACGTGGTCGAGCTGGTCCGTGACGACCTCGGGGTCGAGCTCGACGGCCCGCTTGATCACGCGCGCCGCGATGTGCGACGCGAGCTCCACGATCCCCGATTTCGCGCTCTGGAGCATCTCGCCCCGCTCGCCCTCCCACTGCTCGAGCGCGCTGGTCCAGTTCGATGCGAGGGTCCGGAGTTCGGATTCGTGCTCGGCGCGGGCGCTCTCGATGCCCTCGGCGCGTCCCCGCTCGCGCCCCTCCTCGAGCCCCTTGGCGAAGCCGTCGGCGTGGCCCTGCTCGCTCGCGCCCTCGATGAGGCGTTCTCGCTGCTCGTGCGCGTCCTTGAGGATCTCGTGCGCCCGGTCCTGCGCCGCTTTGACGAGCATCTCCCCGCGCGCGTGGAGGTCCCCGAGGTCCAGGGGGACCGCGTCTCTGGGGTAGGACTCGAGATCGGCGCGTTTGATGACGCCCATGGGCGCGTGGGTCCTTTCGGGGTCAGACGATCATCTCGGAGTCGCCGCCGCGGCCTTCGATCATGACGTCGCCCGCTTCCTCGAGTCGGCGCACGATGTCGACGATGCGCTGCTGCGCCGATTCGACGTCGCTCACGCGGACGGGGCCCATAAACTCCATGTCCTCCTTGACCATGGCCGCGGCGCGTTCGGACATGTTCCCGAAGATCTTCTCCTTGAGCACGTCCGACGCGGTCTTGAGCGCGATCGCGAGCTCGTCGTTCTCGACCTCCTTGAGGACGGCCTGGATGCCCTTGTCGTTGACGAGCTTGATGTCCTCGAAGACGAACATCAGTCGGCGGATCTCCTCGACCAGGTCCGGATCGTCGGACTCGAGCCCCTCCATGATGGTCTTCTCGGTGGCGCGGTCCACGAGGTTGAGGATCTCCGCGACGGTCGGGACACCCCCCGCCTTCTCCATGGACTGCATGAGCATGTTGCTCAGGCGGGATTCGAGCCCCTGCTCGACCTCCTTGATGACCTCGGGGTTGGTCTGCTCCATGTTCGCGACGCGCTTGATGACCTCGAGCTGCTTCTCCATCGCGAGACCCGCGAGGATCTCCGACGCCTTGTGGTGCGACAGGTGGCACAGGATCAGCGCGATCGTCTGGGGGTGCTCGTCCTGGATGAAGGTCAGGAGGTTGTCGCTCTCGGCGCGCTGGAGGAACGAGAAGGGGGTCTTCTGGACCTGGGTCTGGATCTGCCCGAGCATGCGCTCGGCTTCGCTCGGGTCGAGCGATTCCTTCAGGAGCTGCTTGGCGTACGAGAGCGACCCCTCGTTGGCGTACTGCGACGCGACGGAGATGTTGTAGAACTCCTCGACGACCTTGTTCTGGAGCGCGTCGGGGACGCGTCCGAGCGACGCGAGCTCGCGCGTGATCTCCTCGACCCTTGGGCCCGGGAGGTGCTTGAGGAGCGTGGTCGCGTGCTCGGGGCCGATCGCGAGGAGGAGGATCGCCGCTTTCTCGACGCCTTCGAGCTCGGTGATCTCCGACGGGAGCGGTTCGTTGGGCTTGCGTGGCATCGCTGATTACTCCTGGAGCTCGGCCCAGCGTTCGACGAGACCCGCCGCGGAGTTGGGGTCGCTCTTGATCAGATCCCCGACCTGCTCGCGGAGCTTCTGGATCTGGACGATCGCGTCGTCGACCTCGATGCCCTGCATCGCCGTCTCCGATTCGTCCGCTTCCCCGATGAGGTCGCTGAGACTCTCGAGCTGCGGGGGCATCCCGAGGAGTTCCTCCGCCGTGGGGAGCTCGACCTTCTTGCTCGCGCGCTTGACCATCATGAGCATCAGCACGACGGCGACCGCCGCGAGCACCCCGACGAGCACGGTCTCGACGAGGTTCCCGTTCCCGAGCATCGGGGCCCCGGTCCCGCCCATGAATCCGCCCATGAACCCGGCGCTCTGGATCTGCCCGCCCGCGCGGTACGCGTCCCCGAAGGGGGACATCGCGACGTTCACGTCCCCCGTGAGCATCGCGCCGTCGGCGCCCTGACCGATCAGGTGGGGCGCGACCTGCTGCATGATGAGCCCCTTGAGCCCCGAGTTGCCGTCGATCCCCTCGAACCGGTCGCGGACCTCCTCGTCGGTCACGGGTTCGGCGTCCGCGCCGTCGGCGGCCGCGGCGGCCTTGTGGCGTTCGAGCAGGTCCCGCACGTACTCCTCGGGGACGATGATCGACGCGCGCATGTGCGTGGGCATCCCGCGCGGGTCGACGGTCTGGGTCTCGACGTACCCGAACTGGTTGTCGAACTCCTTGCTGTTCTCGTTGGTGTTCGAGGACGTGCCCGCGGCGCCGCCCGTGTTGATGCTCGCGGTCTGATTCGAGCGGACCCCGGGCTCGGCGCCCCTGGTCTGCTGCTGGACCGAGTCCTCGAGCCCCGTCTGGGAGCGCAGGAGCGAGACCGAGCCCTTCTGCTCGGGCGCGTAGGCACGTTCGGTGCTGGCGACGCTCGTGACGTCGACCATCGCCGTCACGGAGACGACGACCCCGGGGATGTGCGCGAGCATCTGCTCGATCTGGCGCTTCTTCGCGTGCTCGACCTCGCGCGAGAACTCGAGGAACTTGGACGACGAGCGGGAATCCTCGTCCGAGACGTACCTCGCCGTGCCCGTGGAGCCGTCGATGACCTGGACGTTCTTGGGCTCGAGCCCGGAGACGGCGCCCATGACCAGGCCCGCCGCGGCGTCGACGGTGTCCTGGGAGACGGCGCCGCCGCTGGTGAAGATCGTGACCGACGCCGTCGGGACGCGGGTCGCGCGTCCGAGACCGGAGACCTGGGGGACGTCGAGGATCACGCTCGCGCGCTCGACCGTGCGGAAGCGCGAGATGACGCGCGAGAGCTCGTTCTGGAGCGCGATCGTGTACTGCTGACGGTGCTGTTCCTTGGACGCTTTCCAGTCCTGGCTCTGGATCAGGTTCTGGAACAGGAGCGTCGTGTCCCCGGGGAGCTGCCCCGCCTGGGAGAGGACGGCGACGGCGCCCGAACGCTGGCTCGGGGGGACCTGGATCGATCCCTCCACGACCTGGGCGTCGATCCCCGCGCCCCGGAGGGTCGCGAGCGCGACGGGGTCGGAGCTGTCGGCCATCAGGTCCACGAGCGAGGGCTTGGCGGCGTACTGGGAGACGAGGAAGAGCGTCATCGCCGCGATGACCGCGAGCGATCCGATGAGCAGCTTCTGCGAAGCGCTCATGCGCGTGATCTGCTGAGACGCGCTGTCGATGATCTGACGCAGCTTGCCCATGATGCGTCGGCCTCCTGCCGCTGCTGACGACGCCTGTGCGGCGCACGAACCCCCGGATCCTCCGGGATGAGCGACTCATCGGACGACCGGTGCGCAGGACTGGACTCTTTGAAGCAGATTCCGCGCCCGACGCGCAAGAAACTCCCCGTCCCCGCCCCACCTCAATCAGGACCGATCAGACGCGCATCTGCTTGATCTCGTCGTAGGCCTGCATGACCTGGTTGCGCATCGCCTGGAGCATCTTGAACGCGGTGTCCGCCTTCTCCGTCGCGATGATGACGCCCTCGATGTCGTCACGCTTCCCGCTCATCAGGTCCTCGGCGGCCTGACTCGCGTCCTGCTGCAAGGCGTTGACCTGCTTGAGGTTGTCCATCAGCGCCGCCTTGAAGTCCGCGCCCCCCTGCTGCTGCTGGGGCGTGTGATGACCCCGCCCCTGGATCGGGCTGTTCCCGGATGATCCGATGAGTCCGAGCGGGTCGCTCATGGGGTGGTCAACTCCTTGAAGACTCCGAGTCTATCGGCGCAATCAGCCGATGAGCCGCAACGCCTGGGCCAACATGCTCTTGGTGACCTCCGCCGCGGCGATATTCGCCTCGTACGCGCGGGACGCCTGGAGCCCGTTGACCCACTCGATCGTCGGATCGATGTCCGGGACCATGACGTACCCATCCTCGTCGCGGAAGGGGTGGTCGGGCATGTACCGCTTGCGCAGGGCGCTCTCGTCGATGTCGATATCGAGGACCCGGACCCCCCCGGTGTCGTCGGGCGCGAGCATCGCGGCGCGCCGGAGGTAGGGGTCGTACTCCCCGTCCTGGTTCTCGATGGAGTTCACGTTCGCGAGGTTGGACGCGATGACCTCCATGCGGGTCCGCTGGGCGATCATGCCGGAGGTCGAGATGTCGAGCGAGCCGTACATGGTTCAGTTCCTCACTTAGCTCACGCGCTGGGAGATCGCGTTCTGGAGCGTGGTCCGCTGGGCCCTGAGCAAATCCGCGGCCACCCGGTACATCGCGGCGTTCTCGACCAGGTCCTGCATGGACCGTTCGATGTCCGCGTTGTTGCGATCGTGATGAAGGATCCCGCTGCCGTGGGTCATGGGGTCGAGGCGGAGCTCACCGGATCGCCGATCCCGGGTGATCTCGCGCGTCTCGCGCCACTCGAGCGCCCCGGACGCGCCCCCGGTCCGTTCGCGGCGTTTCTCGATCGCGTTCCCGAGGAGTTCCTGAAACTCGCGCGGGTCCACGTCTCTGGGCTGGAACCCCGGGGTGTCGATGTTCGCGATGTTGTGCGCGAGGATCCGCTGGCGCTGCCCGGAGAACCGGAGCATCATCTCCAGCGCGGGGGTCGCTCCGGTTGTCGCGAGATCCTTGATCATCGGGTGTTCGCTCCGCGAATGCCGTGCCGCCCGGGCTCCGCCGGGGGCTGGGGTGCCGCTCTCAGAGTGTCTGTGAGACGACGTTCTCTTCCTTCCACTTCTTGAGCTTGAGCCCGAGGGTCCGGACCCCGATCCCGAGGGCTTTGGCCGTCTTCTGACGGTGCCCGTTGAAGCGCTCGAGGGTCGCGACGATGGTCTCGCGCTCGATGTCCGCGAGGGTCCGGTCCCCGGGGCGGATCCCGATCTTGGGCTCGGTCATCGACGCGGCGCCCCCGGCGCTCGCGTTGTGGAACGCCGTCGGGGACTGCGACGCGGGGCGCAGGGGCGCGGCCTTGGGGACGGGCTTGGACTCCATGAGCCAGGGCTCGATCATCGCGCGCCGGATCGTCGTCGCGCCGGGCCCGGAGAGCACCACGGCCCGCTCGCAGATGTTCTGGAGCTCGCGCACGTTGCCGGGCCAGTTGTACCGCTCGAGCAGGTCGACCGTCTCGTCGTCGAGGTGCATCGCGCCGCGCCCGTCGCGCTCGCAGATCCCCTTGACGAAGTGACGCGCCAGCGGCGCGATGTCCTCGATCCGCTCGCGCAGCGACGGGATCTGGATCGGGAGCACGTTGAGACGGAAGAACAGGTCCTGGCGGAACTCGCCCATCGACGCCGCGTGTGGCAGGTCGCGGTTGCTCGTCGCGATGACGCGCACGTCGACCCCGATGGTCGTGGACGACCCGACGCGCTCGAACGCGCGCTCCTGGAGCACGCGGAGCAGCTTGGCCTGGATCTGGAGCGAGACCTCCGACACCTCGTCGAGCAGCAGCGACCCGGCATCCGCGAGCTCGAAGCGACCCTTGCGGAGCTTGTCCGCGCCCGTGAACGCGCCGCGCTCGTGCCCGAAAAGCTCGGATTCGAGGAGCGACTCGCTCAGGGCCGCGCAGTTCACCGCGAGGTACGGCGCCTGGACGCGCGGGCTCAGATCGTGCACCGCGCGCGCGACGACCTCCTTGCCCACCCCCGATTCGCCCGTGATGAGCACGGTCCCGTGGGACGACGCGACGGCGCGGACCTGCTCGCGGACCTTGCGGATCGCCGCGGATTCCCCGACGATCCGGTCGAGCCCCATGGGCCCCGAGGGCGCGGGGGCGCTGGCGCGGAGGACCGCGTTCTCCTTGACGACCGACGCGTGCTGGATCGCGCGTTTGACCGCGATGATGAGCTCGTCGCCCTCGAAGGGCTTGGTGATGTAGTCGTACGCGCCGTTCTTCATCGCCTGGACGGCGGTCTCGACCGTGCCGTACGCCGTCATCAGGATCACGGGGATCTGGTCGTCGATCTTGGCGACCTCCGCGACGAGCTCGACCCCGGACATCCCGGGCATGTTCAGGTCGGTCACGATCGCGCCGGGGCGTTTGATCGCGAGCTCCTTGAGCGCCGTCCGCGCGTCGGGCGCTGTCGTCACCCCGAACCCGGCGCGCGTGAGGGTGGACCCCACGGAGTCGCGCATCATTTCCTTGTCGTCGACGACGAGCACGTTGGTTGTCATCACACGGCTTCCTTCAGGGGCGTTGGCATCCCGCCCGCGCGGACCACGACGTCCGGCGCGTGCGCGAGCGAGAGTTCGATCGGGACGAGCAGCGACACCGTCGCGCCCCGGTCCTCGTTGTTGACGACACGCACGGAACCCCCGTGCGCGTCCATGATCCGGTGCACGATCGCGAGCCCGAGCCCCGTCCCCGCGGCCCGCGTCGTGAAGAACGGGTTGAACATCCGCTCGATGACCTCCGGGTCGATCCCCGACCCCGAGTCCCGCACGAAGAGCTCGACGCACGGATCCCCGTCATCATCCGAGACCCGTCGCGCCCCGAGCACCACGGTGCGCCCCCCGGACTCGCGCGTGGACTGGGCCGCATTCCTGACGAGGTTCACGAGCGCCTGGATCGCGAGGGACCGGTCGATCTCGAGCATCGCCGCGTCCGGGCCGACCTCGACGCGGGTCTCGATCTCCGCGAGCTCCGCGGCGCACGACTCGATCGCCCCCTCGAGGAGCTCGCGCGCCTCCCACGGCGCGGGGCGCAGGCGCAGCTCGCGCGAGAACGAGAGCACGTCCCCCACGATCAGGTCCAAGCCGCGGATCGCGCGGTCGATCTTCCCCAACGTCTCGACATGACTTGGCTGGTCCGCGAGGTCGTCCATGAGCATCCGGGTGTAGAGCTTGATGGACCCGAGCGGGTTGCGGATCTCGTGCGAGATCCCGGCCGCCATCTCCCCCAGCGCCGCGAGGCGCTTGGAACGCTGGAGCGCCTCGTTCGCGTGCGCCAGCTCCGTGTTGAGGCGCGCAACCTCATTGCGGAGCTGCTCGTGGGTGCGCTCGAGCTTGGACGTGACGTCGTTGAACACGCCCATGAGCTCCGCGAGATCCGTCGGCGACACCGACGACCCCGCGTTCGCGTCCAGGATGGTCTCCGCGTCCGGACTCACGATCATCCCTCCCGGTCCTGGAGGCGCGGCCCGGACCGACCGGCGGCCCCCGAATACGCGCGGATCGCGTGGCGGCCCTGCTTGACCCCCGAGAGCTGCCCAGACAGCGCATCACGCCGCGCCTCGACCACTTTCTGGTGGATCTCGTCCTTCCTCAGGACGTTCGCGACGAGCATGGACAGCTCGTCGAGCTCGCGCCGGACCGCGCCGAGCACCGAGCCCGGGTACCGCGCCGGCGCCCGGGGGTCGGCGAGGATGGTGTCGAGAGTGGTGGACGCGTGCGCGAGGCGGTCGATCACGGGCGCTCGGGACGCGAGCGCGTGGACGAACTCGTCGTAGCGCTCGTCCTCGAGGAGCTTCTCGTGCTCGAGGGTCTTGGCTTCGAGCGTGGCGCAGGCTTCGCGCATCTGCTCAAGAAGCGCATCCATCCGCGGAGCATCGGGCTCTGGCCCGCCCGGGGCGCTGTATTCGGTCATCCGTGACCTCCTGACGAGGGAATCCGTCCCTCGGTGCGCGTGTTATCGGCACTTCGTGCGCATCTCTTGACAAGTCGCGCGGGAATCCGATCCGCCGGGCGGGCCGTCAGGAACCCGAGGCCTGGGTCAGGAGGATCGAGCTCGACGCGAGCCAACGCTCCCAATCCTCCCGGTCCATGGGCAGATCCGGGTCGTTCCAGACGTCGTCGGGGATCGTCGCGTAGAAGCGCTGGGCGCGCTGGTTCGCCGTCCGGGCGCGCTCGAGCTCGCCCTTGGCGATGTACGCGTTGACGATCTGGACCATCGCGATGAGCGACGCGGGCTCGTCGGAGTACCGGTCGCGCGCGATGTCGTAGTACCGGATCGCGTCGTCGTAGCGCTCCAGGTCGAAGGCGCAGTCCCCGAGGTAGAAATACGCGTTGCGGAGCGCCACCGACTCGAAAATCCCGGTCTGGGAGACGTTCAGCTCGCTCAGCGCCTTGATCGCATCCTCGTACACCCCGATCGCTTCGGTCCGGTGCGAACGCGCCTTGGCGCGACGCGCGTCGCGCTGGGCGGCCGGCATGGGCTCGCTCAGCGACGCCTCGATCTCGTCCGCGAGACGACGGTGCGCATCCGCGAGCCGGTACACCACCGTCGCCGTCTCCGGATCGCCCTCGTACCGCGCCACGAACTCGTCGTAGCGCTCGATCGCACGCTCGGACCGGTCCGTCCGGTCGTAATGCCCCGCGAGCTCGAGCAGCGCGTGTCGGTACAGGTCCGTCTCCGGCGAGACCCGGGTGCCGTCGAGCGCGCTCAGGAGCAGCTGCTCGGCGCGCTGGTCGTTGGCGGTGTCCTCGTCGTAGAGATACGCCTGCGCGAGGGGGACCATGCTCGCGTCCGCGAAGGGGCCGATGTCCGCGCCCATGAACCCCTGGCGCTCCTCGATCAAACGCGAGTAGATCGTCGCGGCTCGCGTGTATTCGCCCACGGAACGCAGGCATTCCGCGAGACGGAACAGCGCCTCGGCGTACCGCGGGTCCGAGGGCATCGAGTCCGCGTAGGTCTGGAACGCCGTGATCGCTTCCCGGTGGTCCCCGGCGCGGTCGAACAGGTCCGCGGCCGTCCAGAGCGAATCCGCGAACCGCTCGATGTCCGAGATGACGTACCGGTCCGCGTGGAGGCGCGCGTTGGTCGCGGCCGTCATCAGGTGGCGCTGCACCTCCGAGCGCGTCGAGGGGTCGAGCTCCAGGAGCGTGGAGGTCTCGGACACGGGCTGCCCGAGCAGCTGCTCCGCGACCCCGACGTGCGCGCGCACGTGCATCTCCAGGATCGGGGACGGGATCTCGGCGTCGCGGAACAACCGCTCCGCGAGCATGGTGTAGCGGATCGCGTCCGACGGGTTCCCCAGCGCCATCGAGTCCGACGCGCGTTCGACGGCCGAGTCCATCACCCGGGTCCGGCTCGGCTCGGATTCGATCCCGATCGCGTCGTAGTTGTCGATCAGGGTCTCGTACGACTGGAGCGAGAGCTCGTGCTCCCCCAGCGCCGCCTCGGTCTCCCCGAGCCCCAGCAGCGCGAGCGGGTACGCGCGGTCGCGCGAGTAGTTGTCCACGATCTCCGCGTACACGTCGCGGGCGCGCTGGATGTTGCCCTCGATGTCCTCGAGCTGGGCGTTCGCGAGGAGGATCTCGGGGTAGTGCGGGTCCCCCGCGCCCGAGAGCGCGTAGGCGCTGTCGATCTGTTCCCGCGCCTGGGGGAGCGCCCCCGTCCGGAGGTACGCGCGCGCCAGCAGCAGGTGCAGACGCGCCCGACCCTCGACCCCCGCACGCTCAAGGCGCGGCATCTCGCGCAGGATCCGCGTGATCGTCTCCTCGATGAACCCCTCGTCCAGGCGGATGCTCGCCGTCCGCTCGAGCGCCCACACCCGGTCCGCGGCCCCGAGCTCCTGGTCCGCGAGCAGCCCGCTCAGGATCTGGGTCGCGTCCGCGCGCTGGGGGACGGGTCGGTCGAGCAGGTCCTCGACGATGCGCTTGCGGAGCGCGGTCTTGAGGTCGCTCCGCTCGCGCGGGATCTGGTCGGCGCGGATCCGCGCGTTCTTCAGGTCCCCGAGCGCCAGATACGTCCGCGAGAGCGCCGCGAGATCGCTCGGTTCGAGCAGCGCCCCGAGGCGCTCGGCCTCCAGATACTCGCGCACCACCGAGACGTGGTTCTCATCGAGCTCGAAGCCCAGCGAACGCTGCCCACGCTCGATGGCGCGGGCCTTGTTCACGTGGTACCGGATCTTCTCCGCGTCGCTCACGGACTCGCCCTGCGCGACCCACGGGTAGACCCTGGTGTTGAGCACCTCGATCGCCTGCTCGTACTGCTCCGCGGCGATCAGCTTGTCCGAGACCTCCAGCGACGGGCGCACGCTCGGATCGGGCGCACCCGTGATCGTGTACGCGAGCCCGAGCATCAGCAGCCCCGCGCCCGCCAGGAGCACGGGCGCCTGCCACACCGTGCGCCAGGTCGGCGCGGCGAGCGTCGGCTCGGTCGTCTGATCGTCCACGCTCGGGTCGGGTTGGTCGGTGTGTTCGTCGCTCATATCCACAATCGGCGCACGGGGACGCCCCCGCGCTGGGCGCTCGCTGTCCGTTCTGTCGGCGTTTTCAGCCCCCCCCCTTCACTCCCAGGGTCCGAGAACCACGCCCTCAGGGCGAGGATTCCGCGTCCGCGTCCAGATCGAGGACCTCCGACACCCGGTAGGCGCGGGTCAACCGATCGAAGTCGTAGACCACGCCCCGGATCGGCTTTCGGGTCGGCTCGGAGAGCTCGATCCGCACGTACCCCTCCTCGTCGCCCGGGGTCGTGATCGACACCTGACCCGGGACCTCGACCCCGCTCGGCAGCCGGTTGGTCTCGAGCAGGTCCTTGTACCGCCCCAGCTCCGTCCGCGCCAGCTCCCGGCCCGTGTCGTCGAAGCTCACGACCCGGCGCAGCTCGACGGGAGCCGTCGAGAACCACCACTCGCTCGCGCCCCAGCGCGCGGGGGTGGTCAGCACGAGCATCCCCCCCTCGATCCGCGCGTCCGCGATCTCGCCGAGCGCGATCCGGTCCAGACCCACCGCGCCCACGAGATCGCTCGGATGCACACTCAGCCCCAGCGCCCGCGCCTTGGTGCGCGTGACCTTTGATAGATCCCCGACGAGCGCGGCGCGTCGATCCGAGTCCGACAGGTCGAACATCCAGTACCGATCCGCGCTGGCGCCGTACGCGAAGTACGTCTCCCCCAGCTTCCCCACCGTGAGCGACGCGTTGCTCGGGGGCACGATCTGCAGGTGCCCCTCCCCCTGCTCCTCGAACCGGTCCCCCTGCGCATCCAGCCCACGGACCCGCACGGACACCCGCGCCCAGAGGGTGTCGATCCGATCGATCCGCGCGTTGTGCTCATCGACGACCCGCTCGACGAGATCGGGGTCCGCGGCCTTCACGCGCCCGGACCCCCCGCCCCCCGAGCACGCGCACAGCACCAACGGCATCAGCACGATCGGGATGACCGTCCATCGCGCCATCACGGGGCCGCGTCGAGCGCGATCACGCGCCCCAGGTCCTCGATCCCCTGCGCGACCGCGTCGTCATCCATCGCGGGGTCGATGACCTCGAAGAGGGGGCCCCCGCCGCCCTTCACCTTCTGGCGCATCACCAGCGTGGCCCGCTCCCCCTTCTCCCCCGGGATCATCCGCTCGAGCTCGAGACGCTTCTTGCGCAGGAGCATGAGCGAGAGGAGGTAGCGGAACACGATCTTCGAGTCCTGGTCGCTCTCCCCGAGCTGCTCGAACAGGTCCATGATCTCATCGTCGGACACGAGCGCGTGGGTGTCGGGCTCGCCCGGGTCCGGGACGCGCCTTTTCCAGAACCCGAAGATCGACGCGCCCTCGGGGAGGGTCACCCCGCGCTCCCACGCGTCCATCGAGTACAGCACCCGCTGGAGCGGGGAATCGTCCGGGAGCTCGATGAGCGCGGCGATATGGAGCTCCCCGATCTCGAGTGGGCGCTCCGTGTCGGCGCAGGTCTCGGGGGTCCGGGTCATCTCGTAGGGCGCGGCGCTGCTCATGGAACGGATTGTACGCTCACGAGCACGAGACGTTGAAGAACCGCTGGTCCGTGCCGCCCTCCCCCACCCGGAACCGGATGCACCGGGCGCACCTCGGGCACCGCGCGAGATACACGGGCTGGGTCCGATCCCTGTACACACGCACGTACGAGCCCGAGCACGTGAACCGCACGCCCAGCCACGGGCGCTCGTTGGGTTTCGGGTGGACCTCCCCAAGGGGGGGCGCGCTCGGGGTCGCTCGCAGACTCATGGTCCGTCTATCGACCACGCGCCCCCTCCGCCTCAAGCGTGCGCCGCCGGGGTTGCGTGTACAATCCCCCTTGAACCCCCGTCACGGCTCGGAGACGACCAGACCCCATGGCCGGCACGTTGTCCATCCTCCCCGATCCCCCCGCGCCCCCCGCGCCCATCGGGCTCATCGCCGGGGGGGGGCGGCTCCCGATCCTCGTCGCCAAGGGGCTCCACGAGATGGGCTACACGGTCCACGCCGTCGGGTTCCGCAACTACTTCGACCCCGAACTCCCCGAGCTGTGCGACTCGTTCCGGTCCTGCGCCCTCCTCCGGGTCGCGTCCTGGGGCCGTACACTCAAACGGCGCGGCGCGAGGCACGCGATCATGGTCGGGAAGGTCGACAAGGCGTCGGTCATGCACTCGCGTCTGCGTCTGGTGCGCAACATGCCCGATCTGACGACGCTCAGGATCTGGTTCAAGCACCTGCGCCACGACCGGCGATCCCACGCCGTCCTCCGGGTCGTCGCGGAGGAACTCGAGAAGAAAGGTGTCTCGCTCATCGACTCCACGATCCCCATCCAGGACCAGCTCGCCCAGCCCGGGGTGATGACGATCAAGCAGCCCACCGAGGAGCAACGCGCGGACATCTCCCTCGTCTGGCCGCTGCTCACCGAGCTCCTGCGCCTCGACATCGGGCAATCCCTGAGCGTGCGCGATCGGGACGTGATCGCCGTCGAAGCCGTCGAGGGGACGGATCGGATGATCGAGCGGACCGGGGACCTGTGCCGGCGCGGGGGGTGGACGCTCGCCAAGGGCGCTCGCGCCCAGCACGACCGGCGCTCCGACGTCCCCACCGTGGGGGTCCAGACGCTCGAGCAGCTCGCCAAGCACGGCGGATCCTGTCTCGCGATCGCCGCGGGCGACGTCATCATGCTCGACCGCATCCAGATGATCGAACGCGCCGACGAGCTGGGGATCTCCATCGTCGGGGTCCCCGTGACCCACACCCCGATCACGCGCACCGGATCGACCGAGCACCCGGAGATCCCCGAAACCACCACCCCGGCGCGTGACTGACGACCCGACCACCAACCCCGACCCCTCCCCCACCACCCCCACCTACGTCTCGCGCGGGGGGCTCAAGCTCGACCACGCGCTGCGCGAGTTCAACCTCGACCCCGCGGGCCAAGTCTGCGCCGACTTCGGGTGCTCCACCGGGGGCTTCACGGACTGCCTGCTCCAGCACGGCGCGGCCCGCGTCCACGCGATCGACACCGCCTACGGCGAGCTCGCGTGGAAACTCCGTCAGGACGACAGGGTCACCGTCCACGAACGATCCAACGCGCTCCACCTCGAGCCCCCGCAGAACGTCGTCGACACCCGCGGGGTCGGCCTGATCGTCGTCGACCTCGGATGGACCAAGCAGGACAAAGCCCTCGAAGCGGCCAAGCGCTGGCTCAAGCCGGACGGGCGCATCATCTCCCTCGTCAAACCCCACTACGAAGCGACCGAGGACGAACTCCCCAAGGGCGCGATCCTCGACCCTGAACTCGCGCAGCAGATCAGCGAGCGCGTGCGCGACACGCTCCCCGAGCTCGGATGGCGCGTGCTCGGATGGACGAAAAGCCCCGTGCTGGGCGGGGCCGTCGGCAAGAAACGCAAGAAGAAGGGCAAGGGCAACCCGGAGTGGCTGGTGCTCGTCGAGCGATCCGACCCCGGGTCGTGAGTTATGCCGCCTGAGTTACGCCGCCCGGGTGTAGCGCCCGCGCGTCAGGGTCTTGAGCAAACGCTCCCGATCCCCCGCGCGATCGAACCGCGTGATCGCGACGGCCATGCGGCACGCGCCGGGCTCGTCGAGATCGCACCACACCACGTTCCCCGTCAGGAACACCGCGCGCCCCGGGCCCGAGTCGTCCACCGTCAGAGGCAGATCCACCCGGACCGACACGGTCGCGCCCGGATCGATCGGGCGGTCGAGCTCGAAGCACACACCCCCCTCGGAGATGTCGTACACGTGCCCCTCGAGCGTGAAGGTCTCTTCGTCCGGGTGACGACGCAGCGCCATCGCGGTGTACCCCGGGTTGACCTTGAAACGCTCGTGCTCGCGCCGATTGATGGGGTTGTTGACCATGCTCGTGCTCCTGGATCGGGTCTGGAACACGCTTATCGGCCCGCTCGGATCGGTTCTTGACCCAAATCGCCCGGATCGGCGCATCGTGCGCCCATCCGATCTACGCTTCACGTCCATGTTCGTCGATCGCGCACGCATCCAGGTCTTCGCCGGCAAAGGCGGCGATGGCAAAGTCTCCTTCCGACGCGCCAAGGGTCTGCCCAAAGGCGGCCCCGACGGCGGCGACGGCGGACGAGGCGGCGACGTCATCCTCAAAGTCGACGAAGGGCTCAACACCCTCATCGATTTCCGAGGGATCTACGACTGGAAAGCCAAGCCCGGCGAGATGGGCGGCAAAAAACAGTGCACCGGCGCGGACGCCGACGACCTCGTCATCCGCGTCCCCGCCGGGACCGTCGTCTTCGACGAACAGACCGGCGAAGAACTCGCCGACCTCGGGCCCGGGGAGTCCGTCATCATCGCCCACGGCGGGCGCGGCGGGTACGGCAACGAGCACTTCAAGAACGCCGTCAACCAGGCCCCGCGCACCGCGACCCCGGGCGAGGAAGGCGAGACCAAGCAGCTCGTCCTCGAGCTCAAGGTCATCGCGGAGGTCGGGCTCGTCGGGCTCCCCAACGCCGGGAAGAGCACCCTCCTCAAGAGCGTCACCCGCGCCGACCCCAAAATCGCCAACTACCCCTTCACCACCCTCTCCCCCCAGCTCGGGATCGCGATGCTCGGCCCCGACCGCCGACTCGTCATCGCGGACATCCCGGGTCTGATCTCCGGCGCCGCGGAGGGCGCGGGTCTGGGCCACGACTTCCTGCGCCACATCGAACGCACCACCCTCCTGATCCACGTCCTCGACGTCATGCCCGAGGACGGCTCATCGCCGGCCGACAACTACCGCGCGATCCGGCAGGAGCTCATGGACTACTCGTCCATGCTCGCGGAGAAACGCGAGATCATCGCGCTCAACAAGCTCGATCTCATCCCCGAGGAGGATCGCGAATCGGCCATCGCCGAACTCCGCGCCCAGCTCCAGCTCGGCGCGGACGACCAGGTCTTCGCGATCTCCGGCGCGACGGGTCAGGGCACCCGCGAACTCCTCGACGCGGCCTACACCGCCCTCCACGGCATCGACGCCGAGGACGCGTGGTGATCCCCTCAAGCTCTTGCTCTCAAAGCAAGTGCTTCGCCTCGACCCCTCCCCACTTGTCGTTGAGATACTCAACCACAAGACGCCGGTGACAATGGTGAGGCTTGTGCTCACTGCACAAGAGACACCCTTGATCGATCACATCCATTGCTATAGACTCGTCGATCCTGCGTTTCTCAAGCAGAGCCATGAACTCTTGCTCGTACACAGACCAATCCCCCTTGTGCTTCTTGAACGCGTCCAAGATGTCCTTTGTCGGGGCCAGCTCTGGGACATGCACGTATTCCATGTCACACAAATTCTTCAGGAAATACACGAGATCATCACGCTTCGAGAAACCCGCAAGCTGCCCCGTGTTGTTGAGCCGAACATCAATGACACGTTTCACACCCGACTCTCGGAGGAGCCGAAAGAATCGTTCAGCAGTCTTTTGCGTGAAACCGATCGTGAAGACGTTCATCTGACTGGATCACCCATATCGAACCTGGTTCATCGCATAGCTCTCTTCCGGTTCGACCCACGCAATCCGGTCCGCCTGCTTCGCATACGCCTGCTCAACCAACTCATCACGCGATTGAAACAGATCGCCGACCGGGAACCCGAGCAGATCGAGTAGGCGATCTTCCGCCTCTTTGTTCGTCTCGACTCTGCCATCACCGAGGACGTGAACAATCTCTCGAGCACGATCGCCAAGCTCACGGCACACAAGAATCATACGGTGACACGTGATCGGATCCTGCTCGGAACACATCAGCGCCACACGCCGACTTTGCGCCTCACTCAGCACGGCATTGATACCCTCGCGGAAAAGTTGGAGCTTCGCGATCTGGTCATACCTCGCCACACGATCAACATAACACTCCGGCTCATGTCTTCTCGCCCCGAGTTCACGCCCCAAGAACCGGTACCCACGACCTGATCTTCGGAGGGACGTATCCATCGCATCCCGATGAAACTGAGGGCTGAACTTGCTGTACGGACTCGACCGCACATCCAGAACGGCATCGATCGAGTGCCGATCCAAGAGCGATTCAAACTCAGCCCAACTGTGATTCGAGTGACCGATTGTCATGATACTAACACGATCCATCGAAACCTCATTCCGTCAGCGGGATCACCGAAGCGATCAGCTTGTAGTGGTATCCATTGAACGGTGCGCCAAGACTCACACACAGCGCACAATTCTCTGCTATATCTGGCACAAAAACGTGCTCGTCGCCGTCTGGTTTTGGACAGTGCTTGGCTGTAAAGCTGTCATCCGTAATCGAGAGCGAGTATTCAACCCCTGCATACTCAAAGATCCCTCTTGTTTTATGCTGGTTGTAACCCTTAAACGGATTGTATTCAGCCCACATACGCACACGAAACTGATCAGGACGGATCAAAACCAGAGATGGCGAACCGGCTTCTCCTGCCTGAGTCTGTTCAGCGATCCGGTCAGCGTGCTCTGGGTCTTCCAGCCAAAGATCGTTCGGATGTTCAACCCACCCCTCAACTTCCGCTGCTGATACCTCACCGATCTTGTTCCACTCTGCTCCCGTCTCAACCTGCCAGTTCTCCGGTTGGCAGGGATCATTCTGGTTTTCTAACAGCGGCACTTCAACCAGATCGAGAACCTGCGGCATGCCGCCTTGACGAAGTGTGCAGTGCTTCCGGACAATCAACTCTCCCTCACCTTCGTCACTCACCGGCCGAAGCCATGATCCGACTTGAAGCTCAGCATCAGCTTGCTGAATCTCCCGCCCAGCTACGCATCGCTGCTTCTTCTTGATCGAGTTCGCAAGCACGACCATGGTCTTCGTAGCCACGGGGCACCTCCTGCCTCAAATCGTACTCCAGCCACACTACGACGGGCATATCGAATCCAAAATTATACCAAACAAATCGATTGACGACCCAGATTTGTGCGGTATTTTTTAGGGCATGGTCCTGTTCCTCGATCTCAATTCCTTCTTCGCCTCCGTCGAGCAGCAGCTCCGCCCCGAGCTGCGCGGGCGCCCCGTCGGGATCATCCCCAACGACTGCGACACAACCTGCTGTATCGCCGCCAGTTACGAAGCCAAGCACTTCGGGATCATAACCGGGTGCTCGGTCCGTGACGCGCGCCTCCGCTGCCCCGGGATCGCGCTCGTCCTGTCCCGTCCGGACGAATACATCTCCATGCACCACAAGGTCTTGGAAGCCGTCGACACCGTGTACCCCGTCCACTCCGTGGACTCGATCGACGAAATGTCCTTCCGTCTCACGGGTCCCGATCGGGACGTGATGCGCGCCCGCGAACTCGCGATGAAGATGAAATCCGCGATCCGCGCCCACTGCGGCGAGTTCATGCGCTGCTCCATCGGGATCGCACCCAACCGGATGCTCGCCAAATCCGCCAGCAACATGATGAAGCCCGACGGGCTCGTCGTCATCGAGCGATCCGAGCTCCCCCAGCGCCTCCACCCCATGGACCTCACGGACTTCCCGGGGATCTCCGACGGGATCCGCAACCGGCTCCACCGGGTCGGGATCCACACGACCGAGCAGCTCTGCCGCGCGACGAAAGCGACCATGCGCCGCGCGTGGGGCGGGGTCGTGGGCGAGGTCTGGTACCACTGGCTCCAAGGCGACGAGCCCCACATCGCCGCGACCAAACGGCGCAACTGCGGGCACCAGCACGTGCTCGCGCCCGAGCTCCGCGGCAACGAGCAGGCGCGGGCCGTCGGGATCCGATTGCTCCACAAGGCGGCCGCCCGGATGCGCCACGAGGGCTTCTGGTGCACCAAGCTGACCCTCAAGATCAAACCCCCCGACGCGCCGTCCTGGGTCGCGTACGTCAATCTCGAACCCTGTCAGGACACGATCCGGCTCCTCTGGCACCTCGGGGAGCTCTGGAAGATCCAGCCCCACGCGTTCGTGTTCGCCGTCTCCGTCACGCTCGGGGGATTGACCAAAAGCGACCAGATCGAGGAGCCCCTCTTCGAGCTCGACCGGAAACGCACGCGCCTCGCGCACACCATGGACCGGATCAACCAGAAGCACGGGCACGCCTCGATCTACTACGGGTCCATGCACGAGGGACGCGACGCCGCGCCGCGCCGGATCCCGTTCAGCACGGTCCCGGACCTCGATCTCGCGGACACGGGCGGGATGGGCGCGTTCAAAACCAAGGACGGCACAACCCGCGTCGCGGACAAGCGCGCGTGATCACAATCCACGCCGATCCTTCACCCCCTCGGTGGGACGGGCTTCCAGCCCGTCTCTCCTCCATCTCGCGGTGCCCGAAACCCCATACCCATTCAAAGATCACGCGCCGGGCATCCCGTCCCCGAGGAACGCCCCGTCCTTGTGGAACACCTCGCCGTCGGCGCTGATCGAACCGCCCTGACGGAGATCGCACACCATGTCCCAGTGCAGCGCGCTTTCGTTGTGCGACCCGGACTCCGGGTACCCCATCCCGCACGCCGCGTGGAAGGTCCCCCCGATCTTCTCGTCGAAGAGCGTGTTGCGCGAGAACGCCTTGATCGCGTAGTTCGTCCCGATCGCGATCTCGCCCATGGTCCGCGCGCCCTCGTCCTGATCGAGCATCGCGAACAGGAACGCCTCGTTCTTCGTCGCGCTCGCGTTGACGACGCGCCCGTCCTTGAACTCCAGTCGCACCCCCTCGACCTCGCGCCCGTTGTACACGGCCGGGAACGTGTAGTTCACGTGCCCGTCCGCGCTTTGGGGGCCGCAGAAGACTTCGCCGTCGGGGAAGTTCTCGCCGCCCGAGCAGTTGATCCAGATGGACTTGCTCTTGTCGACATTCACGCGCAGGTCCGTGCCGTCGTGCGTGTCCGTCGCGGGGGCTTTGTAGTGGATCTCGTCCTTGGTCTGGAGATAGTCGCACACGCGCTGCTGTCGCTCGTGGATCTGCTCCCACGCGCGCACGGGGTCGGGGAGGTGGAGGAGCCCGGCGCGGAAGACGAAGTCCTCGTACTGCGTCAGCGACATCTCCGCGTCCTGCGCCGAGCCCAGGGTCGGGTACAGGGTCCCGCACCAGCGCATCTCCCCAGCCGCGGCCCGGTTGAGGAACCGCGTCTGGCGCGGGCGGTTCGCGACGCGCTGGCGTGCGATCCGCTTCGGGTCCACGCGCGACAGCGACTTCGTGTTCACGTCCGCCCAGAACCCGATCTGCACGTCGATCGTCTCGACCGTGTGCATGACGACCGGGTTCAGGTAGTCGAGCTGCTCATCGCTCGCATGCTCCAGGAACAGGTCGTTGAGCGCGTCGCTCCGCGCCGCCCAGAACGGATGACCCCCGGCCCGAAGCACCGCCTCGAACGTCGCTTCGATCAGCGGCATCGCGACCGGGTCCGACGCGATCGCGACCAGGTCCCCCCTCTTCACGCGCGTCGAATAACGGACAATGACGTCGGCGAGCTTGTCGAGTCGGGGATCACGCATGGTTCGGGCACTCTCTGTCCGGGTCGTGTGTGGGATCGGAACGCCCGGGGGGCGAAATCGGGGGGATTCGATGGATCGACGCGAGATCACGCGGATCGAGCCGTACAGTAGTCACCCGGAACGTACCAACTCTCGAAACCACACGGAGCCATCCATATGCCCCGCACGACCATGTTTCTCCCCGCATCGATCCTGATCGGCGCCGCAATCCTCGGCGGGTCGATCCTCTCCACCAGCGCCGACGCGACCCGGACCAACAACGCCGCCCAGGGCGACATCGGGCTCGTCGACGTCTACGACATCGTCGACATCGTCATCATGGGCGAGGAGAAGACCGCGGAACGCAACGAGTTCGAAGCGCAGGGCGCATCGCGCGTCCAGCCCATCGAGAACCAGCTCATGCAGCTCCAGTCCCAGATCCAGACCGCGGACCCCAACGCCCAGGCGACCCAGCAGCTCTACAGCCAGTACCAGCAGCTCTCGCAGATGCTCAACCAGACCACCAACCAGATCAACCAGGACTACCAGCGCATGCTCGCGGGTCAGATCGCCGACGCGTACGTCATGGTCCACGACGCCGTCAACGAGGTCGCGCAGGAGCAGGGGTACACCTTCGTCTTCGCGACGCGCCGCGACACCGACCTCGTCCAGGTCAACTCGCTCACCGGGGTCACCCAGGAGATCCTCGCGCGCCCGCTCGTCACCCCCGCCGAGTCCGTCGACCTGACCGAAGCCGTCCGCACGCACATGGGGCTCCCCACCCTCGAGGAGGTCATGGCGCGGATCGAAGCCGAAGAAGCCGCGGCCGCCGCCGAAGCCCAGGGCCAGACCGACCCCGAGAACACGCAGACCCCCGCCGACGACAACGCCGAGCAGCCCGCGGACGACTCCGAAGAATAAGACCCGCGATCAATCGAAGCGATCACCGAACACCTCGAGCATGGGCCCGAGGTGTTTCTCATAGCGCTTCCAGCGCTGCTGGCTCGACGTGTACACGGGCTGACGCACCTGCCCGGCGCTCGCGGTGTGCACGGACGACTTGCTCTTGTGGTGCTCCAGGCACGCCCTGTCGAACCCGAGCCCGACATGATCGAGCAGCGCCCGCACGTTGGGCTCCGGGTCCGCGGTCAGCGCCTCGTAGCTCGAATCGAGGATGTCCAGATCCAGCGCCTCGCGCCAGTGGTCCATCACGCGCAGATAGCCGAGGTACTGCTGGGCGACCGCCTTGAGATCGTTCGCGTACCGCATCGCCGGGCCGAAACGCTGGAAGTAGATCGACAGGCACGTGTCGCGCGGGTCGCGCGTGCAGTTGATCACGTGCGCCCCGGGGAGCAGGAACGACGCGCCCCCGAGGAAGAAGTAGTTCTCGGGCATCTTGT
This sequence comes from uncultured Phycisphaerales bacterium, assembly GCA_965652365.1. Lineage (GTDB taxonomy): Bacteria > Planctomycetota > Phycisphaerae > Phycisphaerales > UBA1924 > UBA1924. Next base: position 67,524 of record CBFGUD010000005.1, read on the forward strand.
CGATCACGCGCGCCGCGCGCGGGTCCCGGACCGTCTCGCGGAGCATCGCGTGGTACGCGCCCGCGGACTGCGCCACGAGCGCCGCGTCGAAGTCCGTCGCGCGCCTGTTCGTGCACAGGTCCCCGAGCTCCCCGCGCTCCCCGATCCCCTCCGCCTTCGGATGCGCCCCGAGGATCTGCTCGGTCAGTGTCGTGCCCGAGCGGGGCATCCCCACCACGAGCACGACTCTTGACGCGTCCTGCTCGGCGCGCGGGGCCTTCGCGATGTCGTCCTTGGTCCACATCGAGAGAAACCCCTCGAAGTCCGCCGATTCGCCGGCCGCCGTCATCTTGTTCCCCGCGTCGAACGCCCTGAACGCGTCGTCGTACTCCCCCACCGAGTCGAGCAGGTGCCCGAGCGAGAAGTACAGCTCCGTCCGCATCGGGCGCACGAGCCTGGGGTCGTCGAGCGTGGCGCGGATCATGTCGATCGCCGGGCCTTGCCGCTTGAGCTCGCGCGCCAGGTTCCCGTAGATGATCTGGATCGTGGGGTCCCGGTTGTGCTCGAGCATCTCCTCGACGAACGCCATCGCCTTGTCGCTCTGCCCGCGCGACTGGAGCAACCGCCCCTTGAGCGCCACGGCCCGAGGGTACCCGGGGTGGTCCTTGAGCACCTTGTCGAGCGCCCGGTGCGCCTCCCCGAGCCGGTCCATCCGGCGCAGCCCCATCGACATGTCGCACCACACGTCCGGGTCGCTCGGGTTGAGCTTCGACGAGAGCTCGAGATGACGGATCCCCTCGGGGGTCTTGTCCACGAGCACCAGCGCGTACCCGAGCATCCGCAGGAGCAGCGCGTTGCGGGGCTCGCGCTCCACCGCCTCGCGCAGGAGGGGGATCGCCGTGTCGTACTGGCTCGCGTCCAGGAGCGCCCTGGCGCTCTGGATGGTCTTGGCCTGGGTCGTCATCACACCTGGGTTGAAGGCGCTCATGTGGTCACTCCCGGGAAACTCGTCGTCGCGTGCACGCCATCGGCGTATTCGCCCAGCGCGTCCAGCAGCGGCCCGAGATGCTTCTCGTACCGCTTCCACCGCGCCGTGCTCGTCGTGTAGATCGGTTTGCGGACCTGGGTCGAGCTCGCGGTCCGCACGTGGTCCTTCGATTCGTGGAACCTCAGGCACGCCTCGTCGAACTCGAGCCCGAGGAACGCGATCAGGCGCCGCGTGTGCGTGTCCGGGTCCTCCACGAACTCCTCGTACACACTCACGCACACGGGGTTGTCGATGATCGAGAACCAGTAGTCCATCATCTCCCGGTGCGCCGCGTACTGCTTCCCGAGCGTGACCAGGTCCCGCGAGTAGGGCACGTTCTTCCCGAAGTTCTGCGTGAACGCGCTCAGGCAGCAATCCCTCGGATCGCGCAGCGCGTGGATCACCCGCGCCCCCGGGAGCGCCCGGGAGATGAACCCGAGCGACTTCTCCGTGCCCATGTGCTTGTCCACCACGCGCTCGGGGCCGTTTCCGACCTGGGACTCGATGTGATCGAGGTACTCCCGCGCGTACTCGTCGATCCGCGATCGGTCCAGGTTCGACACGAGCGTGCGCGTGCTCATCTGCACGAGCAGCGGGCACTCCCCCACCCCCGCGCCCTTGGGGTGCGCGTGGATGACGCGCTCGGTGAGCGTCGTCCCGGACCTCGGGACCCCCGCGATGATGACGGGGCGATCGTCGCGCTCGCTCGCGAACGGGACCGTTCCGAGCGCCTCCCTCGACCACGCGCTCTTGATCGACTCGGGGTGGATCGGCTTGCCCGGGTTGTGCCCCGCGTTCGCCTGCGCGAAGCATTCGAACGCGTCGTCGTAGCGCTCCATCGCGTCGTAGATATGCCCGAGCTCGAAGCGCGCCGATCGCCGATGACGCTCGAGGGTCTCGGGGTCGCCCAGCATCGCGTGCAGCTCGTCGATCGCGGCCCCGTAGTCCTTGGTCGCGCGCGCCACCTTCGCGCGGGCAAAACGCATCAAGGCATGTGGATGCTCCGCCGCCTCAACCCGATCGAGCACCGCCCTGGCGAGCTCCACGTCCCCCGTGTTAACGTGCTTGGACACGAGCGCCAGCGCCGCCGCCCCGCTCGTCGGATCGCGCGCGATCACCTTCTCGAGCGTCGCGATCGCGCCCTCCGAATCGCCCATCGCCGCCTGCGCTTCTGACAGCAGCACGTGCGTGTCCGTGTGGTTCGGCCTCTTCCGAGCCGCGTCGCGGAGGGTCTCGATCGCCTGGGCGACGTACCCGGCCGCGAGCTCGACCTGCCCCACCCGCGTCAGGAGGCGCTCGTTCCGCTTGTCCATCGACAGCGCCTTGCGGTATAGAAGCAGCGCCGAGCCGAGGTTCTCGCGCTCGAGCGCGTCGTGCGCCTGCCGGATGGTGCGTTCGAGTTTGGACGAGCCCGCCATACGGATCCTCTCTCGGTCAATCATCGCGTTCGATCGAGCCAGACCCCGCTCGATCAACGCCCCGAACGGCGCTCGTTTCCGCGGCATCCGCTCCGGACCCGCTCCAGACCGTCCGCGGAGGGCGTTGCATAGAATCCCCGCCGATCACGGAGCGCCCTGTGTCCACGACTTTCGACGTCCAACGATATCTCATCCCCTTCCGCACAGGGCTCCTCCCCCAGATTTTCTGCAACACCCTCGTCCTCGGGTCCGGGGTCGCCGGGCTCCGCGCCGCGATCGCCGCCGCGCCCGCGGGAGACGTCATCGTCTGCACCAAGGACCGGATCGACAAGACCAACACCGCGTGGGCGCAGGGCGGGATCGCCGCCGTCCTGCGCGACGACGACACCATCGACGCGCACATCGAGGACACCCTCGTCGCGGGCGCGGGGCTGTGCGACGAGCACGCCGTCGACCTGGTGTGCCGACAGGGCCCGTCGCGCGTACGCGAGCTCATCGATTGGGGCGTCGGGTTCGACGAGTGCGGCGACCACCTGTGCGTGGGGCGCGAGGGCGGGCACAACGCCGCCCGCATCTACCACGCCGGGGGCGACGCCACCGGACGCGCGATCCAGGACACCCTCCAGCGACGCGCCCGGATGGACGACTCCATCCGCGTCTTCGACCACTGCTTCGTCATCGACCTCCTCACCCCATCCGACCACGAGGGCGCGCCCGTCCTGGGCGCCATCACCTGGCACGCGCGATACGGGCTCCAGGTCGTCTGGGCACGCACCACCATCGTCGCGTCGGGGGGCGCGGGGCAGATCTACCGCGAGACCTCCAATCCACGCATCGCGACCGGCGACGGCGTCGCGCTCGCGCACCGCGCCGGCGCCCGGCTCGCCGACATGGAGTTCGTCCAGTTCCACCCCACAACCCTCTACGTCCCGGGCGCGCCCCGCGCGCTCATCTCCGAAGCCATGCGGGGCGAGGGCGCCCACCTCCTCGACGACCACGGCGCCCGCTTCATGGTCGACGAGCACGAACTCGCCGAGCTCGCGCCGCGCGACGTCGTCTCCCGCGCCATCGTCAAACAACTCGCCCGCTCGGGCGCCACCCACGTCTGGCTCGACTGCACCCACATCGACGGGCTCAAGGAACGATTCCCCGGGATCTGCGCCATGCTCGCCTCCTTCGGGTTCGACCCGAGCACGGACCGCATCCCCGTCCACCCCGCCGCCCACTACACGATCGGCGGGATCGAGACCGATCTCCACGCCCGATCGAGCGTCCCCAACCTCTACGCGATCGGGGAAGCATCGTGCACCGGGCTCAACGGCGCGAACCGCCTCGCGTCCAACTCCCTCCTCGAAGGGCTCGTCATGGGCGCGATCGCCGGCACCCAGGCGCGCGAACGCGCCGCGCAAGGACCCCAGACCCCCGTCCCCATCGTCTCCTCCATCGCGCCCAGCACCCACGCCGAGCTCGACCTCGGGGACGTCCGGTCCTCCCTCCGCTCCACCATGTGGTACAACGCCGGGATCGTGCGCACGACCACGCGCCTGCGCGACGCGCTCGATATGTTCGAGATCTGGGGGCGCTACACCCTCGACAAGGTCTTCGAGACCCCCGAGGGGTGGGAGGTCCAGAACATGCTCCTCGTCGCGCGCCTCGTCACCCGCGCCGCGCACGCCCGACCACGCTCCGTGGGCACACACCGGCTCCGCGGCGAAGACCCCGACGCCGCACCCACGCCGCGACAGTCCTGGTCCCGCTTCAGCGAACACCCCGCCCCCATCACGCGCGAACCGAGCCAATCCGCACGCGTATCGGACGCGTGATGCCCCGCACCCCGCTCGCGATCATCCTCCTCGTGCTCGCCCCCGCGCTCCTGTGCGCCGGGTGCACCTACCAGCGCGAGATCCGTCGCAACAGCGTCCTGAGCAAGCTCCAGGAAGCGCAGGAGGGACGCCTCCAGCCCGTCGAACCCCGCACCGTCCACCCCGTCTTCGCGCTCCCCCAGGGGAGCATCCGCGTCGAGGACGAGGAGGGCAACATCACCCTCTACGCCAAATCGGTCCGCCACCTCATGGACCACATCATCTCCACCATCGAGAACGACGAACGCGACCTCTTCGTCGAGCAGGTCCTCTCCACGATCACGCGCGAGGAGTTCGAGGAGCGCGGGCTCGACCCCGGGCTCGCGTTCGACGAGCTCAAGGCGCGCCGGCGCGACGTCTACCGCGTCTTCCACTTCATGCCCTTCGGCGAGGGCACCCCCGGGATCTACCTCGAGCCCATCGACCAGAACATCTTCCGTCTCGCCGTCTCACGCTCCGGGCACAGGGACCTCCACTGGATCGGGATCGACATCGTCTTCGAAAGCGGGAACTACAAGCTCCGCTGGTTCGTGCGATGAGCCACACCGCGACCGCACGCACCTACGATCCACCATGACCCAGACCACCCCCGCCGTCACCCCCGAGCCCCGCTCGACCTACGAGAACCTCGACACCCAGACCCTCGTGTCACGCATGCGCGTCGGGGTCGAGTGGTTCGACCCCCGCGTCTTCGAACTCCCCCAGGAGGACCTCGACCGCGCCTGGCTCCCCGAGTCCGGCGTCGGCACCTGGCCCGTCCGCGTCCTCCTCGGGCACCTCGCCGACACCGAGATGCTCTTCGCGACCCGCATCCGCTCGATCCTCGCGACCGACAACCCAGCCCTCCCCCTCTTCGACGAGCACGCGTACATCGACTCGGGGATCTACGGCTGCACCGAGGGCTCCCCCATCGTCCCCCCCATCGGAGGCGACGTCGCCATGATCCACACCACCCGATCCTGGCTCGTCGCGCTCCTCTTCCAGCTCACCGACGACCAATGGTCACGCCGCGGGCTCCACCCCGAGAAGGGCCCCGTCTCCGTCCGCGATATCGCCAACGGCGCCTGCTGGCACCTCGAACACCACGCGATGTTCCTCAACGCGAAGATCGAATCGCTCCTGGGACCCATGCCCGAGCCCGAAGCATGCGACGACGCCGGCTGCGGCAAGCCCGGGTGCGCCTGCCGCTGATCGCCCCGCCCATCACGCCCCGAAGAACTCGCGCACACCCTTGATGTGCCCCGCGTACGCGTCCGGGTGCGACCCCGGGCCCCGCGACGGGGTGGGCTCGAGCCCATCGATCACGCCGTCCGGACACTCGAACCCGAACGCATCGCAGATCGCCCTGAGCGTGCCCTTCGGATCATTCGCGATGTCGTCGTGGTTCACATCGATCACCCGCGCCCCGACCGGATCGCCCACGAGCGTGTCGCGCCAATGGTCCATCATCCGGTCCATGTCGCGCACGTACGACGCCGTCGCGATCGGGTCGTTCGCGTAGGGGTGGTTGCCCGGGAGCTCGTCGCACAGCAGCGCGAGCGTGTGCGCCACGGGCTCGCGCCGGCAGTTGATCACGCACAGCCCCTCCATCGCCGCCGCCGCCAGACCGATCTGCCCGATGTTGTACGGGTTGCGATCGAGCGTGATGTGCCCCGGACCCCGCGCCACCCGATCCGACTCCATCGCGTACCCCTGCGCCAGCGCGCGGAGCTGATCGCCGCGGATGACCGTCGGGTCCGGAACGATCCCGCGGATCGGCCCGTTGACCGTCTTGAAGTTCCTCGAGATGAGCGCCCAGAGCGTCTCGATCGAGCCCATCGGACGCGCCTCGGGGAGCGCCGCGATCAGGTTCTCGCACAGCTCGATCCCCGAGCACGGGGTCCCGACGATCAGCACACGCCGCGCCCCGGGCCGTCCCTCCGGGCGCACCAGCTTCCCGATCGCGTCCGGGGTCCAGCGCTTGAGAACCGCGCTGGCGAGCTGCGCGTGCGCACCGGGCTCGAACCGCGAGCGCCGGAGTTTGCTCGCGCGCCGGTACGCGCGGAACGCGTCGTCGAAATCACCCTTCCGGTCCAGCACGTCGCCCAGCGCGCGCAGGATCGTCCCCAGGTCCCCCGCGGGGATCCCGACCTCCTCGCTCAGGGCCGTCAACCGCGCCGCGCAGCGCTCCAGGCGCGCGGGATCAGGCGCGTCCATCGACGACAGGATCCGCGCCTCGCTGACCGCGATCGGGAACTCCTCGAGCTTGCGCGCCGTCGCGTCGTCCAGGCGCGCCAGCGCCGCGTCCGTGTCGCCGCCCATCGCGTCGACCTCCGCCCGCGCGCCGATCGCGTCGGCGCGGTCCGGGTCCATCTCGATCGCGCGGTCGATCTCCTCGCCCCCCGCTCCGGGCTGACCCAGACGACCGAGGCAGCGCCCGATCTCGCTCTGGAGACGGATGTACTGGTCCACGATCCGCGGGCGGTTCGGGTTCTCCTCGTCCCCCTCCTCGAGCGCCTTGAGCGTCTCGTCCGACGAACGCTTCATGTCCACGATCGCCGCCCCGTACGCGCCCAGACGCGCCAGCACGTACCCGTGCAGCGCCAGGATGGGCGGGTCCTCGGGGAAGTACGAGCGCAGAAACCCCGTGCGCTGGGACGCGCCCCACACGTCGCCCGCCGCGAGCAGACGCTTGGCCTGCTCGAAAAACTCCTGCGGCGACTGCTTCGGAACCCTCTGGGACTGCTGCGGTTGCATCTCGTCTCGCCCTTTCAACGCTCGCGGATCATCCGCCCGCGCTCACACGCTCGGACTCGGGGATCAAATCGCCCAGCGCCCGCTCCAGGGCGCCGATGTGACGAGCGTAGCGCTCATAGCGCTTCGTCGACGACGCATAGATCGGCTGACGCACCTGGTCGTTGCTCAGGGTCAACGCCACCCGACCCGACTCGTGGAACCGCAGGCACGCCTCGTCGAACCCCAGCCCCACGAAGTCCAGCAGCGCCCGCGTCTTCGCCTCCTGGTCCGCGATCGTGTCCTCGTACACGTTCTCGAACACGGGCACCCCCACCCGCTCGTCCCGGAGCACCCCCTTGAAATGCTCGCAGATCTCGACATGGTGCCGGTAGTACAGCCCGCAGCTCTCCAGGTCGAACGAGTACATGTGCCCCGGGTTGAGCGCCTGGAAGAAACACGACAAGCAGTTGTCCCGGGGCTCGCGCGTGCACAGCACGATCCGCGCGTCGGGGAGGATCATCGAGATGAACCCCAGGTACCAGAAGTTCGTCGGCGCCTTGTCCGTGATCACCCGGATCCCCGGGTCCTTCCCCGCGAGCGCGAACGTCTCCTCCCGGTACACCCGCGCCGCCTCGCGCAGCTTGTTCGCGTCGTACGCGCCCGGGTCCGTCGAGAAGGGCAGGTTCGGATCGGCCGCGCACTGGCGGTACAACTCCGTGATCAGCCCCAGCTCACCCGCGCCGAACCCCTCCGGGTGCGCGTCGATGATCTGCTCGGTCAGCGTCGTCCCCGAACGCGGCATCCCCATCACGAACACCGGCGTCGGAGCCCCCTCCGGCACCGACACCCGCGTCGCGCCCGCGATCGACCCCGGGGTCCAGAGCCGGATCAGCTCCCTCGTGATCCCGCTCGTCGTCTCCTCGTTGTACGTCACGGGGATCAGCGCGTTCGACGCCGTGAACGCCTCGATCGCGTCGTCGTAGCGCTTCACCCGGTCATACAAATGACCCAGCGCGTTGAGCGCCTTGAACCAGTTCCCGCTCTCACGCTCGATCCGCTCGGCGCCCGTCTCGGCGCGCAGCCCCTCGATGAGCTCGATCGCCTCCCCCGCGCGCTCCGAGCGCAGCAGCGCCCGCCCGTAGATCGACGCGAGCGCCGCCGTCATCAGCCCCCGCGCCCGCGCTTCCTCCACCACCCCCACCGCCTCGTCCTTCCGGTCCTCGAGCAGGTACATGTGCCCGAGCCCCGAGTACAACGCCGCGACGTCGGGCTGACGCTCGATCTCGTCGCGCACCATCGCGATCGCCTCGTCCAGGTCCCCCGCCTGGGTCATCGCGTCCACCAGGGTGTTGATCACGATCACCCGGTGCGCCTTGTGGGTGATATGCCTCAGGGCGCTCCGCGCGATCCGCACCGCTTCCGCCGTCTTGTGCAGCCGCACCAGAATACTCACGTGCAGCGCCACGATCGGCGGAAAGTGCGGCTGCGCCCGGTACAGCTGCTTCGTGATCGTCAGCGCCGCCCGGTACTGCCCCTGCTCCGAGAACGCCCGCGCCTGGGCGAACGCGTCTTTCGTGCTCATCGTGGGCATTCCCGGCTCCTTCCAGATCCCCCGCTCCATCGTCTCAGACAGGGGATAACCTTATCCCGATGCGCCAGATCACGCTTATCTCAACCGGCGGGACCATCGAGAAAACGTACGACGAACACGCCGGCACCCTCTCGAACCGATCCTCCATCGTCCAGGAGATGCTCCGGCTCCTCCGCCTCGAGGACACCCAGATCAACACCCTCCAGCTCATGCAGAAGGACTCGCTGGACCTCACCGACGCGGACCGCACACGCATCGTCGACGCCGTCCGACTCATCATGGGCCCCTCCACCGACGACCCCATCACCGACCCCGCCGGATGCGCCGGCGTCATCATCCTCCACGGCACCGACACCCTCAGCCAAACCGGGGAATGGCTCCACCGCGCCCTGGGCAACGACCTCCACGTCCCCGTCATCCTCACCGGCGCCATGCGCCCCTTCGAGATGAAACGCTCCGACGCCCTCCAGAACCTCAACGAAGCCATCTTCGCCACCGGCGTCCTCGGCCCGGGCGTCTACGTCGTCGCCCACGGCCGCGCCCTCAAGTTCCCCGGCCCCATCAAGGACCGCGAACGGGGCACGTTCATCATCCCCACCCGTCAGCCCTGAGCGGATTCCAGCTCCGGGTTCAACTCGAACCCGAGCACCCGCGCGATCCGTGCGGCCCGCGCATACCCGAGCACCACCTCAGTATCGTCGGCCAGCAGATCCGTCGGTACCGGAAACCCCTGCGCCGGCAGCTCAACAACCCGCCCATCATCGAGCAGCGCCGCGAGCCGAACTGTTTTGGTAAACAACCCGCGTTTCACATACGCCGCGCTCTCCACCCTGTTCATGTCGATCTCGACCTCCCGGAGCCCTCGCAGCCCGAGCGTCAGCACCGCGAGCTTCCCCGAGCCCGGATGAAACTGCCATTCCAGGGTCTGCCGATCACAGAGCATCGCGACCAATATCGCAAGATACCCCACGATCGCCGCAGTGATCTTCACAATCGCAAGCGCCCGAGGTCCACCGATCAATAGCTGCCAAAACAGGACCCCCAACCCACTAACGATCACCACAAGCAGCACAAGCCGTGCGACCCAGAACACACGCGCCCAACGCACATCCGAACGGAACGCATGGATGTGCCCATCCTCGGAGACTCGGATCCGGAACGCGCCGAGTACGTCCCCGTCCTCGACCCCGAGCGAATGCACATCGCCCGGAGTCAGCAACGCAGCATGCTTGTGAAATCGCCGATTTGTCATCCACCGAATCAACGCCACCGGGATCGTTGTGAGCAGCATCACTACGAACACGATCCCAGCAATCGGGAACAGTACCCTGATCGGATACCCCGACGACCACGCGTGATACCCAACAAAGCACAACGCGACCGGCAACACCAACGCGGTCATCACGAACAGCTTCTCAACCGTGAGCAGCCGTTTCCGGCGCGCATCGAGAAGCTCGAGTTCGACGAGCATGAACCGAGCATCGTCGCTCGATCCGACCATCACTCCGTCTCGCACACATCACCCACACTCGGGCACGTGCACATCAGGTTCCGGTCCCCGTACGGGTTGTCCACCCGACCCACGGGCGACCAGAACTTAAACCGGCGCAGGTGCGCCGCCGGGTACGCCGCCTGCTCGCGCGTGTACGGGTGGGTCCACTCGTCCGCGCTCACCGCGCCCATCGAGTGCGGCGCGTTCTTGAGCGGGTTGTCCTCCCGGTCCATCGACCCGTCCTCGATCGCCTTGATCTCCGCGCGGATCGCGATCATCGCGTCGCAGAACCGGTCGAGCTCCGCCTTGGACTCCGACTCCGTGGGCTCGACCATCAGCGTCCCGGGCACCGGCCAGCTCATCGTCGGCGCGTGGAACCCGAAGTCGATGAGCCGCTTCGCGATGTCGTCGATCTCGATCCCCGCGCTCTTCTTCATCGGGCGGCAATCCATCACGAACTCGTGCGCCACGCGCCCCTTCGAACCACGGAACAAAATCGGGTAGTGATCCTTGAGCCGCTCCGCCATGTAGTTCGCGCTCAGGATCGCGACCTCGCTCGCGCGCTTCAGCCCCTTCCGCCCCATCATCGCGATGTACATCCACGAGATCGGGAGAATGCTCGGCGACCCGTACGGCGCGGCGCTCACCGCGCCCACCGCGAACTCGCCCGCGCTGTCCGGCGCGAGCACCGGGTGCGTCGGGAGGAATGGCTTGAGCGTGTCGTTCACACCGATCGGCCCCATCCCCGGTCCGCCACCCCCGTGGGGGATGCAGAACGTCTTGTGCAGGTTCAGGTGGCACACGTCCGCGCCGTAGTCCCCGGGTCGGCACAGCCCCACCTGCGCGTTCATGTTCGCGCCGTCGAGGTACACCAGCCCCCCGAACTCGTGCACGACCTCGCACATCTCCCGGATGTTGTCGTCGAACACCCCGCACGTCGACGGGTAGGTGATCATCGCCGCCGCGAGCGTGTCCTTGTGCTGCTCCGCCTTCGCCCGAAGATCATCGAACACGATCGCGCCCCGCTCGTCCACCTTCACCGCGACCACGTCCATCCCCGCGATCACCGCCGACGCCGGGTTCGTCCCGTGCGCGCTCTCGGGGATCAGGCACTTGGTCCGGTTGTGCTGCCCGTGGTGCTCGTGGTACGCCTTGATCGCCAGCAGCCCCGTGTACTCGCCCTGCGACCCCGCGTTGGGCATGAGCGACACGGCGCTGAACCCCGTGATCTCCCCGAGCCAGTCCTCCAGGTCCCTGAACATCGACGCGTACCCGTCCCACTGCTCGCGCGGCGCGAACGGGTGGATGTTCGCGACGCTCGACCACGTCACCGGGATCATCTCGCTCGTCGCGTTGAGCTTCATCGTGCACGACCCCAGGGGGATCATCGAGTGCGTCAGCGACAGATCACGCGACTGGAGCTGCGCCATGTACCGCAGTATCTCCGTCTCGCTCCGGTGCGTGTTGAACACCGGGTGCGTCATGAACTCGCTCGTCCGCGCGAACACGGGCGGGATCTCGTGCTCCGCCGACGCGTTGAGCTCGTCCAGGTCCATCGACCCGTCGTCCCCGAACGCCCACAGCAGATCCCGCACCAGCGCCCGGTCCGACGTCTCGTCGAGCGTGATCCCCACGGACCCGTCCCCGAAGTCCCGCACGTTGATCCGCTTCTGACGCGCCCGCTCGAGCACACCCGCCGAACCACCATCGATCTTCACGCGCAGCGTATCGAACACCAGGTCATCCCCGACATCGAACCCGAGGCGCGAAAGACCCAGCCGCAGCGTCTGCGTCAGCGCCCGCACCCGGTGCGCGATGATCGTGAGCCCCTGGGGCCCGTGGTACACCCCGTACATCGACGCGATCACCGCCAGCAGCACCTGCGCCGTGCAGATGTTGCTCGTCGCCCGGTCCCGCTTGATGTGCTGCTCGCGCGTCTGGATCGCCAGACGCAGCGCCTCCGCCCCGTGCGCATCGCGCGACACCCCCACGATCCGCCCGGGCATCTTCCGCACATGCTGCTCGTGCGTCGACATGAACCCCGCGTGCGGCCCGCCCATCCCCATCGGGACCCCGAACCGCTGCGCCGATCCCACACAAATATCCGCGCCCCACTCCCCGGGCGGACGCAGCAGCGTCAACGCCAGCGGGTCGCACGCCGCGACCACCATCGCCCCGTGATCGTGCGCCCTCTTCGCGAGCGCTTCGTAGCACTCCACACGCCCGTCCGTCGTCGGGTACTGCACCAGCACCCCCGCGACCGTGTCATCAATCACCAGCGAGTCCGGCGACCCCAGATCCACCCGGATCCCCATCGACTTGGCGCGCGTCTCCACCACCCCGATCGTTTGCGGGTGACAGTCCGAAGCCACCAGGAACCGGGTCCGGTTCCCCTTCGCGATCGCGGCGCACATCGACATCGCCTCCGCCGCCGCCGTCCCCTCGTCGAGCATCGACGCGTTCGCCAGAGGCAACCCCGTCAGGTCCGCGATCATCGTCTGGAAGTTCAGAAGCGCCTCGAGCCGACCCTGCGCCGTCTCGGGCTGGTACGGCGTGTACTGCGTGTACCACCCCGGGTTCTCGAGCACGTTCCGCAAAATCACGTTGGGCGTGATCGTCCCCACGTACCCCATCCCCAGGCACGAACGGAACACGCTGTTCGTGTCCATCACGTCGCGCAAGCGCCGCAGCGTGTCGAACTCCGATCCCGCACGCGGCAGCTCCAGCTCCCGATCCAATCGGATCCCCGCCGGCACCACCTGGTCGATCAGCTCGTCCATCGACGAACACCCGATCGATCGCAGCATCGCGTCCACATCCTCAGGGCGAGGCCCGATGTGACGCGTCGAGAAAAGGGCCGGGATATCCAGCGAATCGGACTCGCTCAAGGACAACGCGATCGGATCCGAAGGACGCGACAAATCGGTCATGGTCATACGCTCTCACAATCCGGAGGTGAACACCCACCGTCTGCGCCGGATGGGTCCCGGATCATAGGTACCACGACCAGATTTCTCGATCAGCCCACCCCTATCCCCCGACCACCCCGGATCAGTACCGGATCACCGAATGCACGTCCGCGTGACCCGTCAGCTTCGAGCGCCCCTCCAGGAACCCCAGCTCGATGAGCACCGTGATCCCCTCGATCTGCGCCCCCATCTGCGCCACGAGCTCGCACGACGCGCGCATCGTCCCCCCCGTCGCGAGCAGGTCGTCCACGAGCAGCACCCGCTGACCCTCCAGGATCGCGTCCTTGTGGATCTCCAGCGCGTCCGACCCATACTCGAGCTCGTAATCCGCCTTGTGCACCTCGCGCGGGAGCTTCCCCGGCTTCCGCACCGGGACAAACCCCGCGCTCAACGCCTGCGCGATCGCGATCCCGAAAATGAACCCCCTCGACTCCGCCCCGATCACCAGGTCGATCTTCCGACCCCGGTACGGGTTCGCCATCAGCTCCACCGACAACGCCAGCGAAGGCGGATCCGCCAGCAGCGGCGTGAAGTCCTTGAACATCACCCCGGGCTTGGGGAAGTCCGGGACATCGCGGATCTTCTCCGCGAGCCGCTTCGACGCGTCATCGATCTTCATCCGCATCTCCTGTCCAACGCGAACCCCGCGCCGCAACCACGAGCGTAGCCGCTTCAAACCACCCCCGCCCGTCTGGTATCATCGCCGCCGGGCCGCCCCACCACCGCGCGCCCGACCGGAGATCGCCCGTGCCCCTCCCCCCGATGCGCCCCACCTTCGACCTCGAGGTCCCCCTCGGACCCGAGCGCTCGATCCAGTCGCTCCGAACCCTCCGCCAATCCCACCGGGAGACCCTCGTCGTCAAGAACGCCGGGCACCACCTCATGCTCTCCGTCGTCGGCGACGAGCGCCACCTCTGGTCCCCCTGGCTCAGTCTCGAAATCAAACCCCACGACCCCGGCGCCCTCGTCCACGGACGCTTCAGCCCCGCGCCCGCGCTCTGGACCGGGATCATCCTCGCCTGGATCGCGATCGCCACCCTCGTCTTCTTCGCGATCGTCTTCGCGCTCTCCCAGCACCTCTCCGAATCCGCGCCCACCGCGCTCTGGGCGCTCATCCCCCTCACCCTCATCGCCGCCGCCCTCTACACCACCTCCCAGATCGGGCAGCGCCTCGCCCAAGACCAGATGCGCCTGCTCTACGACACCACCACCCGCGCCCTCGGGCTCGACATCCCCGCTTCCGCGGATCCCTGACACCCCCGCCGCCGTACGATCCTCCATGCACACCCCCCTCCCCCTCCGCATCGCCGCCGCGCTGATCCTCGCCGCCCTCCCCCTCGCGCTGGGCGCGTGCGAGGACCGCAACAAGGACGAGAACGACGAGCTCATCCGCCTCGACGTCGCCCCCCACGTCAACGCTGTCCGCCAGGCCGAGCGCGACTGGGCGTGGGTCTCCGGGACGCGCTGGATCGCCACCGCGATCGAGGGCGCCGCGCCCCTCGAGGGCTCCACCCTCTGGCTCCACTTCGAGGACGGCAACACCTGGGTCTACGGGTCCGCCGGGTGCAACCGCATCACCGGGGGCTACACCCGCATCGGGATCGACGGGCTCCAGTTCAAGAACCTCGCCGTCACCCGCATGATGTGCCCCGACCCCAAGGGCATCATGCAACAGGAAGCACGCTTCCTCCACCTCCTCGGACAAACCGACGCCTACCACGCCGAGCCCGATCTCCTCACCATGTCCGTGGACGGCGTCACCGTCCTCCGCTTCACCCACGAATCCGCGGCCACCCCCGAGACTCCCGACGATCCCGAATCGTCCGAAACCCCCTGAACCACGCCGGAAACAAGGACACCCGCTCGGAGATCCAAGCGGGTGTCCCGGGTTTCAGCACCATGGGAACGCGTGAGGAGACCGCAAGGCCCCCGGGCGTTCGGATCGATCAGTTCCGCCGACGACCGGCAACGAGCCCGCCCAGGCCGAGCAGGACCAGCGCCGAAGGCGAAGGCACCAGGTTCACCGACGCGGACCCGAACGAGCCCTGCGCGTCGTTGGTGAAGGTCCCGCTGTCCGCGTCGTAGATCTCGATGTCGAACGGCGCGAGCGCGTCGCTGATGAGGTTCAGGTCGAGCACCCCCGTCGAGCCCGCGAGGACCTCGATCGAGAGCGACGCGATGTTCGAACCACCGCCCGCCAGCGCCGAGTCGGGCGAGGGCGGAAGGAACGGCGGGAAGATCACCTGACCGTAGACGAGCCCGTTGTGGTCGCCACCTCCGGCGTAGCCGCGGTTCGCCTCACCGACCGCCGCCCACGCCGCCGCCGTCGCGTCAACGAAGACGACCGCGTCCGTCGCGCCCGTGGAATCGAGCGCGAACGAACCGCCGGCCACGTGCGTCCCGAAGTCCGCGTTCACGACGATGTCAACCGTGAAGACCGTGGTGACCGTGGTGTCGACCGTCGAGGGCGCACCCTCGATGCTCAGCGACCACGACTGCGCCGCGGCGCCCGACGCGAGACCCGCGACAGCGCCCAGAATCAGTGCCTTGTTCATGTCTTTCTCCTCTTCTCTCAATCTCTCAAATGGGAAATCCAACCGATACGCTGGAACAACGATGCCGTTCCTGACCCGTATTGGACGGAGCGTACCCAACCCGATTCCCCCGACAACTCGGGCGAAACCACGCGCCCCGAGCGATCGAGCCATAAACCCTTGGCGGCGACGCCGTTGTGCCCGCCGTGAAGTTGTCTGAACACACGAAACCATGACACAATCCCCCAAATCTGAACCGGATCGGGGGAGGTCGCGATCACGAACTCGGGAGCCCGGATCGCCGCGTCGGAGCGATCCAAAAAGAACGCTCGCCCGGCGAACCGGGCGAGCGTTGCGTTCAAACAGTCAACTGCAGTGCAGTCGGTGCCGAAGCCGGATTAGCGGCGACGACGACCCGCGACCAGACCGCCGAGACCCAGGAGGGCCATGGCCGACGGAGCCGGGACGAGGTTGACCGACGCGGAGCCGTAGGAGCCCGCACCAGCGTTGTTGAACTCGCCGGTGGCTTCGTCCCAGATCTCGAGACCGAAGGGCGACTGCCCGTCGGCGGCGAGGTTGAGGTTCAGGAGGCCGGTCGAGCCCGCGAGGACTTCGATGACCAGCGAACCGACGATGACGTCACCGTTCGCGAACGCCGACTCGGGGGCCGGGTTCAGGAAGGGCGGGAAGATGACCTGGCCGAAGACCAGACCGGCGTGGTCGCCGTTACCGAGGTAACCACGATCGTTCTCGCCGATGGCGGCCCACATGGAGGCCGACGCGTCAACGTTGACAACCGCGGCGTCAGCGCCGGTGCTGTCGAGCTCGAACGCGCCACCGGCGACGTGCGTGCCGAAGTCGGCGGTCGCGATCACGTCAACCGTGAACACGGTCGTGACGGTCGTGTTGATCGAGGCGGGGGCGCCAGAGATCGAGAGCGACCAGGACTGAGCGGAAGCGGCGGTCGCGAGACCGGCAACAGCGGCGAGCGCAATAGCGTTCTTCATTTCAAATCTCCTCACTTGGGAAAGTCTTCTCTTTGGTTCAAAGAGAACCATAATGCTGTGGAAACGAACGACTCGTTCCTGACCCGATTGAACAGTAATCCAAGGTCACACCCGATGCAAGGGGAATGCAGAATCGAACTGCGCAATTTTCCGCCTCAAACCGCCCATTTCCGATAAAACACCCAACAAAGCCCCGCCAAACCCGTTCCTGATCCCTCGCCAAATCTCCCAAACCACTGCACAACAACAACTTTCGACCGCACCCAGACCCGAGAACCACCACAACACCCTGAAAACCCCTCATTTACACCCGCCGCCACGACTCGATCGTGAACCCCACCGCGTGACGATCGTCCGGCTCGTGACCCTCGCTCGACTCGAGCACCCACCCATCCGGATCCAGATCCGGGTACCGCGTGTCCCCCTCCACCGACGCATGCACCCGCGTCCGCACCACCCGGTACGTCCACTCCAGCGTCGCCCTGTAGATCTCACCCCCCCCAGCGACCCACAACGTCGACCGCCCGAGCCGCTTCGTCTCGTGGAGCCCCATCGCGATCGCCGCGTCGAGCGAACGCGCCACCATCACGTTCTCCCCCGCCCCATCCTGCTCCATCGAACGCGACACCACGATGTTCGTCCGCCCGTCGAGCGCCTTGGGGAGCGACTCGAACGTCTTCCGACCCATGATGATCGCGTGCCCCTTCGTCGACCGCATGAAGTGCTTCAGATCGTCAGGCAGCGACCAGGGCAGGTCCCCGTCCACCCCGATCACCCCGTTCTCCGCGCACGCGACGATCTGCGCGATCTCGATCTCTGTCGCCCCGGTCTGCGTCGCCGTGCTGGTCGTGTCGCCCGCCACGCCCGACCTTAGCGCCCGAGCAGCGTGATCGTCAGCTCATCATGCAGCGTCCCCCGGCGCGTCGACACCCGGACCGCCTCCCCCGGGCCGTAGTCCGAGAGCACCCGGATCAGCTCGTGGAGATCCCGCGTCGCGCGCCCGTTGATCGCCGTGATCACCGTCCCCATCCGCAGCCCCGTCCTCGACCGCGCCGCCCCCGGGAGCTCGGTCACCACCACCCCGTCCCCCGACCCGTTCTCGATCCCCACCCCGATCGTCGCATCCAGATCCGACCCCGTCTCCGCGACGACCGGGAGCGCCGCCACATATTCGCGGTACTTTGCCTCGATCTCGTCGAGCTCCATCCCCATCGCCCCCTCGAGTGCCGTGAGCCCCGACGGGTCCGCCGAGTACCCCCGCGCATACCGCTGGTAGAAATCCTTGAGCGTCCCCTCCGCGAGCAGGAACATCATCACCGTCCGCGCGTGCGCGTACTTCGCCAGCGGCCTCGACGACGTGAACCGCGCCAGGCCCGTCCCCGCCAGCTCCTCCAGAGTCGGCAGCCGACGCACGTCCAGCAGCCGCTTGACCATATTGGTCCGCCACGACGCCACCGGCACCAGTTCCCCACCCACCATGTCGTAGTCCTCGACCAGCGACGCCAGCCCCTCCTGCACCCACGCCGCCTGGTTCTGCCCCATCCGCGACATGTCGCGCCAGTGGAGCACATGGATGAACTCGTGCCGAAGCGTCGCCCCCAGGTCCTGCGCCACGAGCCGCCGCTGCTGATGCTCGTACGCGCCCCCCACGCTGGAAATGGACCCCCGCACCCCCTCCCCGAACACCTCCGTCGCCCACCGCACGAACCCCACCCGCTCGGGGAGCGTGATCGTCACCCAGTGCTGGTCCTCGATCGGGACCAGGTCCAGGTTCGTGAACAGCTCCCGCTGCGCCCACGCCGCGATCCGCTCGAGCTCCTCCACGCTCTGGTCCGTCGAGACCGGGTCGTGGGCGCTCATCACCTGCACCCGCAGATCGCCGAGCGTCCGCGTCTCGCGGTGCTTGCGGATCAGCCCCGTCGCGCGCGCCAGGTCCAGGTTCCGGCGCGCCTCGATCACGTCCGCCCAGTGCTCAATCAGTTCCTTGTAATCGTCCGTCCCCCGGATCGCCGAGAGGTCCGGGTCCCGCACGAGCGTCAGCTTGTCCGTGAACCCCCGATCGATCGCGTCCCGCAGCGCCGCGATCGACTCCTCGACCTCCCCCTGCCGCGCGTGCGCGCTCGCGAGGTTGTACGCCCCCACATAACTGCTGGGCGTCCGCGCCGCGATCGCCCGGAACCGTTCCTCGGCCAGCTCATACTCCCCCCCCATCATCGCCGCGACCCCCTCCCGCTCGAGCACCACCAGATCGGGCTCGTCCGCGAGCACGCACGGGCACACCACCAGCAGAATCACGAGCACACGAGCGAAGCGGGCCATACCCGAGTATTCGGCCCGATCCCTCAACGCGTTGCAGACTTCTCGATCAGCAGCCGCAGCGCCTCCGGGTAGCACACGCGCTCGAGCTCGAAGACCCTGGCCGCGAGCGTCTCGGGGGTGTCCGACTGCTCGATCACGCACCGCTTCTGCGCGATGATCCCCCCCGTGTCGAACTCCGCATCCGCGAAATGCACCGTGCACCCCGACTCCCGAACCTCCCCGCGCCGGAACGCCTCGATCACCGCCTCGTGCACGCGCTGCCCGTGCATCCCCCTGCCGCCGAAATCCGGGAGCAGCGCCGGATGGATGTTCACCACCTTCCCGCGCACCCGGTCCGTGATCGGCACCAGCTTCAGATACCCCGCGAGCACCACCCAGTCCACATCAAGATCCCCCACCATCGCGTCCAGCTCCTCCCCCCCGATCCCCCCGTCGAACACCCGCGTCTCGATCCCCCTCGCCCGCGCTTTCTGGGCGCCCAGACACTCGCGCGACGCCCCCACCCCCACCACCTCCGCATCAAGCTCCCCGCGCCCGATCACCTCCAGGAGATTCTCGAGCGTCCGCCCCGACCCCGACAGCAGCACCAGGAGTCTCGCGCGCCCCGCGCTCACGCGCCGGGCTCCCCGCGCGGGCACGCCTTGAACGGGTAGGGCTTGCCGTCCCGCATCCCCACCATCGTCAGGCGCGCCGTCGTCACGCGCACGCGCTCCCGCGTGTGGAACCGCTCCGCGATCACCTCCACGCACACGTCCAGACTCGTCCTTCCCAATCGCGTCGTGTACGAGTGATAGTTCACCACGTCCCCCACGTGCACGGGCGCATGGAACTCCACCTTGTCGACCGCCGCCGTCACCCAGTCCAGGTCCCCGTGCCGACGCGCCTCGACGAACCCCGCCTGGTCGATGTAGCTCAGCACGACCCCCCCGAAGATCGTCCCGTACGGGTTCGTCTCCCTGGGCATCGCGACGACGCGCATCGCGAGGATCTTCTCGTTGAGCATCGGGTGCTCCGGGTGCGCGTCATCGACCATCGTTCTGCTCCCCGCCCCACGTCCTGAGGCGCTCGTACACCGGGCCCGGGACCGACCGCGCCACGAAATCCTCCCACCCCTCGGGCCCCACCATCCCCTTGACGAAACTCGACGACAGCTCGCACAGCGCCCTGGGCGGCATCAGAAACACCGTGTTCAGGTCCGGGTTCAGGTCCGAGTTCACGTACCGCATCCCGCGCTCGTACTGGTAATCCGCTTCGTTGCGGATCCCGCGGATCACGAACTTCGTGTCCATCCGCTTCGCGTAGTGCGCCAAAAACTCGTTCTGGATCGACTCGATCCGCACGTTGGGCTGGTCCCGCGTCACGTCCTCGAGCCACGCGATCCGCTCCTCGAGCGTAAACGTGTACCCCTTCTCCGGGTTCTTCGCGACCGCGACGATCAGCTCGTCGAAAAGCATCGCCCCGCGATTGATCATCCACACATGACCGTTCGTCGGCGGATCGAAACTCCCCGCATACACAGCCCGCTCGCCCATCGCCGACCCCCTCACACGCCCGCCGGGTCGCGCACCGCCGCGACCGCGCTCGTGAAAATGCTCAGCCCCGGGGTGATCCCCGACCGCTCCGCCCTGCTCAACCGCGTGAAGTGCGGGTGACGCGTCCAGTCGAGCATCCGCTCCGGATGGGGCATGAGCCCGAAAATCCGGCCCGTCGGGTCGCACAGCCCCGTGATCCGGTCCGCCGACCCGTTGATATCCTCGCGCGTCCGCAGCGCATCGAGATGCGCCCCCTTGATCGCCTCGAGCGTCGCGTCGTCCCGGCACACGAGCCGCCCCTCCCCGTGCGCGTACGGGAACACCCGCAGCGCCGGGTCCTCGAACCCCGCGAGCTCACGCGTCCACACGCACGGGCTCGACGGATTCACCTCCATCGTCGCCCAGTCGTCCCGGAAGCGCCCCTTCGCGTTCTCGCACAGCGCCACGCACGGCTCCTCGCCCAGCCCCGGGAGCAGCCCGAGCTGCACCAGCACCTGGAACCCGTTGCAGATCCCGATGATCAGCGTCCCCCCCTCCGCCGCCGCTCGCAGCTCCGGGAGCAGCCGCTCACGCACGTACATCGCCTTGATCCGACCCGAAGCCACGTCGTCCCCGTACGAGAACCCCCCCGGGAACCCGATCAGGTCGTACGACGACAATCGCCCTGGGTCGCGCCCGATCGTGTCCAGATGGACGCTCTCGGCGCTCGCCCCCGCCATCTCGAACGCGCGAAACAGTTCCGCGTCGCAGTTCGTCCCCGCCGTCCGGATCACCAGCGCCTTGGGTGTGCTCATGCCCCGATGGTAGTCGCGAAGTGGGTGCGTATGATCCGCGAAGGGCGCGGCCACACCCCGCCCAGCAGTGACGAAAGGGGACCCCCCATGCCGCGTGTCCATCCGTTCCGTGCCGTGCAGTACAACCAAGGCCAAGGCGATGTCTCCGCGCTCGTCGCGCCACCCTACGACGTCCTCGACAAAGCCGCCAAAGACGCGCTCCTGGCGCGCGATGAGAACAACGTCGTCGCCATCGACCTCCCCCACGTCCCCGCCAAGGAGCTCGGCCCCAAGTCCGCCTACGAGGGCGCCGCCGAGAAACTCACCGCCCTCCTCGACTCGGGCACGCTCACCCAGCGCGACACCCCCGCGATGTTCGCCTACCGCCAGTCCTTCGAGTTCCAGGGCAAGCCCTTCCAACGCTGCGGCATGGCCGCCACCCTCGACACCGTCCCCTTCGGCACCCGCGAAGGCGGCGGGATCCTCGCGCACGAACAAACCTTCGGAGGCCCGAAGGAAGACCGCAAAGCCCTCATGGAGTCCACCCGCGCCCAGATGTCCCCCATCTTCGGGCTCCACCCCGACGAGGACGCCCAGGCCACCGACCTCGTCCGCGAGATCATGGATTCCCGCGACCCGGATATGACCGCGACCACCGACGACGCCGTCACCCACGAGGTCTGGACCGTCGACGACCCCGCCCAGATCAAACGCTACCAGGACGCCCTCGCCGGCGAAGATGTCTTCGTCGCCGACGGGCACCACCGCTACACCACCGCCGTCAACTACCTCGAATCCCTCGGAAACCTCCCCGAGGACCACCCCGCGCGGCGCACCATGTTCGTCCTCGTCTCCATGAACGACCCCGGGCTCGCCATCGGCCCCACCCACCGCGTCCTGGGGGGGATGAAGCACTACGACATCGACGCGTTCCAGCAGGCCGCCGCCGGGCTCCTCAACATCGAGCCCATCGACAACGACCCCCGGACCTTCCTCGCCCAGATGGACACCCTCGCACAGCGCGAGAAAACCAACATCTTCGGGATCTACGACTACGCCACAGGGCTCTGCTTCGGCGCCTGGCCCGCCAGCCCCGACCCCCTCGGCGACCGCTTCCCCGACAAATCACAGGCCTGGCGCAACCTCGACGTCGCCCTCATCCAGCACCTCATCGTCGAAGAAATCTGCGCCCCCGAACTCAACGACGGCGAAGACATCAAGTGGGCCTTCCCCCACACCATCGACGAAGTCCTCGCCATCGGACGAGGCGAAGAAACCGGCAGCAGCATCCAAGGCGGGGGCAAACCCCAGGTCGCCATCATCGTCCGCCCCACCCCCCTCGACGCCGTCCGAGATATCTCCCGCGCCGGCGAGCTCATGCCCCAGAAGTCCACCTTCTTCTACCCCAAGCTCGCCACCGGGCTCTGGATCAACGCGCTCACCCCCGAACTCGCGAACACCCCGGCCTGAACCGGGAGCGCAACCGAACTCATCGACGCCCGACCGTCCACGCGCTCGGCGCTTTCTCCGCCCCCCACCCCTCGCGCTTCGACGGCACCGTGTCATCCACGATCGCCCCGCTCAGATCACGCACCACCAGCCGCGCCCCCTTGGCGCGCAGCTGCGCCAGCTGACGCGTCCCGATTTTCGTCCGCAGCGTCACCGAGTCCCCCTCGTACTCACGCGACACCACCTCCGTCCGATTCTCGATCGTGTGCACCGTCCGAGCATCGCTCATCGGAACCGTCACGTCCAGCTCCCGCACCTCCCCGATCGACAACCGCTTCACCCGATCGATGAGCGCCACCTGACCCATCCGCGGCTCGTCCCCCTCCGCCGGGAGCGCGCACAGCGCGATCGACCCCGGGATCCGCGATTGCCAGTACAGCAGATCCCGGTTGTCCGTCAACCGATCCGCCTTGTTGAGCACCACCAGCAGCTCCGGACGCTCGTACTCGACCACGTCCTTCCCGTCCCGCGCCTCGGCGCTCGCCCGCTTGGTCTCCCGCGCCTCGACCTCCCCGAACAGCTCGTCGAGCGTCCCCATCACCGTCTCGTAGTGCAGCTCCGCGCTCGCATCGGACACGTCGAGCACCACCACGAGCAGATCCGCGTGCATCGCCTCTTCAAGGGTCGCGCGGAACGACGCTACGAGGTGATGCGGCAGATCACGCACGAACCCGACCGTGTCCGACAGCATCGCCGTGTGCCCGCCCCCCAGATCCCACTGGCGCGTGCGCGTCATCAGCGTCGCGAACACCCGGTCGTCCGCGTACGCACCACCCTCGGTCATCGTGTTGAAAATCGTCGACTTCCCCGCGTTCGTGTACCCCACGAGCCCCACCGTGAAGAAGTCGATGTTCCGCTTCTCCACGCTCCGGCGCTTGCGCCCCTGGATCTCCGCGAGCTCGCGCTGGAGCTGGCTCTTGCGGCGCTGCACCAACCGCCGGTCGATCTCGAGCTGCTGCTCACCCGGCCCGCGTGTCCCCACGCCGCCGATCCCCCCCGAACCGACGATGCGCTCCAGGTGCGACCACATCGCGCGCAGCCGCGGGTACGTGTACTCCAGCTGCGCGATCTCGACCTGCAGCTTCGCCTCGTGCGTCGTCGCGCGCGACGCGAAAATATCGAGGATCAGCTCCGACCGATCCAGCACCTTCCGCTCGATCACCTTCTCGATGTTCGCGATCTGCTTCGGCGACAGCTCGTGATCGAAGATCACCGTCGTCGCATCCAAGGTATCGCACAAGCCCTTGAGCTCCTCGAGCTTCCCCTTCCCCATGTACGACCCCGCCTCGGGCCGATCCCGGCGCTGCTCGAGCTCCCCCACGATCCGCGCCCCCGCCTGCGTCGCCAGCTCCCGGAGCTCCCCGAACGGATCGCGCTCGTCGTACCGCGACTCGGGCAACCGGACGGCCGCCAGGACCGTCTTCTCCGCTTGTACCTTGATGTTCTGACGTTCGCTCGATGGGGGCACAGCATGGATCCTACGCACAACCCCAACCCATTTCAGTGCTTGAGCGCGTGCAGCCCCCGCGATTCCCGCTCCCGGTTGAGCACCTCCCACGCCTGATGATGCTTCGCGATCAGCTTGAGCAGCTGACTCGGGGTACACCCCAGCCGCACCGCCGCCTTCCCGGGCTCCCACCCGCACGCCGCGATCACGTCCAGCGCCTCCGCGAGCATCGCCGGGAAGACCTCGTGCTTCTCGCTGCACCGGATCCGCCCCCCGCTCACCCGCGAGCGCCACATCGCCGACCGGATCTCCCCCGCGGGGACCCCAACCCGCTCGTGCGTCGCCAGCTCCAGGCGCAGCCGACGCAGCGCCATCCTCTTGTTCATCTCCGCGCTCCGGCGCTCACCGGCCTGACCCGTCAGCCCCGTCCCCTCGTGCGTGATCGTCACGTGCGTCGATACCTTGTTCCGGTGCTGCCCCCCCGGACCCGACGACCGCCCCTTGTCGACATGACAATCCTTCAGCAGCTCCTCCGCCGGCAGCGCCGCCGGATGCACCGGACGCCGAGCGGGACGATCGATCGCGTCGTCCAGATCCTTCAGAAACCGGTGCAGCTCGGGATCCATACTCAGCACGCCGTCGTCGGGACCGCGACCAGATCGAGCCCGTCCCGCAGCCCCTGTTCGAACAACACCGACCCGAGCGACGCGATCATCGCCGCGTTGTCCACGCAGTGCGCCATCGCCGGGATCACGAGCGTCAACCCTCGCTCGTGCGCGATCCGCGCCAGCTCCGACCGCACCAGCGAGTTCGCGCTCACCCCGCCACCGACCACCAGCATCCCCAGATCACCGTGCAGATCCAGCGCCCGCTCGATCTTGAGCACCAGCGCCTTCACCGCCGCACGCTGGAAACTCGCCGCCAGATCCCGCACACGCTCAGGCGTCAGCGCCGGAACAACCTCGGGCTCCAGCGCGGGCTTCCCCGGAACCCGCGGCGGCGTCGGCTTCCCCTTCGCCGCGTACAACAACGCCGTCTTCAATCCCGAATAACTCAGGTCGAGCGACTCACGCCCCAACCTCGACACCGGGAGATCCACCGCCCGATCATCCGCCCCCGCCTCCCGCGCCAACCGATCGATCTCCGGCCCGCCCGGATAGCGCAGCCCCAGGATCGACGCCGCCTTGTCGAACGCCTCCCCGATCGCGTCATCGATCGTCGAACCGAGGCGCGTCAGATCTGTCAGCGAATCCATCCGGTAGATCGCCGTGTGCCCCCCCGAGATCACCACCCCCAGCGCGGGCACGAACGCCGTGTCCACACCAAGAAACCCCGCCGCGAGATGCGCATGCACATGGTCCACCCCGACCAGCGGCACCCCCAGCCCCCACGACAACGCCTTGGCCGCGCTCATCCCCACCAAAATCGACCCGATCAGCCCGGGACGATGACCGATCGCGACCGCGTCCAGATCCCCCAGCCCGATCCCCGCGTCCGCGATCGCCTTGTCCAGGACCGGGAGCATCGCCCGCTCATGCGCCCTCGACGCGATCTCCGGCACCACGCCCCCGTACTCCCGGTGCGCCTCGATCTGCGACGCCACGACATTCGACACCACCGTGCGCCCATCGCGCACGACGCTCGCCGCCGTCTCGTCGCACGAGGTTTCGATCCCCAGGACGATCACGACCCGGACTCGCCCCCATCTTCATCCTTCTTCGGCTTCTCGACCCCCGCGTCGATCAGCCAGCGCTCCAGGTTCTGGCCCGTGATGTCGAGCGTCGCGACCACGTTCCCGTCCTTGTCCTTCACGACGAGCTGGCCGCCCACGACCTCGGCGCTGTCGTCCCAGAGATCCAGGGGGTCCTCGCCGATCGTGTCGACGTTGCTCTCGATCGCGCTGATCCGACGATCGATCCGCTCGAGCTGACGGAGGATCTGCTCCTCGGATCGCCGCAGCGCCACCAGCTCGTCGTACGCGATGTCCGCCTGGTCCCCGAAGTCCGCGCCCACGGGCGCGAACTCGCCCGTCGCGACCCGGTGCCGGAGCACCCCCACCGCCGCGCTCAGCTGCGTGTCGCTCAAACGCTCGAGCACCTTCTCCGTGTCCGCCAGGTCGATCGCCTCCGTCGCGTGGATGACCTCCTGCTCGCGCCGCGCCGTGAGCATCGCGATCCGCTCGTCGTTGTCCATCGCCAGGTAGTACCCCTCGGTCGGGTCCACGCCCCACGTCTCCGAATCATCCCGCCGGTGCAGCAAGCGCCCGCTCGGGAGGTAGTAGTACTGCTCCGTGAGCTTGAGCATCCCCGCGCCCGAGCTCAAGGGACGCACCGTCTGCACGGACCCCTTCCCGAACGTCCGCGTCCCGATCACGATCGAACGCCCGTGCTCGCTCAGCGCCCCCGACAGGATCTCGCTCGCCGACGCGCTCACCCCGTTGATGAGCGTCACCATCGGGAAGTGCGGCAGCGTCCCCTCGCTCGTCGCACGCTCCACCTGACCCTCGAACACACGCCCCTTCGTCGACACGATCACGCCCTCGTCGAGCAGCATGTCCGCGATCTCGACCGCCTCGTCGAGCAGCCCCCCCGGGTTGTCCCGCAGATCCAGGATCAACCCGCCCAGCTCGCCCCCCGCCCGGGCCGTCGCCTCCGCGATCGCGGCGCGCACCTCATCGGCGCACCCCGGGGTGAACTGCGTCAAACGCACGTACCCGATCCCCGATTCCTCGTCGAGCAGGAAGCGCCACTCCCCCTCGCCCCCGTCCTCGCGCATGTACCCCTTCACCGCCTGCACCTTGATGTGGTCGCGCACGATCGTGATGTCCAGCTCCTCGCCCCCGCGCTCCACCGTGATCGTCACCTCCGTCCCGGGCTCGCCCTTGAGCAGGTCGATGCACTCGTCGATCGACAGCTCGTACGTCGACTGCTCCCCGATCGACAGCACCCGGTCCTCCGCCATCACCCCCGCGCGCCACGCCGGCGAACCGTCCATCGGCGACGCGATCACGAGCCACCCGTCCCGCATGTTCACCTCGGCACCGATCCCCACGTACTCGCCCTTGAGGTTCTTGTTGAAATCCTCCTCGAGCCGCGCCGGCACGAACTGCGTGTACGGATCGTTCAGCTTCTCGAGCATCCCCTCGATCGCACCCTGCTGCACGAGCGCCTCGTCGGGCTCCTCCACGTACAACCGGTCGATCATCGTGTGCACGTCCACGATCGGGTCGTAGAACCCGTAATCCCCCACACGCGCCGCGTTCGTCGTCACCGCGATCGTCGAACCGACCACGGCCACACCAAGAATCGTCAAAAGCGCCGACATCCGAGTCCGTGCCATGTCATCTCCATCGCCCCGGACCCGTCCGCCGGCGCGTCAACCAACTTGAGCACATCCACCATACGCACCAACCCCCGCCCCGGATCACCCCTCCTCGGCATCCGACCCGGGAACCAGCCCCTTGAGCCCGTCCAGATACTTCGAAGCGGGCGCCGCCCCCTCCATCCCCCCCACGACCTCGCCGCCCACGATCACCAGCGACGTCGGATACGCCCGCACTCCAAGCACCCCGATCTCGTCCGGGTCCGACCCGTCCTCCAGGTACACCGGGATCGTGTGCTCCAAGATCCACGCGCTCACCCCCGAATCCGCGAGCGCCCCGCGCTTGAGCGTCTGGCACGGCCCGCACCAATCCGCCGTCGCGAGCACGAACACGGGCTTCCCCTCACGCTCGGACCGATCCAACGCCTCATCGAGCGTCAACCCCGCATCGAACACCCCGGGCGTCGGCGCCGGACCCCGCACGAAGTTGATCACCCCCGGCGCCACGAAAAGCAACGCCACACCGATCAACACCCACGTCAACGCGGAAGATTTCTTCATACCGATCCAATCCCCCGCCGACCCCCCGCTATTCCCACCGCCCCGAATCCGGGTCCGATCACCAGTCCTCCACCTCCGCCCCCAGCAGCGGCCCGAGCAGGTCCTTCCGCGTCACGATCCCGACCGCACGACCCTTGCGCGTCACGATCCCCATCGCCGCGTCCTCGGCGCGCAGTCGCACCAGCGCATCGCGCACGCTCACCTCCGTCCCGAGCATCGAGACCGGGCGCCTCGCATCCCCCACGCGACCATCCCCCATCGCGTGCAGGTCCACCGTCCGCACGCACCCCACGAACACCCCGTGCGCGTCCGTGATCGGGTACCGGGAGTGCGACGACCTCGAGATCACCCGGAGCGTGTCCCGCACCCGCGCGTTCTCCGAGAACCGCACCGTCCGCGCGATCGGGATCATCACGTCCCGCACGCTCGACTGATCCAGACGCAGCGCCCGATCGATCAGCTCCGTCTGCGACGCGCTGATCGTCTCGTCCCCGTGCTTGAGCATCTCCCCCATCGACTCCCGCGCCGAGCGAACCTCCCCGCTCAGGTCCCCCCCCAGCAGCGCCGAGATCCCGTCCGTCACCAGCGTGATCATCGGCACCACCGGCACGATCGTCATCACCAGCCGCATCGCACGCAGCGCCGGCGCGAACCGCTCCATCACCGCGTTGGCACGCGAACGGAACAGCTCCTTCGGCAGCGACTCGGCGAAAATCAAAATCACCGGCGTCAGCACGAACGCCTGGAGCACGATCAACGCACCGTCCCCCAGCCCCGTCCGCGTCAAGAGCGCCGTGATCGCCAGCGTCGCCACGTAGTTGAACACGTTGTTCCACGCCAGCAGCGTCGTCAGCACCGGGACCGGACGCTCGATCTGCTTCTGCAACCGACGCGCGTGCCCGTGCTCGCTCGCCCGCACCCGCACCAGCACACGCGACACGGAGTAGAACCCCACCTCCAGCCCCGAGCACAGCGCCGAACCCATCAGCCCGAGCAGCGCCAGCACCACCCACAACCACAGCACCGGATCGCTCACGCCGAGCCCCCCTTCGCCCCGCCATCGCCCCCGTGGTCATCGCCCCCAGGGTCATCGCCCCCCAGCTCGAGCCGCACCTCCACCTGCGATACCGATCGCCCCTCCATCTCCCGCACCTCCAGGCGCACCCCGTGCAGCGCCACCACGTCCCCCACCCTCGGCAGCCGCCCCAGCTCGTGCATGATCAGCCCCGCCAGCGTCCGCGCCCGGAACGTCTCGGCGCTCGCGCCCTCGAAAAACGCCGACCACTCCCGCACCCCGAGCCGCCCGGGCACGATCCACCGACCGATCCCCACGAGCTCGATCTCGTGCGCCGTGCTCGGCGCGTCGGCGCTGATCCCGCTCACGAGCTGCTCCGCCAGGTCCGCCAGCGTCACGAGCCCCACCACCGTCCCGTGCTCGTTCACGCACAGCGCCAGCGACCGGTTCGTCTTGCGGAACTGCTCGAGCAACGCGTCGAGCGTCGCCGTCTCGGGCACGAAATGCACCCCCTCGATCGCGTCGCGGATCCGCTCGCCCGACAGCACCCGCTTGGCGTCCACCACCCCCAGCACCGACCCGTCGAGCCCGCCGTCGAACACCGGGAACCGCGTCAGCCCCGTCTGCGCGCACACCTCGAGCACCCGCTCGCGAGGCGACTCCGCGTCGAGCCACGCGAAATCCACCCGGGGGGTCATGATCTCCTCCACCCGGCGCTGCGAGAGCATCACGATCGCGCCCAGCAGGTCCTGCTCACGCTCGTCGATCACCCCCTCGCTCGCCCCCATCTCCAGCAGCGTCCCCATCTCGCTCACCGTCACCCTCGGCGCCTCGGGCCGACCCGCCACGACCAGCCGCGTCAGGGGCTCGATGCACCAACGCTCGAGCACCACGATGATCGGGCGCAGCGGCTGCCGCAGCACCAACTGCAGCGGCGCCAGCACCCGCAGACTCCCCGTCGGCGCCCACACCGCGAAGAGCTTCGCGAACACCTCCCCGAACAGAATGATCGCGAGCACCGACCCCACCGAGATCCCCGCGCGCCACCCCGCCCCCTCCGCGCGCAGCGTCAGCACGCTCGACACGATGAAATACGCGACGTTCGTCGCCATATTCAGCAGCAGCACCTGCAGCAGCAAACGCCTCGGGCTCCGCAGAAGCCGATCCACGATCGCCCCGAGCCGCGGACGCTCCAGCGCCAGCTGCGCCCGGCGCGCCCGGCTCAGACCGAACAGCGCCGTCTCCGACGCCGACGCCACCGCCGAGCACACCAAAAGGAGCGCCAGCACGATCAGCAGCGGCGAATGCGACGGATCCATCAGCGTTCAGCGTACCGCGGATCCATCACCCACGCCCATCGGCCCGCGCCGGGTCGTACTCGGGATCCAGCTGCTCGATCAAACGCTCGATGTACCGCCACGCGTTGAGTTCCACGCGCACGTCCCTCGGATCCGCGTCCCCCTCGAGCATCGCCGACACGTTCGCCGCGTGCGCCTCGCGACGCTCGCGCCCCCACCGCTCCCACTTCGCCCGCGCCCCCTCCGGGTCCGCATCGACCTCCGCCTCGATCGTCTGCCTCAGCTCCATCATCTCCATCAAAAACCCGTCCGGCAGATCCCGGCACTCGCTCGCGCCCGGCCCACCCTTGAGCGCGAGCAGCAGATTCGCCCGGCGCTCCGGATCGATCAGCACGTCCCGCGCCTCGTTGATCGCCGACGCATCCACCGCATCCCCCCCGAGATCGGGGTGCGCCCCCCCGAGCCGCGCCAGGTACGCGCGTTCCACCCGCGCCCGATCCAGATCCATCCTCCGCTCGAGCCCCAGGACCTCGAACGCGCTCGGTGCTGCATCATCCATGCCACACTTTAGAGCCCGCCCCGCGCCCGAACCGCCCATCCCCACGCTCGCGCCATACGATCGCACACCAACGCCGGAAATGAGGTGCGCCGTGAAAAGCCATATCGGGATCGTCGCCGTCAGCCCCGAAGGGGCGGCGCTCGGATACCGGGCCGTCTTCCGACACGCCGCCCTCCGTGTCCCCCCCGAGGAACACCCCACCGTCTCCGTCCACAACATCCCCTTCGCGCGATACCTCGAAGCCATCCGCGACGACAACTGGATCCGCGTGAGCGAGCTCCTCCGCGAGAGCGCCCGCAACCTCGCCGCCATCGGCGCCGAGGTCTGCTTCTGCCCCGACAACGCCGTCCAGCACGCCGTCCCCAGCGCCGAGGTCGGCTCCCCCATCCCCTGGCTCAAAATGACCGACGCCGTCGCCGACGCCATCGTCCTCGACAAACGCACCACCGTCGGCGTCATCGGCACCCGCTACGTCACCACCGGGTCCGCCTACCAGACCGACCTCGGGCTCAAGGGCATCAAGCTCGTCCGACCCTCCGACGAGGACGCCGAGCACCTCGACCACATCATCTTCGACGAGCTCGTCTTCGGCATCATCAACGAGCAGTCCCGCACCTCCATCCACCAGATCATCGACCGCTTCCGCGCCAAGGGCTGCGAGGGCGTCATCCTCGGGTGCTCCGAAGGCCCCCTCGTCGTCTCCGACCAGTCCTCCTCCCTCCCCCTCTACACCCCCGCCGACCTCATCGCCCAGCGCGCCATCGACTACATCCTCGACGAAGACTGATCCCGCACGAACCCGCGCACCACCCCCGACACCCGCTCGCGCAGCGCCGGGTCCGTCCACAGGTTGTTGTGCCCGCCCCCCTCGATCTCCACCATCGCCCCCCGGGGCGCCGCCCCCGCGATCACGCGCCCATCCTCCACCGGGCACACCGGGTCCGCCGTCCCGTGCACCACCAGCACCGGCGCATCCACCCCCCGCGCGATCCCGTCCCGCGCGAACCCGCGCCACGACGCGCCCACCCCCAGCCGAACCCCCAGCGCCTTCATCGCCGCCGCCAGGTTCAGCGCCGTGGGCATCCCCGACAAACGCATCACGTTCCGCGCCGGCGTCGGCGCGTCCACATAGGGAGACTCGCACACCACACCCACCACCTCGTGCCCCCCCGCGCCCTCCGCCGCCACGCGCAGCGCCACCCCCGCGCCCATCGACCACCCGTGCAGCACCACCGCCCCGTCCGCCCCGATCTCCCCGAGCACCCGCAGCACGTCCCCGTGCTCCCTCGTCCCCAGCGCGCAGCGCCCACCCGATTCCCCGTGCCCGCGCAGATCGATCGCCACGAACTCCCGCGCGACATCCGCGAGCGCATCCATCCGCTTGAGCGCCCCCACCTTCGACGACCCCCACCCATGAATCAGAACGACCCGGACCCCCGACGGATCCCGCCCCGCCGCGCGCCAGTACTCGATCGCCCCCGCCTCACCCGCCACGCGCCCCGTCTCGAACACCATCGGCGCATCGAGCTCCCCCGGATCCCCCGGGAGATTCCGCGCCAGCGCCCACGCGTACGTCCGCCGCCTCGGCCGCGTCAACGCCCGCACCGTGTGCGCCACCGTGATCGCCCAGAAACACACCCCCCCCACCCCGAGCAGCACCAGAAGCCCGACCACGCCCCCCACCCCAGGGATCCCCAAAAGCCCGCCGATGTAGTTGAAACTCACCACCAAAAACAAAGACCCCAACAGCACCAGCCCCAACATCGTCACCGCGTTCTTGAACCCCACCGGCACCGGACGACCACGCACCCACTCGTAGCACAACATCAAAAACTGCCCGCCGTCCACGATCGGCAGCGGCAAAAAGTTGATCACCGCCAGATTGATCGAAATCAACGCCAGAAAGAACAACACCTTCACGAACCCCTCGTCCGCGATGATCGTCCCCAGATGCGCGATCCCCACCGGCCCCTTCAGGTGCTCCACCTTCACCGTCCCCTGGAACAACCGCAAAAACGTCAGATACGTCTGCAGCATCACCCGCCGGGACTCGTGCAGCCCCCGATCGATCGCGTCGAGCGGGTTCGCCGCCTTGTCGATCGTCTCCACAGGGAGCAGCAACACATCCAGATGCTCGCCGCCCGGCCACTCATACCCCCGATCCCGCAGCGCCCCCAGCCGCGCCCGATCGATCGCCCACACCACCTCGCGCACCGCGCCGTCCGCCCCAACCACCGAGAACGTCAGATCGAATGACTGGGCACCCTCGTCCCACGCACCGGACGTCGACTCCACGATCGCACGCGCCACGCCGTGCATGTCCGTGACCGCTTCGCCATTCACACGCTCGATCACCGACCCCGGTTCGATCGGGCCGCCCGCGCCAGCCCCACCCGACCACGCCGCGACCCGCGCGCTCGTGTCCGTCGTCACGTGCGGGTAGAACCCGATCGTCCCCCCCGCGCTCACCTCCACGTCCAGCGCCACGATCGCGCCCCCACGCAGCACCTCGATCCCCAGCCCACGCCCCGCGTGCGCCCGCACAACGCGGATCCCGTCCTCCATCGACGGCCACACCACATCCCCGATCCGCGCGAACACATCACCGGGCTTGAGGCCCTGCTTCGTCTCCCCCTCCTCCACATCCGGATGCACCATCATCACACCCGTCATCCCCAGCGCGTGCTCGATCGTCATCGATCGATCGGCGACCGTCACGCGCTCGCGCTCAAGCGCCGCCCTGGGCGAGATCGTGACCGCGCCCCGCGCCCCGTCGCGCGTCTCGTACCCGAGCGTCAACGCGTCTCCCCCCGATGCCCGCGCCGCGCGATACAGATCCGTCGCCGTCTGCACATCCGCCCCGTCGATCGATACGAGCGTCGAACCCGAAGGCACCCCCGACAACCCCGCCTTCGCGCTCTGCGCCGCCCAGAGATCGTCCTGATCCGTATACAGCGTCTCGGTGGACATCGTCGGGAGCACGCCCAGGTCCAGCAGCCCCGTCGCGAGCCCGGGCTCCAGATCCACCCGGAACGACACCGGCGCGTCGAACCCCTCGCGCGCCACACGCACGATCGTCCCGCTCGAGCGACGCGCCATCGCCGACTCCGTCGCGATGTCCCGGAACGCGCGCACGTCGTGCCCATCGATCGACAGCAGCCGATCCCCGCGCTCCAGCCCCATCCCGACCTGCGCTTCGATCGGGCGCGCCCCCGCCGCCGCGGACCCGTCCACCACGCGCCCCACCGTGGGGGGCATGATCCGCATCCCCACCCCGAACACGATCACGAACAGCACCGCGGCGCTGATCAGGTTCATGATCACCCCCGCGCTGATCACCACCATCCGCTTCGGGACCGGGCAGTTCTGATACGATCCAGGCGCCGTGCTCACCGCAGCAGGATGGAGATCCTCCTGACCCAACATCTTGACGTACCCACCCAAAGGGAGCATGCTCAGCCGATACTCCGTCGGACTGATCGTCCCGCTGAGCAAATCCCGAGCCCGATCGCGTGTCTCACCGCGCGGCCCTTCAGCGTTCTTCTCCAGTTCCCGGTACTCGGGCTCGCTCGACCCCACCCGAAACCCCATCCCCTTCCGGTACGAGCACAGCACGTGCCCGAACCCGATCGAGAACGCCTGCACCCGGATCCCCGCCCACTTCGCCGCCAGGAAGTGACCCAGCTCATGAATGAAAATAATCGCGCCGAACCCCAGCGCGATCACCAGAAAGTTCAGAAACGACCCGATCGGTCCGCCGATATCGAACATGCGCACTCCGTTCCGAGTTCCAGCAACCCAAGAGTCTATCGCCCACCCTCCCCGCGGTTGAGCACCAACCCCACACCCCGCCACAATCGCCGCAAACACCCCCCGACCCAAATCCCCGATCAATACACAAGGAGGCCCGATCCGCCGGACCGGGCCCCTCGCTCAAGTGAGGTTCATCAATCACTCCCGACCGATCAGTCGTACTTGACCGAGCACCCGTACGCCTTGGTCTGCGACTTCGTCACGCTCTCGCCGCCCATGACCTGGTCGAGCGCCGCCTTCACATAGTTCTCGTCGCCCGGGCCCGCCGCGTCCGAACGGTTGTCGATCGCCCCGTGGTACACCAGCGTCCCGCTCGAATCGATCACGTACATCTCCGGCGTCCGCTTCGCGCCGTACATCCGACCCACCTCGCCCGAGTGGTCCATCAGGATCGGGGACGTGATCCCCCACTCCTCGGCCATCTCCGCGTTGTGGTCGTGGTCCGCCGTCGGATGACCCTCGTAACCCGAGTTCACACGCAACCACACCACGTTCTTGCCCGCCAACTCCTTCTCCATGTTCACCATGGTCCCCGTGTCGTCGCGGTAGTGCTTGCGCACGAACGGACAGTCCGGGTTGAACCACTCGAGCACGACGATGTTCCCCTTCTCCGTCAGGTCGCTCAGCGTGTGCGAGTTCCCCTCCAGATCCGTGAGCGTGAAGTCAGGCGCCGCCTGCCCCACCGCCGCGCTGGGCTTGATCTCCGACCCGACCCCGGCGCCCATCAGCGCCGCGCCCGCACCGAGCATCGCCACCGCACCGACCGCCGCGACCGCTTGCTTCATCAGTTTCATTCCGAATCCTCCCGTTGTCTACGCCCCGCGCCAGCGGGGCCGATTGTGTGTGTACCCATCCATCATTCAATCATGCATTCGTGCCCGGATCATTCCCGATTCGAGTCCACGTCGTATTCCCGCACCGTGCCGTCCTTGAACGTCACCCGGAGCCGCCCCGTCAGCGCCCCGTCCCCCGCGAGCTCGGGCGCGAACGAGTCCGCCAGCACGTCCCCGTCCCGCTTCAGATCCGCGAACCCGACGCACCCCGCCGCCGGGAAGAACTCGTACCGCGACGCCCCCTCGAGCGTCACCGACACCCCGTCATCGCCCCACGCGATCGCATCGCCCGGGAGCGCCACCGGACGCGCCTCCCACATCGCCTGCATCCGGCGCTCCGAGAAACTCAAAATCGGACGACGATCCGACGGGATCACCCCCACCACCGCCTTCGCCTCACCCTTCCCGGGCAGACACACGTCCTTGCACACCAGGAAATCCGTCTTCACGCCGAACTCGAGCGTGTCCCCCGCCACCACCGACTCGTCCATCGTGTACGGCACCAGCACGATCATCCGACCCTCGTACACATGGTCCATGATCCCCCCAGGCGCCAGATACCGCTCCGGCGTCGGGAAGATCGGCTCCCCGAACGTCACGCCCTCCACGGGCTCCATCTCGATGCTCACCCCGTACCCCGTGTCGTTGAGCCCCGGCCAGTACGTGTGCCACCCCTCCTCCATCAGCAGCCGCACCGTCAAAAACGCCTCGTCCTCCCCCTCCCGCACCCGCGTGCTCGACGGGATGATCCGCGTCGTCACCCGCGCCGAACCCGCCTCGTAGATCCCCTCACCCCCACCGTCCTGCGCGAACCCACGAGACGACACCACGAGCGCCAGAATCAACGCCCCGCGACACCACAATCCGCTCAAAATCCCTGTGCTCACGATCCTCGACTCCTTGGCGACTCCGCCGAATACGATTCACCCGACGAGACACACCCGGGTGCGCCTCGGAATTATTCACACGACCCGACAGACAGGATGCAAACCGTGCAATCTCCCCCCCACATCCAGCGTCTGCTCACGCTCATCGCGCTCACCATCGTCCTATTGCCCCTCGCCGCGTGCAAAAGCCGCGTATCAGACAAAAAAATCGACTTTATCGAACTCACACCCGCCGTCGAATACTTCGAAAACGCCCAATCCGAACCCACCAACGCCCTCTTCATCGACGCCCGAAACCACGAACGATTCGCCGCAGGACACATCCGAGGCGCCCGCAACATCCGCGTCAACGAGATCGACCTCCGATACGACCCGGACCCCGAACTCCTCAAATACGACAACCTCATCGTCTACGGCGAAAACCCGGGCTCCGCCGCCGCACGCGCCGTCGCCAAACGCCTCATCGAAGCCGGATACAACACCTTCTTCCAACGCCGCGTCCGACTCTTCCTCGGCGGCTGGGTCGTCTGGGAATCCTCCGGGCTCCCCGTCGGCACCATCGAACCCGAACCCATGGATACGACCGACACCCCCGAAGGAACCCCCCAAGGATGACCGCCGCGCCCCCACCCCTCCCGACCAGCCCCACCGTCGACGCCGTCATGGCCGACCGGCGCGCCGCCTCCTTCACCACGCGCTCCATCAAGAA
Source organism: uncultured Phycisphaerales bacterium (assembly GCA_965652365.1). Taxonomy (GTDB): domain Bacteria; phylum Planctomycetota; class Phycisphaerae; order Phycisphaerales; family UBA1924; genus UBA1924. Next base: position 104,694 of record CBFGUD010000005.1, read on the forward strand.
ATCCGCCAAGCTCGCCGCCCTCGACCTCATCACGAGCATGATCGACCTCACCACCCTCGAAGGCGCCGACTCCCCCGAGAAGGTCCGGTCCCTCTGCCGCAAAGCCCTCCGCCCCTGGGAACGCGACGAAGAAATCCTCGGCCGCCGCCTCCCCTGTGTCGCCGCCGTCTGCGTCTACCCGTCCATGGTCGCCGTCGCACGCGAAGCCCTCGAGGGCTCCAACGTCAAAGTCGCCTCCGTCGCCACCGGCTTCCCCTCCGGCCAATACCCCATCGACATCCGCGTCCGCGACGTCCAGGACGCCGTCGCCAAGGGCGCCCACGAAATCGACATGGTCATCAACCGCGGCGCCTTCCTCTCCGGCAAATACCAACTCGTCGCCGACGAGATCTCCGCCGTCGTCGACGCCTGCGGCGATGCCCACCTCAAGGTCATCCTCGAAACCGGAGAACTCGTCACCTACGACAACGTCCGCCGCGCGAGCGACATCGCCATCTCCCGCATCCGCGACCGCGACTTCATCAAAACCTCCACCGGCAAAGTCTCCCCCGCCGCCACCATGCCCGTCACCCTCGTCATGCTCGAAGCCATCCGCGACGCGCACACCCAGGGCATCGGCACCTTCGGCATGAAACCCGCCGGAGGCATCCGCACCGCCAAACAGGCCTGGCACTACCTCTGCATGGTCAACGAAACCCTCGGCGACACCTGGCTCACCGAGGGCCTCTTCCGCTTCGGCGCGTCATCCCTCCTCAACGACGTCCTCCGCACCTACCACAAAGCCGCCACAGGAACCTACCCCGCCTGGCACGACTTCTCCGATGCCTAGGCCGGTCAAAGCGACGTTCAAACACATCACCCTCTTCCTCCCCTTCGGCGCCCTCGCCACCCTCCTCAGCGCCTGGATCCCCGCGCTCATCGACCCCCCACGCGCCCCCATCTTCCACACCGGAGGACTCGTCACCGAATGGCTCGACGACGTCCCCGACACCTGGCCACCCGAACCCCTCGGGCTCACCTACAACGCCGTGTCCGCAACCAACCCCGACGTCCCCAAACCCCCGCGATACCGCATGCGCCAAGGCATGCACAACGGCGGAAGCACCATCCGAACCCCGACCGGACGCATCTACACCTTCTCCAGCGACCAACCCAACCACGTCATCGACATCATCCACATCGGCTGGCCCACCCACACCATGACCCACCGAGGCCCCGACGACGCTCGCCCACTCCCGAATAACCCCATCTCGCGCACCTTCGTCACCGGCATCACCATCCCCACACCCCACGGCGACCGACCCCTCCCCCTCAAACCGCTCTGGATCCCCTTCGCGATCTCCACCCTCGCCTGGGGCGCCGCGCTCTTCATCGCCTACCAACTCGCCATGATCCCCTTCCGCATCCGACGCGCCAAGCGCATCAAAACACGCCGCTGCGCCACCTGCGGCTACGAACTCCACGACCTCGAAATCTGTCCAGAATGCGGCCCGAGCGCCGCCTGACTCACGCCGCCCCACGCAGCGGCCCGAACCGCTCGTCGTACTGCGCCCGCAGATCCTCATCACGCAGCACCTTGTACGCTTTGTGGATCTCGCTCATCCGCTCCGACGCGTCCTCCTCGTCGCACACGTCCGGGTGCCAACGACGCACCAGCTTGTGATACGCCCGCCGGATCTCATCGAAGCTCGCCAAAGGCGACACCCCCATGATCGCGTACAGATCCGGATACTCGATCCGCACGTTGTCCAGCGCCGCGTTCGGCTCCTCGAGTTCCCCCACCACCGCGTACCGGCGCAGCGCATCGCGCTGCGACGCCAGCAGATCCATGAACTCCACCCCCGCCTCGGTCCGCCGCCGCAGACCCCCCGTATGACGCACCCAGCGCACGATCCCCTGCACCCGGATCTCCGTGTCCTCACCCGAGAACACGAAGATCTGCGACTGACCCACGATCGGCGCGTCCTTCGAGTCCAGCACGATCCGCATCCCACGCCCCGTCAGGTCCACCACGCGCCCGTGCGAACACCGCATCTTCCGCGTCTCGACGCGCGTCTCCGAACGCGCCGTGTACGCGTCCGGATCCGCGCCGACCCCGGGCTCCCCGAACGCGCCGTCCGAAAACGCGGACCCCTCGTGCTCCGTGTACTCGTGGTTCATCACCCCCTACAGCGGCCAGATCCCCCCGCCCCTTGCGTCCGCTTCCGCATCCACGCGCACAATTCGCCGATCCGACCCGCGCACCCGCCGCAGAGACCCCCCGAACCGTACAATCCGGCATGACCATCGCGCCAAGGCACGACCAAGCGTCCGAATATCTCCGCTCCAACGCCGACGCCCCGGCGCGACTCGATCTCCGCGCCGCCCTCGGGGGTGGGCTCTTCGATTACGACCCCGCCCCCGAATCCTTCAAACTCGACATCCCCGACACCCACGACCTCTTCATCGGCGGCGACTTCGTCCCCCCCGCCTCGGGCAAACGCTTCGACACCATCAACCCCGCCACCGAACAAACCCTCTCCGCCCTCGCCATCGCCGACGAATCCGACGTCGACCGCGCCGTCCGCGCCGCCCGCGCCGCCATGGACCCCTGGAACGCCCTCCCTCCCAAGGAACGCGCCAAATACCTCTACCGCATCGCGCGCCGCATCCAGGAACGCGCCCGCGAGCTCGCCGTCCTCGAAACCATCGACGGCGGCAAACCCATCAAAGAATCACGCGACATCGACATCCCCCTCGCCGCCGCCCACTTCTTCTACCACGCCGGATGGTGCGACAAACTCCACTACGCCCTCCCACACCGAAACCCCAAACCCATCGGCGTCTGCGGGCAGATCATCCCCTGGAACTTCCCCCTCCTCATGCTCTCCTGGAAAATCGCCCCCGCCCTCGCCTGCGGCAACACCGTCGTCCTCAAACCCGCAGAGACCACCTCCCTCACCGCGCTCCGCTTCGCCCAGATCTGCCAGGAGATCGGGCTCCCCGAGGGCGTCGTCAACATCGTCACCGGCGCGGGCGACACCGGCGCATCCATCGTCAACCACCCCGACATCGACAAGATCGCCTTCACTGGCTCCACCGAGGTCGGCAAGCGCATCGCCAAGGCCGTCGCCCCCACGAACAAGCGACTCACCCTCGAACTCGGCGGCAAGTCCGCCAACATCATCTTCGAGGACGCGTCCATCGACCAAGCCGTCGAAGGCATCATCGAAGGGATCTACTTCAACCAGGGACACGTCTGCTGCGCCGGGTCGCGCGTCTTCGTCCAGGAATCCATCATGGACACCGTCGCCGCCAAACTCGAGGACCGCATGAAGTCCCTCCGCGTCGGCGACCCCCTCGACAAGAACACCGACGTCGGCGCGATCAACTCCAAAGAGCAACTCAACACCATCAACCGCTACCTCGAGCACGGCACCAACGAAGGCGCCACGAAGCACGACCCCACCACATCCAAACTCCCCGCCAAGGGCTACTGGTGCAAGCCCTGCTTCTTCACCGGGGTCCAGCCCAGCCACACCATCGCGCGAGAAGAAATCTTCGGCCCCGTCCTCGCCCTCATGACCTTCCGCACACCCGACGAAGCCATCAAACGCGCCAACAACACCCCCTACGGGCTCGCCGCCGGAGTCTGGACCGACAAGGGATCCAAGATCTTCGACACCGCCGCCAAACTCGACGCCGGCGTCGTCTGGCTCAACACATACAACAAGTTCGACCCCACCTCGCCGTTCGGTGGATACAAGGAATCCGGGTTCGGCCGCGAAGGCGGACGACACGGACTCCTCGCATACACCAAGGAATCACGCGCATGACCACCGCCACCCCAACCCACGAATCCTTCGAGATCCGAGACCTCACACCCGACGACAAACCCTGGGTCCAGCGCGTCCTCAACCAGTACTGGGCCTCCACCGTCCAGGTCTCCAAAGGCCGCAAAATACAGGCCGACGAACTCCCAGGCATCGTCGCCGTCCGCGACGGCACCAACGTCGGGCTCCTCACCTACCAGATCGCCGACAACGAATGCGAGATCGTCACACACAACGCCCTCGCCGGGCACGGCGGCGTCGGCTCGTGCCTCCTCGCCGGCGTCCGCGCCAAAGCACGCGAAGCCGACTGCACACGACTCTGGCTCATCACCACCAACGACAACACCCCCGCCCTCCGCTTCTACCAACGCCGAGAGTTCCGCATCATCGAGTTCTACAAAAACGCCGTCAACGACGCACGAACCATCAAAACCGAAATCCCCGACATGGGCATCGACGGCATCAAGCTCGAGCACGAGCTCGAACTGGAGTACCAGCTGTGACCGACCGCCTCCCCGTCACCAAAACCTACAAACTCGCCATCGCCGGCAAGTTCCCCCGCACCGAGTCCGGACGCACCACCCGCGTCACCGACCACGCCATCGGCATCGACGCCCACGTCTGCCATGCCTCACGCAAGGACCTCCGCAGCGCCGTCGAAGCCGCGCACAGCGCCTTCCCCGCGTGGTCGGGCGCCACCGCCTACCTCCGCTCGCAGATCCTCTACCGCCTCGCCGAAATGATGGAAGGCAAACGCGCCGAACTCGCCAGCGCCCTCGGATCCGATGCAAAATCAGAAGTCGACCAATCCATCGACCGCGTCATCCACTACGCCGGATGGGCCGACAAATACCCCCAGGTCCTCGGCGGCTCAAACCCCGTCGCCGGGCCCTACCACAACTTCACCATCCCGGGACCCTCCGGAGTCGTCGCCGTCATCGCCCCCGACACCCCCGCGCTCCTCGGGCTCATCACCCTCCTCGCCCCCGTCCTCGCGGTCGGCAACACCACCGTCGTCCTCGCGTCCGAGACCAACCCCATCCCCGCCATGATCCTCGCCGAAGCCCTCGCCACCAGCGACCTCCCCGGCGGAGTCGTCAACACCCTCGCCGGGTTCCGCGACGAGCTCGCCCCCCACGTCGCCACCCACCACGAGATCATCGCCGTCCACGCCGCGGGCCTCTCCGACACCCAGCGAACCACCCTCCGCGAGGGCGCCGCCGAGAACCTCAAACGCGTCACCATCCACCCCGACACCCTCGACTTCACGAGCGACGCGCAGTGCGAGTCCCCCTCCTGGATCGACCCCTTCGTCGAGTTCAAAACGATCTGGCACCCCAGCGCCGTCTAACCCCCCTCACCCCAACGAGCCGCGACCGTGAGGGAGCGGTCAAAACAACACCCCCTCACACCCTCGCCGGACCCGTCTTGAGCGACTCGTCGAGCTCGAGCCGGGGCTGACCCGTGTCGGGCTGCTCGCGCCACTCGATCTCCAGCTCCACATCGAACAGCCGCGCGATCGAGTGCAGCTGACGCTCCATCGCCTGACGCGCCTGCGCGATGTACCGCTCGTCGTTCTTCTCGAACAGCTCCGCCGCCTGCTCCTGCGCCGTCCGCATCAGCAGGTTCTGACGCTCCGCGTTCATGTTGATCACATCGAGCAAACCCAGCACACGCCCCTGCTGGATGTCATACGGCTCCACATCCATCAATCGCAGCGACCCCACCACCGGAGGAAGCGACACCCGGAACCGACCCGGCGATACCTCCGTCACGTCCTTCTCACGCAGCGACCCCAGCTCGATCGCGTACTGCTTCTCGAACTGGAAAATCATCGCCACCTTCGCCTGCGACAACAGGATCGGAGGAAGCCAGTTCCACCCCGTCGTCGCCGTCGCGATCTCCTTCGCGTGCACCTCCAGCCCCACCAGCTTTCCCACCGCACGCACCCGCTCGGTCAGCATCCGCAGCGACACCCTGTCCAGGTTCCCCCCCTTGCGACCACGCTTGAGCGCCGTCACCACCCAGAACACGACCCCCGCGCCGATGATCGCCGCGAAGCACAACGCGATAAGCAGAAGAATGAGATCGTTCACAACGTCATTGTTGGGCTTCGGACGCGCCGAATTGCCACACCCCGCCCAAATTCAACCGCCGCCCACGCCCCCGACCCCGGATCACGCCTCCTGATCGGACCCGTCCACCCCGCCCGGACGACCGCACTCGTACGCGCGGATCAACAAATGCGCCGCGATCGAGAACACCACGATCCCCACCAGCCCCACCGAGAGCAGCGTCACCCCCGCCACCGCACCCGACGACCCGAGCAGACTGTTCACCCACGCCCCCGGACCCAGGTCCTTGAAGATCAGCCCCGCCGCCACCACCAGCGGCACCCCCACGAGCGCGCTCCGCACCACATACCCCCACGACCTCGGCGACCGCGCGAACACCGCCAGCGACGCCGCCGCCCCCATCACCCCGATCACCACCACCCGCAGATACAGCGTCACGTCCGTGAGCGTCGCCAGCTCCGGGAACGACTCCACCCGCTTCGAGAAAATGAACCCCACGAACAACCCGAACACGAGCGACACCAGGATCGACCCCGCGATCGCCGTCACCCCGATCGCCCACCCCTCCCGGAACCGCCCCATCCCCAGCAGCACCCCGAACACCCCCGCGACCAAGGTCATCACCTCGAACCCGAAAAGCCCCCAGTCGAACCCGCCGAACCGACCGATCGCGAACCAGATCCAGGGCAGCGCGCTCAGCCCCGCCGCCACGCCCGCCACAAGCACCCCCACGCGCAGCAGCACCGGCGCCGTGGGGATCGTCTCCGCATTCGTCTGATTCGTGTCGCGCATCGCGTCTCATTATCGCCCGCCAGGGCCACCGGTTCGACCAAAACACCCAACTCCGGCGCAGAATCCGCCCGCCACCCACGCGCGGATTGTGCGCACACGCGCACACACGCGCCAGCGATCGCAAACATCGCCCACACAACACGATCGCATCGAGGATTCCCCGCGATCTCGCCGATATCCACCACCAGAAGCCGGACCGAACGAGCGACACCACGCTCCAAACCCCGGCGCGGAGACCCCACCATGGGCGGCATCACCACAGGCGTCGGCCTCTTCTCAGGCCTCGACACCAGCTCACTCATCGAACAGCTCCTCTCCATCGAGTCGCGCCCCAAGGTCCTCGCGCAGTCACGCCTCGTCCAGCTCAGAGGACAGAAAGCCGCCTACCTCGACATCAACACACGCATCGACGCACTCAAGAACCTCGCCAAGGGATTCCGCACCGACAACGTCTTCCGCAACAAGGCCGCCCAGGTCTCCAACGAATCCATCCTCTCCGCCACCGCCTCCCAGTCCGCCGCCCCCGGCTCCTACAACTTCATCGTCGACCGACTCGTCTCCACCCAGCAGCTCCTCACCCGCGGCTTCGCCGACCGAGACACCTCCGCCATCGGGCTCGAATCACTCTCCTTCGAATCCGCCGACGCACGACTCGACCGCCAAACCTCCCTCGAAGACCTCAACGAAGGCAACGGAATCACCCGAGGCGTCATCACCGTCAACGGCACCGACGTCGACCTCTCACGCGCCGGCACCGTCTCCGACGTCCTCGACGCCCTCAACGAAGTCTCAGGCGTCACCGCCTACACCGACAACGGCAGCATCGTCGTCCAGGGCGTCTCCACCATCGCCAACAAAGACACCGCCAAAGACGTCCTCGGCTCCCTCGGGCTCAACCAATCCATCGACCCCGAAGGCACCATCACCGGCACCTCCGTCTACGGGCTGAGCGCCAACACCGCGCTCTCCGCGCTCAACGACGGACGAGGCGTCCTCACACGAAACGCCTCGGGCACCAGCATCTACGACTTCACCATCCGCGTCGATACCAACGGCGACAACATCCTCGACGAGAACGACACCACCGTCAACATCCGCCTCGGCGACATCGAGGAAAGCGTCGACGCCGACGGCGACCCCCTCACCGAAGACGACATCACACTCGAAGTCACCTCCCCCGCCGTCTCCACCGTCGGCGGCGCCGTCACACGCATCAACGACGCCCTCAGCGCCCAGTTCGGCTCCGACGTCCAGGTCGCCATCGACCCCAGCACCGGCGCCCTCACCATCAACGACGCCCAGGGACGCGACATCCAGGTCGCCGACTACTCGGGCTCGGGCTCACCCTCCACCGCCGCCACCGACCTCGGGCTCGCCGGGACCTACGCCGCGGGCTCCGGCACCGGACGACGCGTCTTCGCCGGGCTCAACTCCACCCTCATCTCCTCCATCAACGGCGCCAACGGGCTCGGCTCCACCGACGGGCTCCTCACCTTCTCCACCAAGGACTCCACCAACTTCCTCGTCGACATCTCCGGGCTCGGAGACGTCAACGACATCATCAACGCCATCAACAACGACCCCACCAACGACGGACGCGTCATCGCCTCGCTCAACAGCAAAGGCACCGGCATCGCCATCACCGACACCTCCGTCGGACCCGACACCTTCACCATCGGTGGCACCGGGGGCGCCGACACCGCCGAACTCCTCGGCATCGCCGGAGCGCACGCCTCGGGATCCACCACCGGCACCAACCTCCAGCTCGGCTACTACGGCGCCGCCACACGTCTCGACTCCCTCTACAACGGCGCGGGCGTCGGCACCGGCTCCTTCGAGATCATCGACTCCAACAACAACCGCGCCGAAATCTCCATCGGTTCCGGAGACGTCACCCTCTCCGACGTCATCCGACGAATCAACCAGAACTCCACCATCGACGTCACCGCACGAATCAACGACACCGGCGACGGCATCATCATCGAAGACAACGGCGGAGGCGCCAGCGAACTCACCATCACCGACACCGACGGCTCCGTCGCCGAAAAACTCCGCTTCGAAGGCACCGCCTCAGGATCCGGCGCCGACAACTACATCGACGGCTCCTTCGAAATCAACATCGACATCGACGCCAACTCCACCCTCGAGGACATCCGACAAGCCATCAACGACGCCGACGCCGGCGTCAGCGCCTCCATCGTCAACACCGGCTCAGGGTCCGCCCCCTTCCGCCTCTCCATCGCCTCCGACGAAACAGGCGTCGACGGACGATTCATCATCGACTCCGGAGACTTCGACCTCGGCGCCACCACCATCGACGAAGGCCAGAACGCCCGAGTCTTCTTCGGCTCCACCAACCCCGCCGACGCCATCCTCATCTCCTCCTCCTCCAACCAACTCGACGGCGTCATCCAGGGCGTCACCATCGACCTCAAATCCACCTCCGCAGACCCCGTCACCATCTCCGTCTCGCAAGACACCTCCTCCATCGAGGAAAAAATCAACGAGTTCGTCGAGTCCTTCAACGCAGCCATCGAACGCATGGACTTCCAGACACGCTTCGACCAGGAAACCGAGGAACGGGGCACCCTCCTCGGCGACGGCACCGTCGCCTCACTCCGAAACTCCCTCTTCAGCGCCATCCTCCGATCCAACGACGGATTCACCGGCACCTTCGACTCACTCACCGAGGTCGGCTTCAAGATCGGCTCCGGATCCGTCCTCGAGTTCGACGCCGCCAAGTTCCGCGACGCCTACGACCAAGACCCCGACGCCGTCGAAGCACTCTTCACCACCCGCACCGTCGACACCAGCGCCAACGACGACGACCCCAACACCGACGACGAACTCGTCTTCTCCCAGCGCGGCGTCATGTTCCAGCTCGAACAACTCACCGAAACCTACACCGACTCGCTCTCCGGAGTCCTCGTCAACCGACAGAACGCCTTCGACGACCAGATCGAGCTCCAGGAAAGCCGCATCGAACAGTTCGACGAACGCCTCGAAGCCCGCCGAGCCATCCTCCAGGCCCAGTTCCTCGCCATGGAACAGTCCATCGCGCAGCTCCAGACACAGGGCTCCTCGCTCTCCCAGATCTCCCTCATCGGGTGAGAAAACCCGCGACCTCGGGCTCAAGCCGCCCCCGCACACGCCCGATAGTCACGCCCATGCCCGACACCAACACCCTCAACCCGTACCTCAAGACCAAGGTCCTCACCGCGCCCCCGGAAGAGCTCCGCCTCCTCCTCATCGACGGCGCCGTCAAGTTCGCGCGCCAGGCCCGGCACGCCATGGACAACAAGGACTACGAGAAAATCTACGAGGGCTTCTCCAACGCACGCACCATCGTCCTCGAACTCTCCGAGTCCATCAACCCCGAAGCCGACCCGCAGCTCGCCCAAAGAATCAAGGGCATCTACCTCTTCATCTACGGCGAGCTCTTCCACGCCTCCATCGACAAGGACACCAAACGCCTCGACAAGGCCATCGAACTCCTCGAGTACGAACGCGAGACCTGGGCCCAGTTCCTCGACAAACTCGCCGAGGAACGCGCCGCCGGACGCGCCCAAGCCCCCGCGGACACCACCGCCCCCCGCGCCCCCTTCAGCGCCCAGGCTTGACCCCCAACCCCAACCCCCCCTACCCGATCACAGCGCCGGCGCCGGCTCGCTCAGCCCCGCGCTCAGGTGATCCATCACGAACCGCGACGACACGTTCGACCGCAGCTCCATGATCGCGCGCTCGCACATGTCGATCGCGTGCACCGCCCACGCCGCGCTCCGCGCATTCCGCAGCATCGGACGCGCGTACTGCGACACCAGCGCCAGCATCAGCGCCGCACCGTCCCGGTTCGCCGTCTCCTTCGACCGGTTCTCCCGGCGCGCCAGCCCCGCCTTCACCCACCCCTTCGCGCGCTCCTCGATCAGGTCCGCCATCGTCGGCCCCAGTTCCCCCACATACTCCCCGCGCGCGCACCGCGCCAGCATCGGCTCGATCACACGCGCCCACCCGTAGAGCCCCTCCTCCACCGCCTGCGCATACCGACCCGGCGCCCCGTCCGCGAAACGCATCATCCACTCGTGCGCCTCCGGCGTCGCCTCCACCCCGCTCGACCCCACCCACGCGCGCATCGCATCATGATCCAGCGCCCGGAACCCCACCCGCTGACACCGCGAACGGATCGTCGCCAGAAGCCGATCCTCCGACGACGTTACCAAAATAATCACGTTCCCCGGCGCGGGCTCCTCGAGCGTCTTGAGCAGCGCGTTCTGCACCGGCGCATTCGTCGCCGACCGATCCAGCAGCTCCGCCTCATCCACGATGAACACCCGACCCGCACGCGCCCCCCCCTCACCACGCCGACTCATCACCGGCGCCAACTTCGCCGGCCCGATCAAATACCGCTCCACCACGTCCTTCGGGATCGTCGCCAGCTTCGCCCCCCGCACCGTCGCCTTCTCCTCGAACCGCGCCAGCTCCTTCCGCACGATGAACAAATCCGGGTGCGTCCCCGCCCGGATCCGCCGCTGCGTCTCCGAATCCGGATCCACCGACACCCGCCCCGTCAGATCCGCCCGCGCCTCAGGATCAAGCAAAGCACTCGCCCACGCCAGCGCGCTCGTGAACTTCCCCACCCCCTTGGGACCATGGAAAATCCACGCATGATGCAAGCGCCCCGAATCCATCGCGCGCGACAGCGTCTCGATCGCCGAATCCTGACCCAGCACCGCCGACATCGCGATCGGCGACGGCGCATCGATCCACGCCGACTCGGGCTCGCTCTTCACGACCTTCTTCTTGACGACCTTCTTCTTCGCCATCAACCGACGATAGCGTCCATCACGCCCGCCGGCGTCGCGCCACCAACCCGCCCGCGCCCAGAAGCACCAGCACCGACGACGGAGCCGGGATCACCGAGTTGATCCAGTCCCTGTGGAAATCCACCGACGTCGACCCCATCAGGTCCCCGTACATCCCGTAATCCGTCGGCTCATCCGCGAACGGCACAATAAACGTGTTCACCCCGATGAGCTCCCACCCATCGTCCCCCATCGCCATGATCGCGCCGCCCGAATCCCCGAACATCAGCATCGCTTCCAGATCCGTCTCGTCCCCCGAGCCCGGCGCATCGAAATCGAACTGCAGGAACTCGGACCCGAACCCGAACGCATTGTCCGGCTCGAGAACATTCGTCCCCGCGCGGCGCAGCAGGTCGTACGACCCCGTCCACCCCGTCGTCCCGTCACCGCTCCCCCCGAACCCGACGAGCGATACCTCCGTCCCGAACGGCGCAGGACCGCTCGAAAGCGCCGTCGGCGTCGCGTCCGAGATCGACTCGCTCAGCCGGATCAGCGCCAGATCACCGTTCGTGCCCGGGTTCGCGCCGAACCAGTCCGGGTGGTAGTACACCGCCTCCGCCTGAACCCGCTGCGTCCCCGACCCCGTATCGAAGAACCAGTCCGTGTCCGCCGCCTCGTCCGCGACGTGCGCCGCCGTCAAAACCCACCGATCCGAGATCAGCGTCCCCGACCCGTTCCAGAACAACGACTCCCCGTCCTGATACAGCATCCGCCCCACCGACCCGAACTGCGAATCCGCATAACTCCGGTACGCCGAATCGTCCACATCATGCCGGATCACGATCCCCCGCGCCACCCCCGCGCACCCCACCATCGCGACAACCACACCCGACACCATCGCGCCACGGACATCCATCATCATCAAACTCCTGTGCTGTCCCACGAGCCCATCTCCGGCTGAGCCGTCAGCCCACCAACCGATGAGCCACCGACACAACATGGCCCCCCGCGCCCGCGCGGGCGGGGGGGGGGGGGGGGGGGGGGGGCGGGGGGGGGGGGGGGGGCGGGGGGG
>CBFGUD010000006.1:0-111813 GCA_965652365.1 uncultured Phycisphaerales bacterium
GGTGCCTATCCCCGCGGGTGTGGCGCGCCCGGTGGTGGCGTGGGGGTGGGGGGGTGCTCGGGGCGTGCGGATCGGGCCTTGTGCGGGGGATCCGGGGCGGCTCGGGGTGGGGGGTTGTGCTACCATTGGGGCCCGGGCGGGCGCGACGGACGGCGCGTTCTGCTGGAGCACGAAGACACCTGACGGAAAGGCGGAGATCCATGGCCGGAGCGAGCACCCTGGAGTTCACGGACGCGAACTTTGAGAGCGAGGTGCTGGGGTCGAGCGCCCCGGTGCTGGTGGATTTCTGGGCGGAGTGGTGTCAGCCGTGCAAGATGCTGGCGCCGACGATCGACGACGTGGCGGCGCACTATGGGGACAAGGCGAAGGTGGGGAAGCTGGACATCGACAGCAACCGCGAGGTGGCGATGAAGTTCGGGATCAGCGCGATCCCGACGGTGATCGTGTTCCAGAACGGCGAGGTGAAGAAGCAGTTCGTCGGTCTGACGCGGAAAGAGGACATCGTCGAGGCGATGGACGCGCTGGTCTGAGCGTGTGGTGGGGGGGTTGGACGACTTGATCGCCGCGGTTGTGCGGCTCGGAGGCATGCCATGGGTTCTGGTTCGGGCGCGAAGCCCTTGCGTTGCGGTGCGGTCGGGGTCGGTCGGATGGGTCGTCACCACGCGCGGGTGTACGCGCAGCTCGAGGGGGTCGAGCTCGTGGGGGTGATGGACTCGGACCTCGAGCGTGCGAGGGAGCACGCGCAGATGCACGGGTGCGCCGCGTTCGGGAGCGAAGCGGAGATGATCGAGGCGGGTGTGGACGCGGTGTCGATCGCGGTGCCCACGACGTACCACCTCAGGTGCGCCGAGCCGTTCCTCAAGGCGGGGGTGGCGTGCCTGATCGAGAAGCCCCTGGCGCACAGCGGCGCGGAGGCGCAGAAGCTCAAGGCGATCGCGCAGGAGCACGGCGCGTGCCTGATGGTGGGGCACATCGAGCGGTTCAACCCGATCATGCGCGCGATGCAGAAGGCGACGGAGACGATGGGCGAGCGGATCACGCCGCGGTTCATGGAGGTGCACCGGGTGTCGCCGATGACGTTCCGGAGCATCGACATCGGGGTGGTGATGGACATGATGATCCATGACCTGGACGTGGTGCTGATGCTGATGGACGGGCGCGAGCCCGACGAGGTGCAGGCGAGCGGGGTGGCGGTGGTATCGGAGTTCGAGGACCTGTGCAACGCGCGTCTCGCGTGGAACCTCCCGGAGGAGGACGGCGGGGGCCAGTGCGTGGCGAACATCACGGCGTCGCGTCTGGCGCTCAAGACGGAGCGGCTGACGCGGATCACGGGGGACAACGGGTACATCAAGATCGATTACGGCGCGAAGAAGGGTCAGATGATCCGTCGGACGGCCAACGAGCTGCAGATGCGCGAGGTGCGTGACCTGATCCGCGAGGGCAAGGACCTGACGGACCTGAACTGGGCGGAGCTGGTGAACATCGAGGAGCTGGTGATCGACGATGCGGAGCCGATCGTGAAGGAGATCGAGGCGTTCCTGGACGCGGTGCGTTCGGGGGACAAGCCGGCGATCGACGCGGAGGCGGGGTTCGTGAACGTTCGGACGGCGGAGCGGATCGTCGAGGCGATCCGCGAGTCGCTCGGTTCGAGCGCCGTGGCGTTGCCCTGAGACCCGGGATGTCGGCTGGGATGGCTGGATATCCAAATGAAGCCTTGATCTCCGAGTTTGTTTGGAGATCGCGGGGCGCGTGCTAGACTGCACTCCCTGACCCCCGCGGCGGCGCGGGGGCCCGTTGTCCACGCACGGCCCGAGCGATCGGGGTGCGGCACACCTGTTGACCCATGACCGAACAACCCAACGCCCACGAGACGACCCCGACCGACACGACCACGAGCGAGCAGGCGCGGGATGCGGCTGCGGAGGCGGCGCAGCCCGGCGCGCCCAGGCCCGTGGAGACGACGCTTGATGCCGCGACGAACGCGGAGATCGAGGCGGCGATGGCCGAGCTCGAGGAGGAGGGGGCGGCGCAGGCGAAGGACCCTGGGGAGAAGAGATCGATCCGCGGGCCCCGCGAGGTGCGGGGCGGGCGCGAGCACCGGACGGGGACGGTGGTGAGCGTGGGCGCCAGCGACGTGTTCGTCGAGTTCGGGCCCAAGGAGCTGGGGGTGCTCGAGACGACGCAGTGGAAGGAGGGGGACACGAAGCCCGAGGTGGGATCGCAGCTCGAGGTCGTGGTGCAGCGGTATGAGCCGAACGAGTCGATCTACATCTGCTCGCTCCCGGGCGCGGTGCAGAAGGCGGACTGGGAGATGCTCGAGCCCGGCCAGGTGGTCGAGGCGCGGGTGACGGGGACGAACAAGGGGGGTCTGGAGCTGGAGGTCGCGGGGCACCGCGGGTTCATGCCGGCGAGCCAGGTGGACCTGGGGCACATCGCGGACCTGGGCGTGTTCGTGGGCGAGAAGATGACGTGCACGGTGCAGCGCGTGGACAAGCGCGGGGGCGGGAACATCGTGTGCTCGCGGCGCGAGATCCTGCAGCAGGAGCGTGAGAAGGCGGCGGCGTCGCTCAAGGAGGCGCTCAAGGAGGGCGACGAGCTCGAGGGCGTGGTCCGCAAGATCATGGACTTCGGGGCGTTCGTGGACCTCGGGGGGGTGGACGGGCTGGTGCACCTCAACGACCTGTCGCACGAGCGCGTGAACCACGGCGCGAAGAACGTGGCGCGTCACGTGAGCGAGGGTCAGAAGGTCAGCGTCAAGATCCTGAAGCTCGACTGGGACCAGAACCGGATCTCGCTGGGGCTCAAGCAGCTGACGTCGGACCCGTTCGCGAGCGCGAAGAACGAGGTCGTCGAGGGCGCGGACGTGACGGGGAAGGTGACGAAGATCCTCGAGTTCGGCGCGTTCGTCGAGGTCGCGCCGGGGGTCGAGGGGCTGGTGCACATCTCGGAGCTCGACTGGAAGCGCGTGGCGAACGTGAACGATGTGCTCCAGGAGGGCGAGGTCGTGCAGGTGCGCGTGCTCAAGGTGGATGAGGCGGATCGGAAGATCTCGCTGTCGATCAAGCAGCTCAAGGAGCGCCCGCAGCAGGCGGGCGGCGGCGGTGGGGGGCGTGGGCGCGGACGCGGCGACGCGCCGGTGGTGAAGGAGGAGACGCCGGAGCTGCGCCGGATGCGCGAGCAGGCGAAGAAGCAGGGCAAGGGCAGATCCTCCGGCGGCGGTCTGGGCGACGGCGGCGGGATGGGGATGGGGCTTGGGGATTTGAAGCTCTGATATGTCGGCGCCGCGCGGGGGAATGGATCTGCTCGTCTCCTCGATCACGGTCGGCGATGTTGTTGATTACACGGTGCGCGCGGTCATCCTGGTCGGGGTCGCGGCGTTCGCGTATTGGCTCAACACACGGCGCGCGGATCGCAAAGAGCGATTCGATCGGACCATCGAGCTGGCGCGAGCGTATTACGAACCCGGCATGGTCGATGCGCGCACGGTCGCGTGGCGTTTCCTCCGTGATCTCAAGGAGCGACCCGGGGAGTACGTGAACAAGGACGGGACCCCGATCGTGCTGCAGGATCTCTATGTCGGGGGGCGCTTCTCGACGTGGAAGGGCGACGCGCACGTGGAGGCGTATGTCTCGTGTGCACGCGTCTTCGGGTTCTGGTTCCTGATCCTGCAGATCGGGGAACGCGGTGGCTATCTCGATCAGGAGCGGATGGGGTCGTTCCTCTCCACGGAGTTCAGCCAATGGTTCGATGCGATGAAGGAACTCGGGCGGCGCTCGTATGCGCACGATGAGAAGTCCGCGCCGAACTGGTGCGTGATGTTCGAGGACAAGAAGCCCTGGCTTTTCAAGGGATGAGTCGCGTCGAGCGGGGTTGTTAGAGCCCGGTGGAGCCGAAGCCGCCCGAACCCCGGGTGGTTTGGTCGAGGGTGTCGGTTTCCTCGATGATCGCGTGGGCGACGGGGGCGATGACGAGCTGGGCGATGCGCATGGCGTGTTCGATGGTGAAGGGTTCTTGGCCGAGGTTGATCAGGGCGACGAACATCTCGCCGCGGTAGTCGGCGTCGACGGTTCCGGGGGCGTTGGGGACGGTGATGCCGTGCTTGGTGGAGAGCCCGGAGCGGGGGCGGACCTGGCCCTCGTAGCCCGGGGGGATGGCGGCGGCGAAGCCGAGGGGGATCTTGGCGATGTGCCCGGGTTCGATGGTGACGCGCTCGGGGGCGTCGCCCCTGGGGAGGCAGGCGCTCAGGTCGAGCCCGGCGGCGAGGTCGGAGTGGTACCTGGGGAGGACGGCGCGGTCGTCGAGGCGCTTGAGGCGGACGACGGGGCGCGTGGCGGAGGGGGCGGAGGTGGAGGTGGTGCTCGTCATGGGACGAGCGTATGCGGGCGCGGTGGGTGTGTCAGATGAGGTCGAGTTCGGCGAGCTCGTCGTCGGAGAGGTTCCGGCGGAGGTCGTCGATGACGCGGTTGAAGGAGTCGATGAGTCGGCGGGTGGAGGCGATGGCGTTGTCCATGGAGGACTTGCCGGTGACGCGCTTGAGCATGTCGTCCTGCTGGAGGGAGGCGAGGTTGGACTCGGAGACGCGTTTGGCGTCGAGGAGGGTATCGAGGAGGCGGGCGGCGTCGTCGCGGCGCTGGGTGGTCTCGACGAGGAGGCGGGAGGGCATGGGGTTGGGTGCCGGCGCGGGGGCCTTGGGGCGTGTCACGAGCGTGGTCATGGAACCTCCGTGCGATTCGATCGGGGTCGCTCTCTCTCCCCCTATCGGTCCGTCACGATTGGGTGATTGTCTCTTGCGTGGGAACTCCGGTCAAGTTGTGCATGGGTGGGGGTCCCCGGATCGGGTCATTCGTCGTCGTCAGAACCGGATTTGTTGGCGTTGTGTTTGGGCTTTGAGAGGAATCCGAGCTGGACGATGAGCCCGACGAGGGTGATGAGGATCCATGCGGCGGCCCAGACGACGGCGGATCGGTGGAGGAACTCGGGGAGGGTGCCGTTGCGTGCGGTGAGGAGGGCGACGCCCGCGCCGATCCAGACGGCGGAGCCGAGGAGTGCGGTGACGAGGGCGGCGGTGCGTGCGGGCATGGTGACGCCGACGAGGAGCCCGAGGGCGAGCCCGGCGAACATGGAGGAGAAGGCGATCATCTTGTCGCGCGCGGGCATGGACTCGAGCTGTCGGTTGACCTTGTTGACGGAGCGCTGGACGAAGGCGCGGGAGCGTTCGGCGGCGTCGAGGAGTTCCTGTTTCGTGTCGTCGTCGATGAGGGGGTCGTCGGCGCTCTGGTCGTTGAGGGCGTTGATGGCTCTGTTGGCGGCTTCTCGGTTGAGGGCGTCCTCGAAGACGCGTTCGTTGGTGTCGTCGATGGTTTCGCTGAGGGCGAGGGAGGACTCGTCGATCGCGTTTGGATCGGTGGGGGTGGGGTTGAAGTGGAGGAAGACCATCGCGCCCAAGAGCCCGGCGACGGCGAAGGCGAAGGCGGCGGTCATAGTGATGACGATGCGGAACATCGCGAGGGCGATGAGGGAGCCGATGACGGCGCCGGCGATGAGCCCGGTGATCCCCGGGGTGAGGGTGATGGAGCCGATCTCGATGGGGGGGAGCCCGGTGAGGGGGAGGACGGTCGCGCCGACGAAGCCCCCGATGGCGAAGCCGAAGACGAAGAAGACGGGTTTGACGAGTTTGGCGCCCAGGAGCCAGAGGACGATCCCGGCGACGAGGGCGACGGCGAGGGGGACGGTGCCGCCCTCGGGGAGGGATTGCTGGGCGCCCAGGGTCAAGGCGGCGTGATTGGTTGTGAGGAGGGTGGGGAGCATCTGGTGGATGATTGGGGGCGCGCGGGGGTGTGTTTCAGCGGGATCCGATGGATGTGGTGGGTTGGTTTGTGCGAGCGAACGGGTGGAATTATCGGTCAAAGGGGGTTCAAAGCGTGATGATCGCTCACGGAGGGGCGGTTTGCGTGCGATAGTGTTGGGGTATGGCGAAGCGACCGAGCAAGAAATCGACGTCGAAGACGCACGCGGCCAAGAAGGCGGCGCGGTCTTCTCCGAACACGAAGAAGGGGTCGAAGAAGAAGGGGTCGAAGAAGCCCCAGTCGCCCAAGCCCCAGTCTGCCAAACCCGGGGAGGGGAAGGGCGGCTCGTCCAAGGCGGACGCGGCTCCCAAGGGGAGCGAGAGCGCGGCGGACTCGAAGGCGCTCGACGCGCTTCGCGCGAAGATCGACGCGCTCGACAAGCGGATCGTGAAGATGCTCAACGATCGCGCGTCGCTGGTCGTGGAGGTGGGGCAGTTCAAGCGCGGGTCGGGGACCCCGATCTATGCGCCGCACCGCGAGGCGCAGGTGCTGCAGCGCGCGATCGACGCGAACGAGGGGCCGCTGCCGGACCGGACGATCGAGGGGGTGTACCGGGAGCTGATGAGCGGGTCGTTCGCGCTCGAGCGTCCGCTGCGGATCGCGTACCTGGGGCCTCCGGGGTCGTACTCGCACCAGTCGAGCGTGCGCCAGTTCGGGTCGAGCGTGGAGTACGCGGACGTGCGCACGATCGGCGCGGTGTTCGAGGAGGTGCGGCGGGGGCACTGCAACTACGGGCTGGTGCCGTGCGAGAACTCGATCGGGGGCGGGATCACGGAGACGCTCGATGCGTTGTGGGCGCACGCGGGGAAGGTGTGGGTGTACGCGGAGGTGCAGATCGCGGTGCGTCACATGTTTTTGAGCGACGCGGACCCGAAGGACGTGCGGAGGATCCATTCCAAGCCCGAGGTGTTCGAGCAGTGCCGGAAGTGGCTGGGCGCGGAGTACCCGAACGCGGCGCTGCTCCCCGACGCGTCGACGTCGCAGGCGGTGCAGACGGCGATGAAGGAGAACGCGACGGCGCGGGAGATCGGCGCGGACCCGGGGTCGGCGGCGATCGCGTCGGAGCTGGCGGGGGATCTGTACGGGCTCCCGATCCTGCGGCGGGGGATCGAGGACAACCCGGACAACATCACGCGGTTCTATGTGCTCTCCAAGGAGCGGGCGCGGCGGACGGGGGACGACAAGACGGCGATCACGTTCGTGACCGAGGACAAGCACGGGGCGCTGGTGGGGGTCTTGCAGGCGTTCCACGGCGCGGGGGTGAACCTGTCGCACATCGACAAGCGTCCGAGCGGTCGGGAGAACTGGCATTACACGTTCTACGTGGATGCGCTGGGTCACGAGGAGGACGAGTCGATGCAGGCGGCGCTCAAGGCGGCGAGCGCGCACTGCAAGGAGTTGCACGTGCTCGGGTCGTTCCCTCGGAGCACGCGGATCCTCTGAGCGAGACTTGAGGGGTTTGGGGCGCGGGTCGCGTAGCATGCGTGATGGCGCGTGTGCCGACGGTTTCGATTTCGATGGGTGATCCGGGGGGGATCGGTCCGGAGGTGATCGTGCGCGCGCTCGCGGACAAGGGGCGTCGTCGTTCGGCGCGGTTCATGATCCATGGGTCGTCGAAGATCATGCACGAGGCGGCGCAGGTGTGCGGGGTCGAGCCGTTCTGGTGGCAGGTGGATTCGCGGTCGGGGCTGCGGAGTTCGCTCGGCGCGCACCCGGTGGTGCTGGTGGACACGGATCCTCGGGCCCAGGAGCAGGGGGTGCTGGTGCGGGCGCTGCGTGAGCCCCACAAGGTGTCGGGGGCGCTGAGCTTTCATTGGTTCGGGGAGGCGATCGAGGACGCGAAGCGGGGGGAGGGCGACCCGATGAAGGCGCACGCGATCGTGACGGGGCCGATCAACAAGAAGGCGTGGTCGCTGGCGGGTCGGACGGAGCCGGGGCATACGGAGGTGCTGGCGCGGGCGCTGGGGGCGCGTCGTCACGCGATGATGTTCGTGGGGCAGCGTTTGCGGGTGGTGCTCGCGACGGTGCACGTGGCGCTCAACGACATCCGGGACGTGCTGACGATCGGGGCGATCCATAATGCGATCGATCTGGGTCACCGGGCGTGCCTTGATCTGGGGATGGCGCGCCCGCGGATCGCGGTGTGCGGCTTGAATCCTCATGCGGGGGAGGACGGGCTGATGGGGGACGAGGAGGGGCGTTTGATCAGGCCGGCGATCGAGCTGGCGCGGCGGGGGGGCGCGGTGGTGGATGGGCCGTTCCCGGGGGACACGATCTTCAACGCGGCGGCGGCGGGGAAATACGACCTGGTGGTCGCGATGTACCACGACCAGGGGTTGATCCCGGTGAAGCTGCTCGAGCGCGACGAGGCGGTGAACATCACCCTGGGCTTGGGGGATGTGGTGCGGACGTCGCCCGATCACGGGACGGCGTTCGACATCGCGGGGACGGGGGCCGCGGATCCGGGGTCGATGGCGCACGCGATCGACTTGGCGGTGCGTTTGAGCGCGGCGCGGCTGGCGGGGTCGGGGCGTGAGGATCCGGTGAGCGCGGACGACACGCGGCTGAATTGAAGGGGTGGATGGGGGCGGGTGTCTTGACCTGGATGGGGGTGGTGGTAGACTGGTCGGCTATGAACCCCAGACTCTGACAGCGAGAGCGTTCATTTCTTTGAACGATTGTGAGCGGCACGCATCGCGTGGTGCTCGGCGCGGTACACAGGGTGATCGATTTCTTCGGGGTTCTTCGGATGTCACAACGGGAAACGGAACAGCAAGCGGATGTCGTCGTGGACGGGCGGGTGCGCGCGGACACGGACGTGGTCTCGGACGGGATGCTCGTGGACGCGGGTGCGGCGATGGACGTGCGTCTGGACACGGACGGGCGCGGGGGGGCGTTGCGGGAGATGTTCGTGATCGCGTTGCCGAGCGTGGCGACGATGGCGTCGCACACGGTGATGCAGTTCGCGGACAAGTTCATGGTGTCGCGGATCGGTCCCGAGCCGGTGTATGTGTCGGCGCAGTCGAACGGTGGGATCCTGGTGTGGACGCTGTGCGCGTTCATGCTGGGGATGACGGGGGTGGTGAACTCGTTCGTGTCGCAGAACTATGGCGCGGGGAAACCGGAGCGCGGGGCGGCGTACGCGTGGAACGGGCTGTGGCTCGGGGTGGCGTACTGCGCGGTGCTGATCGTGCCGGCGATCCTGCTGGTCCCGGGGTATTTCGCGTCGATCCACGAGGACCAGACGCTGGTGGCGCTCGAGACGAAGTACGCGACGGTGATGCTGATGGGGGCGCTGTGGATCCTGAGCTCGCGCGCGATCCATCATTTTTTCTATGGGCTGCACAGGCCGTGGGTGGTGTTCATCAGCGCGGTGGTGGCGAACGTGCTCAACGTGGGGCTCAACGTGATGCTGATCTTCGGGGATCAGCAGCTGGTGTTCGAGAACGCGGGGTGGATCGGGGAGTCGGTGGTCCATCCGATCACGGGCGCGATCGCGTCGCTCGCGGGGACTTTGGGGATCGAGCCCATGGGGCTGGTCGGGGCGGCGTGGGCGACGGTGATCGGGTCGCTGGTCGAGTTCCTGATCCCGCTGGCGCTGTTCGTGAGCCCGAAGTACGCGCGGATGTTCGGGACGCTCAAGGCGTGGAAGCTCAGCGCCGAGTGTCTGCGCGGGCTGGCGAAGGTCGGGACGGTGCCCGGGCTGATGTTCGTCAACGAGATCGTGTGCTGGAACATGCTGATGGTGTGGCTGGTGCCTTTGGGCGGGAAGGCGATGGGCGATGATCCGGTGCTGCACAACACGACGGGGTGGATCGCGCTGCAGTACATGCACCTGAGTTTCATGCCGGCGGTGGGGCTGTCGATCGCGTGCCAGGCGATGGTCGGGAAGGCGATGGGGATGAAGCGCCCGGACATCGCGACCAAGCGGGCGGTGCTGGCGCTGAAGATCACGATGGGGTACATGGGTCTGTGCGCGTTGGTGTTCGTGGTGTACCGGGAGCAACTCATCGGGGTGTTCATCGACGACGCGACCCCGCCCGATCAGCGGGCGAAGCTGATCGCGATCGGGTCGACGGTGATGATCGCGGCGGCGGTGTTCCAGCTTTTCGATGCGCTGGCGATCACGACGTCGGCGGCGCTGCGTGGCGCGGGGGACACGGTGTGGCCGGGCGTGGCGACGATCGTGCTGTCGTGGACGTGCATCGTGGGGCTCGGGTACGGGCTGGTGCACTTCGTGCCGTCGCTGGGGTCGTTGGGGCCTTGGATCGGGGCGTCGCTGTACATCATCCTGCTGGGGACGGTGCTGGGCGTGCGGTTCGGGCAGGGGAAGTGGAAGTTGTTGTCGCTGGTGAAGGAGGACGATCGGGCGGATCTGGACCCGTACGACGACGTGCTCCCGGATCCGACGATGACGGCGGATGTGTGATTCCGGGGTGTTTGATCGGGATGCGCTCGGGTGCGGGTGTGGTCTCAAGCGGGGATGTGGCCTAGAGTTGTGACCGGCCGCGCGGGTGCGTGGGCGGGGAATCCATCAGGAGCACTGGATGAGCAACGATCCCATGGACATGGTCATCGGCGCGTCGGCGAACGCGTCGGACGCGAAGGCGGCGAAGGACCTGTACGCGAAGGCGAAGGACCAGGTCGCCAACGGCGAGCGGTATCAGGCGATCGAGACCCTCCGGTCGGCGTTGTCGGCGGACCCGACGGACCTGTCGATCGCGTTCGCGCTGGCGTTCCAGCTCGATCTTTCGGGCGATGACGACGAGGCGCTGTCGCTCTACGAGCGGGTGTGCGAGGATTCGCCGGCGCCGGTGAACGCGCTGATGAACCTCGCGGTGCTCTACGAGGATCGCGGCGATTACGTCCGCGCCGAGCGGGCGCTGCGTCAGATCCTGGAGACGGACCCGAACCATCCTCGTGCGCGGTTGTTCATGAAGGACGTGATCGCGTCCAAGGGGATGATGATCGAGGAGGAGAACGAGCGCGACGTGATGAAGCGCCGGGCGCTGCTCGATACCCCCGTGACGGACTTCGAACTGACGGTGCGTGCGCGCACGTGTCTCAAGAAGATGAACATCCGCACGCTGGGCGATCTGATCCGGATCAACGAGTCGGAGCTGATGTCGTACAAGAACTTCGGGGAGTCGTCGCTCGACGAGATCAAGCGGATGCTCTCGACGAAGGGGCTCAAGCTCGGGCAGGGGCGCGAGGACGCGCACCGGGTGGCGCGTCGTCAGATCCTCGAGAAGCTCAAGGGCTCGGGCAAGGAGCAGCTGCTGGGCAAGCCCGTGAGCGAACTCCAGCTCTCGGTGCGGGCGCGCAAGGCGCTCCAGGTGCTCAACATCCAGACGATCGGCGACCTGTGCTCGCACACGGAGGCGGAGCTGATGGGCGTGAAGAACTTCGGCGCGACGTCGCTCGACGAGGTGCGCGAGAAGCTGACGGAGTGGGGGCTGTCGCTGCGGATCATCGAGGACGGCGAGGAGTAATCGCTCGTCGCTGCGGCTGAATCTCAAGGGGTCGGACGATGAGTCCGGCCCCTTTCTCGTTTATTCGGGGGCGGGATCGGGGGCCTCGGGGTGGTCGCGCGAGCCCGTGGCTTTGAAGCGGGCGCGTCCGTGCTCGTAGTCGTCGGCGGACCCGGGGATGTCGGGGGTCTGGCCGAGGGTGTGCTGGTCGTGGAGGTGTTTGAGGTAGGGGACGCACCAGCCGCAGCCGGTCCCGGCGCCGAGGCACTCGGAGATGAGGGAGGCGACCTTGGGGTCCTCGCGCGCCAGGTAGGCGCGGATCTTCCCCAAGGAGACGCGGAAGCACAGGCAGACGTGGTCGTCGCGTTCCATGGGGGATGGTAGAGGGGGCGCGATGTGTGGGGGTGATGGGGCGGCGATGGACGCCCTATCGTGGGTGTCTGAGCATGGTTGCGTACTTCGTCATCACGGTGTTTCTGAGCGCGACGCTGCTGTTCTCGGTGCAGCCGATGGTCGCGAAGAGTCTGCTCCCCGTGTTCGGGGGGACGAGCGCGGTGTGGACGACGTGCATGTTGTTCTACCAGACGGTGCTGCTGCTCGGGTATCTGTACGCGCACTTCGTGGTGGCGCGGGTGTCCAAGTCGGTGCAGCTTTTCGGGCACACGGCGCTGCTGGTGGTGGCGATCGTGGCGGGGTTCGTGTTCGAGACCCCGGCCGCGCCTCCCGAGGCGTCGTCGTACCCGATCCCGTGGCTGATCGGTCAGCTGGCGCTCGTGTCGGGGCTCCCGTTTTTCATGATCTCGAGCGCCGGGCCTCTGGTGCAGTCGTGGTTCGCGCGGACGGGCCACGCGCGGGCGCACGATCCGTACTTTCTGTACGCGGCGAGCAACGCGGGGTCGCTGCTGGGGCTGATGGCGTACCCGCTGGTGGTGGAGCCGACCCTGGGGATCGGGGACCAGCGCCGGATCTGGCTCATCGGGTTCGCGGTATTCACGGCGTTGACGGTGGGGGCGATCCTGATGTCGCGCGGGGGCGCGAGGGAGATCGATACGGACGGGGGCGCGTCGGGGACGGCGCTGGTGGACGACGAGGACGACGTTGGCGTGGACGCGGTGACGTGGAAGCGTCGGCTGCGGTGGGTGTACTGGGGGTTCGTGCCTTCGTCGATGCTGCTGGGGGTGACGAGCTACCTGACGACGGACGTGGCGTCGCTGCCGCTGTTGTGGGTGGTGCCCTTGGCGGTGTACCTGGTGACGATGATCGTCGCGTTCGCGGCGGATTCGGGGAAGCTGATCGAGCGGCTGCGCCGGCCTCTGGTGGTGAGCGTGATCGCGTCGATGATCCTGATCCTCGCGGGGGAGTCGAAGAACTTCGCGCCCGTGGTCCCGATGATCCTGGTGCAGATGTTCGTGCTGACGCTGACGGGGCTGATGGGGCACGGGATGCTGGCGAAGGACCGTCCCCACGCGGGGCGTCTGACGGAGTTCTACCTGATCATGTCGATCGGGGGGGCGCTGGGGGGGTTGTTCAACGGGGTGGTGTCGCCGCTGATCTTTGATACGACGTACGAGTACCACATCGTGCTGTTGTGCGCGTTGTCGCTGCTGCCTTGGGCGCGGGTGCGGGGGATCGAGGGCGTGTCGGCGAAACGCAGGGTGTTGTTGCTGCGTTTCGGGCTCCCGGCGCTCTCGTTCGTGTACGTGCTCGCTGTCGGGTTCGGGATGGCTTGGATCATCCGTTCGTTCGGGGATCAGAGCGGCTCGGTGCTCGCGAACGCGTTGCTCGCGTTCGGGGTCGCGATCGGGATTCCCGCGTTGTTGACGTACCTGGCGTGGAAGGACGGGCTCGCGTGCGTGCTCGTGGCGGCGGCGCCGCTCGCGGCGAGCGTGGTCGACGACTACACGGACCCGCGGATCAAGTACAAGGAGCGGACGTTCTATGGCGTGCACATGGTCGTGGACGACCTTGTGTTCGACACGGGGACGGAGGACATCGTCCGGATCCGCACGCTGATGCACGGGACGACGAACCACGGTGTGCAGTACCTGCGCGAGGACCTGGAGCGGATCCCGCTGGGGTACTACCACACGTCGGGGCCGTGCGGGGGCGCGTTCCGGCTCGTGAAGTCGTACAAGCCCGAGGGGGCGCGGATGGGGGTGATGGGGCTCGGCGCGGGCGCGATGTCGTCGCACGCGCGGGACATCGACACGATGCGGTTCTTCGAGATCGACCCGACGGTGGCGTGGATCGCGCAGGATTCGGGGCTGTTCACGTATCTGGATCGTCCGGAGGGGGTGATCGAGGTGGAGCTCGGGGACGGGCGGTTGCTGCTCGAGCGCGAGCGCGACGCGGGGGCCCAGAAGTACGACATCCTCGTGATGGACGCGTTCTCGTCGGACTCGATCCCGGTGCACCTGGTGACGCGCGAGGCGATGGAGTTGTATTTCGATCGTCTAAGCGACGGGGGGGTGGTGCTGATTCATATCTCGAACCGTCACCTGGACCTGGCGCCGCTGATCCGGGCGCTGGGGTACGACGGGGGGGCGTACGTGCTGCGGAAGGCGGATTTCGACATCCCGGTGGCGGAGGAGCTGTACCGGTTCCCGTCGGTGTGGATGGCGCTGACGAAGGATCCGAGCACGGGTCAGGACCTGATCGACGAGGCGGGGTTCCTGTATGTGCAGGATCCGAAGGGGGTGCGCCCCGATTTCCGGGTGTGGACCGACCAGTATTCAAACATGTTGTCGGTGCTTCGTGACGATACGAACTGAGACGGACGACCTTCAGGAGACGGCGCGTGAGCATGATCGGACCCAGATTGGCGTATCAGACGGCGGGTGAATCGCACGGCCCGGCGCTGGTGGCGACGGTGGTGGGGGTCCCGAAGGGGCTCGCGATCGATACGGACGTGATCAACCACGATTTGGCGCGTCGTCAGGGCGGGTACGGGCGCGGGGGGCGTCAGAAGCTCGAGACGGACGTGGTGGAGGTGCTCACGGGGGTGCGGCTCGGGAAGTCGACGGGGGCGCCGATCACGCTGGTGGTGAAGAACCGGGACTCGAGATTGGATGACCTGGAGCGGACGCCGCCGGTGTATCGGCCCAGGCCCGGTCACGCGGATCTGGCGGGGTCGATCAAGTGGTTGACGACGGACTGCCGGGAGACCTTGGAGCGCGCGAGCGCGCGGGAGACGGCGGCGCGGGTGGCGGCGTGCTCGATCGGTCGGTTGGTGCTCAAAGAGATTTTCGATGTCGAGGTGTTCGGGTTCGTGCGGTCGATCCTCGATGCGCGGACGGACGTGGAGGTGACGTCGGAGAACTGGCGCGGGCTGGTGGCGGCGCGCGATGCGTCGGACACGTACACGCTCGATGAAGGCACCACGGAGCAGCAGCGGGCGGCGATCCGGGCGGCGAAGGTCGACAAGGACACGGTGGGGGGCGACTGCGAGTGCCACGTGTTCGGGTGCCCGCCGGGCGTGGGGTCGTCGATGAACTGGACGGAGAAGCTCGATGCGCGGATCGCGTACGCGGTGATGGGTATCCAGGCGTTCAAGGCGGTGCAGATCGGGCTGGGGGCCGAGGTCTCGAAGCGGCGCGGATCGCGGGTGCACGACCCGATCCATTTCGACGAGTCGAAGCGGGGCACGGCGTCGCTCGGGTTCGTGCGGTCGAGCAACAACGCGGGGGGGACCGAGGGCGGGATGACGAACGGGCAGCCCATCGTCGTCACGGGGACGATGAAGCCGATCTCGACGCTGCTGCGCGGGCTCCCGAGCGTGGACCTGAACACGAAAAAGCCCGAGGATTCGCAGTACGAGCGGAGCGACGTGTGCGCCGTGAGCGCCGCGAGCGTGGTGATGGAGAGCGTGGTCGCGATGGAGGTCGCGGGCGCGTTCATGACCAAGTTCGGGGGGGATTCGGTGACGGAGACGCGCGGGAACTACGACGCGTTTCTGGATGTGGCGCGCACGCTGCCGATCGAACCGATCGTTGGCGACGGTGACGGGGGGACGGTGATCGCGTGAGGCGATGGCCGAGGCGCTCCCGGACATCTGCGGACCGTTCCGACGCGACGGTGTCTGCGCGGGGCGAAGCGCCGTCGGTCAGCGCCGGCGGCGTCCGGCGAGCAGGCCCGCGCCGCCCAGCAGCGCCAGGGATCCGGGCGCGGGCACTTCGGTGTTGACCGTGAACTCGATGTAGGCGTCGCCCACGAAGGTCCCGCCGCCGTTGAACTCGGCCCCGAAGCGTCCCGGTCGGATCTCTCCGTTGAAAGCTGAACTGGTGAAGGCGTGGTCGAACGAGCCCGTGCCCGACCAGCCGAGGTCGTGGCCGTTGAGCAGCACGGCGGTCTGTTCGGCGTTGAGGACGGGGACGGCGAAGCTCATAGTGAAGTCGCCCGCGTCCTGTGCGCCGGTTGTCGTGTAGCTTTCGATCACGACGCTTGTGGACGTGATCCACCCGGAGACCGGGCCGTGGTCAGCGCCGAAGAAGAACCAGTCCAGCGAGATCCCCGCGGTGGCGGGGAAGTCGTAGCGGACGGCGAGGATCTCCGCGTGCAGCGGCGTGGTCGTGGCGCCCAGCGTGAGAATGGCGGCGATTCGGTGCATCGTTCTCTCCTAGCGTGGTATGGATCGGCCCGTGGGGGTGCTTGTCGCCGGGGGGGTCGATACCCGGCTGCACGGGAACAACGTAGCAGGATCGCGGTCCGGATCTAGAACGTGCGCCGCGCAAGGCGATGGGCGTGCGGGACCCGGGCGGCGGCGTGTTCGGGTCCGGGTCAGTGGAGGACGCGGAAGACCTCGGCTTCGTCGGTGAGCCCTTTGGCGACCTTCTTCATCGCGTCGATCTTCATGGGCTCGAAGCCGGAGGCGACGGCGGCGTCGTAGAGGGTGACGCCGTCGGAGCGTTCGGCGGTGAGGCGGCGGAGCTCGTCGTTCATGATCATGAGTTCGTGGACGGCGAGTCGGCCCTTGTAGCCCGTGCCGAAGCAGGTTTCGCACGGCTCGCCCGCCTGGGTGCCGACCCCGGCGCAGGTGACGCAGGTGCGGCGCATGAGGCGCTGGGCGAGGACACCCATGAGCGACGAGGTGACGAGGTAGGGCTCGACCCCGATGTCGAGCAGGCGCGGGATGGCGCTGGGGGCGTCGTTGGTGTGGAGGGTCGCGAGGACGAGGTGCCCGGTGAGTGAGGCCTGGATCGCGAGCTGCGCGGTCTCGGGGTCGCGGATTTCGCCGACGAGGATGACGTCGGGGTCTTGGCGGAGGAGGGAGCGGAGCCCGGTGGCGAAGGTGACGCCTCGTTTGACGTTGACCTGCATCTGGGAGATGCCGTCGAGGTGGTATTCGACGGGGTCCTCGATGGTCATGACGTTGCGCGAGTCGCGGTCGATGCGACCGAGGGCGGCATACAAGGTGGTCGTCTTGCCCGAGCCGGTCGGTCCCGTGACGAGGAGGATGCCGTTGGGGCGTTCGACGCAGTCCATGAGCTTGGTTTGCATGTCCTTGTCCATGCCGACGGCGTCGAGGTCGAGTTTCTGCTGGGACTGGTCGAGGAGGCGGAGGACGATGCGCTCGCCGAAGATGGTGGGGATGACGGAGAGGCGGATGTCGATTTTCTTGGCGCCGATGCGGACGGTGGTCTGGCCGTCCTGGGGGGCGTGGCGGTTCGCGATGTCGAGCTCGGTCATGACCTTCAGGCGCGAGCTGATCGCGGGGGCGAGGGTCTGGGGTGGGGAGAAGGCGTCGACGAGCATGCCGTCGATGCGGAGTCGGATCGCGAGGCGTTCTTCCATGGGGTGGACGTGGACGTCCGAGGCGCCGCGCCGGAGGGCTTCGAAGAGGATCATGTTGACGAGGCGGATGACGGGGGTCTGTCGCGCCTGGGCGAGGAGGTCGGTGGTTTTGCCGATCGCGCCGGCGGCGGATTCGATCGCGGACTGGTCGAGGGGGATGTCCTCGACGATCTCGGTGACGAGGTCGCCTCGTTGTTCGTACCCGCGGTTGATGAGGTTGGCGACGGCGGCGCGTGGGGTGAGGACGATTTTGATGGGCGCGTCGAGCTCGTCCTCGAGCATGGAGAAGACGCTGGGCTGCATGGGGCGCGAGGTGGCGATGACGTAGGTGGAGCCGTCCTTGTGGGAGCACGCGACCTGGGAGGTGCGGGCGCGGTTGGGGTCGACGAGCTCGTAGAAGCGGGTGGAGGATTCCTGGAGTTTGGGTTCGGGGACGAAGTCGAGCCCGGTGCGCTGGGCGAGGAGTTTGAGGGCGCTCGCTTCGTCGAGCGCGAGGGTCTGGAGCATGACGTCCCAGGGCTCGTCGTCGGAGCCGTCGATGGACGCGAAGGCGCGGAGCTGGTCTCCGGAGACTCGGATGAGCCCGAAGGCGCTGGCGGCGTCGTCCCATTCGTCGATGACGACGGGGGCGGCACCGCGCGGGCGCGCGAGGGTGTCGCTGCTCTTGGCGCGTTTGATGAGTCCCTTGGACTTGCTCATTCGCGGGCGGGCTCCGTGGTGCTCGGATCGCTGGGCGCGATGATCGCGGGGGTGAGCTCGGGGCGTTCGTCGTCGTCGCGTTCGGGCGATTCGGGGAGGAGCGGGGTGTCGCCGCGCGTGACGCCCGTCGACCCGATGATGGCGGGCTGGAGGTCGGGGACCTCGGGGTCGAGGTCCATCTCGGCGTAGGGCCCTTCGGAGAGCAGGCGGAGGTCCTGGAAGTTCGGGTCGGTCATGATGCGCGGGGTGAGGAAGACGTAGATTTTCGAGTCGGTGGTGATCTTGCTCGTGTCGCGGAAGAGGAGCCCGAGGAGGGGGATGTCCCCGAGGAGGGGGACCTTCATGACGGTGTCGCGTGCGTTCTCGATGGTGATGCCCCCGATGATGATGGTGCCGTCGGAGGGGATGGTGGCGTTGCCCGTGAGGGTGTTGGTCTGTCGCGGGGGTGGCGAGCCCTCGGTGCCCGACGCGGAGGTGAAGTTGGAGAGCTCGACGTAGTACTCGAGTCGCATGAACCCGCCGTCGGAGATGGAGGGGGTGACGCGGAGGGTGGTGCCCGCTTCGGCGAACCCGCCGAAGGTGACGATGTCGGCGTTGCCCGCGTCGCGGGAGATCTCGGTGTAGGGCTCTTCGCGGATCGAGACGATCTCGGACTCCTGGTTGTCGTTGACGAGGAGCTGGGGGGTCGAGAGGATGCGGACGTCCGTGTCGGTCTGCGTGGCGTTGAGGATCAGGGGGATCTGGTTGGAGAGGATGACGGCCTGGGTGAGCCCGGCGAGCCCCGTGGCGACGGAGCGCTGGTCGGTGAAGCTCGCGCCCGTGCCGGCGCTGGAGAGCCCGAAGTTGGTCTGGGACTGGAAGTCGCCGGCGGAGAGCTGGGACTCGATCGCGAGTCGGAAGTTCTCCGAGTCCTCGACGGAGACGATCATCGCCTGGATGTAGACCTGGGGCTTGCGCCGATCGAGGCGCTTGATGAGGCGCGCGAGCTCGTCCTGCTGCTTGATGGGCGCCTTGACGATGACCTGGTTGTTGTCGGGGTCGGAGGTGATGGAGACGAGGTCGGGGTCGAAGGCGGCGTTGACGTCCGAGCCCGCGGTGCCTCCCGCGCCCTGGAAGAAGGGGTTGAAGGCCTGGGGGTTGGTGTTGCGCGTGCCGGAGGATCCGGGGAGGAAGTCGGAGTCCCCGGTGCGTTGCTCCCCGGTGATGATCGCGGTCATGAGGTCGGCGACGGTGTCGGCGTCGGAGTGGTCGAGGACGACTTCTCGGATGACGACGCGTTCGTCCTCGGTGTCGAGCTCGTCCATGAGGTTGGCGAGCTGTTTTTGTTGGGTTTCGGTGCCGTAGTAGATGATGTTGCCTCGTGAGGTGTCGACGACCATGACGGGGCCGCCGGTGGTGTCGACGGAGGAGGCGGTGTTGTTGAACTGCTGGTTGTTGAACTGGTTGCCCCGGAACCCGCCGAAGGCGTTCTGGATGTCGTTGTTGTCGGAGATCTGGATGACCTCGCCGAGCCCGCGCCGGGCGGCGATGTCGGCGATCTGGGCGGCGGAGGATCCGGCGAAGTAGGACTTGGGCTCGAGGGTGTTGGGGACGTCGATGACATTGAGGAGCGCCTGGACGCGTGCGATTTCCTGCTCGGTGCCCTTGAAGATGAGGGCGTTGCCCTGGGGGTCGATCGCGAGGCGGTCGCCGATGTTGGAGAGGGAGCCGCCGGAGATGACGGCCCCGCCCTGCTGGTTGTTCTGCTGGTTGAGCTGGCGGTTGTTGATGTTGTTGGCGTTGCTCGACCCGCCCGAGAGCCCGACGGCGCGGTCGCGCGCGACGGGGGCGGCGAGGTGGTCGAGCTCGAAGCGGATGTAGCGTTGGTTCTCGTCGATCTGGAGGAGTGAGTCGACGAGGGTCTTGATGCGGGCGATGTCGCGCGCCGGGGCGTTGATGATGATGACGCCGAGCTCGTCGATGGCCTGGAGGGCGCCGCCGCCGCCGCCCTGGCCGGGGACGCCCCCGAACCCGGACCCGAGGGCGCTGCTGAGCGCGGGGACGATCAGCGAGGGCTTGATGTTGGGTGTGGGGATGATCTGCATGCTCGCGCGCTGGGCGCTGGGGTTGGGCTTGATGTCGGTGATGGGCTGGACGATCCAGAAGCCCGTCGCGGATTCGTTGGTGATGGTGTAGTTGTACTGCTCGAGCATCGCGTCGAGGAGGTCGATGAGTTTGGATTTGGGGACCTCGACGGGCGCGTTGAAGACGATCTCTCCGGCGGGGGTGCCCTTGACGACGATGTTGATGTTGAGCGCGCTCCCGACGTAATCGATGAGGGTGGTGAGCTCGATGGGTTCGGAGAAGATCCCGAAGGAGACGGTGGGCTCGGGGCGTGGGGTATCCGCGGGGGTGCCGCTGGGCCGGCGGATCCCGTTGCGGGGTGCGGAGCGTGGTCGATCGTTGGCGGTGTCGGTGGGCTCGCCCCAGTCGTTGACCAGATCCTCGAGCTGGGTCGGGTCGACGGGGGGGGCGGGAGGCTGGTCCCCGTCCTGGGCGGACAGCGGCGCGCCGAGGGCGGCGATGAGGAGGAGCGCGGGGATCATCATGGGTCGGTCGGGTCTCACGCGGGTCGCTCCAGGGTTCGGGCGCGGGTCGGGTGTAGGATCGGGCGATGCTGGTGCGCTGGGCGCGGGATCGCTCGGGTCGATGGTAGGGAGCACGCACGCGCCCCACGGCGAGCGCCGTCGCTCGCTTCACCCTTGTTTTTCGGAGGATTTCGATGCGCGTCGTGAGTCTGATCCCCAGCGCCACGGAAATCGTCGCGCTCCTCGGGGGGGAGGGCGCGCTCGTGGGTCGATCCCACGAATGCAATCATCCCGAGGGAGTCCGAACGGCGCGGGTGCTCACGAGCGCCAGGACGCACTACGACCCGATCCGGGGCGATGACGCGCGGGAACTCCACGACACGGTGTCCTCGAGCGTCGGGTCCGGTCAATCGCTCTATGTGCTTGATGAGCAAGGGCTTGCGGATCTTCGCCCGGATCTGGTCATCACCCAGGACCTGTGCGGGGTGTGCTCGATCGATGCGCCGAGCGTGGAGCGCGCGATCGCGCGGCTGGACCCCGCGCCCGAGGTGCTGGTCCTGAACCCCCAGAGCGTCGAAGACATCATGGACGACATCACGCGGGTGGGGCGCGCGATGGGGCTCGGATCGCGGGCGATGGAGCTCGTCGTGGAACTCAGGGCGAGGATGGATCACGCGGAGGTGCATGTGAATCCGTATGACGACACGCATGTCGTGGGGTTCATGGAATGGTGCGACCCGATCTACGTCGCGGGTCACTGGAATGTGCAGATCATCGAGCGCGCGGGGGGTCGGCACCCCCTGAATCCGACCCGGATCGTGCCCGGGTCGGGGGCGGCGGTGGGGCCACAGCAGGCCCAACGGGTGGGCGGCGCGTCGATTGCCGTGGATCGGGATGCGTTTGTGGGCGCGGACCCGCGATCGCTTGTGATCGCGCCGTGCGGGCTCTCGCTCGACCAGGTGAGGTCCGAGTATGAGCGCCTCATGGCGCGGGACTGGTTCGCGTCGATGCGGTGCGTGCGCGAGGGTCGTGTGGCGCTGGTGGACGGGGATCAGATGTTCAACCGGCCCGGGCCTCGGGTGGTGGAGGCGCTGGAGTTCATGGTGGGGTTCGTGAGCGGGGTGGAGGGGTTGATCCCGGCCGATTTCCCCTGGGCGCGGGCGGGGGGTTAGTCGGCGGCCTGGGGGTCGGTGTCGTCGCTTGAGGGGGTGTGGTGGTGGACGACTTTCGCGCCGTCGAAGGAGATGGAGTCGATGTGGAGGCGCTGGGGGATGGCGCGCGGGGCTTGGGCTTTGGGCTCGGGCTTGGGCTCGGGGAGGGGCGCGTGCTCGTGGGTCATCGGGGACGGCGCTTCGATCGTGAAGGCGATGGGCATTTTGGAGCCGTCGTCGCGGAGGGATTCGAGGGAGGACTGGATCTGATCGAGATCGCGCAGGAGCGCGTCGGAGCGCGAGGTCAGGGTGTCGAGATCGCTGGCGGCGGCGCTGGGCGCTGCGTCGGACGCGTCGGTTTCGGGTGAGGTCCCGACGCGTCCGCTTGTGATCTCCCGCGCCTCGGTGATGAGGGTGCCGAGCCAGGCGCCCGCTTCCTCGACGCGTTTGGTGAGTTTGTGGAGCGCGCCGTCGAGGAGGGCTTGCATCTGGGAGGACTGGTTGGTGAGGTCGGAGCGGGCCTTGTCGGCGAGGGCCGTCGCGATGTGGATGGATTCTCGGAGGGTCTTGGACTGGGTGCTCAGGTGCTCGATGGTGCTCATCGCGCGCTCGATGCGGGATTCGAGCTCGGGGGTGAAGGACTCGATGTTGGCGGCGGCGGTGGCGATGGGGCCTTCGAGGGTTTCGCGCCGGGTTTCGAGGAGGTCGATCTTGTCGGCGGCGTCGAGGAGCCACGCGCCGAAGTCGGCTTTGGCCGCTTCCGCTTGGTTGCGGAGCTCGTCGATCTGGCGGAAGAGGCGCTCGGTGGTCGCGATGTGGGTTTCGCCGCGTTCGACGAGGGACTCGATGCGTCCGAGGACGGAGTCCTCGATGCGGGGGTTCGCGGGGTCCATGCCCAGGGCGCTCACGGCGCGCTCGGCGCCCTCGCGGACGGGCTCGATGATGGCGCGGAGGTGGTCGATCTGGGCGCTGGCGGTGTCGCGGAGGGTGTTGGACTGCTCGGTGATCGAGTCGAGTCGCGCCTGGGCGCGGGCGAGCGCGTCCTCGGTGCGTGCGTCGATGGACTGGGCGGTTTCCTCGGCGCGGCGCGCGAGCTCGTCGGTGCGGTGCTGGGCGAGGGCGGTGCATTCGCGGGTGAGGGTGTCGAGCTGCTCGGCGCGCTGCTCGATCTGGGCGTTGAGCGCTTCGAGGCGTGCGGCGGCGCGTTCGGTGTGTTCGTGCGCGGCGCGGGCGCGCTCCTCGGCGCGTGTGGCGATCTCCTCGAGGCGCGCGGCGGCGCCGTCGATGGCGCTGTTGGTGTGCTCCTCGAGGCGGCGCTGGATGGTCTCGGCGCTGGGGAGGGATTCCTGGATCTGGTCGAGGGCGGCTTCGGTGCGGTCGACGCGCTCGTCGATGAGCTTCATGAGGCGCACCCCGGCCTGGAGGCGCTTGTCGAGGGTGGTCCCGGATTCGGTGGCGCGCCGGATCATTTCTTCCGCGTCGGCGGAGAAGTCCTCGAGGGTGCGTCCCTGCGCGGTGGCCTGGGCGATGATCCCCTTGAGCATCTCGGCGTAGCGGGCGAAGGTGCCCGCGTCCATGACCCTCGGGGAGAGGAACATGTCCTCGGCGGTCGGGAGGGTGGTGGTGGCGCTGACGGGCTTGATCTGGACGTGCTCGGGGTCGACGACACGCGAGGCCTTGGACGTCGGTGTGGTCGTCGTCTTCGTGCTGCTCATCTGGAGAATCCCTTCGAAGAGCCCTGATCGGGGCGGAGCCGGTTTCGTGTGTGTTATCGGGGCATCGGGGCTTTGGACTGGAAAAGCGAGCCGGGAAGGGGGATCGGGATACAGTCATGCATGGCGAGACGGCAGGGCGACAAGTCGGCGACGAGCGCGGATCTGCGCGATTCGGGGCGCGGGGAGCGTCTCCAGCGGGTGCTCGCGGACGCGGGGGTGGGGTCTCGGCGCGCGTGCGAGCAGCTGATCGAGGACGGGGAAGTCACGGTCAACGGGCGGATCGAGTCCGAGCTCCCCATCTGGGTGGACCCGGAGCGGGACCGGATCGTGGTCCAGGGGAAGGTGATCGAGAAGCCCGAGCGGCTCTTGTACGTGATGCTCAACAAGCCCTCGCGGACGCTCAGCGCCGCCAAGGACGAGCCCGGGATGGACCGTCGGACGGTGACGGAGCTGGTGGACCACCCGGCGGCGGCGCGGCTTTTCCCCGTGGGGCGGCTCGATTACGACACGGTGGGGCTCATCCTGCTGACGAACGACGGGGAGCTCGCGAACCGGCTCACCCACCCCCGATACGGGGTGCCCAAGACGTACAAGGTGGTGGTGAAGGGGGCGCTGGATGACGAGGCCGCCCGGGAGATCGAGCGCGGGATCTATCTCGCGGAGCGCAAGAGCGGGCACACGGTGGGGGCGAAGCGGACGGCCCACGTGGAGCTCGAGGTGCTCCACAAGGACCGTGACAAGACGACGATCGAGCTGACGCTGCGGGAGGGTCGGAACCGTCAGGTGCGGCGCATGCTGGCGGCCGTCGGGTACCCGGTGCGGAAGCTCGAGCGCGTGGGGATGGGTCCGGTGCGTCTCAAGGGGATCGCGCGGGGGGAGTGGCGCGAGCTGACGCGCGACGAGATCCGGGATCTGAAGCGTGCGGCGGCGGATTCGAGGGGGGCGAAACCGGAATCGAAGGCGAAGAAGCCCAAGAGCGGGGATCGCGGAACGCCGACGAAGGGGAGAGGTGCGCCGGGCAAGGGACGCGGTGCGCCGGCGCCCGAGCCCGTCGAGGAGCCCACGCAGGGGATCCGTCGCCGGACGATGAAGAACGCGATCAACCGCGCGTCGAAACCCTCGTCGGGCGTGAAACGGGCCCGTCGGGATCGCGAGTGAGTGATCCGAGGAGCGGACGCTGAGCGAGCACGAGACCAAGGCGGAGCAATCGGGCGGGGCGCGGTCTCGGCGCGACGAGTTCGACAAGCTCGTGGCGGTGTCGCGCCTGGGGATGGGGGGGCTGTTCCGGTCGCAGATCCCGCGGATGGCGGCGGCGATGTCGTACCGCACGATCTTCTCGATCATCCCGATCATGGCGCTGGGGCTCTTGATCTTCGGGTCGTTCGTGTCCGACGAGGACGTGGACATCGGGGTGCGCCGGGTGCTCGGGTTCATCGGGGTATCGCAGATTAGCGAGGTGCAGAGCGAGGTGGAGCGCCAGCGTTCGGCGCGGGTGACGCCGTACGAGTCGGGGGAGCTGGTGGGTCCGCCCGCGAACCAGCCATCCGAGGGGGGGACGGCGCGGGGCGCGGCGGGCGGG
This sequence comes from uncultured Phycisphaerales bacterium, assembly GCA_965652365.1. GTDB lineage: Bacteria > Planctomycetota > Phycisphaerae > Phycisphaerales > UBA1924 > UBA1924. The sequence continues at coordinate 24,819 of CBFGUD010000006.1, forward strand.
GATCGGGCCGAGCAATCGGGCGCGGGTGATCTGGAGCAGGTGATCACGGACCTGATCGCGCGGGTGAACAACTCGATCCGCAACGTCCCGACGGGGTGGATCGCGATCGCGTCGGTGGTGGTGCTCATTTATGCGGCGATGTCGATGCTCATCGAGATCGAGAAGGCGTTCAACCAGCTCACGAGCGCGCCGTCGGGGAGGCCGTGGCTGCGCCGGTTGATGCTGTACTGGACGATGCTGACGCTCGGGACGCTGCTGCTGGCGGCGACTTTTTTGGTGGGCGACGTGCTCGCGGAGTGGATCCGGACGATCTCGGGGGAGTCGAACATCATCGGCGCGACGCTCGCGGGGTTCGGGGTGTCGGTGCTGATCTCGACGGTGCTGCTGCTGGCGATGTACCTGACGATCCCGAACACGCGGATCAAGGTGCGCGCGGCGCTCGCGGGGGCGTTCATCGCGGCGATCCTGTGGGAGATCGGAAAGAGCGCGTTCACGCTGTATCTCAAGGAAGCGACGGGGTACACGAAGTTCTACGGGTCGCTGGCGATCCTCCCGATCTTCCTGATGTGGGTGTACCTGACGTGGGTGATCGTGCTGCTGGGGATGCAGACGACGTTCGCGCTCCAGCACTTCGCTCGGCTCGTGGAGTCCGGGCTCGCGGCGCGTGCGGGCGCGGGGAAACCGGGGACGGCGCTGCTGGACCCGCTGGTCATGGTCGGCGCGGGGGTGGTGATCGCCAGGGCGTTCAACGAGGGGAAGAACGTGACGGCCGACTCGCTCGCGCTGGCGCTGGACGTGGACTCGGCGCTCGCGGATCGGCTCCTGGTGACGCTCCAGACGCGCGGGGTGCTGCACCTGATCGCGCAGGGGGAGGACGCGGACGACGCGTACACGCTGTCGCGCCCGAGTGACCGGGTGCGGGTGGGGGAGCTGCTCGACGCGGGGTACGAGATCGACGTGCTGCGGCGCTCGGATTCGGACCTGCTCCCGGAGGACCTGCTCGGCGCGGCGCGGGATCGGGCGGCGGACCGGACGCTGGCGGACCTGGTGCGCGAGGGGTCGTCGGGGTCTGCCCAGGGGGCTGCGTCTGGGACGGGGTCCGGGGATCGGGTTCCGGCGTCGTGATCGGGGTGATGGTGGGGCTGTGATCGGCCGAGATGGGGTGAAGATCCCGCTCAGATCCGGGCTGATGGTGACCCGAGCGGGGTTCATGCCTAGGATCGAGGTTCCCATGCAACGAATCCTTCTGTCTGAGTTTTCCGTGTATTTGCAGCAGCGTCCGGGCGAGCTCGCCGGGGTGCTTGATGCCGCCAAGGCCGCCGGGGTGACGATCACGTCGATCTCGACGACCGAGTACCAGGACCGCGGTTGTGTGCGGCTTCTGGGGACGCCTGAGACGGCGCTGCGTCAGATGTGCGAGTCCCTCGTGGACGCGGGGATCGGTCCCGTGGTCGAGGCGCCCGTGGTGGTGGTGGGGGTGGAGAACCGCCCGGGCGCGATCCGCGATCTGAGCGTGCTGATGGCCGACAACCGGATCAATATCCGGTACTGCTACCTGATCCCGAGCATCGAGGGGATCGAGGGTGCGGCGTGCGTGTTCCGGTTCGACGAGCACGACCGGGCGGTGGAGCTGCTGGACGCGACGGACTGGACGAACGGGGAGCTCGCGAGCGGCGAATCCGCGGCGTGAGCGACGCGAAGATGCTCGGAGACGCGTACACTCGTGGGACCACGCGGGTGTTTGGCGCGTGCGTATTGAGGAGCGATCGACCATGGGCATCGAAGCGGCGATCCCGACGGACAACATCCTGACGACGCAGCTGCGTCACGTGGTGAACTGGGCGCGTCGCTCGAGCATGTGGCCCATGCCCTTCGCGACGGCGTGCTGCGGGATCGAGCTGATGGCGACGGCGTCGTCGCGTTACGACATCGCGCGGTTCGGGATGGAGCGCATGGCGTTCTCCCCGAGACAGGCGGACCTGCTGATCGTCGCGGGGCGGATCAGTGTGAAGATGCTGCCTGTCCTGCAGCGGATCTACGAGCAGATGACCGAGCCCAAGTGGGTGATCTCGATGGGCGCGTGCGCGTCGACGGGCGGGGTGTTCGACACCTACGCGACGGTCCAGGGGTGCGACCAGTTCATCCCTGTCGATGTGTACGTGCCCGGGTGCCCCCCTCGTCCGGAGCAGCTGCTCGAGGGCGTGATGGCGATCCAGCGGATCATCGACTCGGACGGGATCCCCCCGACGGGTCCGGACGGGAAGCGGATCCCCTTGGGTGTGACGGTGCAGCCCACGCACGCGGTGCGCCCGCAGCCGGTGGGGCTGAACGTCCAGGGCTGAACGGTTGAGGATTTGAGTGCATGAGTGCCCGCCGGGATCGGCGGGTTTTTCGTGTCGGGGTTGGGGGTGGATCGGGAAAAACAACAACCCCCCGATCTTGGACCGGGGGGTTGGAGTGTGTTCTTTCGAACCCTCGGCAACGAGCCGAGTGGGTCAGGTTCGAGTTTGCGTGTTCATCGGACCGCGATTAGCGGCGGCGACGACCCGCGACGAGACCACCGAGGCCGAGGACCGCGAGGGCGCCCGGGGCGGGGATCACGTACTGAACCTGGACCTGGGAACCGGCGCCGTAGATGGCGTCAGCGGAACCGGGGTTGTCATCGTACCCGTCGAAGAGTTCGACGCGGAGGACGCCGTCCGCATCGAGGAAGAAGTCGAGCGGGGTGGAGGGGAGGACGGTGGCGAGGTCGATGATGCCACCGGAGGAGAAGGAGCCCGAACCGGGGCCGTCGTTGCCGGCGGCGGGGGTCAGGAACACGCCGCCGGTGAGGCTGGTGTTCTCGAAGGCGATGACCGCCTCGGAGAGCCAGGAGGCGCCGACGGTGCTGAGCGACACGTCGAAGCCGATCCCGACGATGTGCGCACCAGCGAACAGGTTCTGGTCAAAGCGGTCGTTGCCGGCGGCACCGAGGCCGTCGACCGACTCCGCGCCGGACAGATCGATGGTGATGGTGGCGAGGGCGCCAGCGGGGGCCGAACCGACCTGCTGGGCGTCCTGGTAGCCGGTGAAGTAGGGCGACGCGGTGGCGGCGCCGGCGACGGCGGCGATGGCAGTGATCGCGATCTTCATTTCTCGTCTCTCTTTCTGGTTCTCAAACCAAAACACACTTCTCTTCGAGCCCCCGCACGAGCGACGACTCGATCTCTTAACCCATTTGGCTCCCCGTGCAAGAACGGCGCGAGGGAGATACAAACGATGCGGGTTGTTGAAGGTGCTCTCTCGTTCTCTCTTGCACCAGGTCAACACACATCTGCCGGGCTGGGAACAGATCCCGGCTGCCCAAAGGATAATCGATCCGGGGGGTGGTTCAAGAGTCTCGGGATGAATTCCGGAGAAATTCAGCCCTTGTCTCGGGGGTCGTAGAGATGCGGAAGGTCCGAAAACGGGGAGATTTGGAGCATCAACCCACGAGAAGACCCCCGGAATACGGGGGTCGGGTCGGTGGGTCTGGTTGAATCAGCGTGGCGCGATTGTTGTCGGACCCGCTGCTTTTGGGGGGATACCCGGAATCGGGTGCTGTGGCTTACTTGGAAACCAGGGTCCGCCCGATGCGGCGTCGGCGGTTGAGGATCTTGCGCCCGCCTTTGGTCTTCATGCGGGCGCGGAATCCGACGGTGCGGCGGCGCTTGATGTTGCTGTTGCGGCGGGGGTAGTGCATGGCCATGGCTGGGTGCTCCGTCCGGATACGGGTCGAACTCTGCTCGATTCGGTCGAGCGGGTCGACAGTGTAGCCGGCGATTTCGGGGGTGTCGAGCGCGGGGGCGGGCGAATCCGCGCGGGTCCGGGGGCGGCGCAAGGTGTTTCGGTGCCCCGAGATGCGCCGGGGGGCTTGTTTCGGGCGCGGATCCGGACGATACTGTGTCTGCGCCCCTCGGATGGGTTGCACGGGTGCTCGTTCGTCGTCCCGGGGGGGTCGGGACGCCGGTCGAGTGATCGTGGAACGGTCCATGGAACGGGCGCGAGACGGCTTCTTCGTTGTGTCGGCGATCGGTGATCGCTGAGCCGTCTGTGGAGTGCCCTCATGGACGACGTGGATCTGGATCGGATTCAGACGATCCTCAAGCACCGATTCTCCGACCCCGAGCTGCTCCAGCGCGCGTTCCGTCACGCGAGCGTGACGGACTCGCGGCTCCAGTCGAACGAGCGCCTCGAGTTTCTGGGCGACGCGATCCTGGGGATGATCGTGTGCGAGCGGTTGTTCATGCGTTACCCGGCGTATCTCGAGGGGGAGATGACGAAGATCAAGTCGCTCGCGGTTTCTCGGACGACGTGCGCGCGGATCGCGAAGGACCTGGGGCTCGACGAGTTCATCCGTGTCGGGAAGGGGATGCGGGCGCAGCATTCGCTCCCGTCGTCCCTGGCGGCGGCGGTCATGGAGAGCGTGATCGCGGCGCTGTACCTGGACTCGGGGCTTGATGCGGTGCGCCGGTTTCTAGAGCCGCTGATCGATCCGATGATCGATGATGCGGTGAAGTCGGGGCATCAGCACAACTTCAAGAGCGTGCTCCAGCAGCACGCGCAGCGGACGTGCGGGGTGTCTCCGGCGTACAGGATCCTCGACGAGAAGGGCCCGGACCACGCGAAGTCGTTCAAGATCAGCGTGGAGATCGGGGGCGAGGTCTTCGATCCGTCGTGGGGACAGTCCAAGAAGCAGGCGGAGCAGCAAGCGGCGCTCAACGCGCTGCACGCGATGGGGGTGGTGGAGCTCGACGAGGACGGCGAGGCGCTGCTGGCGGACGAAGCGGCGAAGTGAGCGGGTCGGGGGCTCGGGTCCTTGGGTTTAGTCCTCGGGACGCGCCCGGAGGTCCACGACCAGGGGGAGGTGGTCCGATACGCGCGAATCGAGGGGGTCGAGCCCGGATGCTTCGAGGAGCTCGGGGCTCAGGAGCTCGGTGTCGAGGGTGAAGGCGTGGGCGGCGTCGTAGGCGCTGTCGTCGTAGAGGATCCAGTCCAGGCGCCCGGGGCTGAAGCTGCTGTCCGCTTGCGTCCAGGTGATCGCGGCGGTCGCGCCGAGGGTGACGGTGTGGGCGGGGGTGAGGTCCCGGTCGTCGATCGCGAGGCCCATGCCCAGGACGTCGAGGGGTCGGCGGGTCCCGACGAGGTTGACGTCGCCGGCGATGAGGACGGCGGCGCCCGGGTGCTTGCTGCGGATGATGGAGATCTGCGCGTTGATCTCGTCGGCTTCCTGGAAGCGTTTGACGTCTTCGAAGGATTGGGCGCCGCCGCAGCATTTGAGGTGGATCGACACGCACAGGAGGGGTCGGCCCGGGGTGTCGAGAAGCGCGAAGATCGCGCGGGTGCTCGAGCGTTCGAGGGTCCGGGTCTCGAGGACGGGGTAGCGCGACGCGATCGCGACCCCGTGGTCGTCGCTCGAGTAGGCGTGGTTCCATGCGCCTTCGGTGTGCTGGGCGAACCACGCTTCGTAGTCGGCGCGGTCGGTCCCGAACCATTCCTGGGAGAGGACGATGTCGGGGTCGAGGGCGGCGAGGATGCGCGCGAAGGGCTCGGGGTCCGCGAGCGGTTTGGAGCGGAGGATGTTGGCGCTCACGGCGCGGATCCCGGTTCTTTCGGGGAGGGCGCCGTCGTGGGGGTCGCGCGGGGCGAACTCGGGGAGGGTGGTCTCGAAGCGCTGGGTCGAAAGGATGTTGCCCTGCGCGTCGATCGCGTCGACGGCGACGACGACGCGCCCGTCGTGCTGGAGCGGGGCGAGCTTGGCGCGGTCGAAGCGGGCTTCGTAGGAGGGGGCGTTGTGCGTGGGGAGGACGTAGAAGCCCAGTGTGTGGTGCCCGGTCTCGAAGGTGTCGGTCTCGTTGGGGAAGAGCGCGGCGCGGGACCCGGCGCGGAAGCGGTCCTCGTCGCGCGGGGAGAGCTCGGCCTGGATCTCGACGCCCATGCTCAGCGCGACGCCCGAGGACAGGGGGTTCGTGGTCATGCGTTTGCCCGTCGCGGGGTCGGCGTCGGCGTCGATGCGGAAGCGGGTGGTGAAATCGGCGGCCTGGATCGCGTGGGCCTCGTCGTGGGAGACGAAGTGGACGATGAGCTCGGAGGGGGTCGCGACGAGCCCGGGGCCGGTGGTCCAGTCGGAGAGGTCGCCGTCGACGATGATGGCGGGGGCGTTGTCGTCGGTGCGCTCGGGCGCGCCGGCGCAGGCGACGAGGATGGGGAGGGCGAGGGCGCCGAGGATCGAGAGCGATGTGATGGTCATGGGCGATGATAGATCGGGGTCGGTTTGGGTGTGGGAGGTCGGGGGATGGGGCGCGGGCTGGATTTTTTCTTGTTGGCACAAATAAACGGGTCCGGGGGCGTGATAGTGTCCGGTCGGAGCGGATGCCCGCGCGGGTGAACCCGGGGCGCCGCTTTGCACGAACACCTGTTCCGGATCTGCACGCACGGACCGAACGAGATGAATCCAAGGAGAGTCACCATGAAACGCACCATGACCACGCTCACGACGATCGCGATCCTCGGCGCCGGGGGGGCGCTGGGGGGATTGGGGCTGATGAACGAACGGGGGGCGGCGGAGACCGCGTCGCTCGTCGCGGCCGAGTCGGTCGCGGCGTACACGGTGGACCCGGTCCACACGAACGTGATCTTCAAGATCCGTCACGCCGGGGTGTCGAACTTCTACGGGCGCTTCAACGAGATCTCCGGGAGCATCGAGTTCGACGGGGAGGACTTCACCAGCGCCGAGATGTCGTTCGAGATCCCCGTCAAGAGCGTGGACACGAACTCGAGCACGCGCGACGGGCACCTGCGCAATGCGGAGTTCTTCAACGAGCGCCAGTTCCCGACGATCTCGTTCGAGAGCACGGGCGTGGAGGAGGTCTCCGAGGGCGTGTACGAGCTCAAGGGCAGGCTCACGCTCATGGGCGAGACCAAGGTGATCCGCGCGACGGTGACGGACGTGCGGACGGGGACGTTCCGCGACAACCCGGTGATGGGGTTCGAGGCGCGGTTCACGATCGAGCGCGCCGAGTACGGGATCACGAAGTACGTCGCGGACGATCGTTCGGACGACGGGCCGCTCGGGAACACGGTGGAGATCGTGGTCGCGGTCGAGGCGGGTCAGGGCTGATCGGCGTCCTGATCCCGACGGCGTGATGCTGAAGATGCACCGAACGCGCCGAGCGCGAGGGGATGCCGCATGGATCCGCAAGTCCAGCAGAAGCTGATGATCTGGGGCGCGGCGATCCCGCTGGGGGCCGCGCTCGTGGTGCTCTTCGCGTTGTGGTTCGTGCATGCGCGCCGCCGGGCGCTCGCGGAGGGCGACCCGGAGCAGGCGGCGGCCGCGGCGCGCCGGGTCGGTCCCCGGTTCGTGCTCCCGGTGCTGCTGGCGCTGGGGTTCGTGGGCGCGAACTCGGCGCAGTACGGCGGGTTCGGGCTCGAGTGGTCGAGCAACAACACGTACCGGCTGCCCCACGCGATGATCCTGGTGGCGCTGCTCGGGCTTGTGGAGGGGATCGTCAAGCTCCACACGCTCGTCGCGTTCCTCGCGCGGACTTTGGTCTACGGCGGCGCGTTCTGGATCCTCGCGGAGGGGTACCGGAGCAACGAAGCGATCTTCGGGTCGTCGTGGGACTTCTGGGGCTATGCGGCGCTCGCGTCGATGGGCGCGGCGCTCTTGGCGACGGTGCACGAGGAGTCGTCGGAGCGCGGGCCGGGGTGGGTCGATGCGCTCGGGTGGCTCGGGGTCCTGGCGGCGGCGGGTCCGGTGCTGTTCTTCAACGGGTACGCGACCGGGCCGATCGTGCTCGCGGGGGTCATGAGCGTGCTGGGTGCGGCGCTGCTGGTGGCGCTGGTGGTCAAGGACGTGCGCTTGTCGCGCGGGGGGGTGACGACGCTGGTGGGCGCGGCGCTGATCGTCGCGATCGGCGCGAGCGTGCACAGCGAGTATCGCTCGCTCCCGGCGGCGCTGCTGCTGGTGGGCGCGGCGAGCAGCGGGGCGCTCGTGCGGCGCGGGGGTCGGGTGACGGGGTACGTCGTGACACGGGCCGCGATCTCGCTGCTGATGATCGGGGCCGCGGGGGCGCTGGCGTATCACGCGCACTCGAGCGCGGAATCCGGGTCGGGCGACGAGGCCGACCCGTACGCGGATTACGCGGCCGACTAAACGGGACGGGTGAGCGGGCCCGGCGGGTGATCGGGCGCGGTACGATCGTCCGATGGACGTGCGTGAGCTGGACAACGTGGTGATCCGCGCGGGGGCGCGCGTCGGGATCCGGCATCTGCGAGAGTCGGACCGGGACGCGTTTGTCGCGCTGCGGGTGGGCTCGCGCGAGCATCTGGAGCCGTGGGAGCCGATCCCCCCGAGCGGGGTGGATCTGTATTCGGACGACGCCTTCGCGCGGGAGCTCGCGATGACGGACGCCGCGACCGAGCAGCGCTGGGCGATCGTGATCAGACCCACAGCAGCGCGAAGATGATCGCGCCCGCGCCGAGGGTGATGGTGATCACGATCTGGATGGATTTGATCGGGGTGAGGTCGTGGTTCGTGACGGCCCGGATCATCACGGCGTACGCGTAGATCGGGGAAGCGGTCCCCGTGATGAACAGCGCGCCGATCATGGCGGTCTTGACGTACCCGACGATGTCGAGGAACCAGAGGTGCTTGCCCTGGGGGACGAAGCGCCCGAAGAGCCACGGGGTCACCATGACGACGAGCGAGAGCCCCATGACCAGGGGGATCCCGAGGATGACCTTGTCGAGCGCCTTGCTGCGCCCGTCGAAGAGCAGCGCGCGGTCGGGGTGCCCGCACTCGGGGCAGTCGAGGGAGTGGTGGATGCCTTTGAGGTTGTAATCGCACTTGGCGCAGCGCGGCTTGGTGAGGGGCATGGGATTCAGGATACGAGAGAATCCTGATGAATGTTCGCTTCAGCAGTAGGTGAAGATGAGCATGTTCACCATTCCATAAAATGCATTGATGATGGACAAGCCCATGCTCCATAGTGCGATAGGTCGCGCTGATGTAAGACGGCTCCTCCTTGCGATGGACTCGGACCTGACAACGCAAAAAACAGCAAGCACAATCAGGAGAAGTGCGGTTGCTTCTCGAATACCGGTGTCAACATAGTGCCTCGGGCTGAATCCGAAGAGTGGCTGGCAAGTCAGTCCTGTATACAGCAGGGCGCTCAGTACAAAAGTCACAAGCGACTGAGCTCTGATCATGCCCCAGACAGCGCGTGTTGATCGCGGGTCAGGGGTGACGCGATGGATCGTTCCACATTCAGGACATCGCGAGTCGAGAGGTAGATCTTCGAGGTTATAGCCGCATTGGGCACATATCGGGAGGGGTTGGAGTTCAGGTTGTTGCTGCATTGGCACTCAGGATGAGATCCGTCCTCCCTCAAAATGGGTTGCGTTATTCCCACTCGATGGTGGCCGGTGGTTTGCTCGAGATGTCGTAGACGACCCGGTTGATGCCTCGGACCTCGTTGATGATCCGGGTCGAGATCCGCGCGAGGACGTCGAAGGGGATCCGCGCCCAGTCGGCCGTCATGAAGTCCTGGGTTTCGACGGCCCTCAGCGCGACGACGCGCTCGTAGGTTCGACCGTCGCCCATGACCCCCACGCTTTGGATCGGGAGGAGGACGGCGAAGACTTGGCTGGTCTTTCGGTAGAGCCCGGCGGCGACGATTTCTTCGAGGAGGATCTCGTCGGCATCCCTCAGGATCTCGAGCTTGTCCTCCGTGATGTCTCCGAGGACACGGACGGCGAGACCCGGACCCGGGAAGGGGTGGCGCCACACGATCGAGTCGGGGACACCCAGAACCGTGCCCAGGGCGCGGACCTCGTCCTTGAAGAGTTCGCGCACGGGTTCGACGAGCTCGAAGCCCAGCTCTTCGGGGAGGCCTCCGACGTTGTGGTGGAGCTTGATGTTGGCGCTGTTCCCGGAGTGTCCGTGTCCGGACTCGATGACGTCGGGATAGAGGGTGCCCTGCGCGAGGAACTCGGCGTCGTCGATGTCCTTGGCGGCGTCCTTGAAGACGTCGATGAATCGGTGCCCGATGCGCCGGCGCTTCTCCTGGGGATCGGTGATGTCCCTGAGGTCGTCGAGGAAGGCTTTGCTCGCATCGACGACGCGCAGGTCGATCTGGAAGTGGTCCCGGAAGGTGTGCTCGACGAGCTCGCGTTCCTGCTTGCGGAGGAGCCCGTTGTCGACGAAGACGCAGGTGAGCTGGTCCCCGATCGCTTTGTGGAGGAGGGCGGCGACGACGCTCGAATCCACGCCGCCCGAGAGCCCGCAGATGACGCGTTTAGTGCCGACGCGCTCGCGGATGGTGCGGGCTTGTTCGTCGGCGAAGTCGGCCATTTTCCAGAGCCCTTTGCAGGCGCAGATCTCGTAGAGGAAGTTGCGGATGAGGTCCGGGCCGTGGAGGGTGTGGGTGACTTCGGGGTGGAACTGGACCCCCAGGAAGGTGAGGTCGGGGTCTTTGGATCGGACGGCGGCGTAGGGGCAGGATTCGGTGGACGCGACGGGTTCGAGCTGGGCCTGGCCGAGGTTCTCGATCTGATCGCCGTGGGACATCCAGACCTGGGTGGATTCGGGGACGGCGTCGAAGAAGCCCTCGGCGGGTTTGTTGATTCTGAGCATCGCGCGTCCGAACTCGCGGTGGGCGGCTTTGTGGACGCTCGCGCCGAGGAGCTTGCACGAGAGCTGCATCCCGTAGCAGATCCCGAGGACGGGGATCCCGAGTTTGAGGATGTCGGGGTGCATGGTGGGGGCGCCGTCGTCGGTGACGGAGGCGGGGCCTCCCGAGAGGATGATGCCCTTGGGGTTCATCGCGCGGAGCTCGTCGGGGGCGATGTCGGCGCGGACGAGGACGGAGTAGACCCCGGCGTCGCGGACGCGCCGGCAGATGAGCTGGGCGGTCTGGGATCCGAAATCGAGGACCGGGACGACTTCGTCGTGGGTCGTGTGCATGGGTGCTGGTCCGTGCGTGGCGCGTGTTCGCGCGATATTTGGGTGTGTGTCGTCGCCGCTGGTCCCCCGCGCGGCGCGGGGGTGACTGTAGGCGCGGGTGAGCGGTTACTAAGGAGGTCGGGCGCGGAACTGGGGGGTGGGGTTGTGCGGATCGCACGGGGGCGCGGAGGGTTGGATATCATCCGCGCATGCCGGGGACGAGCGAATATTGGTATCGGGGTGTCGTGTTTGTGATGGTCACGGCGTGCGTCCCGATCGTCGGGGGGTGCTTCCCCGACCCCCCGGTCTCGTTCGATTCCCCCGCGCCGACGAAGCGACTGGACGCGATCGCGCGGGCCTCGGAGGACACGGGCACGGACACGCTCGAGAAGCTCGTCGGGAAGCTCGGGTCCACGGACCCCGCGGAGCGGATGCTCGCGATCCGGGCGCTGGAGCGCCGCGAGGGCACGACCCTCGGGTACGACCACGCGGCGCCCGCGTGGGAGCGTCTGGAGGCGATCGAGCGCTGGAGAACGCGTTTGGGGCTGGAGACGGAGGGACGGAGCCAGGACGGCGAGGTCGAGGGCGCGACGGGGTTCTCGGACCCTGAAGCGGAGCGCGACGGATCGCCGACATTGACTGCGGACGCCGGTTCTGTGGGGAGCGGCGGGTAAGGGTCCGATCCGAAGGACGCCCGGGGACGTATCCCAGGGGCGGCACACGCGAGGGCAAGGCACCCATGAGCGACACGAATCCCCCGATCAAGATCGAGCTCGTCTCGGACCCGATGTATCTGTGCGGGGCGCGGGAGTTGGTGTCGTGCATCGCGCACCGGATCGGGTTCGACGACATGGAGTGCTCGAAGATCGCGCTGGCGGTGGACGAGGCGATGTGCAACGTGATCCGTCACGGGTACGAGCGCGCGACCGACAAGCCCATCTGGGTGACGATCACCCCGCTGGATTCGAGCGAGGAATCCTTCGGGGGGATCGAGATCGTCATCGAGGACGAGGCGAAGCAGATCGAACCGACGTCGATCAAGGGTCGGGAGCTCGAGGACATCCGCCCGGGGGGGCTGGGGGTGCACATCATCCGCGAGGTGATGGATTCGGTGATCTTCGAGAAGCGCGAGCGGGTGGGGATGCGGTTGACGATGCGCAAGCGTGCCCAGCGCCCCGAGGAGGCGCCTCGGATCTCGTCGAGATCGTCGTGCCCGATCGGCTCCGAGCGTCGTGTTTCCTGAATAGGATGGGGTCGCCGCGTCCGAATCGGTTGGCGCGGGGGACGAGCACAGCGCGCGGCGCGGTCGGGTGATCGGGTCCAGAGCGGATGGGTTTCCATTGAGCAACGACAGCTTCATCGACATCGAGCATCCCGAGCGCGGCGTGAGCGTGCTGATCCCGCGTCAGGACGTGGATATGAGCCGATCGCCCATCCTCCGCAGCGCGATCAAGGAGGAGATGGGGTCTGGGATCCGCAAGATGGTCGTGGACCTGGGGGACGTGCAGTACATGGATTCCTCGGGGCTCGCGACGCTGGTGGAGGCGATGCGGAGCGCCAAGGGCGCGAACGTGTCGCTCTACCTCGCGTCGATGAACGTCAAGGTCCGCGCGATCTTCGAGATCGCGAAGCTCGACGCGTTCTTCTCCATCGTCGAGACCCGGGACGAGGCGCTGAGCGCCTGAGCGCCGGGAGCGCCGGGGGGCGGGGGCGACTGGACAAACCCCGCGCGACCTGCGACACTGAGCCATCATGGACGCGCCGAGCGAACACCCCGAGAAGAAGGTCCCGATCCTGGCGCTGATCGCGCTCTATCCGATCGGGCTCATCGGTCGGCGTGCCCGGGGGATCACGGGGCACACGGGGGAGGTCTTCTACCTGCTCGCGGAGTCGACCAGGTGGCTCTGGCGCGGGCTGACGATCCGCAAGTACCGTTTGGGCAAGAGCGCGATCGTCTCGCAGGTGGTGCGGATCGGGGTGCGCTCGATTTTCATCGTGTCGATCGTCTCGGGGGCGGTGGGGTTGATTCTGGCGCTCCAGCTCGCGCCCCCGCTCGATGAGTTCGGTCAGCGCGACAAGATCGCGAACATCATCGCGGTCGCGATTTTGCGCGAGCTGGGGCCTCTGATCGGGGCGATCGTGCTCACGGGGTTCGCGGGCGCGTCGATCGCGGCGGAGATCGGGACGATGGTGGTTTCCGAGGAGATCGAGGCGCTCGAGGCGCACGCGCTGAACCCGGTGCGGTTCCTGGTGGTCCCGAGGGTGATGGCGAGCACGATCTCGATGACGTGCCTGGGGGTGATCTCGAGTTTCGTGGCGATCATGGCGGCGATGCTGATATCCACCACGGTTCTGGGGATCCCCCAGGAGACGTACATGGACAACATGCTCCAGCAGGCCAAGCAGGTGGACTTCTGGACGGGGGTCGCGAAGGGCGGGGTCTTCGGGACGCTGATCGGGATCATCGCGTGCGCCAACGGGCTCGCGGTCACGGGGGGGGCGGCCGGGGTCGGTCGGGCGACGACGTACACGGTGGTGGAGTGCGTGGTCGCGATCGTGATCGCGGACCTGGTGTTCACGGCGATCTTCTTCGCGCTCGAGCTGTTCTGATCTAGAACCGGTACCCGACGGGCTCGTCGATGAACGCGTAGAGCTCGCGGAGCACGGTCATCACGAGCAGCCCGATGATGGTGAGCGATCCCATGACGATCGCGGCGCGGGTGTAGCCCGCGCCCAGGAGCCACCCGAACCCGTAGAAGGAGGGCCAGATCGCGCCGTAGCGCGAGATGCGTTCCCCGAGCTTGGGTCCCGTCCCGTGGCGCTTGGTGCGGCGGAGGACGAACGCGATGAAGAGGAGGACGGCCAGGACGGGGTAGACCGCGGCGAAGGGGTGGACGGTGCCTGGCCAGATGCCTTCGGCGCCCCGGCGCGACCACGCGAGGAGGAGGAGGACCGCGGCGCTCAGGCACCACCCCGAGATCGCGAAGACCCACGCACGCCGGGACATGGGGGGGGACTTGCGCCCCAGGGTCTGGGCGAGCGCGAGCACGAGCATCGCGTGGGTCATGACCAGGAGCACGGGGATGAGGAACCGGACCCAGATGTTGGGGATGAGCATGTGCCCGGCGTAGATCACGCTCAGGAGCACGAGCCCGAAGCCCGGGACGTACTTGCCCAGCGCGTTGAAGATGAGGATCGCGACCGAGAGGAGGAGGGTGAGGAGGACCGCGCCCGTCCCGAAGAAGGTGGACCCGAGGACCGCGACCACGAGGGACCCCGCGACGGCGCAGACGGCGAGCTCGATGGAGGCGGATCCGTCGACGATGGGGCGCTGGGTCCCGAGCGCGCGGTCGCGGTGGTGGTCGAGGAGGTCGTTGAGGGCCGCCCCGAACGCGTAGAGCCCGATCCCCGTGAGCATCCCCCCCAGGAGCGCGGACCAGAGGGGCTGGTTGTAGAGCGCGGGGGTGACGTACTCGCCCGTGGCGCTGCGGGACCAGAGGATGACGAACCAGAGGTTGCCGACGGCGCCGAAGCCCGAGGTGACGCGGGTGAGCTTGAGCATGGGCGCGATGGCTCGGAGGGTGCGCAGCACGGGCGATCGTAGCGAGACGGGGCGGGCGATCGACGGGGGACGCGCTACGATCCCCGTCCATGAGCGAGACCCCTCCGGACAGTCCATCGGCGCGCGAGATCCCGGTCTGCGCGATCGCCGTTTCTCTCTACAACGGGTCGGTGACCGAGCCCATGCTCCGGGGCGCGATCGACGCGTACGTGCGCGCGGGGGGGGACGAGGAATCCCTCGCGATCGTCGAGGCGCCCGGCGCGTACGACCTGGTCGCGATCGCGGCGAACCTGGCGCACACGGGGCGCTACGACGCGGTCGTGTGCCTGGGGTGCGTGATCAAGGGCGAGACGGAGCACGACCGCCACATCGCCGGGGCGGTGGCGCACAATCTCGCGGCGATCTCGGTCGAGACGGGGGTCCCCGTCGCCTTCGGGGTCTTGACCACGAACACGGTCGAGCAGGCGCGGGCGCGCGCGGGGGGGGACGCGGGGAACAAGGGGGCCGAGGCGATGCTCGCGGCGCTGGCGAGCGCGGAGGCGGTCCGCGCGATCGAGGTTTCGGAGGGGGCGAACGTGCGCTACACCCCGGGGCTTCGGGTCCACGACAAAGCGAAGGGCGGGACCTGATGGCGTCACCCCGCGATGTCCGCCGATTGGCGCTGCTGGCGCTGTACCAGCTCGATCTGCGCGGGGGCGCGGACCCGGAGCAGGTGCGCGATTCGCTCGACGACGCGGAGTCGTTCGTGGAGGAGGGGCTCGCGATGGCCGACCCGGGCTCCGCGATCGGGGCGAGGGACCTGGACAAGGCGTTCGCGCTCGCGATGGGCGCGTACGGGAATATCGAATCGGCGGACCGCGAGCTGGGGGCGTTGTCGACGGAGTGGCGCGTGGAGCGCATGCCCGCGGTGGACCGCGCGATCCTGCGCCTGGCGCACTACGAGATGACCGTGCTCGAGGATTCCAAGCCCCGCGCGAGCGTGCACGAGGCGGTCGAGCTCGCCAAGCAGTTCTCGACGAAGGAATCCCCGGGGTTCGTCAACGCGATCCTCGATCGGGTGCTCAAGCGCCTCCAGGTCGGGAGCGAGACGGGTTCGGATCACGATGCGGGCGGGGAGGGCTGAGCGATGGCGTTGTTCCGCGGCGCGATCGGGACGCTGCGCAAGGGGCTCGCGAAGACGCGCGACGCGCTGGCGGGGTCGCTGCGATCGCTGCTGTCGGGGCGTGCGCTCGACGAGGAGCTGATCCGCGAGATCGAGAAGCGATTGATCCAGGCGGACGTGGGGGTGTCGGGGACGCGCACGCTGATTGATGGGATCAAGGACGCGTACAAGCGCGGGGAGATGAAGTCTGGGGACGAGGCGCTCGGGTATCTCAAGCGCGAGATCAAGGCGATGTGGCCGGCGCGGGATCGGGCGCTCAACTTCGCGGAGACGGCGCCGACGGTGATCCTCGTCGCGGGGATCAACGGGGTGGGGAAGACGACCTCGATCGCCAAGCTCGCGAAGCTGCTGCGCGATCAGGACAAGACCGTGCTCCTGGGCGCGTGCGACACGTTCCGCGCCGGCGCGGTGCGCCAGCTCGAGATCTGGGGGGAGCGGTTGGGGGTCGACGTGGTGAAGGGTCAGCAGGGCGGGGACCCGGCGGCCGTCGCTTTTGATGCGTGCGCCGCGGCCAAGGCGCGCGGGGTCGATGTGCTCATCCTCGACACGGCGGGTCGTCTGCACACGCAGTCGGGATTGATGGAGCAGCTGAGCAAGATCCGGCGTGTGATCGAGAAGCAGATCGAGGGCGGGCCCCACGAGACCTTGCTCGTGCTCGATGCGACGAGCGGGTCCAACGCGCTGCGTCAGGCGCAGGAGTTCGACGCGGCGACGAAGGTGACGGGGATCATGCTCTCGAAGCTCGACGGGACGGCGCGGGGTGGGATCGTGGTCGCGATCCGGTCGGCGGTGGACATCCCCGTGAAACTGGTCGGGCTCGGGGAGACCCCGGAGGACGTGGCGCCGTTCGATCCGGAGAGTTTCGTGGACGCGATGTTCGAAATCGACGGTTGAACGGGGGTTTTGGGGCGGGGCGTGATGGGGGGTTTCTCCAGGGGGTGAACCTACCCAGAAAACTTTGCGGATCTGCAAGCGAATGGGGGATTTTCCTTGAGTTATTTGGACCCGGGGTGTTAATTTGGGGTCTCTCGGCGGGTGTCAACCGCTGAACTTCGGATTCTGTACTCAGAGGGAGAAAGAAAATGTTGAAGCAAGTTGGGGCGTGTGCGTTGCTCGGCGTCACGGCCATGGCCGCCAATGCGGGCGGTCTGGTCATCGGCGAGTTCGCACTTCACGATCATCCGGACGCGTACGAAGCTCCGCCGCCGTACGGGCTGCGCGTCGACAACATCATCGGGAACGGGCTCTCGACCCTGAGTATGAACCAGTTCAGCGACACGGTGCTGACGGTCTACGACGACGGGGGGAACCTCTCGATCAACATCAACGGGACTCTGTGGGGCGGCGAGGTCTCCGGGAACGCGTATGTGAGCCCCGAGGCGTACACGGTCGACATGACCTACTCGATCGGGGTCAACCCCGATTTCGGTGGGTGGCTCGTGACCGGGTTCGACAGCGCGAACGCCGGGACCATCACCCGGGTGTCCGATAACATGTCGTGGGACATCTTCGGGATGCCCTCGTTGACGGGCGCGGTGCTTCACTTCCGTCCGGACGGGTACCGTCTCGACGGCGACGATTCCACGTGGGTCGGTCGCGGGTGGATCACGGACCAGAGCGACGGGACCGATCCCTCCCTGGGCGCGCGGGACTGGATCTTCACGGCGACGGTGATCCCGGCGCCGAGCACCGGTCTGATCGCGCTGACGGGCGTCCTCGCGATGTCGCGTCGCCGTCGCTGATCGGCTCAGCACCAGAGAGCGCACACCTCTCCCAATGCGTTCACAATCACCGGCCCCATCTCTCGCGAGACGGGGCCGGTGTCGTCTGTTGGGGTGTCGTCTGTTGGGGTGTGGGGGGGTGGGAATCCGGCCCTATTTCAGGCGGAGCATGGGTGGAACTCTTGACCCGATTGAGGGGGGGGTGATATACTCATTGCTCGCGGCGCGTGAGAGACGCCGCGATTCGTAAGTACCTGTCTATCAGAGAGAAACGAGAGAGGGCATCATGAAGAAGCAACTTGGTATGTGCGCCATCGTCGGCGCGCTGGCGCTGGGTGCGGACGCCGGCGGGCTCGTCATCGGCGAGTTCGCGCTCGCGGACCACCCGGACGGGTCGGCCGCCCCCCCCTTGTACGGGCTGCGCCTGGACAACATCCTCGATTCGGGGACGGTCACGCTGAGCATGGACCACTTCGGGGACACGGTCCTCACGGTGGTCGATGACGGCGGGAACCTGTCGATCAACATCGCGGGCACCCTGTGGGGCGGTCAGATCTCGGGCAACGCGTATGTCAGCGCCGAGGCCTACGTGGTCGACATGAACTACACGGTCAACGTCAACCCCAACGGCGGCGGGTGGGTCGTCGCGGGTGTCGACGCGGCGAACTCCGGTTCGATCACGCGCGTCTCGGACAACATGTCGTGGGACCTGTACACCGTGTCCGACGGGTCCAACGCGTTCGTCTTCCGTCCCGACGATCACCGTCTCCCGACGGACGCGAACGACTGGGTCGGTCGCGGGTGGCTCTCGACGAACGACGACGGGACCGACTCGGGCGGCGGCAACCAGGACTGGTTGTTCACCGCGATCGAGGTCCCCGCGCCCGGTTCGGCGCTGCTCGCGCTGGCGGGTGTCGCGGTCATGGGTCGTCGTCGGCGCTGATCGCTCGCTTGATTTGCTGTGATTTCTCGGGACCCCGCTCCGGTTGGAGCGGGGTTCTTTGCTGCGCGCGGTTGTCCGAGAACGAGCGCGGTCGGGTCCGAGAAGGGGAATCGGCGCGGGTTTCGCGCAGCGCGTGATCGAGGAGCGGGGGCGCCCGTGTAGATTGGGCGCTCGCGCGTCGCCCGGGTCGGGTCGCTCGGCGCGGCGCGCGGATCCGACGCCGGGTGGGCTCATCGGTGCGGACCCGCGCAGGACCAACACCCTCCCACGCGCCCCCGTCCCCGTTGGCGGGGGCGCGACGTTTTGGGGGGGTCAGGACGCGTCGTTGCCGCGGAACTCGTGGTCAGCATCGAGCTCGACCTTGAACTCGACGGGGCCCGGGCGGTCCTGTTTCCAGGGTTGGTTGTGGGTGATCTCGCGTGCGGCGCGGGCGCCGACGAGCTTGGCGCGGCGCTCCGCGTCGGTCTCGGGGGTGGGCTTGGGCTCGTGGATCTGGTCCGCGTCGCCCTTGAAGACGTGGAGGGTCTGGGTCGGGAACGCGAACTCGACCCCGAGCTTGTCGGCCAGGCGGATGATGTCGAGCATGAAGCGCTGTTTCTCGCGGAGCTCGATCGCCCAGTCCGGGCACTCGAAGAACATGTAGACGAGGATGTCCAGGGAGTGCGCGCCGAACGCGTTGAGCCAGACGTGGTAGGAGTCCTTGCGCGTGTAGGGGTGGAGCTGGATGATCTCGCGGATCCCGGCGCAGAAGGCCTCGATGGTGTCGGGGTGGGTGTCGTAGGTGATGTTGACCATGGTCTTGTAGCGCCGGTACTTGCGGCGTCCGTAGTTGTCCACGGTCGCGCGGACCAGGGTCGCGTTGGGGACCGTGACGAGCGAGTTGTAGAAGGTGCGGATGCGCGTGGAGCGCAGGCCCAGGTCCTCGACGGTGCCCTCGATGTCGTTGGTCACGATCCAGTCCCCGATCTCGAAGGGGCGGTCGAGGATCACCGCGATGGACCCGAAGAAGTTCTCGATCGTGTCCTTGGCGGCGAACGCGACGGCGAGACCCCCGATCCCGAGCCCGGTCAGGAGCGGGAGGATCTCGATCTCGAAGGCGCTGGCGATGTAGATGAGCCCGATCGCGGCGATGAAGATCTTGATCGCGCGCTGCACGAGCGGGACGAGGAGGTCGTCGAACTTGGTCTCGGTCTTCCCCGCCTGGGCGCCGAGCCACGCGGTGAAGAGGTCCGTGACGCGGAACGCGGCCCAGACGCACGAGACCATGAGGAACAGGCGGACCGCGACGAGCAGCACGGTCGTCGCGGTGGGGGGGAGGAGCCCCTGGTCGAGCGCGACGTACCAGATGCACGCGGCGGCGAGGAGCCCGAAGGGGCGGGCGGCCTTGTTCAGGACGTCCTGTTTGACGTCGTTGCCGCGTTTGGCTTCGAAGCGGTGCCACCCGATGCGGAGGAGGAGGCGGAGGACGTGGTCGACGACGACCCCGATCGCGATGACGACGAGGATCCCGATCCACTGCCAGGGCTCGAGCCCGAGGACGAGGTGTCCCTTGACCTCTTTGGGGAGCGTGGCGCGGATGCGGCGCGCGAGGGTCATGGTGTCGTGGTCGTCCGCGACGATGGGGGTCTCGGATTCGGTCGCGATCCAGAGCTGGTGGATCGAGTCCGCGGTGGAGCGGGAGAATCGCCACGACCCGTCCTCGCCGCGGGTCATGGTGATGGATGTGTCGGGGTATTTGCGGAGCCAGTCGAGGTGGCGGAGCGAGCGGTCCGTGTTGGGGTAGAGGGTGTAGGTGCGCCGGTCGAGCGAGGCGGGGTGGTCGGCGTAGTCGATGCGCTCGAGGCGGTTGAGGACGTCGTAGAGCTCGATCGCGGTCTGGCGCTTCGCGGAGGTCAGGAGCCCGGGTGGGAAATCGATGGTGCGGACCGCTTGGTCGAGGTCGCGTTGCTCGCCGGGCTGGGCGGGCGCCATGGCGGTGAGGAAGGTTTGGAGGGTGTCGCGGGGGGATTCGAGCCCGGGGCGTGGGTCGGTGTCGCTCGCCTGTGTCTCGGCGCTGGGGGGCGGGGCGGCGTTGTCCTGCGCCAGTGCGGCCGGGGCAGCGGGGAGGATCCCGAGCACGATCGCGAGCAGGGCGAGGAGGACGGGGGATCGTGTCACTGGGGTCGTGGGGCTCATTGTGCGATGCTACAGGTCATGGGGCGGGAAATGGGGTCCGTGGGGGTCCGAATTCCTGTGGTTTGTGGGCCCGACCGGGGTGACGTTCCATGGGCCGGGACCTATCCTCTGGACCCGCGAGATCCGCATGGATCGAGGGGATCGTCCACATTGTCTCGCGCCCTCGGGTTGTCCAAAGGCACCACGAGCGGCGGCATGAAGCGGAAGACCGAAAGGAACGCTCCATATGGCGGCTGGCACCAAAGGCACCATCACCCAGGTCATCGGATCCACGTTCGACGCGCAGTTCCCCGAGGGCGAGCTCCCGGACATCTACAACGCGATCACGGTCGAGTACGACCTCGACGGGAAGCAGACCACGCTGACCGGTGAGGTCCAGCAGCACCTCGGCGGCGGACGCGTCCGGGCCGTCGCGCTCGGGACGACCGACGGGCTGACGCGCGGGATGACCATCGTCGACGCGGGCGGGCCCGTGTCGGTCCCCGTGGGCGAAGCGGTCCTCGGACGCGTGTTCAACCTCCTCGGGAACCCGATCGACAACAAGCCCGCGCCCCAGACGACCGAGCGTCGCCCGATCCACCGCGAGGCGCCCGAGTTCAGCGCCCTGAACCCCAAGACCGAGATCCTCGCGACGGGCATCAAGGTCATCGACCTCCTCTGCCCGTTCGTGCGAGGCGGCAAGATCGGCCTCTTCGGCGGTGCGGGCGTCGGCAAGACCGTCATCATCCAGGAGATGATCGCGCGCGTGGCCCGTGAGTTCGGCGGGTACTCCGTGTTCTGCGGCGTCGGGGAGCGCACCCGCGAGGGCAACGACCTCTGGCGCGAAATGGGCGAGGCGGAATACACCGACGCGGACGGCAACACCGCGCACGTGCTCGACAAGGTGGCGATGGTGTTCGGTCAGATGAACGAGCCCCCCGGATCGCGTCTGCGTGTCGCGCTCTCGGGTCTGACCATGGCCGAGCACTTCCGCGACGAGTCGGGCAAGGAAACCATGATGTTCGTGGACAACATCTTCCGCTTCACCCAGGCGGGTTCGGAGGTGTCCGCGCTGCTCGGGCGCATGCCGTCGGCGGTGGGGTACCAGCCCACGCTCTCGACGGAGATGGGCGAGCTCCAGGAGCGGATCACCTCGACGAGCAAGGGCGCGATCACGTCCGTGCAGGCGATCTACGTGCCGGCGGACGACCTGACCGACCCCGCGCCCGCGACGGCGTTCGCGCACCTCGACGCGTTCGTCGTGCTCGAGCGTTCGATCGCGGAGAAGGGCATCTTCCCGGCGGTGGATCCGCTCGCGTCGACCTCGACGATCCTCGATCCGGGGATCATCGGGGAGCGTCACTACAACGTGGCGCAGCGCGTGCAGAAGATCCTGCAGCGCTACAAGGATCTCCAGGACATCATCGCGATCCTCGGTGTCGACGAGCTGGCGGAAGAGGACAAGCTCATCGTGGCGCGGGCGCGCAAGATCGAGCGATTCCTCTCCCAGCCCTTCTACGTCGCGGAGGTCTTCACGGGCTTCCCTGGCGTGAACTCGTCGCTCGAGGACACGATCGATTCGTTCGAGCGTCTGTGCGACGGCGAGGGCGACGACCTGCCCGAGTCCGCGTTCATGTATGTCGGGACGCTCGACGACGCGCGGGCCAAGGCGGAGAAGGCCGCGGCCGCCGCGGGCTGAGTGCCGTCGGCATCCGATCGAACCCACGAACCGCCCGCACGGGCGGTTTTTCGTGCGCTCGTGTTCGGTGTCGGATCAGTCCGCGATGGAGAGACCGGACGCGTTGATCGGGTCGTGCTTGAAGAGTTCGAGGAGCGCGATGGCCGCGTTTCCGGCGGCGTCGAGGTCCTGTTCGGCGCGGTTGCAGATGTCGCGGATCAGCTCGGGCTCGACGCGCGCGCTCTGTGTGATGTCCAAGACCCCCATGGACCAGTCGGGGAACACCCGGCGCGATGCGGGGGACGCGGTGAGCAGCTTGAGGTCGCGGTGGCGATCGTCCGTCTCGAGATGGGTATAGAGCGCGGCGACCCTTTCGTATCCGCCCTCGATCACCTGGAGAAAGAAGCGCGGGGAGTAGAGCAGCAGCCCGGAGATCGAGCGCTCGGCGTTGTTGCGCTGCGACACGCGCGCCAGATCCCCGAGGTCCTCCTGCGTGAAGGGCCTGGTCGGTGTGCTGGTGTAGATGAGCGAGTACAGTTCCATCGCGGGGTCATTATCACAATCCTCGACGATGGGTGCTCGACCGTTCGGCGGATCCGGGCCCACATCCGGGTGAAATCCTCACCCGCGGGCGGCCGGTACCGTGGGGGTTTCACTCGACCCGCGGCTGACGCCCCGGGCTTGGTGCATCAGGCGCGGGTGTAGGTCCCGTGCATGAACTCGGTCCACGCCCCGTTGTCCTCGAGTTTCCGTGAGCGGAGGGTTCGGGTGTTGTCATCGACGAACGTGTAGATGTCCTGGTAGCGCACGAGCTCGGCGGGGTCCTCGAAGCTCGGGCCCCTGGTGTCGAGGGTGAGGGTGTCGGCGTCGCGGGTCCCGCTGTAGACGAACAGCTGCGCCATGGGTCCCCCGATCCAGGTCCCGATATAGCGATGGGTGTTGGGGTCGTACCCGAGGGTGAGGCGCATGCGCATGGTGTCGTCGGTGCCCGGGATCTCGCCCTGCCCGTCGCCGACGATCCAGAGATCGGAGAAGGCGTGGACGGATTCGGTGCCTCGGGTTTCGATCTCGCCGCAGGTGTGGGCGAAGGTCCAGTCACCGATGAAGCGTTCGAGCCAGCGGTGGTGATCGGTCGGCTGAGCGAACATGTCCGGGGTCTCCTGCGCTGTGGTGCGTCGATCAGGGTACCCGGGGATCGCCCGTCGTGCGCGTGAAAAACGGGTCCTCCGTTTGGAGGACCCGTCGCACACAGATTTGTGTGATCGATCAGCGCCGGCGGCGGAGGGCGGCGATGCCCGCGAGCCCGAGGAGCGCGGCGCCCGAGGGCGCGGGGACGACGAGGGTGAAGTTGTCCACCCCGCCTTCGCGGCCGTCGCCGATGCCGTTGTCCCCGATCAGGGCGACGGCGGTGACGTTCGCGATCAGGTCGTTCCAGTTGCCCGAGAGCATGTTCCACTCGGCTTCGTCGAACCCGATGAAGAACGAGTCCCAGCTCGCGGTGTTGACGCCGGGGCCGAAGCCCTCGGCGACTTCGCCGCTCGCGCCG
Organism: uncultured Phycisphaerales bacterium; assembly: GCA_965652365.1. Classification (GTDB taxonomy): domain Bacteria; phylum Planctomycetota; class Phycisphaerae; order Phycisphaerales; family UBA1924; genus UBA1924. Next base: position 48,548 of record CBFGUD010000006.1, read on the forward strand.
AACATGCGGATGACGGGGGCGTTGATGGCGGCGTGGGAGGTGGATTCCCAGATCCCGTCGTAGGCGAACCCGGCGCCCGCGCCGAAGGAGGAGTAGTCACCGAGGTACGAGCCCGGCGCGTAGAGGAAGATGGGGGTGACTCCGCCCTGGGGGCCGTCGAAATAGCTGACGTATCCGTCGGGGTTGCCCCCGGCGGCGAAGACGTCCCAGTTCCCGGCGTTGGCGTCGGGGGTGAAGGTCCACCCCTCGAAGGTGCCCGAGTCCCAGGTGGTGGTGACGTTGCCGGCGAGCGCGGCGCCCGCGAGGAGGGGAAGCGCTGACATGGCGATGATGCGTTGCATACGTGATCTCTCCTGATGTTGCCCGGAATGGGCGCGTGCGAGGACACGAAACGGTCCGATACAGTACACCATTCGGTGAACACCCCCCCGCGGATTGGGATATTCCGGAGCAAGTACGCGATCTGAGCGCGTTCGTGGTCACTCCGGAGAGAACGGATCGATCCGTTTGGGATTTAGAAGGATTGGTCTGTGTCGGCGGGATCAGGCGGCGCTGTTCCCGATGACCCAGCCCTTGTTGAGCTCGTAGAAGTCGAGGAGCATCTCGAAGGCGGCGTCGCCCGCGCCGCGGGGGTCGGACTTGGCGCGGTCGGCGATGGCGCGGAAGCGTTCGCGATCGATCGGTTCGAGTCGCTCGCCGCTGAGGACCCCCATGGAGGTCGTGCTGAAGTTTCGTTCATCGATCGGGGCGCTCAGGAGCACCTCGAGGCGCGAGTGGCGCGGGTCGCGCGCGATGCGCCCGAAGGTCTGGTCGATGGCGGCCTTTTGTCCCTCGATCGCTTCGATGAAGTTCCCGTCGCAGTAGATGAGGAGCCCCGTGATCCCCCAGCGGTGGTTGTTGCACGCGGCGACGATCGAGAGGTGCGAGAGCTCGATCTCGGTCAGGGGACGGATCGCGTTGCTCATGAAGACCAGGGTGTGAAGATCCACGTCTCATCTCCTTTGGTGATGCGCGGGGGGAGGGGCTGTTCGTGCAGATCGGGACATTCCCGGCGCGTGTTCATGGGCCTGCGTGTGATCCCTCGGAATGTCCCGGCCCGAGGGCGATTTTCGTGGGATCTGTGCCTGCGACCCCCCGCGATGGGGGAGCGGGATCCGGGCGAAACTCCCTGCTATCCTCGTGCGGGGTCTCCAGGAGCACATCGATGGGCAACCCGAACTGGGAACCGAGGGACTACGCCTCGTTCGACGACGTCCGCGCGGAGCTCGATCGGTTCGATCGGGCGCACGCGGCGGGGACGCTGCGCACGACCGGGGGGTGGAGCGCGGGGCAGATCCTCGAGCACTGCTCGGTCCCGATCAAGGGCTCGATGGACGGCGCGGAGGGTGTCCGGATCCCGTGGTACTTGCGCCTCGCGGGTCGGCTGGTCTTCAAGCCCATGCTCGGGAGGAGCACGATGAAGCCCGGGATCAAGCTCCCCAAGAGCGCGTCCAAGTGGCTCCCGGACGAGTCGCTCACGTTCGAGCAGGGGATGTCGTCGATGCGCGGCGTGCTGGATCGGCTCGGTGCGGGCGAGCGGATGACGGAGGACTCGCCGCTGATGGGGAAGATGACGCACGAGCAGTGGACGATCCTGAACCTGGATCATTGCCGGTTGCATTTCGGGTTCATCCGGTGCGATTGAACCGCGCGCAGGAAAGCGCCCATATCTGTTGATTGACACGGGCGCGGGGTGGGATCTCGGTTGGGCGCGTGATCAGCGCCGGCGGCGCGCGAGCGCGAGCCCTGCCAAGCCCAGCGCCCCGAGCGCCGAGGGCGCGGGGATGTCGGGGTTCTGGACCGTGATCGTGATGAAGCTCTCGATGAAGGGATTGGTCGTTCCGGCGACGATGTGGTTCTCGTCGAAGACGTCTTCGGTGACCGCGGTGTAGAACAGCGGGGAGAACCAGGTGCCCCCGATGAGATCGTCGAGGGTGCGGGAGATGGTGAACCGCCCGGTGCCCTCCCATCCCTCGTCCATCCCGGAGATGTTGATCGCGGGGATCTGCGCGCCGTCGGTGACGGGGTCGAGATCGACGGGGACGAGGATCGACGCGAAGAAGTACTGCGCGCCGGAGATGCGCGGGTCCCCGGGGGGTGCGTCGACGACGTCGAGGACGAGGTCGAGGCGTGCGTCGATGACGGTGCCGCCGTGGAAGTCGTTGGAGAAGGGGATGATCCCGTTGCCCAGGAAGAACTCGGTCCCGAGCTCGGGGATGGGGACCTGGAACTCCATGGTGGGGTCGTCGGCGCTCCCGCCTCCTCCGAACTGGGCGAGGGTGAGCGGGGCGGCGGCGCCGAGCAGCGCGATCTGGGCGATGGTTCGGGTGTTCATGATGGTCTCTCTTTCAATGCATCGCGGTGGGGGACGGTTCAGCGCCGGCGGCGGGTCGCGCCCAGCGCGAGGACCCCGAGGGCGGTGATCGACGCGGGCGCGGGGACGACGCTGTACTGGTACTCGAGCGTGAGCGATCCGGTCGCGGTGATGTCGTCGACGAGGAGGTCGATGGTGTACCCGCCGATGGTGAAGCCGTCGAAGAACCCGAGCAGGCGCGTGCGGACGGAGGAGCCCGTGAAGGTGTCGAACTGGGAGGGGTCGATGCTGTAGTTCCCGAGCATGATGCCCGAGAACGAGCCCGTGGCGACGGGGTCGCCGGGGGTCCCGAAGATGGGGTCGCCCGATCCGGCGCCGAGGACGCCCGTGAAGTCGTACTCGATGAGACTCAGGGGCTGCTCGTACCCGGAGCCGAACTCGCCGAAGAAGACGTTGATGTTCGCGAAGCCCTCGGCGCTCCAGTCTCCGGGCTGGAGCTCGACGGGGGAGTAGTTGAGGGCGGTGAGGTCGACGCCCGTGGTGCCGGTGACGCTGAAGTTGACGCCGGTGAGGACGCGTGTCCCGCCCATGTCGTCGAAGCCGTCGAACGAGGCGATGTCGGCGTCGTCGAAGGTGCTCCAGTCGATGTCGACGCTCTGGGACTGGACGTTGCCGGCGAGGGCGGCGCTGGAGGCGGCGGCGACGGCGAGTGCGGTGATGGTGGTTTTCATGGTCTGCTCCTCTGGATCTGGGATTGGATTCGGTGTTTCGTCCTGATGGTGACGCGGCGGATCCGCGCCGTTTCTCTTCGACTCTTTCCGGAGCGTAACCGGGGAAGTTGCGTCGTGAAAGACTTCTCCAGAGAAAAAGCCAAAGAAATTTCAGAACGTGCTTTGGGGGGCATGGATCGGGTGTAGGATGGGGCTGCATGGCTCCAGACACCATTCCAGACAAGACCCCGACCATCGAGGTGGTGCCCCAGACCCCCGGGGCGTTCGTGCGGGCGGCGTCGGCGTGCGTGCGCGAGGTGCAGGCGGCGATGACGGATCTTCTGGACGACGCGGGGCTCGCGGGCGCCAAGCCGACCCACATCGGGCGGGCGCTCAAGCTCGACAAGACGCTCGCGTGGAAGATCGCGCGGTTCATCGAGGATCCGGACCCGGACAGCGCGGCGCGTCATATGCCCGGGTCGGCGGGGGTGGAGATCGTGCTCAAGGCGGCCGCCAAGCACGGGGTGACCAAGCCGAGGGTGGACGCGGTGCGTCTGGCGGACGAGCGATTGCGCGAGTTCATGCGCAAGCACGCGGGGGATCGGCGTTCGTTCGAGGCGATGCTCGCCAAGGGGGGTCGGGACGACAAGATCGAATCGGAGGAGCGCAAATCGCTGTTCAAGTCGGGTTCCGCGATCTGGGGGGTGCGCGCCAAGGCGCAGATGCTGATGCTCGCGCTGCGTCCGTCGTCGGCGGACGCGTCGCGGATCGACGTGCTCCAGCTCGGGGGGATGTTCGATTTCGAGCGTTTGCGCGCGGATGTGCCGTGGATCATCCGTCGATTGACGAACCGGACGGACCAGGGTTCGTCGAGTTTGGAGTTCGCGCGCGAGCCGCTGGACCCGAGCGGTTCGACGGGGGGCGGGGTGCCTTTGGTGCGGGAGTTCTGCGCCGGTGAGATCCCGGAGATCCGTCAGTTCGAGAGCGCCGAGGGTGTGGTGTACGACGAGCTGGCGCCGAGCGTGGTGGGTCGTCACGGCGCGGTGACGTTCGTGTCGGGGGAGATCTATCGGGGCGCGGTCCCGCTGGCGCGCTCCGCGGACAACACGGAGGGTCGCTACAAGCTGACGGTGCGCACCCCCGTGGAGAGCGTGATGTTCGACCTGCTGATCCATCGGGATCTGGCGCACTTCGGCGCGCCGGTGATGCGCACGTTCGGGCTCATCGAGGACAGGCCGAGCGCCGGGGGCGCGTCGCGCGAGCGTGCGGCGCTCTACGACCCGGAGGACGCGATCGGGCTCGGTGACCCCCCGCGTCTGCAGACGCCGCGTCTGGCGGGGTACGCGGGGATGATCGATCGCGCGTTCGAGATGGGGGGGTGGGGGGATGTGTCCGAGTTCCGCGCGTACCGCGCGGAGATGAGCTACCCGCCGATCCCGTGCGAGGTGATGCTCACGAGCGAGCTGCGGGAGGGTTGAGCAGTCGCGCTCAGCGCGCGGCGTATTCCTGTTCGATGGACCACGCGAGGGACTCGCCGCGGCAGTCGATGTGGATCGCGAAGAAACCGGGGCCGCCGTCGGGGCCGGAGGATTCGTGCTTTTTGACCATGGGCCAGATGATCTCGCGGTCCGTGTCGGGGACGGGGAGCGCGTCGAGGTCGTCCAGGGTGTGCCAGCGGAGCTCGCCCTCGTCCATGTGCCCGTCGGTGACCTCGACGGGGACCATGACGCGGAAGTAGAAGAGGAGCCAGTGTGTCTTGCCCTCGAAGGCGGTCTCGGAGATGAGCCCGACGAGTCGGATGTCGTCGATGCCGACGTCGATGCCCGCTTCTTCCTTGATCTCGCGCTGGGCGCACTGGGTCGGGGATTCGCCCAGAGCCATCTCGAGTTTGCCCCCGATGGGCGAGCAGAGCCCCTTGTTGGGTTCTTTCTTTCTGTGGAGGAGGAGCAGGCGTCCGTCCTTGTCGCGCAGGTCGCACAGGCACGCGAGTTTGTAGGGGAGCGCGCCGACTCCGGGATCGTCGCTCAGTCCGGGGAGGATGTTGGCGGGGTCGCTCATGCGGGAGCGTAGGTCGCGGCGTGGACGGGCGCGCAGGATGAACGATTTCTCACTGGAGCGGCGCGACGCGTTCCGTAGAGTGCTGATGCACCCTCTTTGCGTTCTGGATGGACAACTCAATCGCGGCGACTGGTGCGGCCGCGGGAAAGGAGCGGCGTGATGCACGACGCAACAACGGCAGAGCGGAGATCCGACACGGCGCAGCGCCCGAACCGGGCGGAGACCGACCCCGAGGGTCGCCCCGCGCACCCGGAGTACGGGGCGCGGTCGATCAGCGTGCTGCTGCTGAGCGTGATCGTGGCGCTCTTCGTCGCGGCGTTGGTGCTCGCGATCTTCACGACGTGGCAGTTCGCGGTCGCGGTGGGGGGGCTGGCGCTGCTGCTGTACCTGGTGAACCCGGTGGTGTGGGCGGCGATCCTGCGGACGCAGGACAGCACCCACCACGAGGGGCGGAAGCAGCCCTGATCCATCGGTGGGGCGGGCACGATCAGTCGTGGACCCATTTGGCGCGGTCGGTCGCGACGTGGTAGTGGGGGTCCTCTGAGATGTTGACCTCGACGAGGTCCCCGGCGCGGTCGAGGAGACGTCGGCAGTCCTCGCTCAGGTGGCGGAGGTGGAGGCGTTTGCCCTGCTTCTGGTAGCGTTCCGCGAGGGCGTTGATCGCTTCGAGCCCCGACTGGTCGTACACGCGCGAGAAGTAGAAGTCGATGACGACGTCGTCGGGATCGCGCGCCGGGTCGAAGAGGTCGCGGAAGCGCGAGACGGATCCGAAGAAGAGGATCCCGTGGAGCTGGTAGATCCGGGACCCGTGCTCGTTGTCGTGGACGTCCGCGACGAGGTGCTTGCTCTTGTTCCACGCGAACACGAGCGCCGAGAGCGCGACCCCGATGACGACGGCGGTCGCGAGGTCGTGCATGAACACGGTGTAGAGCGCGACGACGAGCATGATGAGGACTTCGGGGATGGGGATCCGGCGCCAGGTCTGGAGGGTGGTCCACTCGAAGGTCCCGATGACGACCATGAACATGACCCCGACGAGGGCCGCGACGGGGACGGACTCGATGAGGGGGGAGAGGAAGAGGATAAACAGGAGCATGGTGATCGCGGCGGTGATCCCCGAGAGGCGCTTGCGTCCGCCGCTCTTGACGTTGATGAGCGATTGCCCGATCATCGCGCACCCGCCCATGGACCCGAAGAACCCGGAGGTGACGTTCGCGATGCCCTGACCGACGCACTCGCGGTTCCCGCTGCCCCGGGTTTCGGTGAGCTCGTCGATGAGGGTCATGGTCATGAGCGATTCGATGAGCCCGACCCCGGCCAGGACGATCGAGAAGGGGAGGATGATGCGGAGGGTCTCCCACGAGAAGGGGGGGAGCTCGAAATCGAACCACGCGGGGCGCGGGAGCCCCCCCGCGATCCCGACTTCCTGCGCGTTGACCGAGTCGAGCGCGGCGCGGGTCTCGTCGTCGGTGAGGGGCGCGATGGGCGCGTGCTCGGTGGGGATCGCTTCGACCCCTTCGGGGAGCGCGGCGCTCAGGGCGCTGAGCGCTTCGGTGTCCTTGCGTGTCTGCGCGCTCGCGACGGCGGCCGCCCTGGTGTTGTCGACGAGCACGTCGCGCACGGTGAGCACGGGGCGCTCGGTCTCGGTGGTTTCGGTGGTCGGGGCGCTGCTCGCGTTGATCGCGAGCGCGATGAGGGAGATGGAGACGATCGCGACGAGGGATGACGGGACGGCTCGGGTGAGTCTGGGGAGGATCGCGATGATCGCCATGGTCGCGCCGACGAGCCCGAGCATGATCCACATGCGCTGGCCGGACACGTATTCGAGGGTGCCCGAGTCGGTCAGGGCTTTGAAGCTCCCGAACTGGGCCATGAGGATGACGACCGCGAGCCCGTTGACGAACCCGAGCATGACCGGGTGGGGGACGATGCGGATGAGCTTCCCGAGACGGAGGATCCCGACGAGGATCTGGAGGACCCCGCACAGGACGACGGCGGGGAAGAGGTACCCGATCCCGTGGTGCGTGACCAGACCGACGACGACGACGGCCATCGCGCCCGTCGCGCCGGAGATCATCCCGGGGCGCCCCCCGAAGATCGACGTGAGCAGGCACATGATGAACGCGGCGTAGAGCCCGACGAGCGGGGGACGTTCGCGACGAACGCGAAGGCGACCGCTTCCGGGACGAGCGCGAGCGCGACGGTGATCCCCGAGAGGACCTCGGCGCGGGGGGACCCGGACATCGCGGAGAGGATGTCGAAGATGAGGGGCTTGGTCTTGACGAACCTGGGGAGCTTGACCGTGATCTCGGACATCGGGCGCGGCCTCGGAGGATGGGGGTGGAAGGGTGGGGGGACACCCGCTCGCGCGTGGTCGGCGCGTGGTGGATCGGTCGGATCGGGGGGTGAAGCCGCGGGCGGCGGCCGACGTCGGGTGGGAAGGGTAGGCGATCGTGTGCGCCGATCGCACGGGATCGTGTCATCGGTTTGATGTTCCATCCACGCGGATCGCCCGTGCGTTCGGGCGGGCTGCCCGTCCTCGGCATGGGCGAGAGAGCGGGGTATGATCCCCACTCGTCACGTGGACCAGACCCGACCGGATACGCTCGCAGGAAGGCCTCCCCATGTCGTTCCCAGATTCATTTCTGTGGGGTGTCGCGTCCGCGGCGTTCCAGATCGAGGGCTCGCCCGACGGCGACGGGCGCGGGGCGAGCGTGTGGGACACCTACTGCGACACCCCGGGCAAGACGTTCCAGGGGCACACGGGGAAGGTCGCGTGCGATTCGTACCGGCGCTACGGGGAGGATGTGGACCTGATCGCGAACCTCGGGGCGGGGGGGTACCGGTTCTCGATCTCGTGGCCTCGCCTGTTCCCGAGCGGCGAGGGTGAGCGGAACGAGCGGGGGTTCGCGTACTACGACACGCTCATCGATGCGCTTCTCGAGCGCGGGATCCAGCCCTGGGTGACCCTGTTCCACTGGGATCTCCCGCAGGCGCTCCACGACAGGGGGGGGTGGCTGTCCGACGAGGCGCCGCGCTGGTTCGAGGAGTACACGCGCGCGGTCGTGGATCGGTACTCGGACCGGGTGACGCACTGGTTCACGCTCAACGAGCCCGCGATTTTCCTGGGTCAGGGTCACCAGCTCGGGATCCACGCGCCGGGTCTGAAGCTCCCGCGCAGGGACGTGCTGCTCGCGACGCACCACGCGCTGCTCGCGCACGGGCGCGCGGTGCGGGTGATCCGGGAGCACGCGAAAGCGAGCCCGACGATCGGTTTCGCGCCCGTGGGGAATCTGAGCGTGCCGGCGACGGGCTCGGAGGCGGACATCGCCGCGGCGCGTCGCGCGTCGTTCGAGATCCATGACGAGGAGAACTGGACGTACAACTACAGCTGGTACTGCGATCCGGTGCTGCTGGGTCACTATCCGGAGCAGGGGCTGCGGTTCTTCGGGGACGACGCGCCCGGGTGCTCGCAGGCGGATCTGGATCTGATGTGCCAGCCCCTGGACATGTTCGGGGTGAACATCTACGGCGCCGGGACGGTCCGCGCGACGGGGGAGGGCGACGGCTACGAGTTCGTCGAGCGTCCGCGCGGGTTCCCGATGACGATGTTCCGGTGGGAGGTCGTCCCCGAGTCGCTCTACTGGGGTCCCAAGTTCCTCCAGGAGCGGTACAAGCTCCCCGTGGTGATCACGGAGAACGGGCTCGCGTCGATGGACTGGGTCCACCACGACGGGAAGGTCCACGATCCGGCGCGCATCGACTACCTGACGCGCTACCTCAACGCGCTGCGCCGGACGATCCGCGACGGCGTGGATGTGCGCGGGTACTTCCAGTGGTCGATCCTCGACAACTTCGAATGGGCGGAGGGGTACGCGCTGCGCTTCGGGCTCGTGTACATGGATTACACGACCATGCGCCGGATCCCGAAGGACTCGTATTCGTGGTTCCGGGACGTGATCCGAACGAACGGTGAACAGATCCCCGAGGATGTGGTCCCGCTCGTGTAACAGTCCCGGACCTTCGGGGGTCCGATCGCAAAATTCTCGGTGGATCCGATGCTTTCCGCTTCCCAGGCGCGGGGTGTGTGCGTTACGATGACGTAACTGTTACAAACCCCACTCTTGAAAACAGGAGAGATCGAGATGTTGAACCGCCTTATCACGTCCGCCGCGATTGCGTGTGTTTGCACCGGCGCCCACGCCCAGAACCTGCTCGACAACGGCTCGTTCGAGACCCCCGGTGGGTTCCTCGTCGCGCCCTGGCAGAACTTCGGGAACATTTTCCTCGATCAGGGCGGTGTCGAGGTCCCCGCGCAGGACGGGAGCAACTCGATCAAGATGTTCGGCGCGTCGAGCGGCGCGCAGTCCGACCAGGTGCTCCAGCAGATCGTGCCGGGCACGCCGGGCACGCAGTACAACCTCTCCGGGTATGTCTGGGAGAACTCCGCCGACCTGCTCGGCGACGAGAACGTCATCATTATGCAGATCCAGTTCCGCGATGCGAACGACTTCCCCGCGCCGGCGCTGGAAGTCGTCGAGGTCGTCATGTTCGATCCGACGTCCGATCCCTCCGATCAGTGGCTCTTCAACGAGGTTTCGGGCATCGCGCCTCCCGGCACGACGCGCGTGATCGCGACCCTCCTGCACATCCAGCTCGGCGCCGACCAGGGCTTCCCCGTGCAGGGCGGCGGCGCGTCCTTCTGGGACAACATCGTCCTGACCGAAGGCGAAGCGCCCTGCTCGAACCCCGCGGACTTCGACGGGAACGGCGAGCTCGACTTCTTCGACGTCTCCGCGTTCCTCCAGTCGTTCGCCGAGGGCTGCCCCGAGTGATCGCTGACGCACGCTCCTGAGCGTAGAACCACGAGCGGGCGGGTCCGGACGGATCCGCCCGCTTCTTCTTTTGGTGCGGAAGACCGGGGGTCCGACGGAGATCAGCCCTTGACGGCGCCGCTCGTGAGCCCCGAGATGAACTGCTTCTGGAGGATGAGGAACAGCAGCGCGACGGGCGCGACGGAGACGACGGTCGCCGCCATCAGGAGCCCGTAGTCGGTGCGGTAGACCCCGCGGAGCTGCGCGATCGCGACGGAGAGGGGCTGTTTGTCCGCGCTCTGGAGGACGATCTGGGGGGAGATGAAGTTGTTCCACATCGCGAGGAAGGTGATGAGCATGAACGCGCCGATCATGGGTCGGATCAGGGGCATCACGATCACGAAGAAGATCGAGAGCTCGGAGCACCCGTCGATGCGCGCCGCTTCGAGGAGCTGGTCGGGGACGCTCTGGAGCACCGCTTGCCTGAACAGGAACACCCCGAACGCGGGCGCGAACGCGGGGAGCAGCAAGCCCCACGCGGTGTCGAGGAGCCCGAGGTCGTAGAGGAGCTCGTACCCGGGCGCGATCAGCAGAGACGGGGGGACGATGAGCGCGCCGAGGATCAGGAGCGTGAGGGGCGCGTTCCCGCGGAACCGGAACTTGGCGAGCGCGTACCCGGTCGAGGCGCAGAAGAGGGTCGCGAAGATCGCGGCCGCGGACGAGTAGAAGATCGAGTTGAGGAGCGCGCGCCCGAACCCGAGCCCGAAGAGGTTGGTGTAGTTCTCGAGGGTGAGCTTCCCCCACCCGATCCCGAAGAGCCCGTCCCCCGGGGGGAAGAACAGGGCGCTGAAGAACTCGTCGCGCGGCTTGAGCGACGCGACGACGAGCCACGCGAAGGGGGTGAGCACGACGATCGACAGGAGGATCAGGGCCGCGTGGAGTGTGAGGGTTTGGAGGGTGCGTGGTCTCATCCGAGGCGTTCCTGTCGTCGGACCATGTTGACCTGGATGAGCGCGAGGACGATGAGCATGAGCGCCAGCGCCCACCCGATGGCGCTGGCGTACCCGAGGTCCCCGAGCTCGAAGCCGTTCTGGTAGAGGTACATGACGACGGTGAGCCCGGAGTTGCTCGGCCCCCCGGAGCTGTCGAGGAGGATGTAGGGGAGCTCGAAGAGCTGGAGGGACCCGATCATCGAGAGGAGGACGACGAAGGTCGCGACGGGCTTGATGCTCGGGAGGACGACGTGGCGGAGGCGCGCGATGGGTCCCGCGCCGTCGATCTCGGACGCTTCGAGGAGCGATCGGTCCACGTTCTGGAGGGCGGCGAGGAAGTAGATCATGTTGAACCCGGCGTAGAGCCAGAGGGAGAGGAGGATGAGGGTCGCCATGACGTGCTCCTGGAGCCAGTCGAGCTCGAGGAGGTCCGCGTTGCCCGTGATCCACGCGAGGGTGCGGTTCACGAGCCCCGCGCGTTTCTCGAACGCGAGCGCGCCGAGGATGGAGACGAACACGAGCCCCATGAGCTGGGGGGAGAAGAAGATCAGCCGGTAGATCGAGCGCCCGCGCAGTCGGCGCGAGTTGAGCGCGAGCGCGAGCGCCAGCGCGACGAGGAGCTGGATCAGCAGCGATCCGAGCGCGTAGACGAGGGTGTTTCTGAGCGAGGTCCAGAAGAGGGGGTCGTCGAGCAGGAGCGAGAGGTTTTTGGCGCCGACGTACTCGCGGGTGCCCGGGCCGTAGGTCTGGTGCGCCGCCAGCGCCGCGGACTGGATGAGCGGGTAGAGCATGAAGACGGCGAAGATCGAGACGAAGGGCGCGAGGAGCACGATCAGGATGAGGGCGCGCGACTCGCGTTTCGTGCTCATTGCTCGCCCCTCCGTCCCGGGAGGGGCGCGAACGCGTTGCGCTCCATCATGCGGACGATGTTGGCCTGGGCGCGGGCGAGCAGCTCCCTGGCGCGTGGCTCGATGGCGTCGGCGTCGTCGAACCCGTACCCCTGAGACTGCGCCCATTCCGCCAGGCGGATCGCGGCGTCGCGGACCTCGAGGACGGCCGAGCGGTTGTAGGGCGAGGAGGTGCGCACGGGGATCTCGGGCGCGAGCTCGATGAACATGCGTCCCTTGGGCTGACCCATGAAGTAGGGGTCGGGCTCGTCGTACACGGGGTCGTCCCAGAGCGAGCGGACGGGGGTGATGATGTCCACGGTGGTGTAGAGCTCGCGCGCGACCTCGGGGGAGGTGTAGAGGGTCTTGGCGTAGGTCCACGCCTGGTCGGGGTGCTCGGTGGTTTTGGGGATCCCGAGCATGGTCCCTCCGCGCACGCTCGTGCGCCGTCCTCCGGGCTCGAACGCGGGGAGGGGCATGAGCTTGAGGGTGCCGTCGAGACCGGGGACGTGCATGCGCCAGATCGAGCACATCCAGTCCGGGCACAGGTTCCCGATCGATACCGCGTCGACGCGCGCGCGGTGCCCGGCGGCGCTGAACTCCTCGATGTCGACGGCGACGCGTCCCTCGGGGAGACACCACGACACGATGCGCGCCAGGAGGTGCGCGTTGCGGTCCGAATCGATGGTGGGAGCGCCGCGCTCGTCGAAGAGGGCGCCGTCGCCCTGGAGCATGAGGAGCTCGATGGTGTCGGGCTGGGTGTACCAAGCGGCGAGGGGGTAGTGGTCGATGCGCCCGTCGCCGTCGTCGTCGCGCATGAGCGGGCGCAGGAGCGCGAAGTACTCGTCCCAGGTTTGTGCCTTGGTGACATCGATCCCCGCGGCCTCCGTGATGTCGGCGCGGTACGCGAGCATCACGGGGTGGACGTCGTGGGGGAGACCGAACACGCGCCCGTCGGTGCTCCACGGGCTCAGCGACGGCGGGTTGATCTGCTCGAGGAGCCCTTCGGATTCGAGGCGCGGGGTGAGGTCCGTGAACCCGATCGCGTCGGTGGGGCCCATGAAGACCTGCCCGATCGTGGCGCGTTCGACCTCGATGAGGTCCGCGGTTGGGAGCCCCCCGAAGAACCCGGACATCATCCGGGACTGGATCGCGGCGATGCTCATGATGGAGATCTCGAGGGGCGCGTCGGTCCCGCTCGTGCGCGACGCGATGGGGTCGTACATGAGCTTGTGTTCGGGGGAGAAGACCCACATCTCGAGCGAGGCGTCGTCGCGCGGGTCGGAGGTGTCCCAGAGGAGGAGGGCGCCCGCGCTGAGGATTAGGAGCGCGAGGATGACCCAGACCCCGACGGAGAGGTTTCGGATCGCGAGCACGAGGAGTGCGCCCCGTTCGATCCAGGATCGTGTCATGGATGACCGCCGCGGTTGGTGACTCGCTCAGGACCCCGGGACGTCAGGCGTCCTTGACGATTGTACCGTCCGCGTCGATCCGCACGGGATTCGGGTTCGCGAAGCTCGTGGTCTCGAGGACCTCGAAGGTGGTGGGGCGCGTCTCGCGGAAGATCTCCATGGGGGAATCCTCCTCGCTCTGGGCGGCGCGGGTGATCCATCGCGCCGCTTCGATCCCGAGGGAGACGGCGTCCTGGCAGACGGCGGTGTATCGCGGGAAGGTCTGGAAGCGCGTGACCGAGTCGTCGACCCCGACGATGGAGAGGTCGCGCGGGACCTTGATCCCGATGCGCAGGCACTTGTGGAGCGCGCCGATGGTGGACATGGGGTTGGTGAAGAAGATCGCGGTGGGGGGGTTGTCGAGCTCGAGGAGTCGCGTGAGCATGATCTCGCCGCCCCCGGTGTTGGCTTCGGCGCGGACGATGAGCGCCGGGTCGATCTCGATGCCGGCGTTCTTGAGCGCTTCGCGGTACCCCGCTTCGCGGTCCTGGTGGTCCGTGTCCACGATGTTGTGCATCGCGAGCCCGATGCGCGTGTGCCCGAGCCCGAGCAGGTGCTCGATCGCGTGGCGTGCCGAGTCGCGCGAGACCGAGTCGATGTAGTTCACCCGCGGGTCCTCGGCGCGGTCCGCGACGAGGAGGGTCGGGAAGTCCTCGCTCGCGATTTTCTCGACGAGCGATGTGTCGCCGAGCGAGCGCATGATGATCGCGCGGACGCCCTTGCGGTGGAAGAACTGCGTGTACGTCTCGTCGGCGTGCTTGTCGCGTCCGGCGCTGATGAAGGTCAGGTCGTGGCGTTTCTCGTAGACCCCGCGCAGGATCCCCGAGAGGAGCGCCGCTTCGAAGTCGCCCAGGTCGGACTTGACGGGTTCCTCGGGGTAGACGAGCCCGATGACGTTGGTGGGCTTCTTGCCGGTGGAGGGTCGGTACCCGGAACGGTCCGCGGCTTCGAGGACGCGCCGGCGCGTCTCCTCGCTGACCCCCGCGTGCTGGTTGATGGCGCGCGACACGGTCGCGACGCTGATGCCCAGTTCCTTCGCGATCTGACGGACCGAACTCATGGCGACCCCGGGTATCCGAGCTCGCGGTTCTCCACGCGCTCATCCAAGACGGACCAGAGCACACGGTAGGTGCTGCGGTATTCCATGGCGTTGCTGTCGGACTCGAAAAGATCGTTCGAGCTGAAGCTCGCGACGTGCCCGTCGACGAAGGCGAAGTTGGGCTGACCCTCGATCTTGAACGGGTCCTCGGTGCTCTTGGGGTGGCGGTAGAAGGGGATGTAGCCCTTGGGTTCGGCGGCGGTGTCGCTGCCCATTTCGGGGGCGCGGGGGAAGGGCCCGAGCCCGGTCCAGTTCCCGGTCGTTCTGAAGTTCTCGCTCTCGATCCCCTCGGGATTCGCGCCGAAGCGTTCCCCGGGGAGTCCCTTGCTCCCGATCGATCCCGCGGTGAACCAGGTGCGTTCTCCGATTTCATCGGTGAGCTGGGACGTGAAGAAGCCCCACGCTTCCCCGATGATCATGACGCTCGAAGCGCGTCCGACACTCGAGTCGAACGCTTCGCCCATCCGGAACGTGTCCGGGTTGTTCGCGTTCGATCCGGGCCGAAGATACGAGACCGTTCCTGTATTGAAGTTCGGCGGACCGAGTTCCGCGGCCGAGGCGCCCCAGTAGTTCATCGAGTACGAGCGTCCCGCGGCGGGATGGTTCGGGCATTCCATGACCGAACCGCCCACGGTGTTGTTCTCGACGCTGGTCGATGCGAGGTTCCTGAAGTCTTCTTGCGGGAGATAGCGTCCGATCCGGTTCACGTCGTGCCACACCATGTTGCGTTTGCCGTTCTCCGGGTCGATCACGAACTGGCCGCCGAGGATCGGAGGGAACTTTCCCTTGTAATCGTTCGCGTAGACCATGGTCGCGGTCGCGACCTGGCGCATGTTCGTCTTGCAGAGCACGTCGCGCGCCGAGTCGCGGGCGCGCCCGAGCGCGGGGAGGAGGATCCCGATGAGCAGCGCGATGATCGCGATCACGACGAGCAGTTCGATCAGGGTGAACGCGCGCCGGCGAGAGGTCGTGGATGTCGTGGTCTTCATCGGTGCTCCTTGAGAGCGAGAGAGATGTAACTGTTACGAGAGTGTCGCGGAATTCCCTTCGGATGTCAAGAGTCCGTGAGCCCAGAAATCCGAACAAAGGTCGATCACTGGACAAAAAGGGACGAAAATCGACACACGCCACCAGAATATCACGGATCGATCATCCGGGTCGCCTCGTCTCGCGTGGGTGAAACTGTTACGCTCCATCCATGACCACCTCCGCACGCTTGCCGCTCGTCGTTGCCCTGTTCCTCTCGCTTTCATTCATCGGCTGCGCGTCGACCCACGCGCTGGACACACGCGAAGGGAGCGTCGTGACACTCCAGCACGAAGACGGACGCTACACGCTCCTCAAGAACGGGGAGCCCTACATCATCCATGGCGTCGGCGGCTCGACCAACCTCCCGCTCCTCAAAGAGCGCGGCGGCAACACCATCCGCACCTGGGACGCGGAGGGGATCGACGACACCCTCGACGAGGCGCACGAGCTGGGGATCAGCGTGGTCGTGGGGATCTGGATCGCGCACCAGCGCCACGGGTACGACCACAGCGACCCCGCGCAGCGCCGGGCGCAGCTCGATCGGGTCGAGAAGTTCGTGACGATGTACCGGGACCACCCGGCGGTGCTCGCGTGGGGTGTGGGCAACGAGATCGAGCTCGGGGGTGATCTGGACATCGCGATCGAGCAGATCAGGGAAGCATCGGCGCTCATCAAGAAGCTCGACCCGAACCATCCGACGATGGCCGTCGTCGCGGGGCTCGGGGAGGACAAGGCGAAGCGGATCCAGGACGAGTGCCCGGACATCGATTTCCTCGGGGTCAACGCGTACGGGAGCATGGGCTCGGTGCCCGAGGAGCTGCGCAGGCAGGGGTACACGGGCGCGTACGCGATGACGGAGTACGGCGTGGTCGGTCACTGGGAGACGCACAACATGTCCTGGGGCGCGCCCGTCGAGCAGTCGTCGCACGAGAAAGCGGAGTTCATGCGCGGGGTGTACGGCAAGGCGATCACGTCGCAGCTCGGTGAGCGGTGTCTCGGCGGGTTCGCGTTCCTCTGGGGTCAGAAGCAGGAGCGCACCCCGACGTGGTACGGGCTGCTGCTCAAGACGGGCGAAGCGACCGAGCGCGTCGACGTGCTCGAGGAGCTCTGGACGGGTGAGGAGCCCGAGAACCGCGCGCCGATCGTCAAGGAGATCCGGCTCATGGGTCGAGGCGAGCCCGTCTACGAACCGGGTCAGCGCGTGCTCGTGGTCCTCGAGGTCCAGGAGCCCGACGCGGACGTCATGGATATCCGGTGGGAGCTGCTCCCCGAGTCCACGGCGACGACCACGGGGGGCGACTTCGAGGACGCGCTCAAGCCTCTCGATGTGTACATCGAGAAGGACACGCTCCGGCGATACTTCATCACCATGCCGCGTGAGGAGGGCGCGTACCGCGTGTTCGTGACCGTGCGCGACGGTCAGGGTCACGCGGGGACGGCGAACATGCCCCTCTACGTCGGCACGCCCTGATCCGCGCGGCGCCGACCGATCGATCCAACGAATGGAAAAAGCCCCGACCGGTTCGTCCGATCGGGGCTTCGGCGAGAGAGCGCGTGGTCGTCCCGGGCGAGGGGGGTTACGGGCACCCGTCCGAGTAGATCGAGAGATACACGGAGACGTCGAAGAAGTCGAAGTTCCCGTCGGGGCTCAGGTCGGCGCCGGGCTCCTGGTTGGTCAGCGCGGTGAGGAACGCGGAGAGGTCGAAGAAGTCGAGCTCGCCGTAGGGTTCGGAGAAGTCCGCGGCGTTGCACTGACCGGATTCGAGATTGAACCAGTCGAGATTGAACTCGGAGCTGGCGCCGCCCGAGTTGAAGTAGCGGATGATCTGCTCGCCCGCTTGGAGCTCGATGGTCCCGGAGATGGTGGTCCAGTTCTGCCAGCCGCCCGTGGGGGGGACGGTCATGGTGCTCGAGATGGTTTCGAGCGCCTGGTTCTGGAAGACGAACTGGCCGCCGTTGGCGTTGGACGCGACGCGTGCGGTGAGTTCGTAGGTCCCGGCGCTGGGGACGTCGACGGTGTACTCGAGCCATTCGTCCTCGCGCATCCACCCGACGTTGAAACCGCCGCCGCTGGTGGCTTCGATGTCGACGTCGGTGGAGCGGTACTGGTTCCCGTTGTTCCCCGAATCGGTGTCGAAGTAGCTCTGCCCGTTGTACCCGTCGTCGAAGTCCTCGGCCTGGATCATCCCGGGGAGCGCGATGGGGGCGCCGTTGTAGGGCACCTGGTTCGCGCCGTAGACGCGGACGTAGTCGACTTCC
Organism: uncultured Phycisphaerales bacterium; assembly: GCA_965652365.1. Lineage (GTDB taxonomy): Bacteria > Planctomycetota > Phycisphaerae > Phycisphaerales > UBA1924 > UBA1924. Next base: position 66,200 of record CBFGUD010000006.1, read on the forward strand.
ATGGTCTGGGGGAACTGCGACGCGCCGTTGGGGTCGCCCGGGAAGTTCCCCCCCACAGCGACGTTCAGGAGGAGATGGAAGGGCGAATCGAAGGGCGCGCGCGGGTTGCCCGTCGCGTTGTCGGAGTACCACTGGTTGCTGGTGAGGGTGAGGAAGTTGATGTCGTCGACGTACCAGCGGATCTCGTCGGGTTCCCATTCGACGGCGTAGACGTGGAAGTTGTCGGAGAAGTCGCGCCCGTCGGCGAGGGTGCCCCCGCGGTGTTGGTTGTTGGGCCAGCCGGCGCCGTAGTGGATCGTGCCGTAGGAGCGGTCCGCGTAGTTGACGGATTCCATGATGTCGATCTCTCCCGACGACGCCCACCCGCCGTAGGGCGAGTTGGTCGGGAGCATCCAGAACGCGGGCCAGACCCCCGGGGTGGAGGGGATCTTGATGGACGCTTCGATGCGCCCGTAGAGGAAGTCGCGTTTCCCGCGTGTGCGGATGCGCGCCGAGGTGTAGCTCGCGCCCCCGAAGTTCTGCTGGCGCGCCGTGATGGTCAGCTTCCCGTCGGCGACGTTCACGTTGTTCGCGAAGTTGGTGTAGTACTGGAGCTCGTTGTTGCCCCACCCGGCCGGGAGCCCATAGGACTGCCCGTTCCCGATCTGGTACTCCCAGGAGCTCAGATCGAGGGTGGTGCCTTCGAACTCGTCGCTCCACACGAGCTCCCACGATTGGGCGCCCGCGCCCGACGCGAGGAGGGCGAGCGTGATCGGGAGGAGGGGGAGGGCTTTGATGGTCGTGGTCATGGGTCGTGGGTCCTGATCTTGGGTCCTGCAACTGATCGCATGGGTCGTGATCTTCGGACAATGTAACAGTTTCATCGCCCCGGGTCCATCCCTTCGTCGAACTTCGGTACACTCTGTGGACGTCGTTTTCCGATCAAACGCCGAACAGTGAGCCGCGCCATGTCGTCGATCTCGCTCCGATCGATCTCCAAGACGTACCCCGACGGCAAGCGTGCCGTGCGCGATGTGTCGCTCGAGATCGAGGACGGCGCGTTCGTGGTGCTCGTGGGGCCTTCGGGGTGCGGGAAGTCGACGACCCTGCGGATGATCGCGGGGCTCGAGTCGATCACGTCGGGCGTGCTCGAGATCGACGGGAGGCGCATGAACGACGTGCGCCCGAAGGACCGGGACATCGCGATGGTGTTCCAGAGCTACGCGCTGTACCCGCACCTGAGCGTCGAGGACAACATGGGGTTCGCGTTGCGGATGCGCGGGACCCCGAGGAAGGAGCGTGCCCAGCGCGTGCGGCGCGCGGCGGAGCTGCTCGGGATCGACGACATCCTGGGCAAGAAGCCCGGACAGCTGTCGGGGGGGCAGCGTCAGCGCGTCGCGCTCGGTCGCGCGATCGTGCGCGAGCCCAAGGCGTTTTTGTTCGACGAGCCCCTGTCGAATCTCGATCCGGACCGGCGTGTCGCGACGCGGGCCGAGATCCGGCGTATCCAGCGCGAGCTCCGCACCACGACGATCTACGTCACCCACGACCACGAGGAAGCGATGGCGCTGGGGGACCTGATCGTCGTGATGAAGGACGGCGACGTGCTCCAGAGCGGATCGCCCACCGAGGTGTACGAGCGCCCGTCGAGCGCGTTCGTCGGGACGTTCCTCGGGTCCCCGACGATGAACACGTTCCGCGCCGTGTACCGCGAGCGCGAGGGGGGCGCGATCGTCGAGCTCGAGGGGGTGGGGGCGCGCATCGCGATCGACCCGTCGGCGCGGCGCGCGGCCCTGCGCGACGGGGACCCGTGCGTGCTCGGGGTGCGTCCTCAGCAGGTGAAACCGGATCGGGAGGGTCCGATCACGGGGGTGGTGATCGATCTGGAGACGCTCGGGTTCGCGACGGATTGTGCCGTCCGCGCGGGGGATCAGGAGATCCGCGTGCGGATCGAGGGGGTCCACGAGCACCGGATCGGGGAGGAGATCCGGCTCGGGATCGAGCCCGGGGGGTGCCATCTGTTCGCTCAGGGGTGATTTCTGGGCGGGATCCCCCATCGATTTGGAGAATTCCGCTCGTGTTCGGGTTTGGCGCTTGAAGCGTGAAAACGTATCAGTTACATTTTTCGGATGAGCCAGTGTGCTTTGCCGTCGGTCTCGTGAGGACGCAGGCGGCGCGGAATGGGCGTGGTTCAGTGGGAAATCGAGAACAGGGCGCGGTGAGAGGCGCTCCAACGAGAAAGAGAGAGCAGACACGATGAGCAGCAGAATTCAGCGTAACAGTTTCGTCGCGCTCGCGGCGTTCGTGCTCGCCGGCGCGGCGCAGGCGGACATCTCCGAGTATTCCGAGGACTTCGAGTCGCTCAACGCGGCGTCCCCGTCGGCGCTGGGCGACGCCGGGTGGCTCGTGGGCGCGAACGTCTTCGCGCCCGACGGCGTGACCTTCCTGTACAACTACTTCTCGTTCCCCGCGCCCAACGGCGGTGCGGCGTTCAGCGCGATCGCTTCGGGACAGGGCGGGATGGCGCAGGGCAACCAGCAGCTCTCGGTCTACAACGATTACAACAACGCGGACCACGCGGTCGGGAACCGGATCGAAGCGAACGTCTTCCGTGAATACACGGTCGGCGCGGGCGACGAGGGTGTGTGGACGTTCGCGTTCGATGCGAAGCTCGGGAACCTCGAGGGCGCGTCGACGGCTGTCGCGTTCATCAAGATCCTCGACCCGAACAACGGGTTCCAGCTCTCCGGGTTCGAGTCGATCGACATGACGACCACCCCGACGGAGTGGACCGGGTACTCGATGGACATCAGCGTGGACGCGTCGATGCAAGGGCACATCTTCCAGATCGGGTTCTGGAGCGTCGCGTCCAACTACGAGGGCTCGGGCGTCTTCTACGACAACCTGGAGCTGAGCTATGTCCCGGCCCCCGGCGCGATGGCGCTCCTTGGGCTGGGTGGTCTCGCGGCGTCGCGTCGTCGTCGCTGAGTACCGGTTCGATCATCCAACACCATTCAGATCAGACTCCTGATTGATCCTCCTGAAAGCGAGAACACCATGAAGAACAGCATCATCGCCATCGCGGCCGCGGCCGGCATCGTCTCGGGCGCTTCGGCGACCATCGTCACCAACGGCGGGTTCGAGAACGGGAGCGGCGCCGACGCCGCGGACTGGGCGGAGATCATCGGCGGCCCCTCGGGGACGGCGGGTCGCTCCGACTCGATGCCCAACTCGGGCAACTGGGCCGCGTACATGTCGTTCGATCACATCAACAACCCCGCCGCGGGCGGCGCGTACTTCGTCGAGCAGGTGCAGCCCGTCGGGAGCATCGTCGCGGGACAGAGCTACAACCTCTCGTTCTACGCGAAGATGGACTCGATGGACTTCACGGGGATGGACACCTTCGTCCAGATCCTCTGGCTCGACCAGGACGGCTCCGACGGCGGGGGCGTGCGCGGCGAGCAGCTCACCTCGCTCATCGGTCTGGGCATCGGCACCGGGTACCAGCAGTTCTCGCTGGACCTGAACGCGGCGGCGGGCGCGGACTCGTTCCTGCTCCGCTTCCAACTCTCCGCGGGCGCGGTGACCGGGATCGCCAACGGGCTCTCGGTCGATGACGTGTCGCTCGTCCCCGCGCCGGGCGCGATGGCGCTGCTTGGCATGGGCGGTCTGGCCGCGGCGCGTCGTCGTCGCTGATCCGCAGAGATCAAGACTCTTGTGCAACCGAGCGGCGTCCGGGGACGGGCGCCGCTCGTTGCTTTTTTGCTCAGTCTCTGATGATTGCTTCGAGTTCCGGGTCGGGTGTGTGCTCGAAGCGATCGAACACTGATTGTCCCATCGGCCGGTTGACGTCTGCGCGGCCGCCCGCGGCCTTGAGCAGGCGGACAAGCTCGAGCGCGTTGGGTCGGGTGGTGGGCGTTGCGACCGACGAAGCGGCCATGCTGATTGCCAAGGCATAGGTCGTGAGGTCGTACTCGCCCACGTAGTTCGGGTCAGCGCCCTGATCGAGCAATCTCCGGATCTCGGATAGGTCCTCTTGCCCGGTCGCGACCATGATGACCATGCCGTAGAGCTGTTCGTCGAGGAGCGTCGAATCATCCACGCCGCTCGCTTTGGCGAGCAGTTCCGCCGCCGCCGTGTGCCCGTTCTGGACCGCGCATTTGTATGGCGTGCGGTCGAGATCGTCCTTGAGATCAACACGTGCGCCGCGTTCGAGGAGGAGCTTGATCGCTTCGGTTTGACCGAAGTAGGCCGCGAGGAAGAGCGGGCTGTCGTACGCCCCGTCGGGCGATTCCGTTTCGATCGGCACCCCGAGATCGAGGATCTCGTTGAGGAAATCGAGACTCTCGTCATCCGCGGCGATGTCGATGGGCCGCCACCCGATCCCGCCCCGGTGTTTCCAGGGCATGTTCAGGTCGACCCCCGCGTTCTTGAGGACCTCCGCGGTCCCGGGTCGTCCTCGTCCCGCGGCGACGTGGATCGGCGCGTACCCCTGGTCGTTGTAGCGGTTCGGGTCCGCGCCGTGGTCGATGAGCCACTGCGCGACCTTCCCGTTGCCCACGGCGCACGCGACCATGAGCGCGTTGAGCGATTCGGGGCCCCAGAAGGCGTTGATCTCCTCGGCGGATGGGTCGAGTGATTCGAGGGCCGCGATGTCCCCGAGGAGGATCGCGTCGACCATGGGGGTGATCTCGACGCCCGAGGAGACCCACTGGTCCTTGAGCCCGCGTGCGACGGATTCGAGCTCGCCCGTCCGCGCGATGGCGCGCGAGGCGCGCCCGGACTGCGCGTACGCGATGACCCCGAGCACGCCGATGACGAGCGCGATGCTCGCGCCGATCGTGGTCAGCTTCCGCCGTCGCGCCTGGGCGCGCCGGCGCTCGCGCTGCTTGAGCGCGTCGAAGTTGGTGCCCAGGAGCCCGGCGATGAGCTTGAGGACCGCGTTGTGCTTCCCGTCCGCGCCGGGTCGTGCGTCGGCGGCGATGGGCTCGACGCGCGTGGTCGTGAGCTCCCCGTCCTCCCCGATCGCGAAGCGGAGCGCCTCGGGGAAGGCCTCGCGCTCGGGCGCGCCTCGGTCCGTCGCGTTGGGCTCGCCGTCGACGATGAAGGGGAGGATCCGGTTCTCGCGTCCGGCGCGCTTGAATCGGAGGATCTCCTCGTTGACCCATCGGCTCCTGGCGGCGTCGGGCGAGCAGATCACGACGAGGTACATGGACTGGTCGAGCGCTTCGGTGAGCGCGGACCCGAGGTCCGCGCTGGTGGGGAGCTCGTCGCGGTCGCGGAAGACGGTCCCGAGGCGCTCGGGGACCGGGCCGTCGCGTCCGTCGGAGCCGACGATGGCTTTGGGGACCTTGTAGGTCTCGAGTTTGCGATGGATCCACCCGGCCCATCGTTCCTGCTTGTGGCTGTAGCTGATGAATGCGCGGTATTTCACCGTTCCACTCCAGAGGTGCGCCCGGACGAACGGATTGGGCCGCGTTGGTGTTCGTGTCGCGGCGCTCCCCGCGCCGGCACTCGCAAGATACTGGTTCGGGGTGGTGCGGACCAGCACGCCGTGTGAAATTCCTGTGTCGGGGCGGTGCGTGGCGAAGAGCGGGGGCGTGCGGGGGCGCGGGTCTCTATCATCGCGCTCCGAATCACGCGCAGGGATCATCCACGGAGCACACCATGCACCCCACCACCGCCTACGGCGTCGAGAGCAAGACGGCGCCCTTCGAGACCATGACCATCCCCCGGCGCGAGGTCACGGAGCGTGACGTCGAGATCAAGATCCTCTACTGCGGGATCTGCCACTCCGACCTCCACCAGGCGCGCGACGAGTGGAACAGCGTGATGCCCACGGTGTACCCGTGCATCCCGGGTCACGAGATCGTCGGGAAGGTCACGAAGGTCGGATCGGGGGTCACGGGATTCAAGGCGGGGGACACGGTCGGGGTCGGGTGCATCGTGGACTCCGACCACTCGTGCCCGATGTGCGACGCGGACGTCGAGCAGTTCTGTCCGGGTTCGACGTTCACGTACAACTCGCCCGACAAGCACGGGACCGCGCCCGTGACCTACGGCGGCTACTCGGAGCGCGTCGTCGTCGACGAGCGGATGGTGCTGCGGATCCCGGGGAACCTGGAGCTCTCCGCGACGGCGCCGCTGCTGTGCGCGGGGATCACGACGTACTCGCCGCTCAAGCGCGCGGGGGTGAAGCAGGGGATGAAGGTGGGTGTGGTCGGGCTCGGCGGGCTCGGGCACATGGGCGTCAAGATCGCCAAGGCGATGGGCGCGCACGTGGTGGTGTTCACGACCTCCCCGAGCAAGACCGAGGACGCGAAGCGCCTGGGCGCCGACGACGTGATCCTCTCGAAGGATCCGGAGCAGATGGCGGCCCACCAGGGGACGTTCGACTTCATCCTCGACTGCGTCTCCGCGAAGCACGACATCAACATGTACCTGGGGATGCTCACGCTCGACGGCGAGCTGACCCTTGTCGGAGCGCCCGAGGAGCCGCTGGAGGTCTCCGCGTTCGCGCTGCTGTTCGGTCGCAAGCGTCTGTCCGGGTCGCTCATCGGGGGGATCGCGGAGACCCAGGAGATGCTCGATTTCTGCGGCAAACACAACATCGTCGCGGACGTCGAGGTCATCGCGCCCAGCGAGATCAACGGCGCGTACGAGCGGCTGCTCAAGAGCGACGTGAAGTACCGGTTCTCGATCGATCTCTCACGCTGAGCGCGGGTCGATCACGACGACCTCGCCCACGGATTCCTGGATGACGCGCTCGGGGTGGTCGCTCGCGCAGGTCATGAGCCGGCGCATCGGTTCGTCCATGGGCTCGTCGGAGAGCTCGAACGTGGAGTGGTGGACGGGGAGCAGGTAGCGCGCGCCCGTGCGGTCGAACATGCGCCAGACCTGCTCGGGGGTCGCGTGCATGTGCTCCCAGGGCTCGTAGGCGCCGATCCCGAAGACGGCGAGGTCGAGATCGCGCACATCGTCGAACGTGTTGGTCTCCGCGGTGTCGCCTGTGAACAGGGCGGCCCCTTCGGGGTGGCGGACCTCGTAGGCGCAGAACCCGCGCCGACGATCGAACCACGCGCGCGACCCCCAGTGGCGCGGGGTGTGCGCCCGGATCGTCGCTCCCCCGATCTCCACGACCGACCCCGACGGGAGCTCGTGGACGCGCGCGAACCCTTCAGGGATGAGGCGCGCGCAGCGCGGGGGGACGATCACGGTGGTCCGCGTGCTCGCGAGGGCCGCGAGGGTGGGGCGGTCGAGGTGGTCGAAGTGCGCGTGGGTGATGAGGATCGCGTCGACCCCGCGGAGGGCGTCGGGCGGGATCGGCGCGGGCTCGCGCCGTGAGAGCCCGATCGTGCGCCGTCCGACGCGCACGCCGATGCGATCGGAGAGGACGGGGTCGACGGCGACGGTGAAGTTCCCGAGGGTGACGACGACGGACCCGTGCCCGAGCCAGCACGCCGCGAGCCCGTGGGGCGCGAGCTCGGTGAGCAGGTCGCGGAGGGATCGCTCCGGCCCGCCGTCGCGTTTGCGGAGCGACGCGATGAGCTCCGGGGGGTAGCGGCGCATGGAGGATTTCGTCACGAGCGCGGCGCGTCGGAACCATCCGCGCCGGGGGCGTTCGGGCTCGGGGGCTTGCGGGGCCATGACGAACCGTAGGATGGCGGATGCTGAGCCATGCGCCCTGGGCCGCGATCGGGTCGTTGACGTTCCACATCGTGGTCGCGGTGGGGCTGTCGCTGCGGGTCATCATGCGTCGTCGGACGACGGAGGTCGCGCTCGCGTGGATCATCCTCGTGGTGTCATTCCCGGTGCTGGGCGCGGTGTTCTATCTGCTCGTGGGCGAGCCATGGCTGAGCAAACGGCGGAGCACGCGGCGCGCGGTGCTGTCGGAGCGGATCCGCGTGCCCATCGCGGACATCGAGGCGCGTTTCGGGCACGACGAGCCCATCGGGCACCCCGCGGCGCGGGCCGCGGCCGCGATCGGGCACGCGAGCGGGCTCAGCCCCGTCATCGGGGGGAACACGATCGACGTCCTCCCGGATTCGAGCGCGTTCTTTGATCAAGTCATTCTCGATATCGACGGCGCGACCACGAGCTGCGACATGCTCTTCTACATCTGGTCCACGGGGGGGCGCGCGGATCTCGTCGCGGACGCGCTGATCCGCGCCAGGGAGCGCGGGGTGCGCTGCCGGGTGCTGCTCGACGGGGTGGGGTCGATGGACGTGCTCGAAGGCCCGGCGCGACGGATCCTGACCGAAGCGGGGATCGAGGTGCGCACCGCGCTCCCGGTGGGGATCATCCGCGGGAACTTCAGCCGGGTCGATATCCGGAACCACCGCAAGCTCGTGCTCATCGACGATCGGGTCGCGTTCACGGGGAGCCAGAACATGGCGGACCCCGCGATCTTCAAGCGTGAGCTCAACGTGGGGCCGTGGGTGGACCTCATGACCCGGATCGAGGGTCCCGCGGCCGCCCAGCTCAGCGCGCTCTTCGAGCTCGACTGGGCGATGGAGGACGGGCACCCCGTGAACGTCGAGGACTGGTTCCCCGACCCCCGGCGCCGGGGCGACGCGCGGATCCAGGTCGTCCCGTCTGGACCGGGTCAGCAGCCCTCGGCGCTGTACCGGATGCTCGATTCGGCCGTCCACGGCGCGCAGGAGCGCCTGGTCATGACGACCCCGTACTTCGTCCCGGACCAGACCTTCGTGACGGGACTGGTCTCCGCGGCGATCCGCGGGGTGGACACGACGGTCGTCGTCCCCGAGAAGATCGACGGCCCGCTCGTGCGCCTGGCGAGCAGCGCGTACTACGACGAGCTCATCGACGCGGGGGTGAACCTGCTCGCGTACAGGGGCGGGCTGCTCCACGCCAAGACCCTGGCGGTCGATGATGACCTGGGGGTGATCGGGACGGTGAACCTCGATCGGCGCAGTTTCTGGCTCAACTACGAGCTGAGTCTGATCGTGCACAGCGCGGACGCGGTGCGCGACCTGCTGCGCGTGCAGCAGGGGTACATCGACCAGAGCACGCGCATGGTGGACACGAAGTGGATGCACCGTTCGACGATGAAGAAGGTCGCGGAGAACACGGCGCGGCTGTTCTCGCCGCTGCTCTGATTCATCGGGCGGCGTGAGCGCTCACGCGGTCCCGAACGCGTCGATGAAGAGGGATTCCGCCTCGGATCCTCCCGCGAGGACCAGTTCCTGCCCGGCGCGGAGGACGGTCGACGCGGGGGGTGTGGGGATGAGCCCTGTTTCGGGGTCGCGGATCGCGATGATCGTGCACCCGGTGCGGTCGCGCACGCCGCATTCGGAGAGTTTCTTGTCCACGAGCGACGCGGGGACGGTCCTGCGGAAGAGGTCGAGCCCTTCGGCGATGGCCGCGATCCGGTCGCCCGTGAGCTGGTTGAAGATGTTGGACGAGCCCATCGACGCGTAGGAGTGCACGAAATCCGCGCCCGCCTTGTGGAGGGTCTCGATGTTCTGCTTGAGGGTCGATCGGCTGATGAGCTGGATGTCGGGGCGCACGGATCGGCAGTAGATGGTCAGGTAGATGTTGAGACTGTCGTTGTGCGTGGTGATGAGCACCGCGGGCGCGTCCATGAGCCCCGCTTCCTCAAGCACCGCGGGGTCGGTCGCGTCCCCGATGGTGACCCTGTCGCGGAACTCCTTGACGCTGTGGAGGCGGCCCGGGTCGAGCTCGACGGCGCGCCAGTCCACGCCCCGTTCGGTGAGCGCCCGCGCCGCGGTCGCGCCGACCTTCCCGAGCCCGATGATGAGGACGGGGTTCGCCGACGCGTTGTAGATCGCGAACGCTTCGTCGTAGTTGGTGAGCTGCTCGCGCGAGCCCGAGAGGAGCATGATGGTGTGATCGTCGACGACCGAGCCCGGGGTCGCGGGCTGGAAGACCCCGCGGTTCCAGAGCCCGATGACGTTGACGCCCAGGTCCCCGATCCGGTTCTCGAGGATCGACTTGCCGACGAGCGGGGTGTGGCGTGCGCTCGCTTCGGCGATGAGGAGCCCCTCGACGTCGCCCACGACATGGGTCATCGCGTCCCCCCCGACCATGCATCGCGCGAGCGCCTCGCCCATGAGGCGGCTGAGCTGGATGACGTGCGTCGCGCCCGCGTGCTCGAGGATCGTCGTGGAGGTCGGGCCCGACGCGATCGCGACGATCGGGACCTCGGGCGCGATCTGGCGCGCCAGGAACGCGACGTTCGTGTTCGTCACGTCGTCGCTCGTGGCGGCGATGAGCGACGCCGTCTCGGCGCGGGCCGCGGAGTAGGTCGATGCGTGATCCAGCGGCCCGACCACGACGCGCACCCCCAGGTCGTGGAGGCGCGATGCGTCGTCGAAATCCGAGACGATGAGGACGTACCCGATCTCCGATTTCGTGAGCTTGGAGATCAGGTCCTCGGTGACCGCGTCGTGATGGATCATGATCACGTGCCCGGACTGGCTCTCGCTGACCTTGCGGGGCGTCCGCGCCGCTTCGACCGCGTCCACCCAGGGCGCGTAGAAGAACTGGATGATCGTGAACGGGAGGAGCACGAGCAGGAACACGATCCCGGTCCCGAGCACGATCATGGAGAAGAGCCGCCCCAGGTCGCTCTCGAAGGTGATATCCCCGAACCCGAGGGTGGACATGACCGTGAGGGTCCAGTAGAACCCCGTCATCCACGTGTGATGCTGCCCTTCGCGCTCCATGATGACGTGGAAGAGGACGCTGTAGACGATGATGAGCCCGGTCAAGATGAGCACGAACTTCATGAGCGCCCGGACATTGCGCCGGGTTCGCCGCTCCTGGAAGAACGCCAACATCTGCGAGGTGCTGAACTTCATCAGGTGGGAGCATACTCGATGGCGAGGGCGCGAACTGGGTGCGCCGTGGTGTCTCGGAACCGTGATCTACTCACCCTCGCCTCAGATAGCCCGACCTGGACATCCTCGATCTGGACCAGACGTCTCCCGGGTTCCGCGATCACCGATCCCGGGTCTGACATTGCCCGAGCTCATCCGTCCCGGGCTGGCGGATGTGGCCGAACATGAGGTGGTTCGCATCGAGCCGGAATGATTCGCAGATACGGGCGACGAAGTCCGTGCGGGTGGATTGTCCCTGTACATGGCGCCTGATTGGTTCGGGTGGGTGCCCCGTGGTATCGCTGATCTGTCGATAGCTGCAATGCTCGGGCTCAACTCGATAGGGCTGCTGTTTGCAGAGGGTTCGCGACATCCGCCAGAGTGCATCGGGAGATAGTGCTGACAAAAATTTCTGATCTCGTCCCACAGTTATGAGCCCTGAATGGGTTGAGACACAAGCATCTATGGGGTTCATGGCGGCTACACGACATGCGGCTGGTCATCCGCGATGGGCTTGGGCGCGGATTGAGTTCGTTTTTTGGGGGGGCATCTATGGGGCGAAATACAAACGGCATGCGGTTCGTAAATTCGTTAGATGTCTGAGGTTGTGATTTCGGCTTGTCAAATACGCAGTTCGTTGGCGTAGATCTCGCACGGATCCGGTAGCCCGAGTCCAAGTCGACCCAAAAGGATGCTTCGAGTGACTCAGTGGTGGGTCTGCGGGGCATGCATCGCTACTGCGTTCTTGCATCCGCTGCGCAGCGGTGCGTGATTTATGGTACGCTGTGGTCGATCGATCTCCGGGGTGGTCATCTGGTATCGAAGGTGAGTGTCGTCTACGGAGATTGTTTTTGATATTATGCCACGATAGTGATTTGCTCGATGTATCGATGCGTGATTGATTTCATCACGGTGTACATAGACACGTTATCAATCTGGGGATCAAGGTATGAAATTGAGTTTGGACCGTCTCCGTGTTTGCATCGTGATGATCGCTGTCTCGGCACTGACGAGCGGGGCTTCCGTCGCTCGAGCGATCAGTCCAGAGCCCCCAAGCGTTGTGTACGGGCCGGATGCTCGTATCAATCACATCGATCTCGGCAACTATCCGACTAGTCCGGCTGCGTTGTTCGAGCCGCTCTGGCCTCCGTATTCGGACTACTACCTGAGCACGCCGGATACATTCGTCGAGCCGCAGGTCTACTGGAACCCCGACGGGGCGATCGGGGATGAGTCGATTCCTGCGGGATACATCAACTTCCAAGTATCGATGCCGCCCATGCCGATCGCGCCGAGTTTGTACAGCGGGTACATCAACAGACTCGGTTCTGCCCTGGACATGGATCCGTTGTTCTGGAAAGGGGTCCACTCGACGTTGGGTGGAGGTTCCTGGAACTTTTACACGGTCGAGATGTCGCATTTGCCCGGTCGATCAAACTACCACAATCGATTCCAGGCGATGGTGGACTTTGATTCGGCGGTTGTGAATGGGGTCGGGGTTGCGGGGTGGGAGTGGCCGCCGTATTGGCAGCCGGGAGGGCATGGCGGGAACTTCACTGACTGGGTGGACCTCTATGCGCCGTACCTGAGCCGGGCGTTCTTCGAGGACATTCTCGACAGCGCGGAAAGTTATAACAGCGATACCGGGAGCCCGGGCTTCGGGCGGTACGGATTTCCGAGGGTCGGGTCGCCCCAGCATGTCGAGCTCCCCCCGAACTATCCGCCTCGGACGACTTCGGTCGCGCGGTCCACTTCTCCGTTGATTCCAGCGTCCGGTGGCGATTCCCATGGTTCGTATGTGACTCGTGAGACCGTCGCGGATCGTGTCGACACGATCACGGGTGAGCCGATGCTCACAGAGATTGACTTCGAGCTGCCCTTCGGGAGTGCGGTGTATCGGCGCGTTCGGACATACTCGGAGAGCGCGGCTCACGGGATCAAGAATCATCGTCACGACCATGCAATCGATGATATCGAGTCCACGATCCGGGGCTGGCATGGGCTTGGATGGATGTCGAGCGATGCGCCGCTTTTCCTGTTCGATGCGTCGTATTCGGGCACGCACGTGACCGGGGACGAGAATGACATCGGTCCTGTGTGCTATTTCGCGCCCGATGCGCACCATTCGATCCCATTTATCCAGCAGGGCGGAACCGCCACCACGCCGCCCGATTATGTCGCCCCCGAGTGGTTCGATGCGATGCTGCTCTATGACAAATCGAGGGTGGTCTGGGATCCGACGAGGGGATGGATCCGTCCGCCCGAAGAGATGAAGCTCTACATGCACGACAACTCGGTGGTGTACACCATCAAGATGTATTACGAGGATGTCGACCCGCTGCACCATCAGCGCCCGGCGCTCCAGGAAGATGGATCACGTCTTGATCCGAACGAGCAATCAAGCCACGGCGTGCCGTACTACGGGTTGGTGACGAGCATCGAGGACAGCGCCGGGAACCGGGTCGAAATCACCTACGCAGATCCGGACCTGCACAAGCCCTATCTCGATCCGGCGTACAACATTGAGGAGCATCCGATTCGAGATGCCGCCTTGGCCGCGCAGGTGCTCCCCGTGCTCCAGCGCGGGTGGTACAAGGGCATGATCGATCATGTCAAGCTGTACGCCCCCGGTGCGACGCAGGCCGCATGGTCGATCTACTACACCTACAGGACATTCCTCGCGGCTCGGAACGAGAACGAACTGATGCTGGGCTCAACGTTGCGCGATGAGGACGATATTGAGCCATTCCTCGACTACTGGTCATCCGAATCACACGCGCCAGCGCTCCACTCGCTCTTGGTTTATGAAGGGGATGTGGATCCGCTCTCGGACCGCAACCTGATCCTCCCATGCGATTCGACTCGATACGGTCCTGAAGGACTCAATGGCGTCGCTTCACCTCCCCCGTTTGTTGATGTCATTGTCGAATCCGGAGTGATCCCGATGGGGACACGGTTCCAAGAATTACTAACACGATCGCAGTTCCGCATCGTGGCACATTCCCGAACCAGTTCAAGTATCAGGATGTGATGATCGGGCCGACCGGGTACGGGAACGCGAGCGTGACCGTGCTCTCGGAGGATTGGGCCCACCAAATCCGGTACTCATACGCGGACCCGGCACATTACGGAGAAGTCGACGACAACGGGACGCAAACGTACACCGAGTTCAATCCCTACAACGACTACACGCTTCCGTCCTGCGGACCGGTGGAGATCGACGAGCATTATTGGGTCAATAAGAGGCATCAGGCAGCGTATCTGCTCAAGGTTGAATCGAAATCGCGTATCCAGTCGGTCGAGTCCGAACAGGTCCAGCTCCCGAGCCGGTACTGGCTCTATCGATACCAAGACGGGCAGAAGATCACCACCGATCGCCCCTCGCATTGGCCGTCGACAGGTGTCGACTGGGAGGGCCCGACCAATAGGCATAGCGATCTGAACCGTCTCCGCCGGTTGACGCATCGCTTTGGTCCCGAGACGATCGCTCGGATCTACAAGAATCGTCCGAGTTCCTCGGCAAACTCGAAGCTCAACGGGTTCGTGAACGGGATGATCGGTCTCGAGGAGGATCGGTTGCTTGAGATCGCGAGCGGGTCTCTGGATATGAACACGCCGCTGGATCTCGCCCCGGCGACGGGCCCGACGTCGGGGAACCCGTTCGGGCAGCCCGTCGCGAGCGGGGCCGTGCCTTACGAGCCCGTGGATCCGGATGATCCGAACGACCCCGATTCGCCCTATGACGATTCGACCATGCACAATATGGACGAGTCGGCGATTGCTGAACTACCGATCGGGATGCTCGCGGACTCGGTGTTCTTCCGCTGGACCCAGGCGTACCGCCTGGATCCGAGGATCGGGGTCGACGGCGCGACGGATGAACTGATCGCGCGTCCGGCGAGTTGGGAGGTGCTCGATGGGCGGGTCGACGGAACAGCGACCAACAATGCGAATAACCTGAACGAGTTCAACTCGGATTTGCGAGATTATGTGGGGGGGCAGATATCAGATGATTGCGAGGCGGAGCTCCAAACGACCATCGCGCAGGCGAGGCGCGACAGGACCGGGTTCTTGCCGGGCGGAGTGGGGCTGTTTTCTGCGATCGCGGATGACGGGACGATCAAGTGGTATCGGATTTACCGACTGATCCAGACTCCGGAAAATCCCGCATCATGGCGTGATGAAACAGAGGGTGCCTACCCACCGGCTCCAATCGATCTTGCCCCACTCGGGCCTGAAGTGATCTACGGGGATGGGTATGCCGATGCGGGTTCGCCGGCGACGGTGCCGTGCGAGACTGACGCCACGCATTCAATCTATTATTATCCATATCATTTCACGTCTTCGCAATGGGGCGGCGAGACGGAGGGTCATCCCACCAACGTGCCATTGTCCGACCCGATGTGGTGGACGGTGATCGACGAATACGACTCCATCGTCGCGGCGCTCTCGCAGAACTCATCGCTCGCATACCCATCCTGGGGAAATTCTCCGAGTTCAAGTACGTATACCTATTCGCACTTTGCTTCAGCGGTTGACTGGAAGCACAGGCGTGTCGTCGGGATGAACAGCGCCGGGCTCGTCCTTTCGGACCGGACATGGGATTCGCCGTCGGGCGAGAGCAATGATCCGCCGGCGGTCCTTGTTGCCTGGGCCTTTGATGAACACCTCCGACCGACGTACAAGTTCTCGCGCGGGTGGGGTGCCGCGGCCTTGGAATCGAACGAAACAACGAGCGGGCTCGTGGAGCGATTTGAATACGAGCCAGACCCGTTGACAATTAACTATGGGCCGGCCTCGACCGGCGGGCCCGACATCACACGCACGATCTACCCCCGCGAGCCCGTCGCTCGGTCTGTCCGCAAGGGGTGCGCCGGTATCGATATCGACATTCACCGGATCGAGTACATGTCGTTCGATGAAGCCTCGCAGAACGGCGGCAGCGTCGAGCTGGAGGAATGGCTCGCGCGTAAGCCGCACTACGAGACGTTCTACGACATGGCTGGTGCAGAAGTCGGGCAGATCGAGCACAGCTACGGCTACTGGCCCGCGTCGACCGAACCGGGCGAGGAGCAGAAGACGCCGCCGATGCGTTGGAAGGTCCGAGCCGGGCCGCAGTTCCAGAGCCGTCCGGGGGGAGATCAAGTCAGGTCGTTCGAGGGCGAGTGGTACAACGAGAAGGGTCAGCTCGTCTGGCGCGCCGAGGGAGCGCTCGAGAACCCCATGCCCGATGCGAACGGACACATCGCCATGAGCGGGAGCCCGGACGAGGTGGTGTACCTCGACTACCGCGCGTATGACGATGAGGGGCGTGAGACGCTCCATATCGAAGACATCGGGAACGGATTCGGTATCGCGAACCTCGCATACCCCGGACATCCGACCGCGCTCGACGGCAGCCTTCCGACCTCGGGCTTAACCGGGAATCTTTTGATCGGCGACAACCAGTACGGCGACGACATGAGCTACGACGAGGCGGACAGCCTCATCAGTTCAACCAACAACAGTGATCGCGATTTGCTCCTCGGCTCATCGCTCGATCGCCAGGCCGACTCCACCCCGCTCAATCACATCACCTTCCGCGCGTACAACCGCTTCGGCGAGTACAAGGTCGTGCACCCGAACGGGATGCGCGACATCTATCACTACGACGTTGAATCAGAGACACTCCGAGAGTTCCGCGCGATGGGTGTCGAGTTCGATGGGGATGCATGGAACTTCGCCGGGCAAGGTCTCTTCGACAGCGCGTTCGACGGCGGGGCGCTGAGCGGGAGCATCCAGTCCACGATCGACGAGTTGATCGCGGGGCAGTGGGATGGTTCACCGTACACCCTGGACAGCGGTGTGTTCGAAGATCTCCGGCTCGAGGTCATCGCCGAGATCACCCCGAACTACGACACCGCCGGACGCCTGACCGGGATCACGGTCAGCGACAACTCGACGGCCCCCGATCGTCTCGATCCCGCGGTGTCGTATGACGGTTGGGGAAACCCGCTGCTTCAGATAGAAACCAATGGCAAGATAACGCGCAATCGGTACGATTCGCTTGGGCGTCTACACAAGACGTATCTCGGATCCAGGGATCGCCACGAGCGATGGAGGACCGCCGACCCATCGGAACCCGACGATGACATGATCCTCACCGAGAAGCTGTTCTACGGGAGTTCAGTCAACGACGCGTTCCTCCCGATCACCAAGTGGATGTACCGCGTTCGGTCAGACACGCAGTACGACTCCGATTGGTTCGAGCCATCGGACGGTCAGAGCGGCGATCCCGTCGCGTTCCAATCCTGGGACAGCGCCGATGATGAATCGAGCCCCGGGCTCGTCGAGCACTACGGCTACGACTGGCGGATGCGCCGCGTGTCTACCACCTACGAGGACTTCGAACTGGACAACCCGGGCATCTTCCGTGAAGAGCGTCTGTACCTCGATAATCTCGACCGTGTCCGTTTCCGCGCCGTCTTCTCCCCCGCCGCGGATCCGGCGGCCCCCGACCCCGATATCACACCCGATGGAACCGGGCCCTTTGCCCTCCCGTCCGCCGATGATTTCACGGACAGCACCACACTCGTCTCGCTCGAAGAGACGATCTACAACGGTGCCGGTCAGGTCGTGGAGCGCCGGAGGTACGACCCGGACGGGAACGGGTACCTCACGACCTACTCATACACGGATCATCGCAATAACGCGGTCTGGGAGAGCTCCGGTGGCGGCGACGTGACCCGCACGATCTACGACGCCAAGGGGCGCATCGAGATGATCAAGCGGTACGCGGGCGATCCCTCGGGCGCGGGCATCGAGATCTCGCGCACGGTCAACACCTTCGACACGGGTGGCAATGTCATCGAAGTCGCTCAGTACGACCGGCTCGAGCACCTCGATACGGCGACCGCCGATGTCACGCTCGCGGACCACCGCAAGAGCGTGAGCTACTCATGGTTCGATAGCGCCGGGCGCGTGGTCGCCACCGCGGACATGGGCAGCGTGCACATCGAGAACGGCGCGGTCGTCGGGGCGGCGATCCCCGCGCGCGAGGATGATCCACCGCTGGTGCTTGAGACCTATGAGGATTTCTTCAACGGTGATCCGGTCAACTCGAGTTCAAGCAAACGCCGCTTGCTGGTCGGTGTCGATATCCCAACCACGTACTTCGACACCAACGGCGACCCGCTCGCGCGGATCAGCTGCTTCTGGTACGACCGGCTGGGCAAGCAGAACGCGACACTCACGGTGTTGTCGAGCTCGATGGATACCAGTAACAACAACGAAATCGACACCGAGTTCATCATCAACCGGACCGAGCACAACAAGTACGGGCAGAAGGTGCTTGAGCATCGCTACGCCTACACCGGCGACGGGAGCTCGTACACCTCGTCGGACTTCGAACTCCTCGGTGGGGTCGAGTACGGCTACGAGGGCACGATCCGCCTCGAGGACAACTCGGTTGTGCCCGTCTCGAGTCAGGAAGTCCGCTCGATACGCCCGCTCTCGCTGGATCCGGCGATCATGGAGATCGTCTGGAATGACATCGAGAGTGCACGCGCCGAGACCAGCACCGCCGATCCGGCGGACGACTACACCTTCAGCACCAACCCCGCTGAAGGGCGGTTCTCGGTCGACTGGCATATCGACACCGCCGGATTGAATCCCTGGCGTGCCACGATCATCGAATACAACGCGCCGATCGTCAACCCCGACTTTGAACTCCCCGCAGGGATCATCACGCCGGGATCGCCCCCCGAGCTTCCGCTCTGGGCGGACGATTGGGGCGTTCTGGGCATCGGCAACCGCCCGGATCTCGTGAAGGCCGTTCACCTCCCCGACCCCGCCACGGGGCGGACGGGCGAGGGTCTGGGCTACTCGCTCTTCTTCTTCTACACCGTCGACGGGCTGCCCGCGTTCCGCCTGGATTCGCGCGGGATCCTGCTCAGGTACATCTATGACGCCGACGGCAACCTCATCCGGATGTCGGGCGACGACCAGCAGATGCCGCTGGTCGCCGACTACGGGATGAGCGAGGACCAGCTCCCGTCCAACGCGATCGAGTACACCTACGACGCGCTCAGCCGCCTGCTCACCGTCTCGACCGGACGCGATCTCCTCGACGGCTCCTTCCGCACCGACACGCACTCGGCCCTGAACTACGACCCATTCGGGAACCTCCTGAGCGAACAGCAGCAACGCTTCAACGGCGTGGACGTCAACAACAACCCGCTCTCCGTCAGCGGCACCGTGTCGTATGGATGGGACACCCGGTTCATCCCGATGCCCAACCCACAGACTCCGCACGCCGCGGTGTTCGATGGCACCGAGAATATCAACCGCGTCTCGTCGATCACCTACCCCGATCGCGTCGGCACGCATGATAATGAAGCCCCCCTGCCCCCACCCCGGGTCGTCAATCTGTTGTTCGGCGTCAGTAACTCGATCGAGGACATGCTCGGGCGCGTGACGGGGATCTCCAGCACCGGCGGCCCGGCGGGGAAGGAGCTCGGGCACGTCGCGACATATCAATACGAGGGCGGCGGATCGCGACTCACCGGCATCGACCTCGGGAATCACCCCGTCGCGGCCGTCCCGATCCACAAGGACGCACGGACGTTCGACCGCTTCGGGCGGATCGATTCACGCACCGTCGAAGCGCAGTACGTCAACAGCACCTCGACGTACAGCATCATCCAAAGTTCGGTCTTCGAGCACGACCTCGGCGGGCGACGCCTGGCCGAGCGGCTTACCCAGTACGACCACCCGAGCCAGGGCTCGCGCGACAATACCCACTCGTCGCGCTTCGGGTACGACGCGCGCAGCCGAATGACGAGCGAGGACTACGGCGCCCTCGACAGCGCCAACAGCGCCATCGCATCGCCGGACGATGCGCGTCACTACGCCCTCGACGAGCTCAACCGGCGCGTGGGATCATCCACGGCCCCCGGGATCGAGATCTTCCAGGGCGGGACCTCGATCGCCGAGCAATCCCACGTCATCGACGGCCGCGGCGGGCTCACCGCCATCGACCTCGGGACCGGGACCGACGAACCTGTGGAGCTCGACCTCGCGGGCGCGATCACGGAACTCCACGGGCGGACCGTCTTCCACGATTGGCTGGGTCGCCCCGTGCTCGTCGCACAGGTCGATGACACGGTGAGCCCGGCGGCTGTCGATCCGATCGTGGCGTTCAAGTACGACGGCTTCGGTCGTCTCGCGCAGCGGATCGCGCCCTGGCCGGACACGACCAAGGACTGGCAGCGCATCGAGACCTACTACTACGACGGCGTGCGCCGGATCCAGGAGCACTTCCACGACCCCGTGCAGGCGACCCCGCCGTGGCCCGTGCAGGGCGGCGGCGGGGGGATCGGCGGGTCGGGCGGCGGGAATCCGCCGACGGCGGAGGAGCATCGCACCGAGGCCGAGTACATCTGGAGCGCCGCCAGTGGCCAACCATTCGACACGTGCCACGTGCAGATCGACTGGTGGGACCGAGAGGCGTGGTTTGTCCAGGACCACGCGACGGGGACGGTGCGCGGATACACCGACGCCCACGGCGAGGTGGTGCGTCAGTACCGCTTCGACGCCTTCGGGAATCTCATGAACCTCGACACCTTCCCGCTCGCCGCCAGCGGCGGGCTGTTCCAGAGCTTCCGGAGCCGATTGGGCCACCACGGACTGTTCGCCGAGCGTGTGGATAGTCACACCAATGCGACGATCCTAACCATCAACCCGGACCACGAGGTGTGGTATCAGTCTCGCTCACGCTGGTACGCGCCGGAGCTGGGGCGCTTCATCACCCCCGATCCGAACGCGACAGGCGTGCCCACGACCCCGACGCTGGCGATGCTCGGGCAGATGCCCCAGGGCCCGCCGTCGGGCAGTTTCGACGCGATGGCGCACTACGCCGATGGGTGGGATACCTGGACGGCCTACGGCGCCAACCCGGTCCTGAGCCAAGACCCGACGGGGTTATTCAGCTTCGGCGGCTTAATGCAATCTGCCGCGTGGCAAGCTTCAATGCGAGCGGGTGCCGCAGGAATGGGACTCGGGGGAGCCCTCGGTTATGCCGCAAATGGTGTGGACGGGATCATGCCTGGGATGGCAGGAGGCTTTGTCAGTGGAGCCACATTCGGCGGATCGACCGCCTTAGGGGCTGGGCTCATCGGTTCAGGTGCTCTTAGTGGAGGAATGGGTGCGTGGCTGGATACTTTTTTGTACACCGGCGATGCCCGAGAAGCTGAGCGCGCTGGCTTGGTCGGGGCAATGTTTGGCGGTGGGCTCGGGACGCTTTCAAAGCTGATCTCCGCTCGGGTTGGCAGGGCCGTTCAGGCGGAGCTATCGTCTAGTGCCGGCGGTGCCGGATCAGTCGCCACGGTCGATCCACGCCGCATCGGGCCGCTCGCCGAGTCGATGGTCGAAGCGGAGCTTCGTCAGGCGGGGTTTGAAGTTAAGAGAAGGGTAGTTTTAGAGACGCCATTCGGTGATCGTATTCCGGACTTTGTCGTATATCGGAATAATACGATTGTCGGTCTTGTGGAGGTGAAAGCCAACAGTTCTAGATATCTGCTAGACCAGAGAGCCAAAGATCGGTTCATCAAAGAAGTGCACGGGTACCAAACTTATCTTGTCAGAATACCTGGCCTGTAGGATGAATATCGCAAGTGCAAATATGATTGCAAAGAAGATCGCAGTAAAACTCCCGTTGCGGCATAATGTTTCCGTATCGGAACGGTATGCGTATTTTCAAAACAACGACCAGTATGTCGTGATCGGTATTGTTGTAGACAAATATTCTACTTTTGAGTCGCCAATTTTTTCTATCAACTGTGGAGTTCAATCTATCGAAATACTTCGATTTCGAGGGGAAAGGGTTCCCGGAGATTTTTCGTGGAGGATCCAGGTGGCCGAAGAAGAGGGTCAAGGGGAATCGGAGGGCGAGCAGGAGTCAATGGATATCGCGGATCAAGCCATTCAATCGCTCACAATTGGAGGATGGAAAAAATCAGGACACGAATCACTCGACGATGTCATTGACCGAGTTGTTCGCAAGCTGACGGACGATGTCATTCCACAACTGCTGGTGATCGACGACGATTGGCTGATCAATCTCTGGTCGACCGGTTCCATGCAAGGCATCGGCGAACTCCAGCGGCTTGAGTTCCTTACCATCCTGCTCCGACATAAAGAAAGATGGGAAGAGTGCGAGCGGGTGTGCCAAGAGATGATCGAGTTCAGAAGGAAAGTTCCGAGAGTGCGATGGATTCATGGTCATGTCAGAAAAGTCCTGAGTCAGTAGCGATGCCGTCGTAGTTTGCATTTTTTATGCTAGCTTTGCAAGTGTTGCTAGATTTGCAAGGATTCTCTCCTACCATTGAGATATTGATCTTAACACATATTACGACAACACGCACTTGGCGATCTGCGAGCACGACCGGGCGCGCCGCCTGGTCGGCAAGCGATATGGAGCGCTAAAGGCCGATGGCTTCGATACATCGCCTACGCCGGTTCCCTTACTCCCTCACTCCCCGCGTCTATTCGTAACGCCCTCGACGAGCTCAACCGGCGCGTGGGATCATCCACGGCCCCCGGGATCGAGATCTTCCAGGGCGGGACCTCGATCGCCGAGCAATCCCACGTCATCGACGGCCGCGGCGGGCTCACCGCCATCGACCTCGGGACCGGGACCGACGAACCTGTGGAGCTCGACCTCGCGGGCGCGATCACGGAACTCCACGGGCGGACCGTCTTCCACGATTGGCTGGGTCGCCCCGTGCTCGTCGCACAGGTCGATGACACGGTGAGCCCGGCGGCTGTCGATCCGATCGTGGCGTTCAAGTACGACGGCTTCGGTCGTCTCGCGCAGCGGATCGCGCCCTGGCCGGACACGACCAAGGACTGGCAGCGCATCGAGACCTACTACTACGACGGCGTGCGCCGGATCCAGGAGCACTTCCACGACCCCGTGCAGGCGACCCCGCCGTGGCCCGTGCAGGGCGGCGGCGGGGGGATCGGCGGGTCGGGCGGCGGGAATCCGCCGACGGCGGAGGAGCATCGCACCGAGGCCGAGTACATCTGGAGCGCCGCCAGTGGCCAACCATTCGACACGTGCCACGTGCAGATCGACTGGTGGGACCGAGAGGCGTGGTTTGTCCAGGACCACGCGACGGGGACGGTGCGCGGATACACCGACGCCCACGGCGAGGTGGTGCGCGAGTGTCGCATGGATGTGCATGGCAGTTTCATGAGCCGTGAGGGGATCCCGTCCCGTCATCGTGTGAAACCTATGACTGCACCTATCTCGTATGTAACCAATAGTTTAGAAGCAGTGGCACAGTATTGTGTTGTCCATTCAAGTACAGCGCTTTGCTCTATCTTTGACAATTTGATTGGGATCGCTGGACGCAGCGCTCGGTTTCTGCGAGGATCCTTGCCATGGTCGCTCGACTCTGGCATCTTGGTGTGTCACCGCTTGTTGTTGCCGTGCTGAGTCTCGTGGATCCGTCCGCCCTCGCTGAAGCGGATGATCCCCGCATCACCCTCACCCAAAAACTCACCCTCGCCCGTCTCGTCGACATCGCCGCGGCCCAGTACCCCATCGACATCGAGTACACCCCGAACGAGCTCACCCGCTCGGTCACCATCCGCTCCGCACGCCCCTACACGCCCGACGAGCTCTGGGACCTCACGCACCAGATGCTCGAAGCCCACGGGCTCACCAGTGTCGTCGCGCCCGGCGGCCGCGAGCTTTACCGGATCGTCACGCTCCAGGACGCGCCCGACCACACCGAGCCGCGCGATTCACTTCCAACTCCGGAGCCCGGATTCGTTATTCTTGAGTATCCCTTCGAGCACATCGCCGCGACGGACATCATCGATGCCCTCGATGCGATCGAGCCCCCGCTCGACCTGCTCCGTGTTGATCCGAACGGGGGGGCCGTCCACGTGGGCGCGTTGACCCGAAGGCACCCGGCGATCGGCGCGCGCATCGCGACCCTCGACGAGCTCGCGTCGCACACGACGACCGAGATCATCGATCTCCGACACACCAACGCCCAAGCGGCCGTTCTCTCGATCCATGCCTATCTCCAGAACCTGGGCACCCATCGCCCGGACGGCTCGATCCAACCTGGCCCGAAGCCGGAGACGCTCCTCCTGACCACCACGAGCGATCATCGTGACCGATGGATGGATCTTGTCGCTCTCTTCGACGCCCCGGGCTCCGTCACGACGCGCTCCTACGCGATCCCCGACATCCACGATCAGGGCGTCATCGACCTGATCAACACGCTCGGCAAGGATCCGAGTTCGCCCGAATCACCCAGCGTCTGGCGCGTCGTCCCCAACCCGATCACCCGGACCCTTGTCATCACGGCGAGCGAAGGCGAGCACGCGCGGATCGCGGACCTCGTCGAGCAGATCAATACCATTCCAGCCGACCAGCGCCGCGTGACCCGTTCGTTCGTCGTCAAGAACCGCAACGCGATGGACCTGCGTCAGTCACTCGAAAACCTCCTCGGCGTGCGTGTGGGTGACCGGTCCGGGATCCAGGTCAGTGAGCCGGGCGCACCGGAGTCCCAAGCGGCCTCAATCCGCCCGATCGACAATCAACGCGATATCGTCATGACCGTCGATCCCGAGCTCAACACCATTATCGCGATCGGGGCACCGAGCATGGTCGATCGGGTCGCGGACCTGATCACCCGGATGGACGTGCGCCAGCCGCAGGTTCAGCTCGAACTGATGCTTGTCAGTCTTTCCGAAGGCGAGAGCAAGGACCTCGGCGTTGAACTCCGGGCCCAGCTCGGCGACACGGGCACGCTCATCGGGCTCGGATCAATCTTCGGGCTCTCGTCGATCAGCCCGGGGAGCAGCGCCGCGGCCGCGACCGGGACGGGAGGGACGGCCGTCATCTTGGATCCGGGGGACTACTCCGTCGTGGTCAAGGCGCTCGAGCGCGTGAGCCAGGGGCGTTCGGTGAGCAAGGCGAACGCGCTCGTGAACAACAACGAGTCCGCGTCCGTGAGCAACACGGTCCAGCAGCCGTTTTCCACGACAACGCTCGACGACGGCGACTCGATCACGAGTTTCGGGGGGTCGGAATCCGCCGGGACGCAGATCTCGGTGACGCCGCAGATCGCGGAGGGCGACTTTCTCGTCCTCACGTACGATGTGAGTCTGTCGGCGTTCATCGGCGAGGCGACGAGCGAGGGGCTCCCGCCGCCGAGCCAGAACACGTCCATCTCCTCGGTCGCGACGATCCCAGACGGCTACGCGATCGTGGTGGGGGGGCTCGAACTCCTCACGGATTCGGACGCGGACACGAAGACCCCGATTCTGGGCGATATCCCGATTCTTGGCAATCTGTTTAAGTCCCAGACCGAGTCGCTGAGCACGACGAAGTTCTACCTCTTTATCCGCGCTTCGGTCCTCAGAAGCCCCGCGTTCGAGCGGCTCAAGTACATCAGCGATCGGGCCATCGAGGATTCAGACGCCGATATCGGTTGGCCGACCGTCAAACCCAGGATCATCCGGTAGTCAGTGCTCATGCATGAGAATGCCGCGAGCCATTCCGAGCCCTGGGGCACCTTCATGGAACGCATCGATCACGGTTTCGCACGCGAGCACCTGATCTTTGGCGTATTACGGGAGGGGACGCCGTGCTTGCTGATCGCGGAGACAACACCGCCCGCGATCGTCCATAACACCGGCGTGGCAATCGGGCTGCATCCTCCCTGTGCGTCGATCGACTCCGACGAACTCGCCGAGGCGATCGATCTCGCGTACAAGGACCGCGCCACGCTCGCCACGCTCAGCGATCCGGACCCGGATCAACGGGCGATGATTGCGCTCGCGGGTCTCGAATCCGATCTCCTGACGACCACCGGGAAGACCGAGATCGCGCGTTTCCTTGATTCCGTCTTGTTCGATGCCATCCGGGCTGGCGCATCGGATGTCCATATCCATCCCCTTGAGCAGGAGGCTCTCGTCCGCTTCAGGATCGATGGTGTCCTTTCCGATGTCCGGACCATCCACCGGAACTCCTGCGACGCGGTGATGAGCCGTCTGAAGGTCTTGGGCACGATGGACACCGCGGAGACTCGATCGCCCCAAGACGGTCGAGCCACGATGTGCCTTGGGAGATCGGGTGAGCGGTCCGCCGCGGTTGATATGCGCATCAGCACTATTCCGACTTCGCTTGGTGAACGCGCTGTGGTGCGACTGCTGGATACGGACCGGGGGCGAAAGCTCGCCGATCTTGACGCGATCGGTATGCCCGAACATATCCGCATGCCGTACGAGAAGATTACGTCGCGATCCAACGGCATGATCCTGCTGACCGGTCCGACGGGATCGGGCAAGACCACGACGCTCTACGCGACCCTCCGGAAGATCGCCGCGGGGAGCGCGGGCGCCATGAACATCATGACCGTTGAGGATCCGATCGAATACCGGTTAAGCGAATCCGGCATCACGATCAGTCAGTCCCAGGTGAATCGCAAAAAGGGCATGAGCTTCGCGTCCGGGCTCCGTCACATTCTCCGCCAGGATCCGGATGTGGTGATGGTGGGGGAGATCCGCGATCAGGAGACCGCGCGACTCGCGATCCAGGCGGCGTTGACCGGGCATCTGGTTTTCTCGACACTCCACACGAACGACGCTGTCGGCGCTCCGCCGCGATTGATCGATCTCGGATGCGAGCCCTACCTCGTTTCCGCGGCGCTCACGGCCGTGGTGGCCCAGCGTCTCGTCCGCACAGTTCACGACGATTGCAACGGCGCGGGATGCGATGCATGCCTGAAGACCGGATTCAGAGGCCGGACCGGGATTTTCGAGCTCTTCGTACTCGACGAATCGGCCCGTGAGATGGTAAGCCAGGCCTCATCGGCGACCACCTTGCGTCGTCACGCCAGCGCGCGAGGTATGAGCACGCTCCGCGACGATGGACTCCGGCTGGTTGCAAAGAACGCGACGACACTGGCCGAGGTCGAACGCGTCACCGTTGATCTCACAGAGATCCCCAGAACGCACAACCGGCATCGCGCGGAGGCGTCGGCATGAGCGTCTTCCGATACACCGCCGCCCAGACCGAGCACCGTACTCAAAGAGCGGGCGTGATCTCCGCGCCGAGCGAGATCGAAGCAAGGCGGATGCTCCGCGCGATCGGGCTGCGACCGATCCGGATCAGGCAGATCGATGAATCCCACGCGTCGCTCGGCCCGCTCTCCGCATCGATCGCATCGCACCTTCGTCGACGGCGATCGGGGATCAAGTCGGAGCTCTATGACGCGCTCGCGACGCTCCTCCGATCGGGGGTGACTCCGCGGGATGCGCTGCTCGTGCTCGCGGACTCGCACACCAAATCCTCAGGGATCGGATCGCTCGCGCGGCTCCTCGCTGAGGACATCGCGCAGGGCGTCTCGCTCTCGAGTTCCGCGAGAGCCCGCGGCGCATGGTTCGACGACGCTGAGTGCGCCGTGATCGGCGCCGGAGAACGATCCGGAGAGCTCGATCTCGCGCTCTCCCGACTCGCCGAGCGTCAGGCCCGATCCAGCGATCTCGGATCACGCCTTGCGTCGGTGCTCGCGTACCCGATGCTCGTTTCTGTCGCAGGCCTGGGAGTCGCGATCTTCCTCGCGAACCACACGCTTCCGCAACTCACGCAGGTCCTCCGGGACGCGAGTATCGAAATCCCGCCGCTGACTCGGTTCGTCATGCTCGCCGGCCAGTACGCGCTCTCTAACGCCCTCCCGATCGCGATCGCATCCCTGCTCATTCTCATCATCGGCGCTGCGATGCTCGGTTCATCTCGGATCAAGGTCGCCGTGCTCCCTGTCGCACTGACTCCCCGCGTGTTCCGGAGGATCGCAACCGCCGAATCCTTCCTCGTGCTCGCGGAGCTCACGGAGTCCGGACTTACGCTGATCGAATCCATCCGGGTCACGGCGCCGACCACGTCCGGGATCATCGGGAAGTCGCTCGCCGATGAATGGCAGCGTGTTGCGAGCTCCATCGAGCAGGGCGGCTCATTCGACGGAGCGCTGTCCAACCGGATCTGGTTCACACCGGAGCATCAGCGGCTTGTTGCAGCGGGGATGCAAGCCGGCGAGCTTGCGCCAACACTCCGGCGTGTCGGCGAGCGGGATCGCCGCAGCGCCCACAGGCTCATCGATCGGCTCGCGACCCTGATCGAGCCCGGGGCCATCGTGCTGCTGACCACTTTCATCGGCGCCATCGTGCTCGCAGCGGTCCTCCCCATCGTCAAACTCCAGGAGATCATCGGATGAGCACGAAGCACCAACTCCGGCATGCCACCAGGAGGGCCATGACCTTCGTGGAACTGCTCGCGGTTCTCGTCATCCTCGGCCTCATCGCCGGCGTTCTGACCGCTTCGTTCGCGGGCAGATTCGCGCGAGGAAAGCAGGAGATCGCGCGCACGCAACTCGCGTTGATCAGCCAAGCTGTCGAGACATACCGGATCGACCATGGTGACTGGCCCCCGATCGACCGCGGGCTGGGCGTGCTGACAACGCCCGATGCGGCCCCGACCGCCGCATACTTCATGAAGCCAGACCAGATCCGAGATCCATGGGGTCAGCATTACGCCTTGATCATCCCCGGCCCGGACGGCTACCCATTCGAAGTTCTGACCTACGGCTCGGATGCCCGCCCCGGTGGTGATGGCGAAGCGCAGGATCTGAGCTCGCTTCATTTGAGAGAATAACCCATGAAACGTGCGCGCACCACCCCAGGGTATCTGCTCGTCGAACTCCTCGGCGCGGTCGTCCTGATCGTCATCGCCGCAGCGGTGATCGTACCGGGTGTCGTCAACCGATCCGAGTCCTCCGTCATTGATCGAGCGTGCGCGCAAATCGCGGATCTCGATCGGCGCGCCCGGACCGTATCGATCGCCGATGGTCCGGTCGTGCTCGCGATCGAACCCGAGATGCAACGGCTAAGACTGATCGGGCCGAGCGGACCCGTCGCATCCGCGTCACTCGGGCTGGACGTATACATTCTTGACCGGGACAACCGCACGGTTCAACGGGTGGAGTTCGACCGGCTCGGAAGGAGTACGGAGTACACAGTTTACATTCATTCAGGTATGAAGAGATCGACGATCCTGCGGTTCAATGGATTTACTGGCCGTTCGTACCGCGAGGAGAGTCCGGATGCATGACGATCGGGCATTCACACTCCTTGAAGCCGTGCTCGCCGCGGCGCTTCTGGCGGTAGTCGTAGCGACCTGCGCCGAGCTTCTCCGCGCACCTGCATCACACCCGAGGCCGGTGCTGCTGAGCACGTTCCCGCACGATGGCGCGAAGAACGCGAGCGTGGTTGCCAGGTTCGAATCTCTGGTCGGCGAGTCCATCGCCGGCCGGTGGGTCACGACGAAACTGAACCGCCGGATCATGCTCGTCTGGCAACGCTCGGTGGAGACGCGGCCATGAAGCAACGGGCATTCTCACTGATCGAGATTGTGCTCTCGCTCGCGCTCATGAGCACGCTGGTCGCCGCGACGATATCCTGGACCGGCGCCGCATCGCGCATCCATCTGGATCGTCAGCACGCCATGCATAATGAACGTGCGATGGAAACTCTCGAGCGGGCGATCCGTGTGGATCTGCTTCAACTCGATGGGACGGCAGTGGTCGAGCAGCCCCGGATCAGAGCGGATCATCATGATCTCCAGATCCGAACCCGCGACCGAGGTCCGCGGACCGTCCGCTATTCCTTCGATCCGTCATCGAAAGCGATCACACGTGCAATCATCGGAGGGCAGACCGATGTCATCGCGTACACGGACGCGCTCTCATTCGAACTCGAGATCGATCAGGGTACGCGGTCAGCGATTCTGAGGACATCTGTGAACACCATGGGCTTGCGGTCCCGATTCATCTATCTCGTTCCCGCGGAGTGGATCCGATGAACCGCCACGCATTCGCCATGCTCTTTGTGCTCGGCTCGCTCGTGGTCATCCTCTCGATGACCACGATCATCGCCCGGTCCCGGGCTACCGATTCGATCGCCGCGAGATCAAACGCCGATATGCTCGACGCGCTGACCATCGCCGAATCGGCGCACGATCCCATACTCGCGTGGCTGGACCTGGAGTCGGGCAGCGTTTCGATCGATCCGGAGTCGACCGTTCCCATGGTCCCGGTGCTCGGAGATTCGATTCGGATCGACGGGAAGCGGGCTCGTATCACCGTCACCGCGTGGGATCAGTTCGGGATGCTCTCAAAGGGAGAGCAGAGCCACGATTATCAGAATATCACCGGGCTCGATGAGTTGGCCGCACCGGTATCGGTCTTCCCGAGCGACGTCCACCCCGATCGCCCCGGGGCACGAATCGCGACCCACAACCCGATCCCGGGGCAGCAAACACGCGGGAATGCCGCGCCCTCGGTGAACCTGAACACGACGCCCGCGGCGCGGCTCGAGCAACTCTTTCAGGAGTACCACATCGCCGGGCTGGACGCGGTACTCGCATCACGAGCGGATCGAGAACAGGCGCGGGGCGCGTCGATCCGGATCGATGGGCAGGCCCATCATCGATTCGTCTCATCGAGCCAGTCCTGGGGTATACGAACCGATGTCCGATTCGGCCTGGCCTCCGTGAGTCTGTGGTCCGTCTATGTCCAACGCGGCGGCGTCTGGATGCTGGAGCAACGCGTTGTCATCCCCGATTGATCCCATGAAGCCGCAGCGGCATCTCCGGCTGGTGACCCTCGGGATCGGCGTGGGAACGACCGTGGTCGCCGCCGTGTGGGCGTGGGGCGGGATCGATGAGACAGTATTCACATCCGGATCGCCGGATCGATACGACACGGAACGCGCGGATGACACCTCGGTGAACCCGCGTACGCCGTCTATCGATCCTGCGGACTTCGATACCGAACTCTGGCGCGTCCCGCCCGAGCCGCCCGTCCGATCAACGCCAACGCCCCTGCCGAGGCTGGAACTTCTCGGGATCACGTCCCGTGAAGGGCAACTCGTCGCGATGATTTTCGATCCTGAGACCGACATGATGGTCGTGCTCGTCGAAGGGGAATCGCACGGCCCGACCGCGGTGATCGAGATCAAGCAAGACGCCGTTGTTTGCTCCGCACACGGCCGATCCTTCACGCTGGAGTTCGAAGAGTACGCCCCATGAAAGCGGCACGGATTCATCCGGACGACCTCTATTTCGCGATACTGGATGCACCGATCTCGCGGGGATGGAATCGGGCACAAGAGTTAAGATACGACTTCGAATCCCTCGTGCCAGTCGGAATGGATTCACTCCAGACCGTATTCCGCACCCTCAGTGACCGGCGGGTGCTCGCGATCGGTATCCCGTTGGATCAGGCCGCCGAACTCGGTACTCGCGCTTCAGCCGCAACACCAGAGTCATTCCCCGAATGGCTCGACCTTCCCGAGAACTCGTTGTCTCCGAGCGAGATAAATCTACTCACAGGGGCGAGCACGCGCGAGTGTGTTGCTCGGACCCGCCGCAGGACAGTCCACACCGCGTTGGCGTTCGCCGTGATTCTGTGCGGGATCTGCTCTTGGGGGATCGAGCGACGGATCAAAAGCACGAGAACCCAAACGGAATCTGTGGAATCCGAGATCGATACATTATATCAGGCGGCCCTCGGGATTTCGAGCACATCCATGACCCAGCCGCCCGCCGCGATGCTCACCGCGCAGCTCAGGAAGCTCCGGTCAACGCGTGCTGAGAGTCGCACGCCCGCGCACTCGACACTCCACGCCGACACGCTGCTCGCGGGCATCCTCAGGAACTGGCCAGGAGATGCGATGCTCCGAACAGATTCGATCACGATCTCGACGAACACCGTGGAGATCGCCGTGCTTGCCGATAGCACGCGCGATACAACCAAACTCCTCGAATCACTCCATCGAATAGACGGACTCGAATCCGTGAGATCCACGAGCACCAATCTGAACGACGAAACAAGATTCGAAATCAGGATGCGACGTACCGGAGAGACCCCATGACGCGATCCACGCAAGTCATGGCTCTGATGGCTGCCCTATCGCTGAGTCTCCTGTGTATCGAGATCCGTCGCTTGACAGCATCGACTTCGCAACGAGATTCGACGATCCGACAACTCGGCAGGATCCGCGCCGATGTCCGCGAACTCCATCGGATATCTTCACAATCGGCAACCCGTTTGTACGGGTCCCCGCCCGATGCCGATGTCCAGGCCGCCGTCGCCGGCGTGCTCGACCAGATCGGCTTGCCCGCGGCTGTAGCGCGGAGCATCCACCGGGATTCAGACCGCGCGATCGACAACGATTCAGAACAATCACGGATCAGGGCGCGCGATATGCGCATTGAACTGCGATCCATATCGCCTCAAGATTTAGGCGAGTTTCTGAAGCTATGGCGAGACCGGTTTCCGGCCTGGATCGTGCGATCGATCTCGCTCCGCAAGAGCACCGCGAGAGGGAGCGGTCCAAGCGAGTACGACGCATCCGTCACTTGCACCGCAACATATATCGACACAAGAGCCAATCCATGATCCGTTCCATATTTTGCACTGTTCTCATTCTTTCCACGATGGCCCCCGGTGCGTGCTCGACTTCATCCGGGCCGCGCCGCAGCGGCGATCCGCGTCAGCGAGATACAGCGAGAGCGGAGCGTCTGACCCGTGAAGCCGCTGAGCTCGTCGATGACCAACCGCTCAAGGCGGAGAGGATGCTGGTGGACGCCATCGCCGCCGATTTCCACCACGGTCCGGCCCACAACAACCTTGGTGTCATTTATCTTGCGCAAGACCGATTGTATGAAGCCGCGTCCGAGTTCGAATGGGCCCGCAAACTCATGCCCGGCCACCCTGATCCACGACTCAATCTCGGTCTCACGCTCGAGCGCGGCCACCGGATCGACGAAGCAATCGACTCGTACCGCTCCGCGATCAACATCGCCCCCGAGCACCTGGAATCCAATCAGGCGCTCGCTCGGTGCCAACTCCGTCATAACCGGATCGATGCGGAACTGATCGATCGGCTCAAACTCATCGCGATGCATGGGATTCCCGCCTGGTCCGACTGGGCGATCCAACGCCGGCTTGAACTCGAAGCGTTCTCGAACCAGCCCTGATCGGCGCAGGTTCAGCGTGTGAGAGCATCGAGGCCTCTTCGCATCATCCCGTTCCGCACCCACGACCCGGCCCTGGGCCGCTTCATGCAGCGCGATCCGCTGTGGCACACGGACTCGATGAATCTCTACGTCTACGTCGTGGCGTCACCGTATGTCTATATCGACCCATTTGGACTTCAGGGTGTGCCCCTGACCGGAATGATCCCCCCAAGCACATGGGATGGCTTGTTTCCGGAATCCGCTCAAAATGCAGTTGTAGCACACAGCCCAATCAGGGGAGGGGTTGCTAGAGTGAGCGCCAACTTTGGGGTAGCATCCGTAGGTGCCGGAGCGGGAGTAACACTTGATCGCGGCCCCTTTGTGCAAACAGCTGGTCAAGCGGGAATCGGAAAAGCCAAAATTGGATTTCGCTTCAACGCTGACGAAGAGGGGGTTACAAATGCTGAGATAATTGGGTTCGGCCCGATCGCAGTTTCCATTAGTACACGGCCCCACGTCTTTATTGGCGGAAATGCCGGCATCCCAAAGCTGGGAAAGATTCAGTTCGCAATAATCATCGACCCCTTCCGCATCGGCGAGCCTGTGGGATGTGCTGGGAAAAAGGCCGCAAAGGGTTTGTGGGACAAATTCAAAAACACACTCTATGATGGGCTCGACAGACTTACAAATCCATTCTCACATATGAGGTAGCAAGTGAAGTTGACCGACTCAGACATATTGCAGTATGCAATGATTGTCGCAGCGATGTCGCTGATTAGCATGGGAGCATTTTTTACAGGCGTAATCGATTCTGGAAGCGGCCAAAATGTGAACCTAGGATCTGTGGCCAAACAATTTTTCTTGATTTTGTCGATAACTCAAGCAGTAATAGTGCTGGCATTGTTAGCCTGGTACACAAGTCGGAAGTTACGAAAATAATGCATTTCGGCTTGAGAACCATTTTGCTTTCGAAACGGTCGCATGTTATTGATTGCTCGAATATGGTACCCAGTCATAATGCTTTAAGGTGGCCAATACGATGCTGCCCAGAAAGCGAATCAGACACTATCGAATACAGCAATGAACTACTACGAAGACCGACTCCAGCTATTCATAGACGAATGTGCTGAAGTATCCATCTGGCCAATGCCTGCACGGTATTCGCCTGGCATATCTCCTCGACTCGACCAAGCCGTGCAGCAAATCCTCTCGGAGGGCAATTTCGCCGGAGCGATCAACCGGGCCCCCCGATTCGACCTGAACCCGGATCAACTGATGCATGATCTCGCAACCCGTTCGGACACCGCAGTGATCGGCTGGGGCGATGTCAATCACCTCGCCCACATCCATCTCCTCCTGTTCGCAATGCCCGACTTCCGTGAGCTCGTATGGCAGCCGATCTGCGATGACCTCGAGATCGTGTCGGAGGACGGCTCGTTCTACGCCATCGATCACGACGGCGGCGTCTGGGAGTATCTGTACAAGCCTGAATAAACGCAATTTGAAACCATTGGCTTACACAGACCTTTCCGCCAAGCATCTCCGCTCCAGGCACCCAGAGCTTGCCCGGGATCCTGACCTGATATCAGGACAGCCCACCTGAGAGCCCGGACTCGATCAATATCCGCGCGTCAGTTCTGGCCGCAGAGACTTCCAGCCAATCCATGCCCCGGACTCCGCGACCATCCGTTCGCCATGAGTCTCCGCCGATCCAAAAACAAAGAAGAAGCCCCGCAAGAACGGGGCTTCTTCTGCAGCGCTCGGGCTCCCATCGAGCCATATCGAGAAACAAAGCGGAGAGGGGGGGACTGATCTGCGGCAGCCCGGCGGATCGGCCCGAATCGCGGCAGATCGTCGTAACGCTTGTTTCTGCAACGCGTTAGCCGCACATCGCTCTTCCGGCTCGAACACGCGTTTTGCCGGCTTTGAACCTCGGGACTAGGGCAGTAATAGGGCAGCGCGTGATCTTGTATCCGTGTCACTCGTTCGTGGTATGATAGGGTTGTGGTGGCGATGGTTCGAATCAACGCTCGCAGATACGACGCACACGCTGGACTCGATCATGGTCGCCACAGATAATTCGTAACCAAAAAACTCGTCAAGTCTGTTGAACGATCGGGTGCAGCGGCTATGCTGTACCCGAGATGCCCAGCAACTACCCCCCAATGCCGCTTGGAGAGCTCGCTGATCTATTGGCCGGCGCGGCGACCAAAGGTGCCCGACCGGGTTCACGAAGCGGGCTCATCGATGTCCTGACGGTCCGCGCTCTCCGGGGCGGTCGGATTGATCCGGACGAGGTGTCGCGTGCTCGGCCGTTGACGAGCGAGACAGCCCGCTACCGCGTCAATGCGGACGATGTTCTCGTGCCCGCTCGCAGCACATTCTTCACCGCGGCCCTCGTCCCGCCCGAGTTGCACGGCACCGTCTTCAACTCAACGCTGATCAGGATCCGCTGCAGTGACCGCCTCCACCCGCGTGTCCTTGCGGCGTGCCTCTGCCACCCGGCTGGGCTTGCCGCAATCGAGGCGATCAGTCAATCGGGGGCGGTCCAAATGAACATCACCGTTCGAGCGATGCGTGAACTGCTGATCCCGGTGCCGCCGGCCGCTGAGCAAGAGCGTCTTGCCAGCATGCTTGAAGCAGCCGACGCTGCATACTCCGCCGCACTTCAGTCCGCCGAGCGCCGGCGCCGGCTCGCTGGCGATGTGGTCATGCACGCCATGGCCGGGGCAGACCACTAAACGAGAGAACAACCATGGCGACCAAGACCATCGAGATCATCACGCGGGACGAACTCAACCAGCGGCTCTGGGCCGCGGCGGACATCCTCCGCGGCGCGATCGACGCCGCGGACTTCAAGAACCACATCCTCAGCCTCATGGTGCTCAAGCGGCTCAGCGACCGCTTCAACGAGAGCCGCGAGGCGATCATCGATACCTGGATGCGTGCCGGCAAAGCCCGCGGTGAGGCCGAGAGCATCGCCAACGACCCAGACGAGTACACCCGTGGCAGCTACTTCATCCCGGAGGGCGCCCGCTGGGGTGACCTGATGAAGGTCGGCGAGAACCGCGCCGAAGCCATCGACAAGGCAATTGACGCGATCGAGGATCAGAACGCCCAGTACCTCGAAGGCGTACTCGGCGGCGTCACCTTCAACGACGAACGCCGCTTCGGCGACCCGAAGACGATGGACGCCGTGATGCAGCGGCTCCTCACGCACTTCAGCCGCATCCCGCTCGGCAACCGCAACCTCGCCGAGCCCGACATCCTTGGCAACGCATACGAGTTCCTCATCGAGCGTTTCGCCGAGGGCTCGGGCAAGAAGGGCGGCGAGTTTTATACCCCGCGGCAAGTCGTCCGCCTCATCGGCGAGATCCTCCGGCCCGAAGAAGGCATGAGGATCCACGACCCGACCTGCGGCTCGGGCGGCATGCTTATCGAGTGCGGTCGCCATGTCACCGACCGCGGCGGCAATGCCCGCAACCTGACCCTCACCGGGCAGGAGAAGAACTACGGCACCTGGGCGCTGTGCAAGCTCAACATGCTTCTGCACGACTACCCCGACGCCGACATCCGTGCGGGCGACACCATCCGCACACCCAAGTTTGAGTCCGCCGGCGTGCTCGATGTCTTTGACCGAGTGATCGCCAATCCGCCTTTCTCCCTGAAGGAGTGGCACGGCATCACGCCCGAGGAGGGGCAGAAAAATGTCCCCTCCAAGATCGTGCAGGAGCAATGGGGAAGCGATTCCTTCCACCGCTTCAAGCGTGGCGTGCCGCCGGCGACTAAGGGCGACATGGCCTTCCTCCTCCACATGGTCGAGGTCACCAACTCTACCGGCCGCATCGGCGTGGTCATGCCCCACGGCGTTCTGTTCCGCGGCGGCGCTGAGGCGAAGATCCGCAAAGCTCTGATTGAGGAAGACCTGTTCGAGGCCGTCATCGGCCTGCCCGCCCAGCTCTTCTTCGGCACCGGCATCCCCGCGTCGATCATCATCCTCAACAAGGCCAAGCCCGCCGAGCGCAAGGGCAAGGTGCTCTTCATCGACGCCTCATCCGATGGTCTCTACCTCGAAGGCAAGGCCCGCAACTACCTCCGCCTCCAGGACATCCTCCGTCCCGCCGCCGTCGAGCACGCGTACGACGGTGAGCTCGATGTCGCCAAGGTTCACGAAGCCGCGGCGACCCTCGCGGAGCAGTGGCGCGGCGGGGTCCGGCTCCACCGCGAGCGACAGCGTGCCAACGCCGAGGGGCAGTCTGAGGACGCCGCTAAGCGCATCGAGGAGCAGGCCACCAAGGAGCTCCGCGAGATCGACGAGGCCGAGCAGGCCGTCCACCGCTGGCTCGATGCCCAGGACGCCGAGGGCAACCCGATCGAGATGCAGCGCACGCCGCTGGAGAAGTTCGCGGCCGTCGCCACGCTCGACGAGATCCGGGACGAGAACGACTTCAACCTCAACATCAGCCGGTATGTCGACGCGACCGAGCCGCCGCCCGTGCTCGATGTCGCCGAGGAGCTCGCCGCCCTGCGGACGCTGGAGGACGAGCGGAACCGGGCCGAGGCCCGCATGAACGAGTTGCTCGCGGAGCTTGGCTATGGCGGGTGATCTGCCCGAAACGCTTTCTAAAGCGGACGAGATCTTTGTCAGCGAGCTGCCGACCGAGTGGAAGGCGACCACACTCGGTCGATACGCCGATATCCGAGCGAGAATCGGCTGGCGCGGTCTGTCGGCATCCGAGTACACCGACGAAGGACCGCTGCTCATCGCGGGTAACCACATCGACAACGGTCAGGTGCGGTGGGATCAGTGCGACCACCTGACGCAAGAGCGGTATGACGAGTCCCCGGAGATCCAGCTTCGCTCCAACGATGTCGTGCTGTCCAAGGACGGAACGATCGGGCGCATCGGTTTCATCAATCATCTGCCGGGGCCAGCGACCCTGAACGGGACCATGATGCTGGTCCGTCCGGATCAGGAGGCCTTCGAACCGCGGTTCGTGTACCACTACCTCGCAGGGGAGCGGTTTCAACGGATTGTCCGGGAACGGGTCTCCGGGAGCTCCGTCCCACACATCTTCCAGCGGGATATGGCGGGGCTCATCATCCCGCGCCCGGGACGACACGAGCAGCAGCGGATCGCGTCGGCCCTCGATAATGTCGACGCCGCGATCGACGCGACGCGTGGGGTGATCGAGCAGACCCGTCGGCTCAAGACGGCCGTCCTCCAGGACCTCCTCACCCGCGGCCTGCCGGGGCGGCACAGCGAGTTCCGCGAGGTCAAGGGCCTCGGCCAGGTGCCGCGGGCGTGGAAGCACACCCACATCCGTGAGCTCTGCACTGACATCATCGACTGTCCACACACAACGCCGAACTTTGTTGATGCTGGCGTACCGGTGATCCGCACCTCGGCGGTCCGGGATGGCGTGCTCATCGACAAAGAGCTCACCTACACATCAGAGTCTGAATACGAGGCACGCACCGCTCGGCTGGTTCCCGAACCCTGTGACATCGTGTTTACCAGAGAGGCCCCGGTCGGCGAGGCGTTCGTCATCCCTGAAGGGATGCGTCTGAGTTTGGGGCAACGAACCATGCTCCTTCGGCCTGATCCGACAAGGCTCGATCCTCACTTCTTTGTCAGCCTGCTCTACGAGCCCCGATTCCGTCGGCGACTGCTGATCTTGGCGGGTGGATCGACGAACCCCCACCTCAACGTCGCTGAGGTGCGTGACCTGTCGATCGCGACGCCACCCATCGCCGAGCAGCGGCAGATCACTCGCAGCTTGAACTCGATGAGCGATCGGATCGCGACCGGGACGAAGCACCTCGGTCAGCTTCTGGTTCTCAAGACCGCCCTGAGCCAAGCCCTGCTGACCGGGCGGGTGCGCGTGCCGGCGGCGAAGACCACAACGAACAACGCGGCGGATGCCGCAGGAGCATCTCATGGCTGAAGACACCGACCCGGCGCCCGCGGCGGAGAAGACCGGCAAGAGGCGGTCCAAGAAGAAGACCGCGAAGAAGCCCGCCGCCAAGAAGGCGGCCAAGAAGACCGCCAAGAAAGCCGGCAACGGCGGCCGACGCCCCGGGCGGAAGCCCTACCCGGTGATGACCTTCGAGGAGGTCCTCAAGATCGGCGCCGGCATCATGGAGAAGGCCTCGGGCGAGCCGGTGAAACGGACGACGCTGCTGTCCGAGCTCGGGCTGGCGGACAACGACAACACCCGCAGCATGATCACGACCTCCGGGAAGTACGGGGTCACAACCGGTGGGTACAAGGCTGACAAGCTCGCGCTTACAGAGACAGGTAAGGCGGCCGTGGACCCAAACAAACCCGCCACGGCACGGCGTCGTGCGAGGTTTCAACTCGCTATCGAGAGTGTCGAAGCATTCAACAAGCTGTACGAGAAGTACCGCGGCAAGAAACTTCCCTCGCTTCAGGTCATGGAGGATGATCTCGAAGAAGTCAATCAGGGTGATCGTGCTCAATGCGTACAGGTCTTCATCCAGAATGCCAAGTTCATTGGCCTGCTGCACACCAAAGAGGGCGCCGAGTTTCTGTCTCGCGTCGACGATGCCATCGCGCAGGCCGGCACGGGCGCGGGCGGAGTACCCGGCGCTGCCGTCGAGGAGACGGACGACGACTCGAACCGCCCGTCCGGCGAGGCAGAGGACTTCGAGAAGGTGTGTTTCTTTATCGCCCCGATCGGGAGCAAGGGCGATGAGATCCGGAAGCATTCCGATGCGATCCTGACCTCGTATGTCGAGAAGGCGCTGGAGTCGGTCGAGCCGAAGCTGAAGGTGGTGCGGGCGGACAAGATCGACCAGCCGGGGATGATCTCGAAGCAGGTCGTCGAGTACATCCTCAAGAGCCGGCTCGTGGTCGCGGACCTGTCGTACCTGAACCCGAACGTGTTCTACGAGCTCGCCCTCCGGCACGCGACCGGGAAGCCGACCGTCCACATCAAGCGCGACGAGGACAATATCCCGTTCGATACCAACAACTTCCGCACGATCGAGATCAAGTTCGGAGACAAGTTCGACATCCTCGCCGAGCTCGAAACGGTGCGCACGACGATCGCGACGCACGCCCGCACCGCGATCGCCGCGGGGAGCAGCACGGACAACCCGATCCTGACCTACTGCCCCGGGCACCGGTTCGCCCCGATTTCGGAGGGGAGTACCTGATGGACTTTGAGGTCTACTGCGATGAGAGCCGGCAGGATGTGCTCTGTTCAGAAAGCACGACGTCGCAATACCTCGTGATCGGAAGCCTTTGGCTCCCAGCGGCGGCCCGGGACCTCTTCAAGCAGGAGATCCACGCGCTCCGCGATCGGCACAAGATCGGCGGCGAGTTCAAGTGGCGGAAGATTTCGGCGTCGCGGCAGGCGTTCTACACCGAGCTCGTTGAGTGGTTCTTCAGCAAGGGCGACCAGCTCCGCTTCCGCTGCATCGCGGTCGACCGCAATCAGGTGGATCTCGGGCTCCACAACGGCGATCAGGAGCTCGGCTTCTACAAGTTCTACTACCAGATGCTCCATCAGTGGATTCTGGACTTCAACAGCTACGCCGTGTTCTGCGACTACAAGTCGAATCGGGAGCAGGATCGCTTGCATGTCTTGCAGCGATGCCTCGATCATGCCAATCTCTCGTCCGCGATCGAGCGTGTCCAGGCAGTGCGATCGCGGGAGTCGGTTTTGCTGCAGTTGACCGATGTGCTGACCGGCGCGGCCTCGGCGCGGCTCAATGACGCACTCACTGAAGGAACGACAAAGACCGCCCTCGTTGAGCAGATCGAGGCCCTACTCGGGCGACGCATTCGGCACACGGTGCGAGGCGAGCAGAAGTTCAATGTGTTCGTGATTGATCTGTCGGGGGGCTGGTGAGATGGCTTACCCGCCCCTCGTGCAGTATGCGACCGAGCAGGAGTATCGGGCGCATTTTGAGCGTGTGTACTGCTCGGGTCCAATCGCGTGCTTCGATCAGATCACGGTTCGGTTTCGCAAGCACCAGTTCGATCACTGCTTCTTTGAAAGCAGCAATCGCGACAAGGTCAAAGACCAGTTCTCGACGCTCCGGGCCGAACGGATCGACTGGATTGCGGCAGCGCTGCAAGACCCGAATGCGGATCTGTATGCGGGTTGGGACAACACAAGGAAGCGGTACGACCATTCGCGACGCGTCGTCCTTGTTGTCCAGAACTATGTCGTCGTGATCCGGCTGACGGGCCCGGGCAAGGCCGACTTCGTGACCGCCTACGTGGCCGACAACCAAAGGACCCTGACGCGGCTCCGCCAAGGGCAGAAATGGAACCCGTCATGCGCATAAAAAAACCGCTGATTCGCCAGGCGGGCTCAGCGGCGGCCTTTGCAGGTCCCTCAGCCACTGGCTTGGGACAACAAGAGTCTAGCAGAAATATCGGCCAAATCAAGCCGTCTGCTGAAGCCTGCCTGTTTGGCGGAGCTGCAAACCCGTTCAGGACAACGATCTATGGCCGATAACCGCCCATCCGGCCCAGAGTATTCCCTCTGCCAGCGCCCCGCCTGGGAGCTGCTCCGTGACCACCTCGGCTACGAGTACGCCGACGGCCGTTCCGAGGCGTTTCAGACCGCCCGGGAGAGCGAAGGGGAGCCCCTGTTGCTCGATCGCCTCGGCTCGGCCCTCAAGCGGATCAACCCGGGCTTGACCGACACCGGTGTGCGCCAGGCGATCAACGCGCTGCGCCAGCCGGCCGCGGCCGGGCTCATGGACGCCAACGAGGGTTGCTATCACCTGCTCAGCCGTTGGGTGACGGTGGAGGAGATGATCGACGGCCGGCCAACGAGCCGGAGCGTGCGGTTTATCGACTACGACGACCTAGAGAACAATGACTTTCTCGTGGTTGAGGAGTTCACGGTCAAGGGGCCGCGCTGGCGGCGCCGGCTTGATCTTGTCGTGTTCGTGAACGGCATCCCATTGGTCGCCTGCGAGTGCAAGGACCCCGCCGACGAGCGAGGGATCGCCAAGGCCGTGAAGGACCTGCACGCGTATCAGGACCCGGACGAGGGGGTTGTACGGCTCTTCCACACCATCCAGCTCTGCATGGCCCTCAAGCGGAATGATGCCCGCTACGGCACTATCCACACACCGCTGAGTCGATACGCGGAGTGGAAGAGCTACTACCCGGCCACCGCCAAAGAGCTCGAACGCCGGATCAGCCGAGAGCCAACGCCGCAGGATCGACAGCTCGCTGGGATGCTGGGGAAGGGCAACCTCCTGGACATCATCCGGAACTTCCTCGTGTTCGACCGCGACGGTGGCAAGGTCGTCAAGAAGGTCGCGAGGTACCAGCAGTTTGAGGCGGTCAACCGTGCTATCGCACAGATCACCGACCCGTCGAGCAAGCACCCGGTTCGGGAGCGCGGCGGCATCGTCTGGCACACGCAGGGTAGTGGCAAGAGCCTCACCATGCTCTGGCTTTGCCTGAAGCTGCGCCGGGTAAAGCAACTCGACAACCCGACGTTGCTCATCGTCACCGATCGCCGCGATCTCGATCGGCAGATCTCGCAGACCTTCAAGTACTGCGGGTTTGAGAACCCCACGCGTGCCCAACGTGTCAGCCACCTTCGCGAGCTTCTGGATGGTCCGCCCGGTCAAACCGTGATGACGACAGTGCAGAAGTTCCGTGACGATGTCGACCTTGAACGAGGAAGCCGT
This sequence comes from uncultured Phycisphaerales bacterium, assembly GCA_965652365.1. Lineage (GTDB taxonomy): Bacteria > Planctomycetota > Phycisphaerae > Phycisphaerales > UBA1924 > UBA1924. The sequence continues at coordinate 108,809 of CBFGUD010000006.1, forward strand.
CACCCGGTGCTTACCAAGGCGGACAACGTGTTCGTCCTGATCGATGAAGCCCACCGCACGGAGTACGGGCAGTTCAACGCTCACCTGCGGCGCGCCCTCCCGAACGCGTGCCTGCTCGCGTTCACGGGAACACCAATCGGAAAGACCGAGCAGAAGTTCGGCCGCTACATCCACAAGTACACCATGCCGCAGTCCGTCGAGGACGGCGCCACCGTGCCCATTCTGTACGAGGGGCGTCTGCCGGAGCTCGCGGTTTGGGGCAAGCGAATCGATCCACTGTTTGAGGCTGAGTTTGGGCACCTCACGGACGAGCAACGCGATAAGTTGAAAAAGCAGGAGGTCACGGAGCGCCGGATCGCGGAGGCGCCCGACCGAGTGGAGATGATCGCGGCTGATATCGCGGCACACTACAAGGCAAACTTTGAACCGGACGGATTCAAGGCGCAGGTTGCCGCGTGCTCACAGCACGCAGCCGGACTGTATTACACCGAGCTGTCCAAGCATTTCCCGGATCGGGTCGCGCTGTTGATTTCCAATCCTAGCGAAAAAGACAGCACACTCTGGAGGCTCAAGGAGCCGTTTGATGACGAGGAGGCCGTCATCGAGCAGTTCAAGCACGAGGGTGTGGAGTCGCTCGCGATCATCGTGGTCATGAACAAGTACCTCACCGGCTTCGACGCACCGATCGAGCGAGTCTTGTATCTTGACAAGCCCGTGAAGGAACACAACCTGCTTCAGGCGATTGCTCGCGTCAACCGACCTATGCCCGAGCGAGACAAGCAGTGGGGTTTGATCGTTGACTACTGGGGGGTCTCGGCATTTCTCGACAAAGCCCTAGAGGCGTTTGATGAGGACATCGAGCCAGAGGAAATCATGTCTCGGCGTGATGGTGAAGCGGCACTTCAAGAGCTCAAGCAGCGACGCCAGGATGTATTCTCGTTGTTCCCGGATGGACTGTCGCGCGAAGCCATCGAGCCATGGCTTCTCGTTATTGAGCCTGAGGACGCGCGCTCGCTTTTCCGCTCTCGATATCGCGCGTTCTACAAGGCACTGGAGCAGGTCCTCCCCGACGAGCATGGCTTGGCCTACCTCGGAGACTTCGCGTTTCTGCGTCGATTGCGGAGAGAGGCGGCAGCTTTGTTCAGTACGGAAGATCTCGATGTGGCTGACTGCAGCGAGCGAGTACGAGCTCTCATCAACCGGCATGTGAAGGGGGAAAAGGTCACGCCGCTTCTTGAACCCGTATCGATCCTTTCTGAGGAGTTTGCACGGGAAGTCGAGAAGCTGGAATCGCCGCGGGCCAGGGCGAGCCGGATGGAGCACGCGATCGCCAAGACGATCTCTGTCAAGCTGCATGAGGACCCAGCGTTCTACGAATCAGTTCGCGAGCGGCTTGAGCGGATCATTCGTGAGCGAGAGGAGCAGCGAATTGATGATGCCGAAGAGTTCCGTTTGCTGTTCAGCATGCGTGATGAGATTCGCTCACGCCAGGTTGACGTCTCTGAGGATTTCGGGCTCCGTGAAGAGGCGGTGCCATTCTTCGGGGTGCTCCGCAAGGAACTAGCTATTGGAGACGCCGGGCACGACTCGGATGAGATGTTGGCAGCGCTGGCAGAGGCCGTCCTTGGCGTCTTAGAGCGGGAGGCAGTAATTGATTGGCGACGCAAGGAAGATGTGCAACGCGAGATGCGTCGACAGGTCAAGCGTGAACTCCGGCTTCGCGGTGTTGAGAGTGAGCACCTAGAATCGTTGGTCACCGCAGTCATGGATCTCGCACGGGTGAGGTTGCCTTGATGGCAGCGTCAACGAGATCAGTCCAATTCGGTGCGACGACGATTCCCTTCGTGCTACAACGATCCCGAGCGCGGCGCACCGCAGCCATTACCGTGAATCCCAACTCATCTGTTCGAGTCGTCGCTCCGCCAGAGTGCAGGGAGGACTTGGCGGACACGATCGTTCGTAGCCGAGCCTCATGGATCCTGCAGCAATGGGATGAGCAGCGACGCAGGGCATTGCCATGTCGGCGAGAGTTCGTCGGCGGCGAGACGTTTCGGTACCTTGGCCGCGGGTACAGGCTGGTGATCGAAGACGGTGATATAGACGAAGCCAAGCTTATTGGGTGCTCGCTGCGGGTGACACTCCGACAGGCTCCTCCACGTCAGCAAGCGGACCGGGGCCGGGTTCAGGATGTGCTGGTCGATTGGTACAGGTTGCGGGGGCAGGCGTACTTGCCCGGCGTGGTTGCCGAGTTTGCGTCACGCGTGGCGGTGGATCCGCCTGGTGTGTCAGTGACCGCGATGAAGACCCGCTGGGGCAGCTGTACGAGTCGTGGCATTCGGTTCGATTGGCGCATCATGATGGCACCACGGAGACTGGTCCGGTACATCGCGGCACACGAAGTGTGCCACATCCGTCACGCAGATCATTCCAAAGCCTTCTGGCGGTTACTTGAACGAGTCATGCCCGATTACGCAGTACGGCATGCAGAACTGGCCACAATCGGACCGCGACTAAGTTTTTGAATGTTGAACTATGTCTCTGCCGTAAGCATGAAGTACGGCAGTCGTGGATGTTCCGCTATTCCTTGGGCTCGGGCCGGATCTAGATCAGCGTTCGCATCGCCAGGAGCACCCGCACCATTGCCAGCGTATCCTGCTTGCAGTACTCCAACAGAGCCCCCCGGACAGCCTGAATCTCCTCCTCGGCCACCTCCCCCGACGCGAGCTTGGCGAATGCAGCCACTGCCGACCCGCCGTCGCCGATGTCGAGGTCGGCGTAGCTCAGGTCAGGCGCGAGCACCGGGAGCACGACCTTGATGCTCGACCGGCCACGGAACTCCGGATGGACCAGGCCCTTCCGCACAACCGGTTCGAGGTCGAAGAGCTTGGCTTCCAAGCCCGCGAGTTCGGTTGCGTTGGTAGGTATGAGGCTCGCGAGCCCCCTGATCTGAGTCTTCTCGAACGAGCTGTACACCACGATGGTCCGGCACCCGGCAGTGTCGCGGA
>CBFGUD010000007.1:0-107210 GCA_965652365.1 uncultured Phycisphaerales bacterium
CCCACCACCCCCACCACCACGACCACCACGACCACCACGACCACCACGGAGTCCTCACCATGAGCGAACACGAATCCATCCGCCAGCGCATCCGCGACGACTACACGGGGATCGCGCAATCCAGCACCGTCACGCGCGACACACTCACGGGCGAAGCACAATCCAGCGGATCGTGCTGCTGCGCGGGCGCGTGCGGGGTGACCGAGTCCATCGATGCGGCCGACCTCGCACAGCAGATCGGGTACACCAAGGAAGAACTCGAATCCCTCCCGAGCGACGCGAACATGGGCCTGTCATGCGGGAATCCGAGCGCGATCGCGGCGCTCAAGCCCGGGGAGGTCGTGCTCGACCTCGGGTCCGGGGGCGGGTTCGATGTCTTCCTCGCCGGGCCCAAGGTCGGGGAAACGGGGCGCGCGATCGGGGTGGACATGACCCCGGCGATGATCGACAAGGCGCGGACGAACATCGCGCACTACACCAAAACGACGGGGCTCGACAACGTCGAGTTCCGGCTCGGCGAGATCGAGCACATCCCCGCGCCCGACAGCTCGGTCGATGTCGTGATCTCCAACTGCGTGCTCAACCTCGCGATCGACAAGCAGCGGGTCTGGAACGAGATCGCGCGGATCCTCAAGCCCGGGGGTCGGGTCGCGGTGTCGGACATCGCGCTGCTCGCGCCGCTCCCGGACGCGGTCAAGTCGATCGTGGAGTCGTGGGCTGGCTGCGTGTCGGGGGCGATCCTCGTCGAGGAGATGCGTGCCCAGATCGAGCGCGCCGGGCTCGGATCGATCGAGCTGACCCCCAAACCCGAGTACGTCCGGGCGCTCACCCAAGCGAACGACCCGCTGTACGCGAAGATCCAGGCGCTCCTCCCCGAGGGGACGGCCGCGGCGGACGTCATCACCAGTCTGGATATCAAGGCCAAGAAGGGGTGCGGGTGCGCCCCGGGATGCTGCTGAACCGGCGCTCCGGATGACAAACTGACCCCGTTCGCACGCCCCGAGGGGCGTGCTTTCATAGGATGATCCCGGATCGATCCATCGGCCCGGATGCTCCACAGAATCCCACGACGAACGAGCGGAACACATGCCCACAATCACGCTTCCCGACGGCTCCACCAAATCCTTCGACCACCCCGTCAGCGCGTACGACGTCGCGATGACCATCGGCGAGCGCCTCGCCAAGGCCTGCGTCGGGTGCCTCGTCGACGGCGAGCTCCGCGACCTCTCCACCACGCTCGATGCGGACTGCACCCTCCACCTCGTCACCGAGAAGACACGCGACAAGCTCGACGACCCCAACGCGCTCATGCTCCTGCGCCACTCGACGGCCCACGTCATGGCGGAAGCGATCCAGCGGATCGTCCCCGGCGCACAGCTCGTCTATGGGCCGCCTTTGGAGTCGGGGTTCTACTACGACATCGCGTTCCCCGAGGATCGGCCGCTCAAGGAAGGCGACTTCGACGCGATCGAAGCGGAGATGGCCAGGATCGTGAAGGAGGACCGCCCGTTCACGCGCTACGACATGCCCGTCTCCGACGGGATGGAGAAGCTCAAGAGCGAGGGCTCGAAGTACAAGATCGACAACGCGGAGAAGGCGATCGAGGTCGGCGCGGGGACCCTGTCGTTCTACGCGACGGGCGAGCCCGGGAAGCACTGGGAGGACCTGTGCCGGGGGCCGCATATCCCGAGCACGGGACGCATCGGCGCCTTCAAGATCATGTCGCTCGCGTCGAGCTATTGGCACGGCGACGAGAACTCGGATCGTCTGACGCGCGTGTACGGGACCTCGTTCTTCTCGAAGAAGGACCTCGACGCGCACCTCGAGCAGCTCGAGGAAGCGAAGAAGCGCGACCACCGCGTGCTCGGGAAGAAACTCCAGCTCTTCCACATCGACGAGACGGTCGGGCAGGGGCTGATCCTCTGGACCCCGCGCGGGTCGGTGATCCGCAAGGAGCTCCAGAACTGGATCGGGGGAGAGCTCGCCAAGATGGGGTACACGGACGTGTTCTGCCCGCACATCGGGAAGCTCGATCTGTACAAGACCTCCGGGCACTTCCCGTACTACGCGGAGTCGCAGTTCGTCCCGGTCATGGAACGCGATTTCCTCAATAAGGTGAGCGACGAGGGGTGCTCGTGCTCGGACCTGTCGAACATGATGGCGGCCGGCGAGATCGAGGGGTACCTCCTCAAGCCCATGAACTGCCCGCACCACATCAAGATCTACGACTCCCAGCCCCGCTCGTACCGCGACCTCCCGGTCCGTCTGAGCGAGTTCGGGACGGTGTACCGGTGGGAGCAGTCGGGCGAGCTCTCGGGGATGACGCGCGTGCGCTGCTTCACGGTCGACGACGCGCACCTGTTCTGCCGCGAGGACCAGATCGGGGACGAGGTTCGGGGTTGTCTCAAGCTCGTGAAGCTCGCGTTCGAAACGCTGGGGCTGAGCGACTTCCGCGTGCGCGTCGGGCTGCGTGATCCGGACTCGTCCAAGTACGTCGGGAACCCGAGCAACTGGGACAAGGCGGAAGCGGCGTGCAAGGCGGCGGCGGCGGAGCTGGGCGCGACCGTGTCCGAGGAACCCGGGGAAGCCGCGTTCTACGGGCCGAAGATCGACTTCGTGGTCAAGGACGTCATCGGGCGCGAATGGCAGCTCGGGACGGTCCAGGTCGACTACAACCTCCCCGAGCGTTTCGACCTCTCGTACATCGGCGCGGACAACACGAAGCACCGTCCTGTGATGATCCACCGCGCTCCGTTCGGGTCGCTCGAGCGGTTCGTGGGGGTGCTCATCGAGCACTTCGCGGGCGCGTTCCCGTTGTGGCTCGCGCCCGAGCAGGTGCGCGTGGTCCCGATCTCCGAGAAGAGCAACGCGTACGCCCAGGAGGTCTACGAGCAGCTCAACCACATCGGGATCCGCGCGAGCGTGGACACCCACGACTCGCGCGTCCAGGCGAAGATCAAGAACGGGTCGGAGATGAAGATCCCCTACCTCCTCGTCGTCGGCCCGCGCGACGCCGAGAACCGCCAGGTCAGCGTCCGCGCCTTCGGGGTCGAGAAGGACCTGGGCGCGATGCACCTCGACGAGTTCGTGGCGGCCGTCGCGGATGAGCGGGACACCAAGGGCGCCACGAGCGTGAAGCAGCGGTTCGAGCCGGCGCACGCATGAGCGACGCGCCCGTGCGCATCGCGATGTGGTCCGGGCCCCGCAATATCTCCACGGCCATGATGCGCTCGTGGGGATCACGACCCGACTGCGCCGTGTCCGACGAGCCCCTGTACGCGCACTACCTGAGCACGCTCGACGAAGCGAAGCGGTCAATGCACCCCATCGCGGACGAGGTCATGGGATCCCAGCCCACGGACTGGCGCGTCGTCGCGGATGAACTCAGGGGTTCGGTCCCTGATGACAAACCGATCTGGTACCAGAAGCACATGGCGCACCACGTCACGGGCGCGATGGATCTGCAGTGGACCTCAGAACTCACGAACTGCTTCCTGATCCGCGACCCCCGCGCGATGATCGCGAGTTTCATCAAGGTGATCGACTCCCCCACCCCCGCGGAACTCGGGCTCCCGCAGCAGGTCCGGATCTTCGAGCATGCGCGCGAGCGGACGGGTTCGACGCCGATCGTGATCGATTCGCGCACGGTGCTCACGGATCCCCGCGCGGCGCTCACGGCGCTGTGCGAACAGATCGGGGTCCCGTTCGACGAGTCCATGCTGTCGTGGGATCCCGGCCCGAAACCCGAGGACGGGGTGTGGGCGGCGCACTGGTACGCGAGCGTGTACGAGTCCACGGGCTTTGCGCCATACTCGCCCTCGACCCCGGACATCCCTGATGGGCTCCTCCCCGTGCTCGATGAATGCCAGCGTTTGTTCGACATCCTCGCGCCCCACGCGATCACGATCGACTGAGAGACCACCATGCTCCAGACCTTCAACGAGAAGAACCGCGACCTGCTCATCAACATCAACGGGGAGCTGATCCACCGGGACCAGGCGGGGATCTCGCCCTTCGACTCGCTCGTCCAGGGCGGGGACGGGGTGTGGGAAGGGCTCCGGGTCTACGACGGGCGGATCTTCAAGCTCGACGAGCACCTCGAGCGCCTCAGCCGGAGCGCCAAGGCGCTCGCGTTCGCGTCGATCCCGTCGCGCGACGAACTGGTCGAGCAGATCAAGAAGACGCTCGCGGCCAACTGCATGCGCGACGGGGTGCATATCCGGCTCACCCTCTCACGCGGGGTGAAGATCACCTCGGGGATGGATCCGCGACTCAACCAGTCCGGGCCGACGCTTATCGTCCTCGCGGAGCACAAAGCGCCCGTGTACGACGATGCGCAGGGCTCGTCCGGGCTCACGCTCGCGACGAGCTCGATCCGGCGGTTCCCCCCGGACTGCCTGGACCCGAACATCCATCACAACAACCTGATCCAATCCATCCTCGCGAAGCTCGAAGCGAACGCCCACGGCGCGGACGACGCGCTCATGCTCGATCAGCGCGGGTTCGTCGCGGAGACCAACGCGACCCACGTGTTCATCGTCGCGCCCATCGAGCCCCTCGGAACCCCGATCCTCCAGACCCCGACCACCCGCGCGTGCCCCGAAGGGATCACGCGGCAGACGATCCTCGACCTGTGCGCCGAGCACGGCATCCCGTGCGTCGAGCGCGACATCTCGCTCACCCATATGTACAACGCGCAGGAATGCTTCACGACGGGGACGATGGGCGAGCTGTCGTGGGTCGGGACGATCGACGGGCGCCCCATCGGCGATCAGCGGATGGGTCCCGTCACCACGCGCCTGCGTGAGCTGTTCCGTGAGCTGACCTCGCGTGAGGGGGTGCGGGTGGTCGACTGATCACTCGGACGTGTGCTCGACGAACCAGACCGCGAACTCGGGGTCGGTGTACGCGTTGTCCCAGGAGTTGTGGTTCACGCCCTCGTACTCGGAGTACCGCGTGTCCGCGTCGATCGCTTCGAGCGCCTCGTGGAGCGAGCGGGACTGTTCGACGGAGACCACGACGTCCGAATCGCCGTGGTGGATCCAGGTCGGGATGCCAGCGAGTGATTCCGCCGCGGCTTTGAACGCGGGCGCGTCCGCGTCCGCTTCCCCCCAGGGGTGTCGCACGCCGTCTTCGTCCCAGACCCGCTCGATGTACGCGCACACCGGGGCGGCCGCGACGAAGCGGTCGGGGTGGCGCGACGCGATCGTGATCGTCCCGTGCCCCCCCTGGCTCAGCCCGGTGATCCCGAGGCGCGCCGGGTCGTAGAGCCCGCGCTTGGCCGCGTCGTCGAGCATGCGGAGGACGGCCTTGTCGTGGTCCTCCCACTCCGAGTCCACGGTCGGTTTCTGCGGGACGATGAGCACGAGGGGCCACATCTCGGGATTGTCCTCCGCATACCTCGGGAGCCCGACGCGGAGCATCTTCTCGCCGTCGGTCCCGCACTCGCCCGAGCCATGGAGGAATAGCAGCGCCGCGCCGCCCTTGGTGGCTTCGGGGTTGATGACGACCTTGCACCGGTACTCGGTGCCGTCGATCGTGGTGGAGAGATCGATGATTTCGGTCGCAACGTCCGCGATGTTCGCGGATGGTGCCGAGAAAGGCACGCAGAGCACGAGCACGAGCACGGCGGCTGCGACGAGCGTGTGGATCATGCTGAAAGGTATACCACGCCGGGGAGCGGGGCACAAGCCCGCATTCACGACAATGGATGCTCGCTCCGCTTCGCCTGCGCCATCATCACGGTCTCGACCGCTTCCTTCGGGTCGTCGGTCACCGTGATCAGGTCCATGTCCTCGGGGGAGATCGTCCCGCCTCCGATGAGCGACTTGTCGATGAACTCGCGCAGGGGGTTCCAGAACTCCGTGCCCATGATGACGATCGGGAACTGCTGGATCTTGCGGGTCTGGATGAGGACCGCCGTCTCGAAGACCTCGTCGAGGGTCCCGAACCCCCCGGGGCAGACGATGAACGCGCTCGAGTACTTCACGAGCATCACCTTGCGCACGAAGAAGTAGTTGAACTCCACGAACCGATCGAGATAGGGATTGGGCTCCTGCTCCATGGGGAGCTCGATGTTGCACCCGAGCGAGAGCCCCCCCGCGTCGCGCGCACCTCGGTTCGCCGCTTCCATGATCCCCGGGCCGCCGCCCGTCATGACCCCGATCCCGTTGCGTGCCAGCTCCGCGCCGACCTCGCGCGCGAGCGCGTAGTACGGGTGGTCCTCCTCGAACCGCGCCGAGCCGAAAACCGTCACGCACGGGCCGTTGAAGTGGAGCGCGCGGAATCCGCGGATGAACTCCGCGAATACTTTCATGGTGGTCCAGAGTTCCTGTCTCCGGAGGCGCGGGCCCTTGAGGAGTTCGTGCTCGCTGCCCTTGGGGGGACGCTTGCCCCAGGAGTCGTGCTGGTATTTCGAGCCATCAGAGCCGTTGTGCATAGCCCCGATCGTAGCTTGCTGATGAGAATCGCCGAATGTTTGTGATTACCAACCACCCAAAATCGCCGATTTGACTTTCATGCTCAACGCGATCAGGATTCACCGGATGACGAGCAACCAGAACCATCTGGGATGGATGTGCGCGGCCGGCACGATCGCGCTGAGCGCCGGGGCCTCGACGGCGCAGACCCCCATCGTGCTCGACCCGTTCACGTTCGAATCCGTCGACTACGAGACACCCGAGGAATGGGTGCGCTTCACGCGCACGCTCGACGAGCTCAGCGCGATGCGCGTCAAGGGCGTGGACCCGGAACTCGTCGGGAGCGCGCGCGACGAGACAAATCTGCCCACCCCGGTCGCGATCGGGTTCGAGGGGCCGATCATCGCGGATCCGTACGACATCTACGGCGCGTATTTCATGCGCGATCAGGGGTCGCCGGAATCCATCATCCGGTTCCACGTCGATCGCAACACCACGCTCAACGACGGCGGGATCGGGGGCGGATCGATCACCTCGCCGAGCAGCGCGAGTGTCGCGTCGCTCACGCAGGGGAGCGGGCAGTACAACGTCACGGATCTCGAGGTCCAGTGGTTCGCCGGCGGCGACGGCCCGGTCGACCTCGTGTTCCTCTCGGGGATCACCGCGATCGAGGCGCAGCGCGTCACGCTCGGTGAAGCACGCGACTCGAGCGAGATCCAGCGCCAGGTCGTCGCGGTCCCCACGATCGGATCCGCGGTGCGCTGGGACATCTCCGACACGCTGAGTCTGTCGGGTCAAGCGACGACCCAGACCCTCGATCTCGGGTCCTCCCTCCTCGGGTTCCAGGCCAAGACCGATTGGCGTTTGAGCGATCGGGTCGGTCTGAGCGCGGGGTATCAGATGATCCGCTCCGAGTTCGATCTCGGCGCCTTCTCACGCGACCTCTCCGAAGAGGGGCTCTTCGCGCGGCTCCAGATCAAGTTCTGATCACACCCGCCCCACCGTACCACCGCCCACGACGGCACTCAGGACATCGCGCGAGCGAGCAGGCCGAGCCCACGCTCGAGCTCGTCGCGTCCCGTCGCGTAGCTGATCCGGAAGTGCGTGTCCCGATCGGAGAAGACCCCGCCCGGGATCACCAGCACCTTGTCGTCGATCATCCGCTCGGTGAACCGGGTCCCCGTCATGCCCAGGTGCTCGGGGACCTTCACGAACGCGTAGAACGCGCCCCCGGGGACCGCGATCTCGGTGACGGCGCTCATCGTCTCGACGACGAGGTCCCGGCGCTGCTGGTAGTCCTTCACGAACGCGCCCATCGGGGTATCGAAGCAGGCGACGACGCCCTGCTGGAGCGGCGCGGGCGCGCACACGAAGGTGTACTGCTGGAGCTTGGCCATCTCGTCGACGATCTCGCTCGGCCCGGCGACATACCCCAGGCGCCACCCCGTGCACGCGTAGGTCTTGCCGAACCCGCGGATGAGGAGCGTGTCCTCGTGCGCGCCGTCCTCCCGGCACGCACTCGCGCAGCGCTTCATGCCCGGGTCGTTCTTGGCGCCGCTCGTGAGCGCGTCGTCGAAGACGAACTCGTCGTAGATCTCGTCGGAGATCAGGAGCACACCCTTCGACCGGCACAGCTCGCGCAGCTCGCGCGATTCACGCTCGTCGTTCACGACCCCGCACGGGTTCGACGGCGTGTTGACCAGCACGAACTTCGTCCGCTCCGTGATCAGCGGCGCGACGCGCTCCGCCGTCATCCGGAAATCGGGGTACGTGTCGCATTTGACGGCCCTGGCGCCGCAGATCGACGCCATGTGCGGATACGCGACGAAGTACGGGTCCGGGATGATGCACTCGTCCCCGGGGTTGAGCATCGCCATGAACGCGAGCACGAGCGCCCCGCTCGTCCCCGACGAGATGAACACGCTGGGCTGCCCCTGCTCCGCGTCGCCCGTGACGGCGCAGCCCCACCCCAGGTCGACCTTCATCCACTCGATGACCTTCGAGAGCAGCGCGGGGGATCCCTGGGTCGGGGTGTACCCGTTGTGCCCGGACTCGATCGCGCTGATCGCCGCCTTGCGGATGGGTTCGGGGACGGGGAAGTCGGGCTGACCGATCGACAGGCGGATCGGGTTCTCGAGCGAGGCGCCGAGGTTGAAGATGCGCCGGATCCCGGACGCTTGGATCGCGCTCGCACGCTCGGAGATCAGATGATCGAGCATGACGCCTCCGCCGCGTGCGCGGCCTTTGGATGGGATGTGGGGTGTGTCACGGGGACACCCGGGCGATCCGTCGGATCAGCTCTCACGGACCTTGGTCTTGGGCAGACCGAGCGCGCCGTCGTCCTTGGTGTGGCGCTTGTCCTCTTTGAGCGCCTGGATCCGCTCGGCGCGGGTCATGACGGAGCGCTTGGTGGTCAGGTTGCCTTCGGTCTTGAGCGAAGAGTCGATGCTCATGGTCGTCTCCGGGTTCTTTTCGCCCAATGGGCAGCCCGCTTGGGGCGATTCATTCGTACTTGACCCACAGGGTCTTCGACGGCGAGAAATCCGATCCGCCGCGCCGCTCACGCACCCACCGGTCCCCGAGACTCGCGATCCGTTCAACGTGCGATCGGCGCTGGGACTCCATGGACCGGTACTGCTCGCTCGGGACCGCAAGCCCAAGCGAGTACAGCGTATAGCGGACGGGATTATTCGCGGATCCCCCCCGAGAGTCCAGCGGCACCCCGATCACGGTTTCGCCGTGGAGCGCCATGAACTCGATCGCGTCCCCGGCCTGCTGGGCGTCGAGGACCCCGAGCTGGAGGTAGTTCATCCCCGGCTCCCTGGGATCGCTCTGGAGGAACCCCTGAGGGCTCAGGACCCCAACAACCCCACGCGCGGGGCTCCTGGGCGGGTCGGTCGGGGTGGACTCGATGGGCTCGTAGCGGATCGGGTCGGGGTTCTGGGCGATCGGGTCCGGATCACGCTGGGGGAGCACGACAGGGCGGTCGTCGATGAGCGATTCCATCTCGTCCTTCCCGGCGCTGCGCCCGATCTGGTACGCGCCCGCCCACACCAGGACCAGGAGCAGAAGGACGGCGGCGATGACCAGGTAGACCCGGGACATCGTGAGCTTGACGACCTTCTCGTGGTCGGTGTGGAGCGCCTCGTCCTCGAGGGTCGCGGAGCGCTCCTCCTGGGTCACCCCGTGGGGGATCCGCGCCGGCGACGCGGCGCTGGGATCGGGCTCCTGCTCCATCGGGCGCAGCTCGACCTTGGTCCGAGGCTTGGTCGTCCCCATCTCGGGGTTGTTGGTCCCGCCCAACCCCTTGGGGGTGGGCTTGTCGTCGGCGAGCAGCTCGAAGAGCGGCGGCCCGGACTTGCGATCGCTCATGGGAGCATGATACCCGTCTCCGAGACCCCGACGCAACGGAAACAGGACCCCCCCAACGCGGAATAGACACCGAAACCCGCTATACTCGACCCGTATGGCGATCCATGACGCAGACATCATCGACGTGACCCCCAAGCCCATGACGGCGGTCGAAGCCGTCTACCTCCCGAGCATCATCAAAGGGTTCGGGACGACGATGCGTCACTTCTTCACGTCCTTCGGTCAGGGTCACACGAGCCGCTCGATGCAGTACCCCGAGCAGCGCCGCGAGGACATGGACGTGGAGGCCGGTGGTCTTGAGCCGAGCAACTTCCGCGGGGTCCATCGTCTGAACAAGGACGCGTCGGGTCGGGTCAAGTGTGTCGCGTGCATGATGTGCCCGACGATCTGCCCGGCGAACTGCATCCACATCGTCGCCGCGGAGAGCCCGTGGGACGATCGGGAGAAGTACCCGGCGAAGTTCGAGATCGACGAGCTCCGGTGTATTTTCTGCGGGATGTGCGAGGAAGCGTGCCCGGTGGACGCGATCGAGCTCACCCCCGAGTACGACATCGTGGGGCTGAGCCGGCAGGAGATGGTCTTCGACAAGGCGAAGCTGCTCCACATCTACGACGTGACGATCGACAAGAAACCCATGTGAGGACGCGTGATCGCGTCTGGACGGGTTCTCGGACCTCCAAAAACCGGCCCAGAGGGACCCGATCGTGCCCCGAATCGGGGATTTTGTTGGCACATCGGGCGATTGCGGGGCACATTCGGTGTGATTCGACCCGGGGCTCTCCCGGGCGGCGTGTGTGTCAGCCGCTACTCGAAGGGGTGGACCAGCACGACGACCACGGATCTGTGTGATTGATCGAGCGCGATCGTGAATCGATGGCGCCACGAACGCAAGAGAGAGGCCGCGCGGCGAGAGCCGTCGGCCTCTCTTTGCTTGTGGGTCGGTCCCGCCTCACCCAGCGTGGAGCGCCGCGCACGCGCAGGCGAACTCCCCGGCCGATCGCTCGATGGCGTCTTCCCAGGACTCACCGGCTTGACGATCCGGGTAGAGCACGGAGCGCGACGCGTTGATCACCACCCCGAGCTCGGATGGCTTCGTCGCGCCCTCGCGGGTCATCGCGCGGACGTCCTCGATGGTCCCGCCCTGCGCCCCGACCCCGGGGACGAGGAACATGGTGTCGGGCATGGTGCGCCGGAGCGATCGCACCTCGTCGTGGTCGTTCGTCGCGCCGACGACGGCGCCGACGCTCGTCCCCATGCCGCGGATGATCGACGCGATGTGCGTGCTCACGTCACCGCCGCTGCTGAGGGTCTGCGCCTGGATCTCGCTCGCGTCGGGGTTGGAGGTCTTGCACAGCGCGAAGACCCCGAGCCCCTCGTTGAGGAACGGTTCGATCGAGGAGCGCCCCATGTAGGGGGAGCAGGTGATCCAGTGGGCACCCATATTCGAGGCGCCCACGGCGTAGTGGGTGGCGGAGGACCCGATGTCGCCGCGTTTGGCGTCGAGGATGACCACGAACCCGAGTTCGCGCGCGCGATCGATCACGTCCTCGAGCACGCCGCACCCCATCGATCCGAATCGTTCGAAGCACGCGGACTGGGGTTTGACCACACCCACCCTGTCCTTGATCGCGTCGAGGACCACCATGCAGAAGGTGCGGACATGCTCGACGTCGTACCCCGGGCCGGAGCGGATGCGCTCTGGGATGCGCTCAAGGACGGGGTCGATCCCGACGCACGCGCAGGACCCGGCGCGGTCCATCGCGCGTGAGAGCGTTTCGATCGGCGATGGGTCGGGCATCCAGGGTCCTCCCGTGCGGATCCGAACTAGACTCGTGCATGAGCGACGCGCCCGCGCCAGAGCATCTGGACCTCAAGAAGGATACTGGGCTCACGATCCGTTGGGACGATGGGCGGGAGTCGTTTTATCCCATCGCGTACCTCCGGCGGATGTCCCCGAGCGCGGAGATGCGCGAGCTGCGCAAGTCCATGAAGACCAACCCCCTGACGATCCTCCCGAAGGGCGCGGGGTCGAGCGACGTCCGCGCCATCAACGCGGAGATGGTCGGGAACTACGCGATCCGGATCACCTTCTCCGACGGGCACTCCACGGGGATCTACACGTGGTCCTACCTCCGCGAGATCGACCCGGACCACGCGAGCGCCGACGGGCTCACCGAGTCGGATCGGGGTCCGCGCCACGACAACCCGCTCGGGCTCTGAAGTGACGGCGGCACGCTCCATCACGGTCGACGGCGCCCCGCTGACGCTCACGACCCCGATCGAGCACCTCGTCGGGATCAGCCCGGAGCACGTGTCGCGCCTCAAGGCGCTCGGGATCGGGAGCGTGGCGCACCTGCTGACGCACCTCCCCCACAGGCACGAGTGGATCCGCGCCCGCTCCGGGCTCGGGGAGATGGAAGCGGACGTCATCGGGTCCGGGATCGGGGAGATCACGGCGACACGCGTCGCGGGACGCGGGCGGAAGTCGAGGTTCGAGTGCGTGCTCATGGACGAGACGGGGCGCCTCGATCTCGTGTTCTTCAATCAGGCGTACCTCTCGAAGAAGCTCACCCCCGGGATGGTGCTCCGGGTCCAGGGCAAGCCCAAAATCCACGGGCCGGGGCTCCAGATGGCGAACCCGGAGTACGACGTCCTCGAGCCCGAGGCGCTCGACGAATCCCCGGACGGCGACGACGAGTACCGCGCGGTGTACAGCGCGACGGAGGGGATCACGCCCGACCGGATCCGCGAGATCATCGCGATGGTGCTCCCGGGCGCGTGCGCGCTCCTCGAGGACCACCTGAGCAACGAATACCGCGAGGCGCGGTCCCTCCCGACCCTCGCGGACGCGTACCGGATGATGCACGCGCCCGAATCGGAGGAGGAGGTCGGGGCGGCGCGTCGGCGGCTCGCGTACGACGAGCTGCTGCTCCTCCAGCTCGGGGTCCATCTGAAGCGCGCGCACCTGCGCCGCACGCTCAAAGCGCCCGCGCTCCCCAGGACCCCCGAGATCGAGGCGCGGATCGAGTCCCGGATCCCCTTCGAGCTCACCCCGGACCAGCGCCGGGTGGTCGAGCAGATCGCCGACGACATGAGCACGAGCACCCCGACGAACCGGCTCATCCAGGGGGACGTGGGGTCCGGCAAGACGATCGTCGCGCTGTGCGCCATGCTCCGCGCGATCGCGCACGGGCACCAGGCGGCGATCATGGCGCCCACCGAGATCCTCGCGGAGCAGCACAACCTCTCGATCTCGGAGCTTCTTGAGGGATCTCGCACGCGCATCGCGCTCCTCACGGGGTCCATGCCCGCGGACGAGCGCGCGGGGGTGGTCGAGCGGATCGGCGCGGGGGAGGTCGATCTCGTCGTCGGGACCCACGCGCTCGTGTCGGACACGGTCCGGTTCCGGTCGCTCGCCGTCGCGATCATCGACGAGCAGCACCGCTTCGGGGTCGAGCAGCGCGCCAAGCTCCGGGTGAAGGGCTCGACGGACGAGGGGGAGGAGACCCCCCACGTCATCGTGATGACGGCGACCCCCATCCCGCGCACGATCGGGCTCACGATCTACGGCGATCTCGATATCTCGACGATCGAGCACCTCCCCCAGGGGCGTCAGCCCGTGACCACGCGACTCGTGCGCCCCGAGCAGCGCGGGACCGTGTATTCATGGGTCCGCGAGCGGATCGGGATGGGGCAGCAGGCGTTCATCGTCGTCCCGAGCATCGAGAAGAGCGAGCGGTCCGGGCGCGACCTGCGCTCCCTGATGAAGGAACTTGAGGGCGGCGAGCTCCACGACGTCCACCTCGCGGCGATGCACGGGAAGCTCAAGCGCCAGACGCGCGAGTCGATCATGCACCGGTTCCGCGCGGGCACGATCGACGCGCTCATCGCAACGACGGTCATCGAGGTCGGGGTCGACGTGCCCAACGCGAGCGTGATCGTCATCGAGGACGCGGACCGCTTCGGGCTCGCGCAGCTCCACCAGCTCCGCGGGCGCGTGGGGCGCGGGGAGATCCCGGGGGTGTGCGTGCTCGTGTCGGACCCGAAGACGGACGACGCGCGCGAGCGACTCGACGCGATGGTCCAGACCAGCTCGGGATTCACGCTCGCGCAGAAGGACCTGGAGATCCGCGGCGCGGGCGACGTCTTCGGGACGCGCCAGTCCGGGATGGCACCCTTCCGCGTCGCGGACCCGATCCAAGACCAGGACCTGCTCATGCTCGCGCGACGCGACGCGTCGGCGTGGATCGACCGATCCCCGACGCTCGATCGGGCTGAAGATGCGCTCGCCCGGCGGCGGCTGCTCAAAGCGCACGGGCAATGGCTCGGGCTCGGGGATGTGGGATAATGTTGGAACCTGGCTGAAAAAAGTTCAACACAGTTCTGTGGGAGGGCGCGCCGCAACACAATCCTGTGTGATCGCACGGTTGTGCTGTGTTGGGGAATTTTGCCACACAACCGAGCGGCACCCGCACAGACCGATGAAATTACCCTGTACCGACCCAAACATCTGTGTATTGTGGTGGCATGACCAGCTCATCCGCATTCCACGAACGATTGAATCAGGCGGCCGGCGATGCCTCGTACCGGCAACTGGGGAAACTCACGGACACGCATCCCGAAACGGTGCGACGTTACATGCAGGGGCAAGCCCCCAGCGCTTCGTTCATCACGAATCTGTGCACCTCGCTCGGGATCTCGGGGCAGTGGCTCCTCTCGGGTCAGGGCCCGATGCACACCAAGGACCTGACGACCCACGCGCTCAAGAGCGCGGATCCGAACGAGCTGATGGGGGCCGTCGCGAACATCCTGACCCAGCTCATCGAGCGGATGGATCGGATGGAGCGTCTGGTGCATCACCTCGAGACGCGTCTGAACGTGGACGGGGTCGTGGGGGGTTCTACGATCGCCCATGACGGATCGAAACGAGACGGATCGGGACGCGCTCACGGATCCAGCGCCGAGCGGATCTCGGGCGCTGTCGCCAAACGATCATCTGGAGATGATGAAGACGATTCTTGAGCCCGAGTCGATGCCGCTGGTCCGGCGGTGGGTCTCGGCGCTCATGCTCGTCCCCGCTCATGAGCGTGGATCGGTCGTCGCGGCGGTCGAGAAACAGATCGCCCGGGAGTTCGGGATCGATCGCCCGTCCTGACGGCTCCCCCACTACGATCGACCATGGGATTCAACACCGACGCGGCGGCGTATTTCGATCGCATGGCGCAGATGCTCGAGCTCACGGGCGCGGACAAGTTCCGCGTCAACGCGCACGCGAAAGCGGCGCGGGTGCTCGGGGACCTGACCACGGACCTCGGGCCCCTCGCCAAAGACGAGGACACGAAGGCGCTCACCGAGTTCGACGGGATCGGGAAGGGGACGGCCGCCAAGCTCATCGAGCTCGCGCAGTCGGGGACGATCGAAGAACACGACGAGCTGGTCTCCAAGGTCCCCCGCGGGCTCATGGCGGTGCTCGGGGTCCAGGGGCTCGGGCCCAAGACCGTGAAGCTGATGTGGGACGAGAAGGGGGTCGAATCCATCGCGGATCTGAAGCGGATCATCGAGGACGGGTCGATCCTCGAGCTCCCGCGGATGGGGCAGAAGAGCGTCGACAACATCAAGGCGTCGATCGCGTTCATGGAATCGTCGGGGAAGCGCCTCCACATCGGGGTGGCGCAGTACGTCGCGGACTGGTTCGTGAAGCTCCTGGAGGGCACCAAGGGCACGAAACGGGTCGCCTACGCCGGGTCGCTGCGCCGGGGGAAGGAGACGATCGGGGACGTGGACATCCTGATCGCGACGACCGATCCGGACGCGGCGCGCGAGGCGTTCACCAGCGGGGATCACGTCACACAGGTTCTCGCGAAAGGTGAGACCAAGTGCTCGATCCGGTACGCGACGGGTCTGGACTCGGGGCGCTGGGGCGGGGACGAGGGGTCCACGGGGGTGCAGGTCGATCTTCGCCTCATCGATGCGTCGTCGTGGGGCGCGGCGCTGCTGTACTTCACGGGGTCGAAGGACCACAATGTGCGATTGCGCGAGCGAGCGCTGTCGATGGGGATGACGCTCAACGAGTACGGGCTCTTCAAGGAAGTCGAAGACGACGACACCCCGCCTCAGGAGCGGGGGGACAAACCCGTCGCGGCGAAGACCGAGCAAGCGATCTATACCAAACTCAAGCTCCCCTACCTCGAGCCCACCCTGCGCGAGGATCGGGGGGAGATGGACCTGACCGAAGCGCCGGACCTGGTCACGGTGGACGACATCAAGGCGGAGCTCCATTCCCACACGACTGCATCCGATGGGCGGATGGAACTCGAAGAGACCGCGACGATCGCGAAAGAGCGCGGGTTCCACACGCTCGCGATCACGGACCATTCCCGATCGTCGGCCGTCGCGAACGGGCTCTCGGTCGAGCGTTTGCGTCAGCAGATCAAAGACATCAAGGCCTTCAACAAAGGGTTCGACGGGATCGAGGTGCTGTGCGGATCGGAGGTGGACATCCTCGTCGACGGGTCGCTCGACTACGACGACGATCTGCTCCACGAACTCCAGGTCGTGGTCGCGTCGCCGCACGCGGGGCTGCGCGCGAAACCGAAGGACGCGACGAAGCGGCTCCTCAAAGCGATCGAGCACCCGCTCGTCCACATCATCGGTCACCCGACGGGGCGGCTCATCGAGCGCCGTCCGGGTCTGGAACCCGACATGGACGAACTCATCGCGGCCGCGATCGAGCACGACGTGGCGCTGGAGATCAACGCGCACTGGATGCGCCTGGACCTCCGTGACACCCACGTCCGGGCGGCCGTCGAAGCGGGGTGCAAACTCGCGATCGATTGCGACGTCCACCACCCGGACGACTACGACAACATCCGTTTCGGGGTCCTGACGGGGCAGCGCGGGTGGTTGACGAAGGACCTGTGTGTGAACACGTGGAGCAAGGCGAAGCTCCACGCGTGGCTCACGTCGAAGCGCTGATCCGTTTCCGGCGAAAAGCGATACCCACTCCTGCCATGACAGGTAGAACTCCGCTTGGCGAAGGAACGGTGATTTCAATGTTGTCGATCATCGCGCCGGTTAATCCGGTTTGTGTATCGTTCCATCGAAGCTCTCGTATTCTGTATCCAGAGAGCGTCCAAGGACCTGCTTGTTCTCCTTCCCCAGTTGATTCTTGGAATCTCAAGTCGACGATCTCACCATCCGCATTGATCGCCTCAGCGTAGAAACCACCGTAGTTTCCGCCGTATAGAAACGAGATCGACTCGACATCGAAATCAAACGAGAGCGACGCGCCGAGCGGACTGAACACGATGTTAAAGACATTGCCGCTGGATCCTTCGGCGATCATCTCGGGATCGTTCCCCTCTATGATCTCACCTTGGAAAGTGATCGTTCCGAACTCGGTGACAAGCGGGGTGTTCATAATTTCCGAACCAGTCTCGGGTGTGTCCGCATCGAGCGTGATGATCCCTGCGGATGAGGGAAACGTCATCAAGGTGAGTCCTGAAATCATCGTGAGTGAGCGCATCGTGTGTACCTCCGCTGTGGTTATTGCTCAGTTCTGATCGGTCCGAGCGGGCTCGAAACCTGAACAACAGCGCAGTATCTGCCGAGCCCTGCGTTCTGCGACAGTGCCTAGCATCCTGTGGCTGCGGTCACGGCCCTGATCTGACAACGGAACCCATGCGCCCCAAGCGGCGCCGGAGTGTGTATGTTCGATCGGATTTCAGACAGCTTCAACAACGCGATGCGCTCGCTCTCGGGTCAGTCCACGATCTCCGAAGCGAACGTCCGCGAGTCCATGGACCAGGTGCGGGACGCGCTGCTCGACGCGGACGTCCACTACGACGTCGCGACCGAGTTCTGCGACAAGGTGCTCAAGGACGCGCTGGGACAGCAGGTCACCAAATCGCTCAAGCCCGGTCAGGAGATGATCGGGATCGTCCACAAGCGGTTGATCGAGCTCTTCGGGGGGGACCCGGACGCCGACGAGCAGCCCAAGCCCCCGGGGATCATGAAGCTGTCGCCCGGACCGACGATCGTGATGATGTGCGGGCTTCAGGGGTCGGGGAAGACGACGACGTGCGGGAAGCTCGCGGCGGTGCTCAAGAAACAGGGTCGATCCGTGATGCTGTGCGCCGCGGATCTCCAACGACCCGCAGCCGTCGAACAGCTCGAGACGGTCGCCAAGCAGGTCAGCGAGGAGATGCCCGGGGGGTCGCAGGTCCACTTCTATGCGGAGCCCGAACGCTGCACCGAGTACGGGAAAGCCGTCGGCGTCGCGGTTGAGGTGTGCAAGAACGCGCTCAAGGCGGCGCGGGAGAAGAACGTCGATGTGCTCATCCTCGACACGGCCGGTCGGCTGCACGTCAACGACGAGCTGATGGGCGAGCTGGGTTCGGTGCGCCGGATCGTGAACCCGCACCACACGTTCCTGGTCGTTGATGCGATGACGGGTCAGGACGCGGTCAACAGCGCCAAGTCCTTCCACGAGCGGCTCGAGGTGGACGGGGTGATCCTGACCAAGTTCGATTCCGACACGCGCGGCGGGGCGGCGCTGTCGGTGAAGCAGGTCACGGGCGCACCGATCCGCTACATCGGGGTCGGGGAGAAGCTCGACGCCCTCGAGCCCTTCCACCCGGAGCGGATGGCCGGGCGGATCCTGGGGATGGGCGACGTGGTCTCGCTCGTCGAGAAGGCGCAGCAGGAGGTCGATGAGGACGAGGCCAGAGCGCTCGAAGCCAAGATGGCCAAGGGCGAGCTGACGATGGACGACTTCCTCAAGCAGATGAAGATGATCCGCAAGATGGGCTCGATGAAATCGCTCCTCGGGATGCTCCCGGGGGTCGGATCGGCGCTCAAGGACATCGACATCGATGAGAAGCAGCTCGACCGGACCGAAGCGATGATCCAATCGATGACCGTCGAGGAGCGCACGCGCCCGGACATCATCAAGCACTCGCGGAAGGTGCGCATCGCGACGGGTTCGGGGACCAATCCGGACCAGGTCGGCCAGTTGTCCAAGCAGTTCACCACGCTCTCGAAGATGATGAAAGCGATGGGCGGCATGGGCGGCGGGTCGAAAGCGGCGATGGCCAAGCAGCTCGCGCAGGGTGGGATGGGGGGCATGATGTCCGGGCTCCCGAGCATGTCGATGAAGTCGGGTACGAAGTCCAAACATCGCGGCGTCAAAAAGCGGAAAAAAAATCGCTGACGGTCGTTTTTTTCTTGCGGGCACGATCTATAGGATTAGACTGGTGTTTACTGCATCTGCATGAACTTATACCATGGAGACACCATGCTTCACAAACTGCTTGCAGCAATCGTGATTACGATTATCCCCTCCTTGGCATTTGGACAGAATGTCAACCTCAATGAACCCGATGCTGAACTTGCCGCATCGAATATTGAAGAGGTTCTTGTTCCGATCCAGCCGATACTTGATATCGAATCTTTAATTCGTGTCGAGCAAGAAATCATCTACTCAAAACTATTCGGCGAAAATGTGCTTATTGACGAGATTACAGACTATATCACCGACATTCCTGAAGTCGAAGGAGACGACCCAGTATCATTTGACACACTTGGAATCACCCACGACAACCGGATATACAGAGTCGACTGCCCTCTCCTCTTTCGCGTTGAGTTTTCAGAAGATCTAGGGCACGACGAAGATGTTATAAACTTTTATTCTCAAAACAATATTAATGCATACATTGCATACGGCTATCTTTCTGATTTTGCCTCCAATTCAACCGTCTACTTTTTTGGAATGATCCTCTACTCACCGACTCTCAATAATGGTGCCCCCCTACTCATCCCGCTAAAGGAACTCCCTGACGCCACAGAAACAGAAATGCAAACGATTCTTTCGGCCACAGGAACCGCTTCTGAGTTTCAACTGGCATTCCCCGCGTGCACCGACCTTCACGGAAACCCGCTTACTCCCGACCTTGAGTACGATCTGTGCCGAGAAAGCGCGTACGATAAGTATCGAACAGACATGGATAACAGGATTCGATCTCTGAGCAACAGAGGGGGCGCATATGTTTTGATTGCTGGCGCTGCAGGTGCCGCCTGTATTGCGTTCCCACCCTCTTGCCCTATCGCCATTCCGATAGGTATCGGAGCAGGGATTGGCGCTTTAATCGATGGCACGGATGCATACAGTGATTTTCACAACTACTCGAACACACTCGGCCTCGATCTCCGGGACTGCTGCCGAGATCTTCAAGTCCGCTCCGGTGCAACCCCATAGCTCCCTCAGACCGGAATTCCCTCGGCCGTATGAATGCCCTGATCATTTTGAACATTATGCGATGGCATCGCCGAGCTTCTCAAGCATTATTATCCTACAGCCACGCATGTTCAATCGTCACGAACCATGACCAAACACCTGTAGACGACCGCGATCTCTCGTTCCAGCACGAGAGCCAGCTCAACGAAGACCTCTCCCTGTCGGACCTGCCTGGACCGACATTTCTTGAGATAGCGAGCGGAACAACACTCCTGCTCGCGAGCGCCTTCTTGGCGTTCTGGATCCCATACCGGCTTGCCGGGGAACCCTGGTACTTTCTCGCGACTGCTTCAGCGGCTTGTCTTGCAGCTGCATTGATTGGAATACGCACGACGGGGATCGCGAATAGCTTTCTCTCATCCGTCTACTACAATCGAGATGAGATGCGCATCGAGTCATTTTTAAGACGCCGATCATACCGATTGGAAAGCGTCTCGTTCGCATTTGTTTTGTTTCCACGAAACGGACAGACAAGACGGTCCGATTGCGTTGTACTGGTTCGACACTCCACAAAGGTGATCGAGACCGTGTTTAGCTGTCGATCCGCGTGCCGGCCTCTCATGAAACACCTTTTGGCGGAAGGACTGCTCCGTCAACATCCCGAACAGCGATAGGCTAAACTGGAACATGCCGCTCTCACGACTCGGATACAGCGCGGACCGGATCGCGACCATCGCGGAAGCGATGTTCGACGACGGCGAGCCCCACGTCTCGAAGAAACCCAGCGCCGATCGGTGGTCGACCAAGGAGATCCTGGGTCACCTCGTCGACAGCGCGTGCGTGAACCTGCGCCGGTTCCTCATGGCGCAGTGCAAGGACGACCTGTTCTTCGAGACCTACGACCACGAGCGCTGGGTCCATCTCCAGCACTACAACGACTCGGACTGGGAGGAGCTCGTCACCCTGTGGGCGTCGCTGAACATGCACCTGTGCCACGTCGTGACGATGATCTCCGAGGCGCAGCTCGACAAACCCCGCGCCGAGCACAACCTGCACGAGATCTGCTACCGCGAGCACCCCAGGGACACGCCGGGGACGCTGGGATTCCTCATCGAGGACTACTTCGCGCACCTGGAGCACCACATGCGCCAGATCATGGGCGACATCCCGGATTGAGCGTCAGCGCTCCAGTGGGAGCGGGTCCTCGGCTCGGCCCTCGGCCCATTTCTTGAACTCGGGCCAGAGGATCTCCTGGATCAGGATCTTCACGCACGCCGCGATCGGGATCGCGATCAAGAGCCCGAACACGCCGAAGAGCGCGCCGCCCGCGATCGACGCGAAGAGGATCGTCGGGGTGTCCATGCCCGTGCTCTTGCCCTGGATGAGCGGGGTCCAGACGTAGTCGTCGAGCGCCTGCCCGAGGAAGTAGAGCGCGGTCGGGGTGCCCACGACCCACCACCACTCGCCGCGGAATCCATCGTGCCCCTCGAGCCAGAGGAGCGAGACGGAGATCGGGAGCCCGACGAGCGCGAGGTACGGGACGATCGACAGGACCGCGACGACGGGACCCAGGATGAACGCGCCGGGGACCCCGATCGCGAAGTACCCGATCGAGAACACGATCGCCTGGATGAACGCGATCGTGATGCGCCCACGGATGAACCCGGAGATGACGGCGTCGAACTTCGTGAGCAGGTCGAGGATCCGGTCCCGGTTCTTCGTCGGGAGGAGCCCCTCGGTGAAACCCTTGAACTGGACCCACTCGGTGGAGACGAAGTAGAAGAAGAAGGCGGTGAGGAACCCCATGAAGGAGAGCCCGAAGAGGGCGCCCATGAACGCGAGGGTCTTGTTGACCGCGCTGATCCCCACGTCCGTGATCGTCTGCGCGACCTCGTTCTGGTGTTCGGCGATCCACGCGTCCGCGGCGTCGAGCGCCTGTCCGAACTCGGATTCGTGATCGGCCATCTTGGCTTCGAGCACGAGCGGCCAGACGCCCTGGACCTCGCGCGCCTCGAGTTCGGCTTTCGCATCCGCGACCGTCTCGCTGGACTGCGCGATCTCGGAGACCGTGTCGTAGTTCGAGATGATGTTCTGCCCGAACGCGATGATCTGGGCCGCCCCGAAGGTCGCGCCGGCGACGCTCGGGAGGACGACCACGAGCACGACGAGCGCGATCAGCCCCGAGACCGTGGTGCGGCGTTTGGTCCCGAAGCGCGACATCGCCCAGGCGATGACGGGCTCGAAAAGGTACGCCAGGAGGATCGCGAGCAGGAGCGGGACCGTGACGACGCTCGTCTTCTGACCGAGCCAGAAGATCGCGAAGACCCCGAGCCCGAGCAGGACGTCGCGGACGGGCTGCATCTGCCAGAGGTGGAGCCGGGACCACACACTCCGCTCCTCGGGTGGAGGGGGCGCGTGCGGCGAGTCGTTGTCCGATGATCCCTGCGGCGTCATGGACCCATGATAACAGGCGAGGCGCTCACGCGCCGATGGGTGTGTCGCTCACGCGCCGATGGGCTCGGGCCCGGCGCACGGCGTCTGGAACGCTTCGTCGAAGTCGTAGACCCGATCGAAATCCTCGATCGAATCGTCGTCGGTCTTGCGCATGAGGTTCGCGTCGACGAGGGCGAAGATGATGTTCCCGAAATCGCGGGTCTCGTAGATCCCCCACTTGTTCAGGACCGTGCTCGCCATGAGCCCGTAGCGCTGGATCGCCAGGTCGCGCAGACCCAGGCACAGCTGCGCCCCGTCCACGTGGCGCGACTCGTCGACGAGCCCGAGCTCGTCGGTGGAATCGGGCGAGCCGTGGACGAGCTCGGTCGCGTGCGCGAGCCCGTCGCGGATGAACGGGAAGCACTGCGCCGAGTAGCCGCCGGCGTCCTTCATGATCTGCGCGATGTCGATCTGCGTTTCGCTCATACTCTCCACGCCTTCGCAACGTCCGGACGTGCTCTCGGGCTGTATTGGATCATAGGAATGCTATCCTGACACCCAAGATTCGGGAGATTCCGATTCTCGGCTTCATCTTTTCATCACACAGTTGGGCTCAAGATCGCATCCGCTGCTCCACCCAACCCTTACGCACGACCCAGCGGAGCGGTTTTTGGGCCCAATCCCTCGTTCCGACCCCGATCCTCGGGGTGTTGTCGACGGCGTGGTCCGGGATCGGGACCCCGGGCTCGATCCGGATCCGCTCGCTCGTGGTCAGGTCTTCGGCGTCGAGGTCGAGGTCGATGCGGAGCGCCTGGCACAGTTTGCCCGGGCCGGAGCACAGATCCGAGTCCGGGATCGGGGTGGTGCGGCGCGGGCTGGTCCGGTTGGCGCGCATGGTCTCAAGCCCTTCGGTCGGTGCGAGGGCCCGGACGAGGACGGCCGCCGGGTGGTCTGGCTCGTAGCACGAGACGTTGAAGCAGTGGTGCATCCCGTAGGTGAAGTAGACGTACGCCGTCCCGGGCTTGGCCCACATCGATTCGTTGCGCGGGCTCCGGTGCCCGTTTTTCGCGTGGGAGCACTGGTCCTCGGGCCCGGTGTAGGCCTCGGTCTCGATGATGATGCCACGGAGGGTTTCGCCGGTGTCGAGGGTGCGGGCGAGGGTGTAGCCGAGGAGGGCTTGGGCTGTCGAGATCGCGTTGGATGCGTAGTGATTGGGATCCAACGGATCACGCATACGCGTGCAGCCCCGGGAGCAGCAGGTTCACCCCGAAGTACGTCCAGAGCATCACGAAGAAGCCGATCACACTGAGCCAGGCCGTCGTGAGTCCGCGGTTCTTGAGCTGCATGAAGCGGACGTGGATGACGATCAAGTAGACGATCCAGGTGACGAGCGCCCAGGTTTCTTTCGGGTCGAAGGCCCACCAGCGCCCCCAGGAGTGGTCCGCCCACCACGCGCCCAGGAGCGTCCCGACCCCGAGGGTCCAGAACGCGAGTTGGAGGATGGTCATCTGGGCCGTGTCGAGGTCCTTGAGGGTGCGTGCGACCCCGACCTTCTGGTTCTCGTCCTCGATCCCCAGCGCCCCCGCGGCGATCGCGCCCGATTCGGGGTCCGCGCCCGCGAGCTGACCCGACCCGAGGAAGCGGTGCGCGTAGTGGGTCCCGAGGTAGAACAGCGAGACAATGAACCCGAGCGTGATGAGCCCGTAGCTCGTGAGCACGGTCGTGACGTGGTATTTGAGGAGGACTGAGGTGTTGAGGATCGCCGCTTCGCGCGAGATGGTCTCGCCCGGGATCCCCGTCTGGGTCGCGGTGATCAGGACGAGGAACCCGGTCCCCGCGGCTGCGGCGCCGAAGAGCCACTGCTTGCGGAGGAGCATGATCGCGGACCCGACGATCGCGGCGAAGAGGGAGATCCCCGTCATGGACTCGAACTGGTTCTGGATCGCGAATCGCTCGGCGATGATGCAGCGCAGGGTGAACCCGAACGCGTGGAGCGCGATCGCGGCGAACAGGAGGACGACCCCGGTCGTGATGAGCGATCTGCGCCCCGTCCCGAACGCGAGGATGAGCGCGACGAGGGACGCGAGATAGACCCAGAGCCCCCACTCGAACGCGTTGACGGTGTTGTAGAGCGCTTCGACCCCGGGGCTCGCTTTGGCCTGGATCTCGGGGTGGATGGACTTGAGGGTGGCCGCGAGCTCCCGGGCGGCGGCGTTGACACCGGCGGCGTCCCCGGCGCGCCAGGTGCGCGCGAGGTCGGCGGCCGCAACTCGGGCGGGATGGGTGCTCGGGAGCGAGCCCAGGTGCGCCCAGGGGCGGTCCTCGCGCTCCGGGGTGACGACCATGAGGTTCGCGACCCCCTCGCGGAAGATGCTCATGGATCGGTCGAGCTTGTTGACGGCGACCCGGAAGGGCTCGGAGTCCGCGTGCTTGTCGAACGCGGGGGTCGCGTAGCGCTCGGCCATGCGCGGGGAGACCATCCCGGTCTTGAGCCACCCCTCGCGGTTGAAGTACGCGTCCGAGTCGCTCGCGCGGAGGTCCTGGGCGTGCATATCGAGGATCGTGCGGCGCAGCGGGAGGTACCCGATCCCCAGGAGCGGGCGGTTGATGTAGTACACGGGGTCGATCATCGTGTCGAACATGGTGAACATGGGTTCGAACGAGATCTTCTCGGGATCGGCGTCCTGATCGACGAGGATGTCGAAGTGCTTGCTGCGCCCTGTCATCGCGGAGACGGTCTCGCGCGCGAGCGTGTCGATGATCTTCACGCGCCCGTTGTGGAAGACGGCGACGTCGCGGAGGGGGGAGAGGTCGATGGCTTCCGCGAAAGCGGCTTTCTCCGAGAGCGACATCGTGGGCATCTGCGCCTGCCCGAAGGGGTTGGCGATCTCCCCCTCGGTCTCGGTGACGGCGTGCTGCTCGGGGTGCGCGTTGCCCTGGGGCGCGGTCTGCGCCAGCGCCGCCGAGGCGCAGAGGAACGCGAGGAGGATCGTGAGGGCTCGGCTCATGTCGCGGGCTCCATTTCGGGCTCGGGGTGCGACCGTTTCGTGTCCTGCGCGTCGCCGGATTGGTTCGCGGGTTTCGCTTTGTGGGCTTTGGCGAGCTTGTCACGCTCGCGACGCACCATCCAGGGCTTGAGGTAGAACGCCCAGGGGATCCCCACGCTGATGAGGATCGACCCCAGCGCGATGATGTGGATCCCCGGGTTGTTCCCGACCCCCAGGATCGTGAAGTTCACGCGCGGTTCCTCGAGCACGCCCTGATCGACGAGCTCCTGGGACTGGTTCCATCCCGCGCGGTCCCACCCGGACTGGGAGAGCTTGAACTGGTCGGGGTTCATCCCCGCGAGGAGGCGCTTGGACATGTTGCTCACCCACGAGCGCTCCGGGTCCCAGTGGAACGGGGCGCGGAGGGGCGCGTTGAGCTTGACGATGTGCTCGAAGGTCTCGACGTGGGTGGGGTTCGGGTAGAACTGGCTCGGCGCGGGCTCGACGCGCACGAGGGACTGGTAATCACGCGGCGCGCCCCGGTGGTCGTACGCGATCATCTCGAAATCAACGAGCGCGACGCTGAAGCCCGGGAAGGGGCGCTGGGCGCGTCCGAACCCGATCATGAGGGGGGACCCGTCGGGGAGGGTGATCGTCGTGTGCTGCTCGTCGATCCCCATGTACTGCGCGAAGGGGATCCAGACGGTCTCGGACCACGCCGTCCCCTCGAGCGACGCGCGGACGGCGACGAACGCTTCGTTGTGCGACCCGATCAGGCTCTTGTCCCGCTCGAGCGGGGGGACGGGGATCGGGCGCTGCACGCGGGCGCTGTGCTCCCAGTGCTCCGCGAACCTCAGGTCGATCCGCGCGCCGTCCTCGTTGGGGACGACGTTGCCCAGCCCCGTCTGCGGGACGTCGTCGATGACCTGCACGCTCGCGGACGCGGGCTGACGGACGATGGCGCGCATGGACCCGTCGTCGCGTTCGTCGAGGTAGACCTGGAGGCGCGAGCAATCGAGGTACGCGACCCGGATCGACGGATCGGGCGCGGAGCGCACGGGGCGCCCCCCTTCGCCCGGGGTCAGGTCCTGATCGAGCTCGGGGAACCGGTGGAAGACCCATCGCGAGAACGGCGGTCGATCGTCGCCCGGTGGGTCGATGGTCATGATCGCGACGCTCGAGGTCGCGTCCTCGTACCCCGGGGTGATGATGGGGAACGGCGGGGTGGGCGCGATCTGGTCGATCATGATCGACCACCCGGTATCGCCCAGCGTGAGGCGCTGCCCGGGGGTGATCGGCGCGACGCGCTGATACCCGAGCCCGGGGATCTCGACGACGATCGCGCCCAGGACCTCGGTGTTCGATTGGTTGGGGATCTCGGTCCGGAGGGTGTCCCATCGCGATCCGCTCATGCCCTTCGTGTGCTCGATCGCGATGAACTGGTTCTCGAAGAGGCGCTCGCTCGGGCGCGTGGGGACGAAGGGGAACCGGAACACGGGTCGGTCCTGCGGGATGCTGGCGCCGGGGATCTGCGCGTACATGTCCACGATGCGCACGGGCTCGGGGTTCTCGACGCCTTCGGGATCGGCGCGGAACCGGTCGGACTCCATCGTCGCGTAGTTCGCGTACCCGACGATGTCGATCTTCAGGTCCGGGTCGAAGGAGGAGTCCGCGGGGTGGGGGACCTCGATGAGCAGGTCGTGCCCCGTGTGGTGTTCGTGGGTGTGCGAGGGGTCCAGGAGGGTCGCGAGCGAATCGGAGTCCTCGCCGGTGACGGAATCGGGGAGGGTCGCGTTGAGGTTGTAGTCGTTGTAGCGGGGGAGGCGCTCGAGCAGGCGCTGCTCGAACATGGGCTGCCCCATGATCCCGGTCCTGGTCGCGACGAAGAGGACGACCTCCTCGCGCGAGAAGAAGGATCGCTGGGCGAGCCCGGCGCGGGTGCCCTCGCTGGCGGCCGGGAGGAGGACGTCGCCCTCGAGTTTGAAGCGCTGGTAGAAGATCGAGCCAAGCGCGATGACGACGATCCCCGTGTGGACGCTGAGGACGCCCAGGTTCTTAAACGTGAACTCGATACGCCGGAGGGTGGTGATGACCATGTTGATCACGAAGAGGATCAACGCGAGTTTCATCGGCCACCACGCGTAGAACTGCATCTCCGTCATCTCGAAGCCCGGGAGCCGCCGGAGGGTGGTGGACTTGTACCGCTCGCAGAAGCCCGCGAAGAGACGGAACCCCTCGCCCGTGGTCGTCGAGTAGTTCATCGCGGGCCAGGCGTACATGGACCAGAGCCCCGTGATCGAGAGGAGCACGACGACGAGGGTGAAGAAGGTCGCGACGAAGCGCTTGGCGCGCGCGGACCCCGGGATGAGGCGGCGCATGGACCAGACGATGAGCACGAACGCGAGCGCGAGGGGGATCAGCAGGGTGAACGCGTAGACGAGATAGGTCGGGATGAGCGCGAGCATCCCGATGGGGACGCTCGCGAGGGTCGCGTAGACCGCGATGAACACGAGGAGCACGATCGCGAGCGGGATCGTCTCGAAGGTGCGGAGCACCACGCGCACGGGCGTGAGCGCCCCGGTCAAGTGCTCGTCTTCCCACGCCTTGTTTCGGCGCCATTTGTGGCTCATGGAACCCCTTGGTTCGGTCGCGATCCTGCTCGGGGATGATACGCGGACGCGCGATTCCGGGCCCTTCCGAGCGTCGGAAACCCGACGTTCAGGGCTGGAAAGTGACCCACTCGGGCGCATCACCCCGCGCCATCGCGCTCGACCACGGGTCGGGCGATCCCCGATCGATCGGGAGCGCGAGCAGCCCGTGGGGTGAGACCCCCGGCGCGAGCGTGAAGCCCGTCGGATCCAGACCCAGGGCGCTCGCGCCGTTGACGGTCGAGAGCGCCAGGAGCGTGGAGCGCGGGCACCCGTCGCGGCGCGCGAGCAGACGCATGTCGTCGAGGACCCCGATCCGGTCCGGGGTGTCGAGGTTCACGATCGAGTCCGTCCCGAGACACACGTTGACCCCCGCGTCGAGCATCGCGCGGTACGGGTGCGGACCGATCCGATCGGGGTGCCCGAAATACGCGTGCGCGCGCGGACAGTACGCGACGCTCGTGCCCGTGTCGCGCAGGATCGGGAGGGTGTGCGCGGGCGCGTCGTTCACGTGGGCGGCGAGGTAGGGCGCGATCTCCAGCACCGGCGCGAGGTGCTCGATGGGGTGGACGCCGCGCCCGATGCGCTCCAGGATCGAATCGTCCCACACCCCGACGCGCTCGAGCAGGTCGCGCTGGGTCCCGGTGCCCCGCGCGATGAACTCGCGCTCCTCGGGGGTCTCCGCGAGGTGAGTCGTGAGCGGGATCCCGCGCGTCCCGGCCGCTCTGGAGACGAACCGGTAGACGTCCAGATCCACTGTGTTCGTCGCGTGAGGAGAGAGCCCGATCCTCACGTTCGGGTTCCCCATCTCGCTCGTGAGCGCGTCGTATTCATCGGCGAGGAACCGGGTGATCCGCTCGATCGACGCTGCGCACGAGCGTCCGATCCCGAAGAACTCGAGGTACGAGACGCCGTGGATCGGGGACCGCGCGAGCTCGATCGCGGGGGAGAAGGTCAGCTCCGTGCGCGGCGCGCCGGCGATGTCCCCCACCGCGATCGTGCCGGCGCGGATCGAGAACTCGATCCCCGTGCGCACGGACCGCGCGATCTCGCCCGGGTTGGTGCGCCGCTGGGCGCGGATGGTGTCGACCCACGAGACGAACCCGTCGCCCGGATCGTGCTCGATCGGTCCGATGTGGGTCAGGTCGAGATGGGTGTGCGCGTTGACGAGCGCGGGGATGAGGACCCGATCGGGGAGGTCGATGACGGGCGTGGATTCGGGATGACCGATCGCGCTCGGGACCCCGGCCGCCTCTATGCGCCAGCGCCCGTCGGTCCAGTTCATCAGCACGGCGCCGGGCGCGTGGGTCCGGTGGGCGTCGGCGACCATCGCGGCGCGGATCAGGACGGTCGCGGAAACCCCTGTCGATGGGGGTTTGAGCAGCGCGTCCGGCGCGGGGGCGGGTTGGTGGGGGTTCGGTGCCATGGTCCTATAGTGTCCGCGTTTGGGCGCCGGGGCGCAATCTTGATGCCGGCACGATACGATGGGCGATGAGACCACGACGCCCGGCGACGAAACGCCCGGCGAACCACTGATCGGAGCACGAGATGCGGACCAACTTTCGACTGACGACGGCGGCCAGGAAGGCCGCGCTCGCGACGACCCTCGTCGCGATCACCGGACTGGGCACGGGGTGCGTGTCCCAGAGCGAGCACGACAAGCTCTGGGAAACCAACCGTTCGCTCACTCAACAGAACGCGGAGCTCCGCTCCCGTCTCGATTCGCTCGGCGCGTCCAACGCGTCGCTCCAGGGGACGGCGGGGAGCGCCGAATCGGTCATCACCCAGCTCCGCGCGGACAACGCGACCCTGCGCCAGCAGCTCTCCTCGGCCCAATCCAACCTGTCGCGCTTCGAGGACCGGATGAACGAGCTCTCGTTCGTCTCGCTCGACCCGGCGACGGACCGGGCGCTGCGCCAGCTCGCGAGCGAGTACCCCGACCTGATCGTCTACGACGCGGACCGCGGGATGGTCCGCCTGACCTCGGACCTCACGTTCGGGTCCGGGTCCGACCAGGTGCAGAGCGGCGCGATGGACTCGCTCAAACGCCTCGCGGAGGTCCTCTCGTCGATCCAGGGGAGCGACTACGACATCCAGATCGCGGGGCACACCGACGACCGCAAGCCCGGCGCGAATACCCGGCGCAACCACCCGACGAACATGCACCTCTCGGCGCACCGCGCGATCGCGGTCCGCAACGTGCTGGGCAACGCGGGCGTCCCCTGGGAGCGCATGAGCGTCATGGGGTGGGGCGAGTACCGCCCGGCGGTTCCCAACAACCCGAGCACCGGGACGGCGGCGAACCGGCGCGTCGAGATCTTCCTGACCCCCTCGAGCTGGGACGGGTCCTCGATGAGCACCGACACCCCCGCGCAGGACACCCCGGCCCCGGCGAGCAACCCGGGCTCGGGGATCGATCCGATCAAGTAATCCGGTCCCGGCACCGCACCACAGGCCCGGCTCGATGAGCCGGGTTTTTTTCGTACGCTGTGTTGAAGGTTCAGGCCCTCGGCGCCGGGCCGGTCGTGCGTGCGGGCGCGATCGCGAAGAACACGCACACGAAGAGCATCAGCACGCTCGCGGCCGCGACGGGGAGGGTCCACCCCGCGTTGCGGAGCGCCTGGTTCTCCATCGTGATCGCGGGGGGCCTGGGGGAGAGTTTGAGGGCCGCGCCGTACTGCCAGGTGTATTCGCGGAGTTCCCCGGGCTCGCGCTGGGGGATCTCCTCGCCGCGGAGCTTGGCGTAGTTCTGTCGGCGCAGGAGCGACGCGCCGGACTCGGGGAACCTGAGGGGCTGGTGGATGGTGATGGTGCCGTCGGGCTTGAACTCGTAGAAGGAGAAGAGCCAGAGGTCGCGGCGCGATTCGCCCCACATGCGGTCCTTCTCGTGCTCGATGGAATCGAACTTCTTCTCCTTGGGGGGCTCGGCGCCGAAGGGCGCGCGCGTCGCGACGACGATCCGCGCCTCGACGCGCCCGGTCTCGACCCCGTCGACGAACTCGGGCATGGACATGTCCGCGCGGTCCGCGAAGAGCAGGACGGTGAACCAGTCCTTGTGACGCTCGTAGAGCGTGGGGAGGGGCTGGGTCGGGGGGACCTCGACGGGGAGGAGCAGCTCCTCGTCCGCGTACTCGATCCGGATGTAGTCCCGCCCGTCGATCGTCGCTTCGGTGATCGACGCGTGGTGGTCGTAGAAGTCGAACTCGGTCTTGGCGACCTGGATGTACGCGTACATCGGCGCATCGCGGTCCGCGTTGAAGTCGCTGATGCGCTCGGCGAGTGCCACCCCGGAGACCCCGAGGGTGATCAGCGAGACCAGCGCCAGGATCCAGAGCACCGCGCGTCCTCTGCGGCGCGTCGATCCCCCCGGTCGGTCCTGGGTCGGATCAGTGCCCATCGTCGTGCGACGTGTCCCCGTGGTCGTCGGAACCGTGCGCGTCGTGGAGCTCGCTCGGGTCGACGGCCGAGAACAGCCCGGGGGTCAGCCCGGTGCGCGTGAACGTGCGGTTCGCGTCGGGGAGCTCGCTGGCGTGGTCGAACCCGAGGGCTTCGAAGTAGTTCGCTTCGTCGGCCGGGTGGCGGTGGTGCGCGTGCTTGGCGTAGTACTTCTTCCAGAAGTCCTTCTCGGTCTTGCCCTCGGCCTGGATCGCGGCGATCGCTTCCTGGCGGCGGAACTCGACGATGCTCTGACCCTGCGTGTTGATGCGCGGTGAGATGCGGGCGTCGAACTGGGGGTCGATCGCGGGCGCGTCGAGCGCGGTGCCCGTGCCACCGAGGGTGGCTTCGGCTTTCTTCCACTCGACGACGCGGTCCCGGTTCTCCAGATCGATCATGGAGAACCCGAGGAAGAGCCCCACGCAGACGAGACAGAAGAGCATCGCGAAGGTGTTGATCGCCTTGTCGTAGCGGAGCTGCATGAAGAACATGCACACCAGGACGGCCTTGACGGTCGCGATCGACATCGCGCCCGCGACGTTGACCCACCAGGGGAGGTGGATCTCGAACGCGGTCTCCACCCACGCTTCCGCGTTGTAGAACGCGACGGTGAGGAAGGTGAAGAACAGGAGCGCGAGGAGGACCCCGAGCTGGATCTGCCACGCGACGACGGGGTGCCCGTGGGGCTCGTCCCCATGGTGGAGGGCGCCGTGGGGATCATCGGGGTCCCAGCCGAGTTGCGCGACGTTTTTTGTATGCATGCCCATGGGTTCGTATCCCTATGAGTGGTGGTGCGTGTTCAGTGGATCAGGTACAGGAGGGGGAAGAGGAAGATCCAGACGAGGTCGACGAGGTGCCAGTACAGCGCGGAGTTCTCGACCATCGCGTATTCGGTGGGGCCGTAGGCCTGGTACTTCCACGAGCGGAAAAGGACGTACCCGAGGAGGGACGCGCCGATGACGACGTGGAGCGCGTGGATCCCGGTCCCGACGTAGTAGAGCGACCACCAGAGCTGCTCGTGGGGGTTCTGGGCGTAGGCGTAGGAGAAGAAGGTCCCGGGCGCCTTGCCCTCGCCGAGCTTGACGTAGTACTCGAACTGGACCTTGATGAACACGAAGAGCGCGGCGCAGACGAGGGTGATGACCAGGTTGATCTTGAGCCACTTCTGCTGATTGAGCTGGGCGCAGCGGACCGCCATCGCGCAGGTGAAGGACGAGACGAGCAGCACGACCGTGTTGGCCGCCCCGAAGCGCCAGTCGAGGTAGTGCGACCCGTTGGACCACGCTTCGGGGTAGAGCATGCGGAAGACGGCGTACCCGCAGAAGATCCCCGCGAAGAGGAGGACTTCGGTGGTCAGGAAGAGCCACATCCCGAACTTGGACGCGTCGAACTCCTCGTTGCGGTTGCGCCAGTGGTGCGCGAAGCCGCGGTTGCGCCAGTGCAGCGGGTGCTTGGCGATGTGCGGCGGCGCCGGGGTGGTTTCTGCGTCGAGCGTGGTCTGCATATCGGATCACTCCGTCGGGCGCGGTCGCCCGGGGGTCGTTCGTTTCCTGTGATTGACTCAGCGCGTCTGCGGGAGCGGGTAGTCCTTGGGGTCGCAGTGCGGGGGGACGACGCTCTCGAAGTCGTACGGGCCGTGCTTGACGATCGGCTCGTGGTGGAAGTTGTGCTCGATGGGCGGGGACTCGGTCTCCCACTCCATGGTGAGCCCGCCCCAGGGGTTGGGGGGTGCCTTCTCGCCGCCGACGAGCGACATGATGAAGGTGACCAGGTGGACGAGGAAGCCCGCGAGGAGGATCCACGACCCAACGGTCGAGATGACGTGCAGGGTCTGGAACTCGTCGACGTAGTTCGCATAGCGACGGGGCATGCCCTGGGTCCCGAGGAAGAACTGGGTGAAGAAGGTGACGTTGAACCCGATGAAGACGAGCGCCATCCCGAGGAGGGCGGCCTTCTCGTTGTACATCTTCCCGAACATCTTGGGCCACCAGTGGTGGATCCCGCCCATCATCGCGATGACGGTGCCGCCCATCATGACGTAGTGGAAGTGCGCGACCACGTAATACGTATCGTGGAGGTGCAGGTCCGTCGAGAGGGTCGCGAGAGGGAGCCCGGTGAGACCCCCGATCGTGAAGGTGAAGAGAAACATGAGCCCGTAGCACATCGGCGTGTTGAGCGCGATCGAGCCCTTGTAGAGCGTCGCGACCCAGTTGAACACCTTGATCGCGGTGGGGATCGCGACGAGGAAGGTCAGCGCCGAGAAGAGGATGGCGGCGAGCTCGCCCATCGCGGTGAAGATGTGGTGACCCCACACGAGGAAGGAGACGGCCGCGATCCCGAGCGACGAGAACGCGATCGCGCGGTACCCGAAGATGTGCTTGCGCGCGTGGACCGCGAGGAGCTCGGAGATGATGCCCATCGCCGGGAGGATCATCACGTACACCACGGGGTGCGAATAGAACCAGAAGAAGTGCTGGTACAGGACCGGGTCGCCGCCCATCGAGGGATCGAAGATCCCGATCTTCATGGTGCGCTCGAGGATGAGCAGCAGCAGCGTGATCCCGATGACCGGGGTCGCGAGGACCTGGATGATCGAGGTCGCGTAGAGCGCCCAGATGAAGAGCGGCATGTCGAACCACCCCATCCCGGGCGCGCGGAGCTTGTGGACCGTGACGATGAAGTTCATCCCCGTGAGGATCGAGGAGAACCCGAGGACGAAGGCCGCGAGGACCATCATCACGACGCGGTAGTGGTCCGCGTCCGTTGTCGTTGAATACGGGGTGTAGAAGGTCCATCCCGTGTCGACACCCCCGAGGAGGATCGAGAACACGCCGATGAGCGACCCGGCGACGTAGATCCACCAACTGAGCAGGTTGAGTCTGGGGAACGCGACGTCCTTGGCGCCGAGCATGATCGGGAGGAAGAAGTTCCCGAGCGACGCGGGGATCGAGGGCACGATGAACATGAACACCATGATCGCGCCGTGGAGGGTGAACGCGCGGTTGTAGACCTCGTTGGGGCTCTTGGCGTTCATGATGTCCTGGAGGAACGCGAGGCGCTGCCCCGTCGTGCGCTCCACGAGCTCGGTCCCCTGGAGCTCGGTGACGGTGCGGACCGGGTCGAGGAGCTCGTAGCGGACCGCGAGGGCGGCCATCCCGCCGAGGAAGAACATGAACATGACCGCGAAGAGGTACATGACCCCGATCTTCTTGTGATCGACCGTGGTCATCCATTGCCAGATCTTGGCGATCAGGCCGGGGGGGCCGTCGAAGTAGGACCCGCCGTGCCCGTGGGTGTCGTGCGTGTCAAGCGTGGTCATCATCACCCTTCACTCCCGTCGGCGCTTTCGCCCGCTGCTTCTTCACCTGCTGCGTCCGCGGCCGGCTGTTCGTTGGGGGACCGCATGAACGCGATGATCCCCTCGATGTCCTCGTCGCTGAGCTGACCCTGGAACGAGGGCATCGCGGGCGCGTAGCCCTGGACGACCCTGGCGTTCGGGTTCAGGATCGACTCGCGGATGTAGTTCGGATCCTTCTCGACCACCGAGCCGTCGCTCATCGGGCCCTGGGACCCGACGAGACCCTGCCAGCTCGGGCCGGTCCCGGGGGACCCGTCGATCGAGTGGCAGATCCGGCACTGCTGCTCCCAGAGCTGCTTCCCGAGCACCCAGGGGCTCTTGGGGCGCGCCCATTCCGCGACCTTCTCGTTGAAGACCTCGCGGGGGACGACGCGGAGCGTGGCGGCCATGCGCGAGTGCTCGTCGCCGCAGTACTCGGCGCAGAAGACCCACATGTCGCGACCCGGGATGGTGTGCCCGACCCCGTTGTCATCGGTCCACGTGACCTGCTCGCCGCTGCGGACCTTGGGGGTGCGGAATCCGTACCCCGTGTAGCGGTTGGGGATCACGTCCATCTTCGTGCGGAACTCGGGGATCCAGAACGAGTGGATCACGTCCTGCGAGTGCATGCGCAGACGGATGTCGGTGTCCTCGGGGACGTAGAAGACGGGGTACTGGAGCCCGCGCTGCTGCGCGGTGCCGTCCAAGATCATCTTGTCCTCGAGGAACTTCTGCTCGGGGGAGGACGCGCCGTTGGGGTAGGTCACCTTCCACCCCCACTTCCACGCGTCGATCTTGAGCTCCATCGCGGTGCTGGGCGCGACGACCTTCTCGGTGTAGCCCTGGAACCCGAGCACGAACATCACGAGCATGGACGCGCTGGGGACGACGGTCCACAGGATCTCAAGCAGGGTGTTGTGGTGCGGCGAGGGCTCGACGGGCACGCCCGGCTTGCGACGGTACTTGAACACAAAGTAGACCATCGCGCCGATCGTGACGATGAACGAGATGATCGAGAACCATGTGATCGCGAGGAACAGCGCGTCGGACTTGGCGGCCGCGTGTGACGCGGCGGTGCCTCCGAAGAACAGATCCTGGAGGATGCTGGGCGAGTCCGCGAGTGTCGTGGTTGAAAGCATCATGACGAGTGCCCCGATGGCGCGCCGACGACGGCGCCCTTTGGATGGACGGATGATTCGTGGGTGCTCTCCCCGCTTGCGGCGCGACGCTGGCGTCGGACGCGCTCACCGAGGAACATGAGCGAGATGAAAACGGCGAGCGCGACGACCGTGACCCCCGCGCCGATCTGCATGACCCGGAACGCGACCATGGAGTACGACCCCGTGAGCGGGTCGTAGCGGTAGCAGAACCCCAGGAGCTTGTCCCCGAGACTCTTGGCGATCCTGCCCTCGGTCGCGTCGATGAGGGTGAGCTTGAGGTCCCGCGCGGGGTAGTCGTACCCGTAGACGTACCGGGTGAGGACCCCGTCGGGGGAGATCGCCATGAGCGAGACGGGGTGGGCGAACTCGCCGCCCTGGATCTCGTTGAACGCGAACCCCACGCTCTCGGCGAGACGCGCCACGCTTGTTTCGTCCCCCGTGAAGAACTCGATCCCCTCGCGGATCCCGGGCGCGCCCTCGGCCCGGTCGTACATCCGGAAGAAATCGGCGCGCTTCGTGAGCGCCTGGGTCGTGGTCTCGGTGTGGTTGAAGCTCACGACGAGGACCCGGTAGTCCTTGCCCGTGTCGTAATCGAGCTCGTTCATCGTGCCCGCGAGCGAGCGGAGCACGGTCGGGCACACGATCGGGCACTCGTAGTAGGCGAGCACGAGGATCGCGGGCTTCCCGTCGAGGAAGTACTGCGCCAGCGCCACGTCCTTCCCGTCCGCGGTGGTGAACACCGCGTCCATCGGGAGCTTGGCGCCCTGGTGCTCGAGCAGATCGACCCCGTTGAGCTGGCGGATCTCGTCCTTCTCGAGCACGCGCTGCGCCTGCGCGACCGGCGCGATCCCCGCGCACGCGACGACCGCCGCGGCGAGCGCGGTGGTGAGTCGGGTGCGTGCTGAGCGGATCGTTCGGATCATGGCTGGTGCTCGGTGCTCGGGAGGCCTTGGTGCTCGGGGCGTTGGTGCTCGGGGGCTTCGTGGACGGGGTCAGTTGGACGCGACGGCCTCGGTGCTGGATTCCGCGAGGGCCTGGTACTGGGCGATGACCTGCGCCTTGGCTTCGCTCAGGGGGATGCGGACGGTGTTCGCGTCGAGCCAGGCGTACTGCTCGAGTGCGGCCTTGTGCTCCTGGATCTCGTTCCAGGTCGCGCCGCTGATCTCGTCGGTCTCGTTGACGCTCGCCTCGTAGTTGCTCATGTAGTTGTCGAAGTAGACGACGAGCCCCAGGATGACGACGAGGACACCGAGCACCATGATGATGAGGGTGATCCCGAGCGCCTTGGGCGACGCGGTCGCGCCGTGCTCGTGCTGGGGCGCGCCCTCGTCGCGCGTGTGGGTGTGGTATGCATCGTGACTGTCAGCGCTCATTGCTGCGTCCTCCGTTGTGGATCGGGCGTTCGGTCGCGCCCGGGTTGTCTTCGTTCATCCGCGTCGGGTCGATGACGCGTCGGCGTGTTCTCTCGGTCCGGCGGGAGCACCCGGCCGGACATCCGGTCAATCAGACGTAGTTCTTGTGCTTCATCGATTCGTGCAGCAGCGGGTCCTTGGTCGGGATCAGCGGGGCCGTCGTGATCTTGGCGCTCACGAACCACCCGAACAGGAGGATGACGCCCAAAGTCCCCGCGGCGTAGATGACCACGCCCGGCGCACTCATCGCGTTCTCCTGACCGATGGTGACCATCGGGAGGATGATCCACGCCATGTCCAGGACGATCATGACGAGCATGTAGACCCCGATCAGGGCGAGGATCTTCGGGTTGCGCTTGATCCCGCGGAAGATGAGGATCAGGAAGGGCGCGACGAAGTGCCCGATGCACATGACCACGAAGAGCCAGTTCCACCCCAGCTCCTTGCGGGCGGTGTACCACATGGTCTCCTCGGGGATGTTCGAGTACCAGATCAGGAAGTACTGGGAGAACGAGATGTACGCCCAGAACACCGTGAACGCGAACATGAGCTTGCCCATGTCGTGGTAGTGCTCGTCGGTGACGAGCCCCTGGACGCGCCCCGCCATGCGGAGCAGGGCCGTCACGAGCACCACGGCGCTCATCGCGCCCAGCGCGCACGACGCGAAGTAGTACACGCCCCACATCGTGGAGAAGAAGCGGTAATCGAGCGACATCAGGAAGTCGAACGCGCAGAACGCGACCGAGATCGCGAAGAACGGGATCCCGAAACTCGACCACTTCCGCGCCAGACGCCCGGTGTACCGATCCCCCGTCTCGTCGCAGCGCAGCGACCACGCGCGCAGGCGCGACGCGAGCACGCTCCAGAACACCGCGTAGAACACCACGCGGACCAGGAAGAACGGCCCGTTCAGGTACGGCGCCTTCTTGTCGAGCAGGTAGTTGGTCTTGGACGGGTCGAGCCAGTCCAGGAGCACCCCGCCCATCGCGACCTCGACGACCGCGATCACGACGAGGATCACCGACGGGATCCACACCAGGGCGGCCATGTTCTCGAGCTGGCGACGGATCGTCACCGACCACCCCGCGTTGAGCGCGTGGAAGACCATGACCCAGAACAGCGACCCGAGCGAGACGGCCAGCACCGTGAACAGCCCGATCTCGATCCCCGCGAGCGCGTGCTCGAGACTGATCGAGAACGCGCCGACCGCGGAGACGAGCAGGAAGAGCAGGCCCACGACCAGGAGCGGGCTCCCGATCTTCGACGCGGCGCGACGCGGGAGGGAGATGTTGTCCTCGTGCATGCGCGCGTCGCGCGCGATCTTCTCGAGACGCTTGGACCACGCCTCGTCGGAGACCGCGGTCTGGGCGGGCGCGGGGTTGTTGGCTTTCGCGGCGAACTGGCTCATCCTTCACCCCCGTCCGTGGATCCGGGCTCGGTTTCGGTCGGCGCGGTCTCGGGACGCATCCCGAGCGAATCGATCACGCTCGCGTCCACGTCGTCGACCGTCGCGGTCGACGCGGCCTGGAGCACGCGGAGGTACGCGACGATCGCCCACGCGTCGTATTCATCGACGGCGTGCCCGTACGAGGGCATCCGGATCGCGCCGTCCGCCGTGTACAGACCCTCGCGGATGATGTGGAACAGGTATCCGTCCGACCCCTGCGCGCCGTCCCGATCCAGGAACCGCGCGTCCTGCGCGAGGTTCGCGGGGGGGATGGACCACAGACGACCCACGGTGCCCGAGGCGCCCCCGAGCCCGTCGTACCCGTGGCACGCGGAGCAGTAGATGTCGAACCGTTCCTGACCGCGTTCGATGAGCTCGCTCGTGACCTCGACGGGCATGACCCGGACGTACTGGTCCGTGGTCCCGCTCACGAGCCCCATCGCGAAGGACTCGTCCTCGTCGAGCATCGTGGCGCGCTGGTCGAGGTAGTGATCGCCCCACTCGGTGCGCTCGAGCAGCGCCGGGTCGTGTGTGGTCGAGCCGAACGCGACCACGCCGTCGACGAGCGGTCGCTGCGACATGCCGTCCTCGAAGAACCCGGACGCCGTCTGCGCCTTCTTCTTCTGCTGGTGGTCCATGTCGGGGAAGAAGCGGCGCGGGGGCTCGTCCGAGCGGTCGCCCCGGCAGGCGCCGAGCGTCAGCACGCTCGCCCCGAGCAGACCCAGCGCGAGGTACGCGCTGAATCCCGGTGTGTGTCGTGTGGTGTGCATGGTCTTTGGTCCTCGCGGCATCACTCGGCGTCCTCGATGAGCGCGATGTGCGTGCCGCCCGCTTGTTCGAGCAGGGCACGCGTCTGGACGGGATCGAACTTCGGGTCGGTCGCTTCGATCGCGATGATGAAGCGGTCGTCCGAGACCTTCAGGAACCGCTCGTGGGAGAAGAGCGGGTGGTGGAACCTCGGGAGCCCGTTGAGCGCGAGCATCCCGAACAGGCACATGAAGGCCGTGAACAGGACACCGAGCTCGAACATGATCGGGACGAAGGGCTCCCACGCGCCGTAGGGCTTGCCCTGGACGACCGTGGGGTAGAGGTAGTCGGTGGTCCCCCACTGCAGGAGGACCGCGGTGAGCACCCCCGCGATCGCGGCGCCGCCGGCCATCAGCGGGAGCTTGGTGGACTTGATCCCCATCGCCGATTCCATGTCGTGGATCGGGAAGGGGGAATGGACGTCCCACCTGGAGTACCCCGCGTCGCGGACCTTCTCCGCGGCGTGGAACACCTCGGGGACCTCGGTGAACTCCGCGACGATCCCGTGGACCCGCGCGCCAGATTCGGACACGAAGCGCGGCGCGGGCTTGCGCAGGAGCATCGGGAAATAGTCAGCGGCGTTGCTGAGCAGCGATGACATCTCAGTGACCCCCTTCGTCGTGATCCGGGTGCGGCGACGCCTGCGGCATCACGATCTTGACCTCCGCGAGCGCGAACACGGGGAGGAACTTGAGGAACAGCAGGAACAGCGTTATGAAGATCCCGCACGACCCGACGAAGGTCAGGATGTCCACCCAGGTCGGGTAGAACATGTGCCATTCGCCCGGGAGGAACGCGCGGTGGAGCGACGTGACGATGATCACGAACCGCTCGAACCACATCCCGATCGTGACCGCGAGCGCCACGATCCAGATCACGAGCGGGCTCTGACGGAAGCTCCGCTTCCAGAACAGCTGGGGGAAGACCACGTTGCACGTGATCATCGTCCAGTACGCCCACCAGTACG
Organism: uncultured Phycisphaerales bacterium; assembly: GCA_965652365.1. Lineage (GTDB taxonomy): Bacteria > Planctomycetota > Phycisphaerae > Phycisphaerales > UBA1924 > UBA1924. The sequence continues at coordinate 40,659 of CBFGUD010000007.1, forward strand.
GCGCCTTGGCGGGGTTCACGCGGTTGTCCGCGAAGACCGCGAACTCGTACTCGTTCGCGCCGTACCACGCGATGAAGAACTCCATCCCGTACGCGAACCCGACCATCGTCCCCGTGAGGAGCAGGATCTTCGCCATGTTCTCGAGGTGACGCAGCGTGAGCAGGTCGGAGAAGTTCGGGAGGATCACACGCAGCGGGATCAGCAGGAAGAGCACCATCGCGAACCCGCCGAACACGGCGCCCGCGACGAAGTACGGCGGGAAGATCGTCGTGTGCCAACCCGGGAGGATCGAGGTCGCGAAGTCGAACGACACGATCGAGTGCACCGAGAGCACGAGCGGCGTCGAGATCCCCGCGAGCATCAGGTACGCCTTCTCGTACCGGTGCCAGTGGCGGCTCGAGAATCGCCACCCGAGCGACAGCGCCCCGTACACGAACATCCGGATCGTGTCGGGACGGATCATCCAGGGGACGATGAGGTCCTTGCCGACGGGCATCGGGATCCCGAAGGGGCGTGAGAGGTTGTTCACCCGGCGCAGGGCCGCCCGGTCGCGCAGGGTCGCGAGGTCGGGGATCATGCCCATGTACCAGAACAGGAGCGACACGGTCGCGTAGGTCGAGACCGCGAAGACGTCCCAGAGCAGGGGCGAGCGGAAGTTGGGCCAGATCCCGTTGGAGTTCGGGATCGGGAACAAGAACCACGCGAACCACACGCGCCCGACGTGGATCCCCGGGAAGATCCCGGCGCAGACCACCGCGAAGATGGTCATCGCTTCCGCGGATCGGTTCACCGCCGTGCGCCAGTTCTGCTTGAGCAGACACAGAATCGCTGAGATCAGCGTCCCCGCGTGCCCGATACCGATCCAGAACACGAAGTTGGTGATGTCCCACGCCCAGTCGACCTGGTTGTTCAGACCCCACACACCCACGCCCGTGATGATCAGGTAGAGGATCATCCCCGTCCCGAGCGCCGCGATCGTCGATGTGATCGTGAGCGCCGCGAGCCAGGGCTTGGGCATCTTCGCTTCCGCGTAGCCGCAGACGATGTTGGTCACCTCGCCGAAGGAGCGGTCCCCCAGGACGAGCGGGGCGCGCTTGCCCGGGTCCTCCGAGAGCGTGCCGTCGTCGCGGGAGCCCGGGATCGTCTTCTGCGGTCGCGGCAGGGGCTGGGTGCCCGGCTCGACGCCGTGCATCCTTGTCGCGAGTGATTGATCGGGATGGATGGCGCTCATGGGTGCGTCGCTCCGTGCCTTATGCGTGAGCGCCGAGCACCTTCAGGCTCAGCGCGTATCCCTGGTCCGTGTACTGCTTCATCGAATCGAGGTACGACGTCGCGGACGAGTGGGCATCCCCCTCGTGCGTGCCGTTGGGCCCGTCGTGGTCGCCCCCGTGATCCGATCCGTGGTCGCCGCCGTGGCCCGAACCGTGCGATCCGTGATCGAGCGGGTCGTGCTCGTCGTAGACGCGGATCGCGGGGTTCGGGTTGCGCACGCGCATCATGTAGGTGGTGCGCGGGCGCGTGTTGAGGTACCCCAGGAGCTGGTAGGTCCGGTGCGACTCGCGCTCCTTGCTCACGCGCGACTCGGGGTCGAGGATGTCCCCGAACGCGATCGCGTCGGTCGGGCACGCCTGCTGACACGCGACCTGGAAGAACCCGTCGGGGATCGGGCCGACCTGGCCCTTCTCGTTCCACACGCCCTGGATCTTCGCGTCCTGGCGCGCCTCGTTGACGCGCTGGATGCAGTAGGTGCACTTCTCGATCACACCACGCGACCGGACGGTCACGTGCGGGTTGAACTTCATCTTGCTGATCTCGTCGAGCTTCTTGCGCAGGCGCGGCGGGATCAGGTTCTGGTTGAAGGTCCGGTCCGGGGTGACGTGCTCGTCGAAGAGCTCCTCGCCGCCCGTCGAGACGTAGTTCGGGTCGAGCCCGCCGTTGAACTTGGTGGGCGCGAAGTCGAAGAAGTTGAAGCGGCGAACCTTGTACGGGCAGTTGTTCGCGCAGTAGCGCGTCCCGATGCACCGGTTGTACGCGATGTCGTTCGTGCCCTCGGGGCCGTGGACCGTCGCGTTGACCGGGCAGACCGTCTCGCACGGCGCGTTCTCGCAGTGCACGCACGCGACGGGCTGGGCGTAGAGCTCGTCGGGGTCGTTCAGATCGTCGCCCACGAAGTAGCGGTCCACGCGGATCCACTGCATCTCGCGTCCCTTGGCGACCTCGGACTTGCCCACGACGGGGATGTTGTTCTCGCTCTGGCACGCGACCGTGCACGCGCTGCACCCCGTGCACGAGTTCAGGTCGATCGACATCCCCCACTGCGGCCCGGTGCTGAAACGCGATCCGGGCGCCGCGTCGGCGCGGGATTCGTTGAGCGGGTTCTCGTACGCGCTGATGTTGGGGGGCGTGTGCGAGAGCTCGCCCATCTGCTCCGCGACGTTGAGCGTCGCGATGTAGTGCCCGTAGATCTTGTCCTTGACGTCCTTGGGGGCCTCGGCCGCGTGCTGATCGAACCAGGGCTTGTCGATCGCGCGGACGATGCTCGTGCGCGACTCCATGGACCAGTGGTTCTGGGTCGACGCGATGGTGTACGTCCCGCTCGCCTTCTTGATCCGTGCACCGCGAGCGAACATGAAGGACTCGGGCTTGAGCGCGTAGGTGTTGAACCCGACGTTGTTGCCCACGAGACCCGCGTTCGTGCGACCGTACCCGAGCTTGATCGCGACGGTGTTGTCCGCCATGCCCGGGAGGATCCACGCCGCCATCGTCATCTCGCGCCCGCCGAGCGTGATCGTGACGAGCTGCGCCTGGGGCATCTGCTGCTTGGTGTACGGGTTGTACTCGTCCTGCGCCGTGTGCTCGGGGAGGATCCCGAGCGCCTTGGCCGTCTTCGGGCTCAGGAGGAGCGGGTTGTCCCAGACCACGGACGACCCGAACTCGGGCAGTTCCTGCATCCACCCGTTGTTCGCCTTGGACCCGTCGTTTCGGTGGTCCGTGTAGAAGACGACGTCGAGGGATTCCTTGCCCGGCGCGTCCTTCGCGCCGTTGCGCGCGGCGGTGCGGACGAGCGTGTCCATGACCATCTGCGTGCGCGGGCTCGTGCGGACGGGGCTCGTCCGCGCCTCGCCCATCACCCCGTTGTGGAGCCCGGCACGCCACGCCTTGTCGAACCCGGCGCCCGAAGCCCCCGTGATGTCCTGGAGCGCGCGGCGGACGATCGAGTAACCATCCCCGCTCGGCGCGTTCTCGAGCCCGGCGCTCGCGAGGGAGAACATCAGCTCGATGTCCGAACGCGCCGGGTCGTAGAGCGGCGCGATCATCGGCTGCTGGACGCTGATCTGCCCGTCGATCCCCGCGATCGCGTCCCATGCTTCGAGCGCGTGCGTGCCGTTGAGCGACCACGCGGACGCCGCCGCGGTCTCGCTCGACCCGCACCCGAGGGTGATCGTGTTGGGGACCTTCTCGAACGCGTCTCGGAACCCGCTCGCGCCCGGCGCGTCGTAGACGGGGTTCGTGTTCAGGCACACGAGCGTGTCGATCGTCCCGCGATCGATCAGCCCCGTGAGCTGCTTGAGCGACGTGTCCGAGTCGCGCGCCGAGACCTGGTCCATCGGGAAAAACTCGACGAGCCCCTCGTCCTGCGCCCCGAGCGCCTCGTTGATGACATGGCACAGCGCCCACGCTTCGGCGCTCAGGTTGTCGCTCGGGAGGATGACCGCGTGACCACGGTTCGCCCACAGGTCCTCCGCGATCGCCATGATCTCGGACTCGCTCATCCCCAGGACGTCCGCGTTGAACGCCTCCGCCGCGTTCGCGAGGTTCGGGCGGTTCCCCGCCTTCCGGATGACCGCCCTGGTCAGCGCGAGCACGAAGTTGTGGATCTGCGACGGCGCCAGACGGAACCGGTGGTCCGCGATCGCGCCGATCGACGAGGGCTTCTCCTCGACGGCGTAGACCCGGCTCATCTCCTCGTTCGCGCCGTGGATCTTCCGGGTCGCGGCCAGCTCGCGCTCGATGCGCAGCGCCTCGGGACCGTCGGAGCACTGACCCGTCCCGACCGAGACGATCCGCTTCGCCTTGCTCAGCGTGTAGCGCGTCCAGTGCGGGCCGCCGAGATAGAAGTGCGATCCCTCGACATGACCACGATCCTCGCTCGGGGACCACGGGACGAACGTCGCCTGGGGCCAGCGCCGCTGGAGCAGCGCGAGGACCGAATCACGCGCCACGGAGGTGCGCTTGTCGAAGACGAACGCGAGCCCCTGCCCGCGCGACTGATCGAACTTGGGGAAGTGCTCGAGCGCCCACGCGTCGAAGTCGTCCCAGGTCGCCGCGAGTTTGCCGCGCGCGGGGTTGTGGTAGATCGGGTACTTGAGCCGGTCCGGGTCGTAGAGGTCGAGCACGCTCGACTGCGCGAACGCGCTGGACTTGCCCCGGTTGTTCGGGTGGAGCGGGTTGCCCTCGATCTTGGTCGGGCGACCCTCGTGGGTCTCGACGAGCAGCCCCTCGACCCCCCCGCCCGGGAGCGCGAGCGCCGTCGCGAAGTACAGCGCCTTGCCCGGGATCACGTGCTCGGGGACGTCCTTCGCGTAGGGAAGAATCTTGTGGTCCGGGCGTCGGCACCCCGGGATCGTCGCCGCGCCAGCGAGCGCCATCGAAGCGCCCATCACCTTCATGAACGAGCGGCGCGAGGTCTCCTCGAGGACCGAAGCGCCCCCCGGGAACTCACGCTCCACGAACTCCTTGAACTCGCCGCTCGCGCTGAACTCGTCGAGCGAGCGCCAGTACTTGCGCCCCGAAAGGGTCTGGAGTTCGGGCGCCGACTCCGGGATCGGCATCGTCTCTTTCGTCGAAGGGCACTGGTCGATGTTGCTCATGGTCTCGTCTCGCTCGCGCCGCTCGTCTCGCGGCGCGTCGTGTTCGTCATTCGTCGATCAACGGCCCGATCAGAAGTGGCACGCGCCGCAGTGGTCCGGCGGAGAGTTCAGCAGCGCCTCGCGCAGCGACTCGGCGGTCATCCCCTCGTGCGCACGCTCCGCGAGGTCCTTCCCGAACCACTCGTTCTTCACCCAGTGAAGATCCGTCACCTTGTCGCGCGGGACCAGGTTCTCCTCGGGGTTCCGGTGGCAATCCAGGCACCACCCCATCGAGAGCGACTCCGCCTGGTGCACCACGGGCATGTTGTTGATCGAACCGTGGCACGAATAGCAGCTCACGCCCGCGTTCACGTGCACGTTGTGCGGGAAGTGCGCGTAGTCCGGGACGACGTGGATGTTGCGCCACTCGATCGACTTGTCCTGCGCGTACGCGTCGCGGATGAACTGGACCTTCTCGTCCGTCGCGCTCGCCTGGGGACCGAGCTTGCCCTCTTCGTGACACCCGTAGCACGTCTTGACCGTCGGGACGTTCGCGTGCCACGACTCCTCGACGTTCGTGTGACAGTACCGACAGTCCATCCCGAGCTTCCCGGCATGGATCTGGTGGTTGAACCCCGAGCCCGGCTGCGTGGGCATGTACCCGACTTCCCAGAACTTGGGGGTCGCGTAGTACCAGAACCCGGCGATGATGATCACGACCTTCGTGACCACAATGCCGAGCAAAAGCGTCGGCGCCGCGTTCATCCAACGAGGAAAGATCGGTTTCACAGGAGCAACTCCAGGGGCCACAATCGCGGATGACGATTCAGACCGCAATTCGCGGCCTGGGACTTGAGCAGAGGGTAGCATTCACGAATCGGAACGTGTGCGGTCGAGCCAGAATTTCCCCGTTTTTCGCCTTGAAATCACCGTTCCGTACCCGTTTCGCCGCAACTGAGAACCAGTCTCATTTGCAAACACTAGCCAAAAGGCGCGCAACCCATGACAGACCAGTCATTTGCGAACACCGACACCCAAACACCGACCCCGAGCACCGCGGCCGCCGCGCTCACAATCGGATTCGGGGGCACCCTCCTCGTCGCGTTTGTCGCGTGGTGCCTATTCCTGTTCAACAGAAACACCCCCCTGATGGGCGCCTTTCTGATCTCCGGCGCTCTCTACGGCGCGTGGTGCGCCATCGAACTCCGCGCATTCAAGGGCTCGCGCCTCCGCGCCGGGGTCCTGGGCGGGGTCATCGGCGCATTCGCGCTGAGCGTCTTCGTCGGGTCGCTCATCAGCACCCAGTCCGAATCCCTCGACGCGTTCGAGCACGAGAAGAACACCCTCTCCGCCTCGGGGATGCTGACCTTCGGGCTCATCGCGCTCGCGATGGTCGCGCTGGGCGCGATCGTCGGGACGATCACCGCCAAAGCGAAGACACCCGCGCGGGACATCGATTGGCGCGCGCGCTTCGCGTGGGTGTGCGCCGCGAGCTACCTCCCGCTCATCCTCGTCGGCGGGGTCGTCACGGGGACCGAGAGCGGGATGGCCGTCCCCGATTCCGTCACGACCTACGGCTCGGTCTCCATGCTCTTCCCGATGTCCCTGATGGACGACACACGCATCTACCTCGAGCACTCGCACCGCCTGTTCGGGACCTTCGCCGGGCTCGCGACGATCGTGCTCGTGGTCCTCATGCTCGCGCGCCGCGCCCGGGTGCTCCCGCGGCTCATGAGCATCGCGCTGCTCATCGCCGTCTCGGCGCAGGGCGTCATGGGCGCGCTCCGGGTGTCGGAGGGGAGCGCCGCGCTCGCGTCGCTCCACGGGGTGCTCGCGCAGCTCGTCTTCGCGCTCGCGATCGCGACGGGGGTCGTGTGCTCGCGCGGGTGGATCGGCGCGCACGCGTCCGAGGACGCACGCCCCGACGCGCGCTCCACGCGCCTGTTCCTGATCATCACGGGCATAGCGCTGTTCATCCAGCTCGTCTTCGGGTCGCTCACCCGACACACCGACTCGGCGCACCCGCTCATGTCGCACGTCGGGTTCTCGTTCATCGTCGTGATCCTCGTCATCATCGTCGGCGCGAAGGTGATCAAGCTCGGGAAGCGCGATCAGAGCGCGAGAGCCATCCGACCGTACGGCGCGATCCTCCACGGGATCGTCGTCCTCCAGTTCGTCATGGGATGGGGCGCGCTCGCGATGACCCGCACCGGGGACGAGGGGCACCCGCCCATCCCCAGCGCCGAACAGCTCGCCGACGCTCACCCCATCCGCGTCGGCGAAACGATCGTCACGAGCACCCACCACGTCCTCGGGGCCCTGCTCCTCGGGACCCTCGCGGCCGCCCTGGTCTGGGCCCTGCGCCTCGCGTCCAAACGAGCGATCCGGTAATCTGGGTGTCCGACGGGCGTGTTCCGGGATCCGCAATCGGGCGCGATGAACCGCGTTGAGCGCCCGTGCTCGATCCCGAGCGTCCCCGGAGCGGCCCCATGGCGACGACTGCACGGACCACCCCCGAAGCGCCCGAGTCCCCCACCGAGGACTCCCTCGCGCCCATCCGCGACGAGGACTTCGGGTACGAGCAGGCGCGCCACCTCCTCCTCCGCGCCGGGTTCGGGGGGACGGACCACCAGATCCGGACGCTCGCGTCGTGGGGACCCGAGAAGGCCGTCAATCACCTGTTGGACTACACGACGATCCCCGCGCTCGCCGACTCCGCGGACGCGTTCGATTCGTCGATCATCCGCCCCCTGAGCCAGGACGAGCGGCGCGCCTATGCCCTTGCGCGTCAACGCGGCGACGAGGACACCCTCGCGCGCTTCCGGACCATGCGCCAGCGCGCCCAGCGCGAGGACCGACGCCAGATGCGCGAGATCCAGCGCTGGTGGCTCACACGCATGATCCGATCCCCGCGCCCGCTCGAGGAGAAGCTCACCCTCTTCTGGCATGGGCACTTCGCGACGAGCTACCGGATCACGGAGGACTCGTACCACATGTACGCCCAGAACCGCATGCTCCGTGCGAGCGCCGCGGGGAACGTCGCGGGCCTCCTCCGCGGGATCATCACGGACCCCGCGATGCTCCGGTACCTCAACAACAATCAGAACCGCAAGGGGGCGCCCAACGAGAACCTCGCGCGCGAGCTCCTCGAGCTCTTCACCATGGGCGAGGGGAACTACGCCGAGCACGACATCAAGGAAGCCGCCCGCGCGCTTACCGGGTACACCTACGAGGACGACGGGTTCGTCTTCAACCGGAATCAGCACGACGGGGGGTCCAAAGCCATCCTCGGGATCCGGGGCACCCTCGACGGCGACGGGCTCGTCAACGCGATCCTGCGCCAGCGCGCCTGCTCCGAGTTCCTGGGCGCCAAGCTCTACAGGTTCTTCGTCCGGGATATCCCGCTCGAAGCGCGGGGCAACGACACCGCGACGCGCAAAGCGGTCCTTGACCTCGCGAGCACGATGCGCCGCGCGAAATACGAGCTGCGTCCCGTGCTCAAGCGACTCTTCATGTCTCGACATTTCTACGACCCCGCGAACGTCGGGACCAAGATCAAGAGCCCCGCGGAGCTCCTCGTGGGCGCGGTGCGCTCCCTCAACGTCCCCGTCCGCGACATGGGGATCGTCACCGACGCGATGGACCTCATGGGGCAGAGCGTGTTCTACCCCCCGAGCGTGAAGGGCTGGGACGGGGGACGCGCGTGGATCAACACCGCGACGATGTTCGTGCGCCAGAACACGCTCGTGTACCTCCTGACGGGCGAGCTCCCATCGCGCACCAACATCCTCAAGGAAGCGCACCACGTCAACGCGATGGCGCTCGTCCCGTGCCTCAGCGACCCGGACGTCACCGACCCCAGCGACGAACGCATCGTGCGCGAGCTCGCGATGTTCACGCTCGGGTTCTCGAACACCGAGCTCGTCGGGTCCGTCATCCGCGCCAGCGCCGCCGACGAATCGATGCGATCCGAACGCGCCGTGACCCGGGCGCTCGTCATGCTCACGTCCATGCCCGAGTACCAGCTGTGCTGAGCGCGCAGGAGATCCCGCGATGAGCCACCACCTCAACCCCAGCGACGTGAACGCGTGGACCCGGCGCGAGTTCCTCGCGAAGTCCTCCCTCTTCGCGAGCGCCGCGCTCACGGTCCCCGCGTTCATCCAGAGCTCGGCGCTCGCGCTCCCGCGCCCGGCGCTCGGGCTCTCGTCCATCTCCGGCGTCGACGAGGGGAAGATCCTCGTCGTCGTCCAGCTCTCGGGGGGCAACGACGGGCTCAACACCCTCGTCCCCTACCGCGATGACGCGTACCACCGGGTGCGCCCGCGCATCGCGCTCAGCCCGAACGAGGTCCTCGCGCTCGGACGCAACGGGTACACCGGGCTCCACGGCTCCATGACCGGGATCAAGAATCTCTACGACCAGGGGCTCTGCGCCATCGTCCAGGGCGTCGGATACCCCAACCCGAACCGCTCGCACTTCGCGTCGATGGACATCTGGCACACCGCGGACGAATCGGGAACAGGGGACGGGTGGATCGGGCGCTACATGGACGCCCAGTGCTGCGGATACGGGAAAGGCGAATCAGGCACCCCCGACGGCTCCAAACCCCAACTCGTCACCCCCCCACCGCCACCCATCTCGATCGGGCGCGAAGCCCCCCTCGCGCTCCACGGGCGCACGATGATGCCCCTCTCCATCGAGAACGCGGACCTCTACCAGTGGTCGGGCAAGAAAGTCTCGCAGCGTCTCGCGGACGAGTACGAGGCGCGCCTCGAGCACCAGAACGCGCTGAACACCGAATCGGGACGAGACGACAACCACGCCTTCCTCGTGCGCACGGCCCTCGATGCGCGGATCTCGAGCGAGCGGATCCGCAAGGCCGTCGACACCGAGTCGCTCGTGCGCTACCCGGATTCGGACCTCGGGCGTCAACTGAGCATGGTCGGGTCCATGATCCGCGCGAACATGGAAACGCGAGTTTTCTACACCTCCTTCGGGAGTTTCGACACCCACGCGAACCAGGGCGGAGCGCAGGGCTCCCACGCGCGCTTGCTCGCGCAGCTCTCCGAAGCCGTCAGCGCCTTCTACGCCGACCTCAAAGCCCAGGGCAACGAGTCGCGTGTCCTCACGATGTGCTTCTCCGAGTTCGGACGGCGCGTCGGGCAGAACGGCTCGGGGGGCACCGACCACGGGACGGCCGCCCCGATGTTCCTCTTCGGACCCATGGTCAAACCCGGGCTCCACGCGCGCTACCCCTCGCTCACGAACCTCGACGAGGGGGACCTCCGGTACACCGCCGACTTCCGTCAGGTCTACGCGGAGATCCTCGACGATTGGCTCTCCACGACGAGCAGGGACGTGCTCGGGCGCTCGTACAACCACTTGCGCGTGATCAACAGCTGACGCTCAGTCCGCGAAGACCGAATCGATCTCGAGGCGCACGAGCATCGGGTCCGAGGTCTGCAGATCGGGCTCCGGGACGCGCGGCTCGATCGGGAGCACCCCGAGCGATCGCCCGTCCTCGCTCACGATCACGCCATCGACGATCCGCACGGGTCCGGGGGACGCGTAGAACGTGCGCCCGTCGAGGATCTCATGGATCGTCGCGCTCGAGGTCCCGTCGTCGTGCGGATTGAGCGTCGTCGTGACCAGGACCCGGGGCTCGTCGGAGAACGACACCAGCAGCGGCCCGGTCGCCCCATCGCCCAGCGCCGCCGTGGGAAGGATGAACCGGATCCCCCCCGGCCAGACCCTGGGGTCGATCGGGCGCTGCTCGCGCCGCGCCTTGAGCGCCCGGTCGATCGCGTCCGGGTCGCGCCCCGAGAGCCATTCGCCCAGCGCGTTCGCGTTCCCCGTGTCCCCCGCGCCCGCGCCGACAGGCGCCGCGTCGTCCATGAGGCGCTCCTTGTCGAGCGACACGAAGATCCAGGTCATCAGCCCGACCAGGACCACGAAGGGGAGGACGAGCCAACCCGTGAGGATGACATTCTGCGTGCGCATCGCCCTGATCCTAGGAGCACGAAAAAACCCGACCCATCCGGGCCGGGCTCGGTTTCCGATCGATCGGATCGCTCAGCTCGTCGCGTTCTTGAAGTTCTCCGCGACGGCGTCCCAGTTCACGACGTTCCAGAACGCGCTGATGTAATCCGGACGGCGGTTCTGGTAGTTCAGGTAGTACGCGTGCTCCCAGACGTCCAGACCCAGGATCGGGGTCAGCCCGTCCATATAGGGGGAGTCCTGGTTCGGGGTGGACTCGACCACGAGCTTCCCCGACCCGTTCACGACGAGCCACGCCCATCCGGACCCGAACCTGGTCGCGGCCGCGCTGTCGAAGGCGTCCTTGAACTTCTCAAACGACCCGAAGGTCTCGTCGATCGCCTTCCCGAGCTCTCCGCTCGGCGCGCCCCCGCCATTGGGGGACATGACCGTCCAGAAGAGCGCGTGGTTCGCGTGACCCCCGACGTTGTTGCGGACGGCCGTGCGGATGTTCTCGGGGACGTTGTCGATCCCGCGGAGGATTTCCTCGGCGGATTTTCCGTCGAGATCGGTCCCCTCGATGGCGGCGTTGCCCTTGGAGACATACCCGGCGTGGTGCTTGTCGTGGTGGATTTCCATGGTCCGCGCGTCGATGTGGGGCTCGAGCGCGTCGAACGCGTACGGGAGATCGGGGAGTGTGAAAGCCATCATCGGGCTCCTTGCGCTGCGCGGGGTGCGTGGTCACGCCGCGGCAATGGTGTGGATGAGTTGTGCGTGAAGCACAGGATATGCCGACCAGAAACCGTACAACGGGGTCCCGAACGGTCAAATATGAAGTTTCGGAACACTCGGTTGCCGTGTCGTGAAGACTCGGTTATCATCGCGACCCTGTGGATGGGCCACGCTTCGGGCGGCACCTCTGGCGCGACTTCGTCAAGCCCGGGGCGCCGACGTCCCACGGTATGCACGCTCTTATCGGGCGTCAAGCTGGGCAAAGCGGGGCCCATTTCAACACCACGCCGACGAAGGAGTCGTCGGTTCTGGGACAGGTCGGGATCCCCAGTCCCGACACGCTCCCGGGGGGTGATCGAAGGACCGGTCAAGGTGCCGCAGGGTCGGCGACATGAGGGGACGAACCCGGTCCGTCAGGGCCGCGCTCCGAACCTGGTGCAAAGACCCCATGCGTGGTCGCTCAGGCGTGCTGGAGCGATCGACAACTTGACGAATTGTTGACGTTTTTGAGTCGAACGGGAGTGGTTTCGAAACTCGCTCAACCCGGGCAACGTACCTCTCCCTAGCGAATCCCTCGATCGTGGCGTGAATGTGTCGCGACGACCCGAGGGGATCTGCTCGAACGATCCGCCGGCGAGGACCCCGCGGTCAGCGAGCGCCAGAGAGCGCCTGACCCACACCACGCTCGCAAGGACTGGATCGAACCCCCGAGCTCCGCGACGGACGCGGAGCGGTCGACCCCGGATTTGACGGGATCGGCGGGACGTGAAAACGCGCAGGAGGCCGATCGGACGATCCCACGGGATCACACCCGATCGAACAACTCGGAAAGCCGGCGGCTCACGATCGCACCACGCGACACGAGCACACGGCCGGTGCTGTTGCGGGCCTTGCTCAGGGCGACCTGACAGGGCATGACAAGACAAACCACGGCCCCCCGGAAAGGACGGGGTCGTATTCGGAACGAAAGCCGCCGCAGGACAGCGGCGGAGGAGAACGCATGACGCAGGCAACACGAGCCAACCCGTCACCCCTCGAGCAGATGCGCCGCCGCCAGCGGGTCGGTGTCTCGCGCACCTCCACGCGCTCGGGCAAGGTGTCCAAACAGCTCTCCCACGAGGACGAGCGCCTCCTCCTGCAGATCCTCTCGAAGGAGCAGGACTTCATCGACTCGGAGGTCTTCTACGAGGAGGACGCCGAGGAGACCATCTACGAGGACGCGCCGGATATCGCCAAGCCCGACACGACCTGGTACCACCCGGTCATGGACGACATCTCGTCGATCTCGCGCACACGCTCGGTCAAATCGTCCCAGCAGGTCATCCTGACGGGCGCCGAGGAGCGGGTCCTCTTCCACCAGTTCAACTACGCACGCTACCGGGTCTGGAAGCTCCAGCAGGACGTCTGGGCGCGTCCCGACAAGAAGCCGACCCCGGAGCAGGCCGAGCACCTCCTGTCGTGGCATCGGCGAGCGGGTCGGATCCGCGAGCAGATCGCGGAGACCAACCTCGCGCTCGTGCTCGCGATGGCCAAGCGCACCCGCATGAGCGAGGTGGACTTCGCGGACCTCGTGTCCGAGGGGAACATGGCGCTGCTCCGCGCCGTCGACAAGTTCGACGCCGGGCGCGGGTTCAAGTTCTCGACCTACGCGTGCCGCGCGATCCTCAAGGCGTTCTCGCGCCAGGGCATGAAGCTGAGCAAGTACCGCCAGCGCTTCCCGACCGACTTCGACCCCAAGCTCGAGAAGTCCGACTTCCTCGAGACCAAGCGGGCCGACTTCGAGAAGGACACGGCCGCGGAAGTCCGCGAGATCGTCACGGCGAACCGCGCGGACCTCTCTGAGGTCGAGCGCACGGTCCTCGAACACCGGTTCGGGCTCGAATCGGGCGGTCACGAGAAGCCCATGACCCTCGAGCAGGTCGGTCAGATCATCGGCGTCACGAAGGAACGCGTGCGCCAGATCCAGAACAAGGCGATGGAGAAGATCCGCGTCGAGCTCGAATCCAACTTCCTCGGGACCCTCGAAACCGAGAACAAGCCCCTCGAGACGGTCGGCGCGAGCTGATCTCCAGGGCGGATACGCACCGAACCGGCGGGCCCCAACGGGCCCGCCGTCTTTTTGAAGGATCCGTGAATCCCGAGCGGGAACCCCCCGGGACCCGAGACGGATCGTCTGCTCCCCCGTCGGCGCGTATCGTTGTGCCCGCGCCGCGCGACCCCCTGCTCGGACGGACGAGAGTGAACCCAACCAACGCATGAAGGACACGATCGCATGAGTGTGACCGATACGCCCGCTTCGAGAGCCACCGCCGGGCACGTGGAGCTGGACCCCACCGCCGGGAAGAACCACGACCCCCACGCGACGCGCTGGGGGGACTTCCTCAAAGCCACGATCAAGTTCGGCGCGTCCGACCTCATCATGAAGTCGAACCAGCAGCCCAAGATCCGGATGCGCGGCACGCTCAAGGCGATGGACACCGAGCCCGTGAGCGCCGAGGAGTTCTTCAAGATCGCCAAGCACATCCTCACCGAGGAGCAGTTCAAGGACCTCCACAAGTACGGGTCGGTCGACTTCGCGTACAACTACGACCCCAAGCACCGGTTCCGCGTGAACCTGTTCCAGGCGCGCGGGACGCTCTCGGTCGCGGCGCGGAACATCACGAGCGAGATCCTCCCCTTCGAGGGTCTCCACCTCCCCCCCGTCATGTCCGACATCGCGATGCAGCCCCAGGGGATCGTGCTGCTCTGCGGCGTGACGGGTTCGGGCAAGTCCACCACGATCGCGTCGATGCTCGACTACGTGAACGCGCGCAAGAGCGTCCACATCCTCACCCTCGAGGACCCCATCGAGTACATCTTCGAGGACAAGAAGGCGACGATCAATCAGCGCGAGATCGGGCTCGATTGTCTCGACTTCAAGACGGGGCTCCGGGCGCTTGTCCGTGAGAACCCGGACGTGGTGCTGATCGGCGAGATGCGCGACCAGGAAACGTTCGAGGCCGCCCTCCACGCGGCGGAGACCGGGCACCTGGTCTTCGGGACCATCCACTCGTCCTCGACGACCCAGACGTTCTCGCGTATCTACGGGCTCTTCCCCCAGGAGGAGGTCGAGCAGGTCCGCAAGATCCTCGCGTACCAGATGCGGGCGTTCGTGTACCAGAAGCTGCTCCCGACCCTCCACGAGAACATCTTCCGGATCCCGGCGCTGGAGATCCTGATCAACAACGGGGTGGTCCAGAAGTACATCCTCGACGAACGGGAGGGGGAGATCCGCGAGATCCTCAACTCCATCGAGGCCCAGCAGGTCGGGATGATCGATTTCAACGATTCGCTCGTGAAACTCGTCGAGGACGAGTACATCCACATGCGGACCGCGATCGAGGCGTCGCCCAACGTGGACGAGCTCCAGATGAAGCTCAAGAAGTTCGCGTGAGCGGCGTGGGCGGCGTTGCGGGCACCCGCCGCCGCTATGATGCCCGACCCAACCGTGAGCGCCCGTCGGGGCGTCGCGTTCTTCGCATAGGACCCATCCGAGGGTAACCCCCGATGCTGATCGAGAGCACTGCACTGTCCGCGCCCACGCTCGCGTCCCAAGCGTTCATGCTTGTGTCCCTGTGGAAGCCGATCCTCCTGTTCGCGCCCTTCATCGCGTGGGCGTGGGTCATCGCGACCCACCTCGACAAGCACGCGCAGCGGTTCTTCCTGGGCGCGGAGAAATGGAACGCGATCCACATCATCATGGGCGCCGCGGCGCTCGCGCTGGTCCTGTTCATCCCCCTCGGGGGGATCGCGGGGTTCGCGGGCGCGTTCGTCGGGTCCATCATCATCCTCGGGGTGGACATCCTCATCTACGTGTCCATCGCGAACAAGGACGAGCGCGTCCCCGAAGCGGGGCGCCTCTCGATCGACATGAGCGACGTCGCGGAGAAGCGCGAAGCCAAGAAGCAGGCCAAGCAGCTCGGCTCGTCCGAGCTCCTCATCGTCGGCGCGGACAAGATGAAGGTCATGCCCCCGAGCAAGGAGAGCCCGGACCTCGCGGTCCGGATCGGCGCGGAACAGATCGTGATCAAGGCGATCGAGCTCCGCGCGTCGCAGGTCGATATCCTCCCCGCGAGCGAGTCCGCGTACGCCGCGTCCATGCTCATCGACGGGGTGCGCCAGAAGGGCGACGCGATCGCCGCCGCCGACGCCATCAAGATCATCGACTTCTGGAAGAAGTGCGCCAAGCTCGACGTCGAGGACCGCCGGCGCAAGCTCACGGGCAAGATCTCCGTCTCCTGGGGCGAGGGCACCACCTCCACGGATGTCAAGATCTCGACCTCGGGCACCAAGGGCGGGATGCGGATGACCATGATCTTCAACCCCTCCCAGGCCGTGCGGCGCAAGCCCAAGGACCTCGGGCTCCTCGACCCCCAGCTCAAGCTCCTCAAGGAATGGGCCCAGCTCGGGCCCAAGGCCGGGGGCGTGGTCCTCGTCGCGGGTCAGCCCGACGGCGGGCGCACCACCACGCTCTACTCGCTCCTCAAGCTCCACGACGCGTACACCTCCAACATCCAGACCATCGAGTTCGAGATGGAGGACGCGATCGAGGGGGTCAAGCAGATCATCTGGGACGCGAGCGCCGAAGGCCCGGACTTCGCGACCACCGTCCGCTCCTCGCTCCGCCGCGACCCCGACATCGTCGGGATCTGCGAGCTCCAGGACGTCGAGACCGCCAAGAACGTCGCGAACGCGGACCTCGAGCGCACCCGCGTCTACCTCTCGCTCAAGGCGGACGACGCGCTCACCGCGATCCAGACCTACATCAAGGCCGTGGGCGATCCGAAGCTCGCCGCCCAGGGGCTCCGCGGCGTGGTCGCGCACAAGCTGGTCCGCAAGCTCTGCGAGAACTGCAAGGTCCCCTACCAGCCCTCGGGCGACATGCTCAAGAAGCTCGGTCTCCCCGCGGACAAGGTCGGGGAGCTCTTCAAGAAGGGCGGGCAGGTCCTCGTGCGCAACAAACCCGAGCAGTGCACCCTGTGCAACGGGCTCGGGTATCTCGGGCAGACCGGCGTCTTCGCCGTCTACGAGATCGGGGACGAGGAACGCGCCCTGATCGCGGAGGGCAACCTCCAGGGTCTGCGGAGCGCCCTCCGAAAGAGCGGTCTCCCGAGCATCCAGCAGAGCGCGCTGCGCAAGGCCGTCGAGGGTGTCACCAGTATCGAAGAAGTCACGCGGATCACGGCGCCCAAGAAGCCCGCCGCGGCGAAGAAGAGCGCTTGATCGCACACGCGACCCGAAACGGAGTCACGGCATGTTCATGAATCTCCTCGTCCTCCTCGTCGTCCTGTCGATCGGCTACGCCTGGATGGTGCGCGGCGTGTTCAACGCGATGATCCACGCGATGTGCGTGCTCTTCGCGGGCGCGATCGCGTTCTCGGTGTGGGAACCCCTCTCCATGCTCCTGATCGACCTGAGCCCCGCGGCGGGGTTCGCGTCGGCGCTCGGGGACGCGGCGTGGGGCCTGGGGCTCATCGTCCCCTTCGTCATCGTCACCCTCGTGCTCCGCGTCGCGACCGACAAGCTCGTGACCGCCAACATCAAGAGCGCCGGCGCGATGGACTACGCGGGGGGCGCGGCCTTCGGGCTCATCGCGGGCATCATCAGCGCCGGGGTTCTCGTCATCGGGATCGGGCACCTCCGCCTCCCCACCGGGTTCCTCGGGTACCAGCCCGTCTGGTACCACGACGCGCGCGACGGGTACCTCGTCAAGACCGACAGCCTCTGGGTCCCCGCGGACACGATCACCGCGATGGTCTACAAGAACCTCTCCACGGGCTCGATGAGCTCGAACGAACCCCTCGCCAAGTGGTACCCCGACATCACGCTCACGGGCTTCGCCCAGCGCCTGAGCCCCGAGGGCGCGGGGCGCAACGTGATCAAGCCCGAGGACTTCCGCGCCGTCTCGTCCTACACCGTGGGCGCCGAGAACACCCCCGTCTCCGACCTCCTCGAGCAGGGCGAGTTCTACACCACGATCGACGGCAACGAATACAACACCCCCTCAGAAACCGGGAAGGCCGCCACACTCGCCGGGTACGTCATCGAGTTCGAGCCCGGCGCGAAGGAAGCGGGCGAACAGGGCGGTCAGGTCCTCGTCTCCAACGGGCAGGTCCGTCTGCTCCTCGAGGACAACGCGACCGGGAAAACCAGCACCGCGTTCCCGATCGCGACGATCTCCGAATCGAGCGAGCCCGGGCGCTACGGGCGCTGGCCCTACGACTCCGCGGACACGTTCATCAGCTCCACGGGCGGCAAGTCGCGCGTCCAGATGGGCTTCGAGTTCCTCGTCCCCGCGGACAAGACCCCGCTGGCGCTCTACGTGCGCGGGGTGCGCGTCGGCGCCGACGACTTCGGCCAGGCCCAGGCGTTCCGCACCCGCGCCGCGCGAGACACCCTCATCCCCGACGGCTCGCTCCTCACGGGCGCCGTCGTCGAGCGCGAGTTCGACCTCTCCGAGGCGGTCACGGTCAACCCGCAGGGTTCGTACCGGATCGCACGCGTCGGCGTCTCGCTCGGCACAATCCTCTCGTCCCAGACCGCCAAGCAGCGAGGCGTGAACCTCAACGACGACAACGAGATCGTCTCCACGGGGACGGGCGAAGCGATCTTCATCGACGCCGAGCACGGGCGACGCAACGCGCCCGCGGGCAGGAATCTCCGCGTCGAGCAGTTCTCCGTCAGCACCGGTCAGGCGATGGTCTACATCAACGTCGGAGAGGACTCCGAAGGGATCATCGAGGGCGGGCTCCTCTCCGAAGCGTACCGCACCGTCGACCTCGAAGAGACCTTCCTCGTTGTCGACACCAACGGCAACGAATACGAGGCCGTCGGATACGTGTTCGAGGACTCCACAAGCGGCGAGCTCCGGCTCCGCTACTCGCCCAGCGCGACGCTCGACTCCACGACCGACGCGCCGGCGCTGTCCAAGTCCAAAACGGGTCAGCAGCTGCGTTTGCTGTTCCTCGTGACCGACGGCGTGCAGATCGAGTACTTCGCCGTCGGGTCCAAGGTGCTCATGCACTTCGAGCCCCCGCTCGAATAAACGGATCCGTTCCGCATGAGCGGAGCGGGATCAATCAAAAACACAAGCGGGCGCGTCCGAGGACGCGCCCGCTTTCTTTGATCCGTCCGATCCGGGCGGGGATCACTCCGCGCCGGCTTCCGCGGGCTCTTCCTGCTTTGGTTCGGCCTTGGGCTTCTTCTTGTCCTTGATGATGAGCTCGCCCTCGTTGTCGAACTCCATCTCCTCTTCCTCGTCCATCTGGAGCTCGCGGTCGGGGACGACCCAGAGCTTGATGTGCGCTTCGAGGTCCGAGTCGACCTTCACGAGGATGTCGAACGTACTCACCCGCTTGATCGCGCCCGGGAGGCGCACCTCGCGGGGCTTGACCGCGAACCCGACCTCACGCAGCGCGGACGCGATGTCCTGCTGGGTGACCGAGCCGTACAGGTGCCCCTGGTCGTTGCACGCGCGGGTGATGGTGAGCTCCTGACCATCGAGCTTCCCGATCATCGCTTCGCGCTCCTTGCGGCGCTCGGCGAGTTCCTTCTCCGCCTGGGCGCGCTTGTCGGCGAGGGACTGGATGAGCTCGTCGCTCGGGGTCGTCGCGAACCCCATGGGGAGGAGGAAGTTGCGTGCGTATCCCATACGGACACGGACGACGTCGCCGACGATCCCGAGGGATTCGACGTTCTCGGTCAACAACAGTTTGACGTGGCTGGGCATGCGATGTCTCCTTTCGCTGTCCTGCTCCCCGGCGCGTGTGCCCGGTGCCGCGGAGAGTTGAGGAGACCCGCACGGCGCGGATCCCCAACGTGGTCCGGCTCGATCCGAGCCGGGCGGAAAGTGTAGACGCCCCGCATGAACGGGGCGTCGACAAGGGTTTCAAGTTGTCGTGATCCGCGTGTTCGGGATCAGAACGGGATATCGCTCGGATCGACGTCGATGTCGGCGCCCCCGCCCGATCGCGAGCCCGCGCCGGCGTAGGAGCCGCCCCCGCCCCCACCGCCGCCGCCACCGGACCCGCCCTGACCCGAGTCGACGAACTGGAAGTTCTCGACGACGACCGAGAGCTTGGATCGCTTCCCGCCGCCGTTCTTGTCCTCCCACTGATCGAGCTTGAGGCGACCCTCGATCATGACCGGCCTGCCCTTGGTGAGGTACTGGCTCATGACCTCCGCGGTGCGTCCCCACGCTTCGCAGTCCACGAAGGTGACCTCCTCGCGGTTCTCCCCGGACTGCGTGCGGTACCGACGGTTGACGGCGAGCCCGAAGTTCCCCACCGCCGTGTTGCTCGGGGTGTGTCGGATCTCGACGTCCCGCGTCAGATTCCCCATCAGGATGACTTTGTTGAAGCTGCCGGCCATATTCGTGGTCTCCATTCTTGAGTGATCGGTCGTGTCGTTCGGGCCGACGACCCGTGCCGCGACGTACGCGACACCCATTCTAGCAACACCCCCCGGCTCGCACGCGGGCCGGGGGGCGGGTCGGAAACCGTGTTCTCGCGGGGCAATCCGCGATCCGGGCGGTCAGTTCTCGTCGTCCGAGTCGTCCGAGCCCGCGTCGTCGCCCTCGCCGGACGCTTCGGGCGCTTCGGGCGCGGGGGCCGCCTTGACGCCGTGGGCCCGGTTCAAGTCGTCCTGCTGGGACCTTTCGGGGGCTCCAAGGCGTGCGCCGGTGGACTGCGCGTCCTCCTGCGTGCCCTGCTCGGCCTTGAGCTTGGCCTCGTCCTTGAGCCCCTGGCGGTCGTCGTTCGCCTTGATCTCCTCGTCGGTGAGGTGATCCGCGGTGGTGACCATCAGGCGCATGATCTGGTCGGAGATCTGCGCGTCGCGCTCGAGCTGGGCGACCTGGTCGGTCGGGCAGGTGAAGTACGCGAGGATGTAGATCCCGCGCTTCTGCTTGTCGATCTCGTACGCGAGACGGCGCTCGTCCCACTTCTTCATCGCGACGACCGTGGCGCTCGCACGCTCGAAGAGGTGGTTGATGTGCTCGATGAGACCCGCGAAGTCGGCCGCGGCCGCCTGCGACACGAGGAACATGCCCTCGTAGATCCCCGTGCGTGTTTCGGTGGAAGTGCTCATGAATAACTCCAGTGTGTTCTCAGCCCGCGTCGCGCTCGGCGCGCGGGTCCTTGGTGCTTGAATCGGATGCCGTATCGTGATCCGCGTCGCCCGACGAACGGATGTCGTTGGGCGTCTCGGGGGTGGGTTTGGTCTCGAGTTTCTTGTTGAACGCGTTCATCGCGCTGATGATCCCGTGCTCGAGCACGTGCTCGACGGCGGACACGCTGTCCTTGATCGCCGTGTCCAGGTCCGCTTTCTCCTCGCTCATGAAGCGGGAGAGGACCCAGTCCGCCTGGTTCATCAGCTTGGGGACGGCCCCGACACCCACGCGCAGGCGTGGGTAGTCGGCGCCCCCGAGCGCCCGGTCGATATCGCTCAGCCCGTTGTGGCCTCCCGAACCCCCGGATTTCCGGAGGCGGATCGACCCGACGGGGAGCGCGATGTCGTCGACGATCACGAGGACGTCCTCGGCGGGCTCGAGCTTGAAGAAGCGGACCGCTTCCCCGACGCTCTGACCCGACCGGTTCATGAAGACCGTGGGCTTCATGAGCAGGACCTTCTCGCCCTTGATGTTCGCGTCGAGGGTGGCGCTCGAGAAACGCGCCCTGGCGATCGCGCCCGCCGCGTGTTTGGACGCGAGCGCATCGACGACCATAAACCCGGCGTTGTGCCTGGTCTTGTCGTACTGCGCGCCCGGGTTGCCCAAACCGACGATGAGTTTCACGCGATCAGTCCTTGTCCTCGTCGTCCTTCTTCTTCTCGCCGATCACCTCGGGGGTGGCGGCCGCGCTCGAGACCTCGCCGGACTCGGCGTCCTCGTCCTCTTCCTGCGCCTTCATGACGATCTGCGCGACGATGTCGTCCTCGTCGGAAACGAGCTTCATCGTCTCGAGCGGGAGCTTGACGTCCGACGCGTGGATGATGTCCCCGACGTCCATCCCCGAGACATCGACCTCGATGTGGTCGGGGAGGTTCGTGATGAGCACGTTGAGCTCGAGCTCGGTGTGCGGGTGCATCATGATCGCGCCGGGCTTCTTGAGCCCCTTGGCCTCGCCCACGAAGGTGAGGTGGACGTTCACGTCCACGCGCTCGTCGAGATCGACCCGCGCGAAGTCCGCGTGGACGATGTTGTCGCCCAGGTAGTCGTACCCGAGGTCCTTGAGGAGCACGTGCTCCTTGGCGCCGTCGAGATCGAGCTCGAAGAACTTCTCGCCCTTCTTCAGGTGCTGGACCGTCTCGTGCATGTTCAGCGTGATCGACACGGGCTCCTGCTTGTGCCCGTAGATGACCGCCGGGAGCGATCCGCTCTCGCGCAGACGACGCGCGTACCGCGACCCGGTCCGCTCGCGCTTCGTCGCGCTGAGCATTGGTGCTTGTTCACTCATGTTCTGACTCCTTTATCTACAATCCGCTTCGTTGCTTACGCGTTGGTTCGATGGTTGCGTGCGCGGCTCAGCGCTTGACCTGCGACGTCCCTCGGAACATCGCGCTGACCGATTCGTTGTCGTGGATCCGCTTGATCGCCTGCCCCAGGAGCTCACCGACCGAGAGCACGGTCAGCTTGTCGAGGAGGGGCCCGGCGCGGTGCTCGCTCGGGATCGTGTCCGTGATGACCACGCGCGAGATCGGGGATGCGCTGAGCTTCTCGATCGCGCTGCCCGCGAGCACACCGTGCGTCGCGGCGCAGATCACGTTCGTCGCGCCCTCGTGCGCCACGAGCTCGGCGGCCTTCACCACCGTCCCCCCCGTCGAGATCATGTCGTCGAACATCAGGACCGTCTTGCCCTTCACGTCCCCGATCAGGTTCCCGACCTCGACCGTCTCGCCCGTGATCCGGCGCTTGTTGATGATCGCCAGGTCCGCGCTCAGCAGGTTCGCCATCTTCTCCGCGACCTTGACGTTCCCCACGTCCGGGGAGACCAGGCACAGCTCCCCGAGGTCCTCGCGGATCGTGCTGAAATACTCGTAGAACACGGGCATCGCGCTCAGGTGATCCACGGGCAGATCGAAGAACCCCTGGATCTGCGCCGCGTGGAGGTCGATCGCCAGGACCCGGTCGGCGCGCGCCGCGGTGATCATGTTCGCGACGAGCTTGGCCGTGATCGGGACGCGCCCCTCGTCCTTGCGGTCCTGACGCCCGTACCCGTAGTAGGGCATGACCATCGTGATCCGCTTGGCGCTCGCTCGGCGCAGACAGTCGCAGAAGACCAGCAGCTCCATCAGGTTGTCGTTCACGGGCTCGCACGTCGAGATCACGACGAAGCAGTCGCGCCCGCGCACGTCGTCCTCGAGCTTGACGATGACCTCCCCGTCGGGGAAGAGCGAGGTGCGCGCCTTGCCCATCTCGATCCCGATCTCGGTGCAGACGCGCTGCGCCAGCTCCTTGGAGTTGCGTCCTGCAAAGACCTTCAGTTCCGGCTCACTCATGGCGGTCCTCGCTTGTGGTGCCGACCGTGCGGGCGCGGTAGATCGCGTCGACCTCCGCGAGATGCTCGAGCGTGTTGATGCTCAGGACGTCCTCGGGGGGGACCGCGTCGACGACCTCGACGCGCCGACCCTGATCGAGCAGCAGCTCGAACACGTCCGTCACGTAGTACTCCCCCGTGAGCTCGTTGCGGTTGATCAGCGACAACGCCCCGAAAAGCGCGCCGTTCTTCACGCAGTAGTAGCTCGGGTTGACCTCACGGATCGCGAGCTCCTCGTCGCTCGCGTTCTTCTGCTCGATGATCCGCTTGAACGCGCCCGACCCGTCACGCACGATCCGCCCGTATCCCCCCGGGTCCTCGATCGTGCTCGTCGCGAGCGTCGCGCACGCGTCCGACTCACGCTGGATGTCGAGCATCGCACGCAGCGTCGACGACCGGATCAGCGGCCCGTCCCCGCACAGCACGAACACGTCCGTCTCATCGTCCACGCCCTTGAACAGGTCCCGCGCGCTCATGACGGCGTGACCCGTCCCGAGCTGCTCGTCCTGCACCGCGAACTCCACCCGGTCCCCGTACCCCCCGAGCGCCTCGCGCACCAGCTCCTGCTTGTACCCCACCACCACGACCACGCGCTCGCACCCCGTGTCGAGACACGCATCGACCACGGCGCACACCATGGGACGACCTCCAACATCGTGGCAGACCTTGGGCAGATCGGAGTTCATCCGCGTGCCCTTGCCGGCCGCGAGGATGATCGCCTGGGGCGCTCGGGTTGTCGTTGAATCGTGCTCGGCCATGGGTCGCGTTCGCGGAGACCCGACGGCGAGCCGATGCTGGACGAGGAGAGAAAGTTACCCCACCTGGATTCGAACCAGGACTGACTGTACCAAAAACAGTAGTGCTGCCATTACACCATGGGGCAATGTTGTCTCGACAGGGGACCTGTCTCGTCCGTTGTATCGGCTCGCGGCGTCTCGCCGCTCGACCTCCGCGTGTTGGACGGACCGATCATCGATCCGCGGGTGTTCCGAACCAGTTCGTGCGGCTCGGACACCCCCACGCGTGGGAGCGCATCGCCGCAGCCGATGTCGCGGACAAGTCGTCCGCTTGGAGCTGGATTCTCTCGGGCTGCGTGAGCGGGAACACCGCTCGTTGCTCGAGAACCCCTGCACGCGCCTCGGCTCGGGGTGTCTCCCCTCGCGTCCGTCGCGTTCGGCTCCGCAAGACCGAATCCTAGGCCCACCCCCCGATCCGGATCGAGCGGACACATCCGAAAGACGATACCAAGCGAAAGGTACCGTCTTGACTCGTCGGTCGCGATCGGAGACGCTGTGATCTGAACGGAGTGTTCCATGCGCATCAAGACGTGCCGCGCCGCCACGATCGGGCTCTGTTTGGGAATGCTCGCCCCCGCGACCGCCGCCCACGACGAGCCCCACCAGCCTCGCCACCCACCCCGAGGCGGGATCAACCAGGATCTGCTCCCGAGCCCGCCCGACGGGTCCATCTGCGTCAACCTCACCCCCGTCGCGAACGGGCTCTTCGGGCAGATCGAGGGCATCAGCCAGATTCTCCCGAGCGACATGGCCCCCTTCCCGGACGGGTCCGGACGGATCGCCGTCCTCACCCTGGGCGGCGTCGTCCGCCTCCTCGACGAGAACGGGGCCCTCGCGCCCACCCCATACCTCATCACCACCAACGACGACACCCAGATCGCCCCGGGCAACTTCGGGATCATCTCCATCGCGTTCCACCCGGACTTCGCCGAGCAGGGCGAGCCGGGGTACGGGAAGTTCTACATCATCGAGACCGAGGCCGTCGGCGCGGGGACACCCGACTTCGACGACTCCCTCCAGCCCGACGCGTTCGGGGGCCAGCACCACGACGTCCTCTACGAATACACGGCCGACGATCCGTCGAGCGACACCTTCAGCGGCTCCAAACGCGAGGTCCTCCGGATCGAGCAGCCCGGGTGGGACCACAACATGTTCGATCTCGCCTTCGGGATCGGCGCGGAGCGCGGGATCCTCTACGTCACCTCCGGCGACGGCGGGAACGCGCCCGCCGGCGACGCGCTCATCCGCGAGAACGCGCAGTACCGACTCAACCCGTTCGGCAAGATCCTCCGGATCGACCCCCTCGGCTCCAACAGCGCCAACGGGAAGTACGGGATCCCCAGCGACAACCCCTTCGCGAGCGACCCCACCACCCTCGACGAGATCTACACCCTCGGGCACCGCGCCCCGTTCCGCCTCACCGTGGACCGCGCCACCGGAGACCTGTGGCTCGGGGAGGTCGGGCAGAACCAGGTCGAGGAGATCAACCGGATCGTCGCGGGCGCGAACTACGGGTGGTCGCTCAAGGAGGGGAGCTTCCTCTTCGATGAGCTCGATCTCTCCAACAACCGGCCCGACCCCGATCTCGACAACAACGGGACCGGGGACTTCGCGGATTCGATGGGGTTCACCGACCCGATCTTCGAGCTCGACCATGAGACGGCCGTCTCCATCACGGGGGGGTTCGTCTACCGCGGATCCGCGATCCCGACCCTTCACGGGCGCTACGTCTTCGCCGACGGGTTCGGCAACGGGCTGTATCACGGGCACCCGAGCAACGGCCCCGTCTCGGGTGGGACAGGGGGTGTCGAGCGCTTCGTCTTCGGGAGCACAGGGGTCCCCATGCCCTTCGGGGTGATCTCGATCGGGGAGGACCTCGCGGGCGAGCTGTACCTGCTCACCCTCGACGGGCGCGTCCTGCGCCTCGACCCCGCGCCGTGCAGCAGCGCCGACCTCTACCCGGACGGCGCGCTCGACTTCTTCGACGTGAGCACCTTCCTCCAGTTCCTCGCAAACGAAGACCCCCGCGCCGACTTCAGCGCAGACGGTTCGTACGACTTCTTCGATATCAGCGCGTATCTCTCGGTCTACATGAACGGGTGCTGAGCGATCACGCCTCCTCGTCGTCGTCGTCGCTCGACGACTCCGCGATGCCCTGCGCCCGGATCATGTCCGATCCGATGAGCTCGTAACAGGTCTGCAAAAGCCCCACGAGCGGGAAACGCCCGATGAACGGGCTCGGACCCAACCGGCGCAGCAGCACGCACGACACCGGGGGCGGCTCGATGGGCGTGTCGAGCTCGTCGAGCGACGCGCCCACGTCCCAGAACGAATCGATCGCGTCTTCGAGCGGCGCGCTCGGCGCGTCCGACACCCCGGGAACGAGCGGCGCCAGCACAGGCGACGGCCCGGGCCCCTGCACCCCCACCGCGCGCTTCTGACGCAGCGCATCGACCAGGTCCGACCCGGGCATCCCGTGGAGCCCGAACACGTCCATGGGCTCGGACCCGAGGCGCTCCGCGAGGATCGCGGTCAGGCACACCGCGTGCTTGCACCACGGCTCGTCCTCGCTCCAGTCCGGGCACGAGCACACGGGGGTGATGTCCGCGGGCTCGGTCGGGAACAGGCGCAGCCCGAGGGGCGCGAACACGTCCTCGATGTTGCTCGGGAGCTCCCCGGAGAGCAGCTTGGCCGCGTAGCGCACCTGGTCCGCCATCGCCGCCACGATCTGCTCCTGCGCCTCGGCGTCGAAACGCGACAGCGCGAGGGTCGTCGTGTAGGGCTTGTCCGAGCGACCCTGGATGATCCCCTCGCACAGGGTCCCCTCGAGCGTGAAGCGCTTGGTCTGCCCCGCGCGCGCGTACTCGAGCCCCTCGCGGTAGATGTCGCCCTGAGCGCCCTCTTCCGCGACGCGCATCAGACGCTGCGTGACCCACGACGAGGGCTGCTCGTCGGGCTTGAGCTTGAGCTTCACCCCCCCGCGGACCCGGCGCGGGTTCGTGAGCGACTTGCGCGACGAGCGGAACGACGCGTACTGGGGCTTGACCTTCTTCGGTGCCGTCGGCACGCTCGCGCTGAGCGTCGGTTTCGCGACGCTCTTGACGACACGATCCGAAGGCGGCGGGGGCGCCTTGGCCGTCGTCTTCTTGGTTGTCGCTTTCTTCTTGGCCATGGGTGCTCGTGTTGGTCTCAGAACTCGTCGCTGATGGTGTCGGCGCGGAGCTGGAGGAGGTCGCGCAGACGGTCCGTGTCGAGCTCGGTGAGCCAACGCTCGCCGTGCCCGATGATGTTCTCCGCGAGCTCGGTCTTCGATTCGATCATCTCGTCGATCCGCTCCTCGAGCGTGCCCCGGACGATGTACTTGTGCACCTGCACCGTGCGCGTCTGACCGATCCGGTACGCGCGGTCCGTCGCCTGGTTCTCGACCGCGGGGTTCCACCACCGGTCGAAGTGGAACACGTGCGTCGCGGCCGTCAGGTTCAGACCCACGCCGCCCGCCTTGAGCGACAGGATCAGGATCGGGTTCTTCCCCGTCGCTTCCTGGAACTGGTCGATCATCTTCTGGCGCTGCCCCTGGGGGGTCCCGCCGTGGAGGAAGAGGATGTCGCGCCCCAGCTCGTGACGCAGCATCGTCGCGAGGATGTGCCCCATCTGGCGGAACTGCGTGAACACCAGCGCCTGGTCCCCCTCGGAGATGATCTCCCCGAGCTGCTCGAGCAGACGCACGCACTTGCCCGAGCGCCCCGGATCAACGGGACGCCCGTGCTGCGGGTCCGCGTCCTTGAGCATCTGCGCGGGGTGGTTGCAGATCTGCTTGAGCTTGATAAGCGCCGCGAGCACGAGACCGCGACGATGGATCCCCTCGGCGCGCTCGACGTCCGAGAGCATCCGCTTGACGCACCCCTCGTAGAGCTGCGCCTGCTCGCTCGTGAGCGGGCACCAGTCCTTGGTCTCGATCTTCTCGGGCAGATCCGACACGATCTCGGGGTCCGTCTTCACGCGCCGCAGGATGAACGGGCGCACCATGGAGCGCAGCCGATCCATCTTGTTCTGGTCCCGGTGGCGCTCGATCGGGAGCGCGAACTTCTTGCGGAACGTCCCGCTCGGCCCGAGGTACTTCGGGTTCAGGAAGTCCATGATCGACCACAGCTCGCTCAGGCGGTTCTCGACCGGGGTGCCCGTGAGCGCGATGCGCCGCGGGACGTTGAGCTGACGCACCGCGATCGATTGCTTGGCGGCCGGGTTCTTCACGAACTGCGCCTCGTCGAGCACCACGCGCCCCCACTTCACCTGCGTCAGGAAGTCGTTGTCCCGGTTCACGAGCGCATACGTCGTGACCACGACGTCGATCTCCGGCGCCCGCTCGACGAACGCGTCTCCCTGGACACGGTCCACCCCGTGATGCACCATCACCCGGATCTCGGGCGCGAAGCGCTCGAACTCCTTGACCCAGTTCCCGATGACCGACATCGGGACCACCAGCAGCGTGGGCGGGACGGGCTCGCCGTCCTTCGCGATCTCGCGCTCGTATTGCATGAGCGCGATCATCTGGATCGTCTTGCCCAGACCCATGTCGTCCGCGAGGCACGCGCCGAACCCGAAGCGCTCCATGAACGACATCCACGACAACCCGCGGATCTGGTACGGACGCAGCGTGCCCCTGAACTTCTCGGGGGTCTCGAGGACCGGGAGCTCGAGCTTCGCTTCGGTCCCGTCGCCGCCCCCGAGGAGCGACGCGACCCACCCCGTCGCCTCGATCCCCGTGACCGGGAGCCCCGTCTGCGCCGAATCCGACGCGAGCGCGAGCTGCATCGCTTCCCCGAGCTCCATCTCCCCCCCGGGATTCTCGGAGATGAACTTGATCGCGTTCTGCACGTCCTCGGGTCGGATCTCGACCCACTGCCCGTTGACCTGAACCAGCGGCTGGTTCTTCTGCGCCAGCTCCTCGAACTCGTGGAGCGTCAGCGTCGTGTCCCCGATCGCGATCTCCCAGTGGTACCCCACCAGGGTCCCGAGCCCGAGCTGCGCCGGCGCCGCGTCGGGATCGCTCAGATCGCCCTCGAGCGCCTCGAGCGGGTCCGAATCGATCCGCAGGCGCGTCCCGAGCCGACCCGTCGGCGAGTTCCACCACGCGGGCGCGTCGACCCCGAAGCCCTGCTCCTCGAGCACGGGCTTGACCTCGCGCAGAAACCGGTACGCCTCCTGCGTCTCGAGCAGCACCTCGACGGGCTCGCTCTGGTCGAGCGCGTCCTCGAGCTTCTTGTAGTACCGGCTCGCGCGCCCGAGCTCGCCCATGAGCAGCTCCTGGGGCTGCTCGAGCGTGAGCCCCTCGTACACGATCCGGTCCCGGTTGATCAGCCAGATGTCCGCGCCGCGCAGGATCACTTCCTCGTCGTCGAGCGACTGGATGTAGAAGCTCATCGACCAGAGCTTCGCGTCGTCGGGCGCATCCTGCCCGAGCGTGTCGGCGAGGGGCTCGCTCAGACGCAGACCGAAGCGCCACGACGAGGACTCGCCGCGATCCTCGAGCTCGCTGATCCACTTGCGGACCGTCTTCGCGATCTCGGCGCGCTGACCCGTCGCCGCCCGGATCCCCGGGATCTGACCCAGCAACCCCGTGAGCCACGCGACCTGGTGATCGAGCCCCGGATCGGCGCTCTCGATCGTGTCCTCCATCTCCTCGACACCGAGCACCCGCCGGCAGTGCGCGTCGGTCACGCACGTGAGCATCTCATTCGTGATCGACCACGCGTCGTGCGCGTGCCCGTCCGGGACGGCCCGCGCCACGGGGGGCATGGACCGGACCAGCTTCCCGACACGACGCGCCGACATCTCGTCGGCGAGCCAGGGCTGCCAGCGCCCGCTGATCGACCCGTCCGAATCCTGGAACGCCATGGGCACGAACCGGTGCCCCGCGATCAGGTGCTCGACGAGGCGCGACGCCGCGACGAAGTACCGGACACCCGGGCCGACATGGAAACCATCCGAATCCTCGCGCTCGGCGCGGTCCACGAGCGCCTCGAGCACCCGCGAGATCTCCCCCGCCTTGATGGCGATCGTCGGGATCTCGACCTCCGCGAGCCCGTCGGGCGGGGTCTCGTCGATCTCGATCCCCCCCAAGTTCACCATGTCGTGCGACGGCATCGGGATCCCCGCGTGCACAGGGACCCGGAGCGTGATCCGCGCGGGCTCGCCTTCGATGAAATCGGGGGCGCTCGCGTGGGGGTGGGCGTTGCTTTCCGGGGCCGAACCGAACCAATCGCCCTCGGGGCGCTGCTCGCACCAGAGGTGGAGGCGCTCGTCGCTCCAGTTCGCGTGGATGACCCGTGTTGCGTTCGCGATGACGGCCGTGTCGCTCACGAATCTCGCTCCCGCGCTCCGGCGCGCCCGATGGACCGGACGAGGCACATCACGCGCCGAACCGATCGGTTCAATCTCGAATAGGGACGCAGGGACTCGAACCCTGAACCAGCGGCTTAAAAGGCCGATGCTCTACCATTGAGCTACGTCCCTGATGTCGGTCCGCAGCCCTGAGCCGCGGACCAGAGAGATATGGTACACCCCATCCCTCGTGGTTTTCCCGCCCGGGCGTGCAAGATCGTGTGAATCAGGAATCCGCCCCCCAGGCCCCGCAAAGCGCCCCCAGAAGCACCCGCGCATGCTCGGCGCTCGCGCCCTGGTTGGCGCGGACACAGGACCGCGCCCGCGCTCCCATCGCATTCCGCTCCCCCTCATCGCCCAAGAGGGACGAGATCCGGGACCCCAATCCCGATCGCTCCACGACCCCGATCGCGTCCGCGCCCCGGAGCGTTTCCACCTGATGGGTGAAGTCCGAATGCGCCGGACCGATCAGGACCGCTCTCCCCAGCCCGGCCGGCTCGAGCGGGTCCGACCCGTGCAGGTCCCCGAACGAGCGCCCGATCACGACCACGTCCGCGATCTCGTACAGGGTCGAGAGCTCCCCGATCGTGTCGAGGAGGAACCGCGTCGCGCCGGGGCGCGTTTCTCGGGTCGATCGGCGCACACACCCCGGGAGTGCGCACGCCGCGTCGTCGAAGCGCTCGGGTTTGCGCGGGGCGCAGACGAGCTGGACCTCCTCCGGCACAGCGCCATGGAGCAGCGCCTCCTCGCCCTGAGCCGTCGACCCCCCCACCACGATCGGGCGCGACAGGTCCAGCCCCATCTCCCGCGCGAGCGTGAGCGCCGGCTCGCTCGGCCCGTCCGCATCGGTGCGTACCGCGTCCCATTTCATCGACCCCGTGATCCGCACGTCCCGCGCCCCCATCGCGCTCAGGCGCTGCGCGTACGACCCGTCCTGCGCGCACACGAACGACAACCGCCCGAACGTGGGTCGCAGCAGCGGTCGGATCTTCCGGTACCCCTTGAACGATCGCGCCGAGAGCCGCCCGTTGATGATCCCGATCGGGATCCCGCGATCCGTGCACGCTTTCACAAAGTTCGGCCAGACCTCGAGCTCCACGAGCCCCACCACATCCGGACGGACCGTGTCCAGAAACCGCTTCACGCTCCACGACGTGTCGAGAGGGTAGCGCACCACCCCGCACGTCTTCGAATACAGGGTCCGCGCGCGCGCGAGCCCGGTATCCGTGGTCACGCTCACGACCACCCGCGCTTCGGGCGTCAATCGCGGGATCAGGTCGCGCAGCGCGTTGATCTCCCCGACGGAGACGGCGTGGAGCATGATCGTGCGTCGATCCCCACCGTCCGGGTCCCCGAGCATCGAACGAACGTCCCCGAACCGCTCCCCCCACCCCGAACGCGTCTTGCGCATCCATATCGGCGCCGTCACGAGCGCCACCGGGAGGTAGATCAGGTCGAGCAGATTCACGGGGTCGTCGCTCCGGATCGATCGGGACGGGGATCACCGAGCATACGCGATCCGTCTCAGGATCGGTCCGGGTCCTCGCGCTGATGGAACTCGAACTCGCTGCTCCGCGGGGTCCGGATCGTCATGCGCGAGTCCCCGATGATCAGGCGCGCGTCGTGGCTCCCCAGAAGCCACTTCCAGCCCCAGTTGAACAGGACACGGATCCGGTTCCGGAACCCCACGAGGAACGCGATGTGCACCAGCGCCCACATGAGCCACGCGATGAACCCCGTGAACTCCCGGTCCCCGATCACCGCGACGGCCCGGTTCTTCCCGATGATCGCCATCGACCCCTTGTCGCGGTAGGTGAACACCCCGCGCTGATCCCGGGTCCGGGTCCCGCGGATCTCGTCGCGGATCGTGTCCCCCACGAAGCGCCCCATCTGCATCGCCGTCTGCGCCACCCCGGGGAGCGGGCTGTTGTGCCCCTCGGGGGTGTAGGACGCGAGGTCCCCGATCGCGAAGATCTCCGGGTGTCCGGGCACGGACAGGTCCGACCCCACGATCACGCGCCCCGCGCGGTCGAGCCGGGCGCCCAGGTCCTTCGTCAGCGGGTTCGCGCGCACCCCGGCCGCCCAGATCGTGTTCCCCGCCGCGATGAACTCCTCACCCACGCGCACCCCGTCGTCGCCGATGTGGGAGACCATCGCGTTCAGGCGCACCTCGACGCCAAGGCCCTCCAGATCGCGTTTCGCGCGCGCGCTGAGCGACTCGGGGAACGCCGGGAGCAGCCGTGGTCCGCCTTCGAGGAGGATCACGCGCACCGCGCGCGGATCGATGTTGTGATATTCCTGGGAGAGCGTGTTCGTCGCGATCTCCTTGATCGCGCCGCACAGCTCCACCCCCGTGGGCCCGCCCCCCACCACCGCGAACGTCAGCTCGGCGCGCTGGGACTCCAGATCCCCCTCGTGCTCCGCGCTCTCGAACGCGAGGAGCAAGCGCCGGCGGATCTCGGTCGCGTCGGAGAGCGATTTGAGACCCGGCGCGTGGGGCGCCCAGCCGTCGTTCCCGAAGTAATCGTGCGTCGCGCCCGCGGCCAGCACCAGGTAGTCGTACCCGACCGAACCCTCGTCGAACATCACCCGCTTGCGCTCCGGATCGATCCCCGTAACCTCCGCGAGGACCACGTCGCACCCCGCCCGGTCCGCGATCGTCGCGCGGATCGGGGCGCTGATGCTCGCGGGGGAAAGGGACGCCGTCGCGACCTGGTAAAGCAGGGGCTGGAACACGTGGTGGTTCTGACGATCGATCAGCGCCACCCGCGCGTTCACCCCCTTCAATCGGCGCTGGACGGCGAGCCCCCCGAACCCGCCGCCGACGATAATCACCCTCGGCGCACGGGGCGCATCAGGGGTCGGGGTGTCGGTCGACGATTGCTTCAAAGTAGGCGGGGAGGGACTCGAACCCACGACCCATCGCGTGTAAGGCGATTGCTCTAGCCGACTGAGCTACCCGCCCAAGGGTCCCCGATCATAGTGAGGACGACTACGCTTGAGCATGACCCCACCGAACGCACGCGTCTGCACCGTCTCGGACATCGCCATCGGGCCCGGTCGCCCGCTCGCGATCATCGCCGGGCCGTGCACGCTCGAATCGCGCGCCATGGCGCTCGACGTCGGGAAGCACTGCAAAGCCGTCTGCGACGAGCTCGGGCTCCCCTACATCTTCAAAGCGAGCTTCGACAAAGCGAACCGCTCCTCCATCAACTCCAAACGCGGGATCGGGCTCGAACAGGGGCTCGACGATCTGGGCGCGATCAGGGACGAACTCGGGGTCCCCGTCACGACGGACATTCACACCCCCGAGCAAGCCGAGCAGGTCGCGCGCGTCGTGGACCTGCTCCAGATCCCCGCGTTCCTGTGCCGACAGACGGACCTCGTCGTCGCCGCCGCCCAGGCCGCCAACACCCACAACCGGGGCGTCAACATCAAGAAGGGCCAGTTCCTCTCCCCCGCGGAAATGCTCGGACCCGTCCGCAAGGCGAGCGAAGCGGGCTGCGACAACCTACTCCTCACCGAACGCGGCACCTTCTTCGGGTACCACCGCCTGGTCAACGACTTCATCGGCGTCGCGGACATGATGGAGCTCGACACCTCCCCCTTCTCCAGCGCCGGGTCCCCCCCCGTGTGCTTCGACGTCACCCACTCCACCCAGCTCCCCGGATCGGGCGAGCAAACCGGAGGGCGACGCGATCGCGGCGAGGCGCTCGCGAAAGCCGCGACGGCGATCGGGGTCCACGCGCTCTTCATCGAGTGCCACCCGGACCCGGACCACGCGTGGTCCGACGGCGCCACGCAGGTGGATTTCGAGTCGTTCGAGCGGATCGTGAAGCACTGCGCCTCAATCCGCAGCGCATGAGTTGACAAGACGATGAATTTCTTGGCTGCATTTGATCTCCAATTCGGTATACTGCATGGCATGAAATCAGGGTCAAATAAACTGCTATGTCTCGCACTCTTGATCTCAGGAAACCCCGTCTTCGCGATCGGCGCAGCCCATACTCCTGCACAAAAAGAAGACCCAGATGTACAGGATGCCCTACATCTTGCAGAGGCGATGCTAGATGACAGCAATGCAGACAATGATTTAGAAGCTGTAGAAACACTCAGGCGAATTAGCGACAAATCTGCTTCAGCCTGCTACACACTTGGCGTCATGTACATTTCAGGAGATGTGCTAGAAAAAGATATCCACACCGGCACACTCTTACTCTACAAAGCCGCCCACTACAACCACCCTGCCGCAATGGGCGACATCGGACTACTTCACGAACGTGGAATCGGTACCGAAATAGACTTCAAGGAGGCGGCCGAATGGTACTCTAAGGCTATCGAATATGGTGACATCATTAGCCACACACAACTCGCCCACCTTCTAGAACGGCGGCTTGTCCCCGACCAAAACCACCCATACAAGAGCGCCCAAGAACATTATCAAATTGCCGCCGAAGCCGGAGACAGCGTGGCAATGTTTCGGCTCGGACTTCTCACTTATGACCACCTAGAAAACCTTCGCAATAAATTGTCGGACACAGAGCGCCAAAGGCGGGATTTGCAAAAACAGAAAAATACTAGCGACCACAACAAAATTATGCGACTACGCAAACTTGAGCGAGACTATAAAAATCAGATACGCAGACATCTCCCCATCTCCCGCGAAATCGACCCAGACTCCTCTAACGCCTTGTACTGGATTGACAAATCAGCCCGAACCGGGCACGGGCCGGCCATTGAATTTCTTGCAGATTATTATTACGCGATAACTATAAACTACATCGATCCGAACCGAATCAAAGACCTTGACACCCACGCCGCCACCCAGTGTTATGTATGGCTATCGATCTACTCGACGATTTGCCCCGAGTCCGACAAAGAGGACATTGAATTTAAGCTAGAACAAATTTCAAACTCAATACCTGAAGGGATAGTTGATTACTCTGAATTAAAAATAGAAGAATTTTATGACGAACTTCAAAATTCCTGATGAAAATCCTTTAGCATCCCAATATCACTAATTTGCCCCGCCACCCCGCCATGATGCACAGCAATCGCACCCAACCCAAGGACGGCTACAGCAAAGCCAGATCCGGGATGCGATCCTTCGGCCCCATCCTCATCGTCGTCGGAGGCATCCTCCTCCTGATCGGGCTGGGCGATTTCATCCTCACGGGCATCCAGATGATGACCGCCGAACCCTTCAGCGATGATCGCCCGGGGTTGCCCGTCCTCTTCCTCGTCTGCGGGTTCCCGGGAGCGCTCCTCCTCGGGATCGGGATGAAGCTGACCACGTTCGGGTACATGCGTGAGGTCTCGCAGTACGCCGCGAAGGAGACCGCGCCGGCCGTCACGACGACCACCACCGCCGTCCGCGCCGCGTGGAGCGACGACGATGTCCCGT
This sequence comes from uncultured Phycisphaerales bacterium, assembly GCA_965652365.1. Lineage (GTDB taxonomy): Bacteria > Planctomycetota > Phycisphaerae > Phycisphaerales > UBA1924 > UBA1924. The sequence goes on from CBFGUD010000007.1 coordinate 76,372, forward strand.
GCCCCGAGTGCAGCGCCCCCAACGAGCCCGGTTCGAAGTTCTGCTCGTCGTGCGGGGTCTCGATCGCTGGGACGCCCTGCGCATCATGCGGCACGGCCCTCGATCGCGATGACCGGTTCTGCGCCGAGTGCGGTGCCAAGGCCGAAGCGGGCTGATCGAGCAATCCAAAAATGAAAGAGCGGAGCATGATGCTCCGCTCCGATTCGATGTGTGATATGGATGCTCAGCTCGCCTTGGCGGCGCGGTACTCGCGGAGCCACTGCGGACGCGCGATCTCGTTGTCGAACGGATCGACATGGACGCGACCGTTGCTCTGGTAGACGACCTTCCCGTTGGTCACCGCGAAGAGCGTGTCGTCCTTGCCCTTGCGGACGTTGAACCCGGCGCTGAACTTGGTGCCGCACTGACGAACGATGATCGCGCCGGGCTTGGCGTTCTCGCCGCCGTAGAGCTTGATCCCGCGATACTGGGGGTTGGAGTCGCGACCGTTCTTCGACGAACCCTGTCCCTTTTTGTGTGCCATACCAGTGCTCCGTTCGGTTCAACCTCGTCTCAGCCCTCGCTGAGCCGGGCGTCAAGGGTAGTCATCTGCGGCGCTTGTGGCAAGCGCCCCGCCTGCTCGATCCGCTCGGGTTCGGGACCCGGTCGGGTCGCTCAGCGCATCACCCAGCGCTTCTCGACGAGCTCGAAGGGGCGCGCCCCCTGATTCTCGAAGTCGCCCGGGGTCGCGTAGCGGAGCATCAGGGTCTTGCGCAGGGTGTAACGCTGGGGGTTCGCGGTGTCACGCCCCACGATGTAGGACTCGAACTCGCCCGAAAGCCCGGAGAAATAGACCGTGATCTCATCCGCGTCCAGGTCCTGGGCCGGCCAGATCACGACCCCGTCCCGCGCGTGCTCCTTGCCGCTCAAGACCGTGGAGACGATGTCGATCTGCGACTCGATAAGCGGGTTGTCCAGACGGCGCAGGATCTCCTCGGTCACCCCCGCGGGGATGTCGCGACCCGAGCGGTACGCCTCGACCCCGTCGGAGACGAGCGTCACATCGGGCGCGAGGAGGAGGTCCTGGTCCGTGAAGTTCGTGACCCGGAAGGTCAGGTAGAAGTACGGGCGCGTCGCCCCGTCGTGCTCGACGTACGCGAGACGGAGGGGCCCCGCGTCGAACGTGAACTCCCACGCGATCGACACGGGGGACGGCTCGGGGGCCGCGGCGCGGGCGCTGGTGGGGATGCTCAGCGTGCACAGCGCGATCAGACCCAGGGTCAGCGCGCCGATCGTGCGGCTCGTGTGGTTGAGAATGCGGCTCATGGCTCGGGTGCTCCGCAAGGGTTCTCGGGAGGGAATCCCTGTCCCGAGGTGTACACTGTCGTGAGGCCCGACCTCGGATCGAGGATCGGCACGGATCGGGCTGATCCTAGCACGCCCGGCGCTCGCTCGGGGGACCCGGGCACGCGATGGATCACGCGATCCGCACCCGACGCCCGATGGTTCCAGCGGAGACACCCGAAGCGCACACCCCCCCGCTCCTCCCCACCCCGGACCATGACCACCCACCCGCGCCACGACGACCGGATCGAGCACGCCCAGGCGGACCCCGCCGGGGTCCGGATCCCGCGCGAGCTCACGCTCTCGGCGCTGGAGCGCCTCATCGTCACGGGGAACGCGAAACTCGGCGCCAAGCGCCTCGCGGACAACGCCCAGACCCACGGGATCGACCTCGACCTCCTCTGGGGGGTCCTGGGGACCGACAGCGCGGGACGCACCTTCGTGCGCCAGGTCTGCATGATCGTGCCCGGATCGGGGGGGACGGGGATGTGCTTCCTCTCGGTTCCGCGCGAGGAGGATCGGCTCGGACCCCGACCCACCCAGATCCGCGAGATCAGCGCCGCGCTCTCACGGGCGATCGAGGACCTCGATCGGGGCGCGTCGTCGCGGATCCGGATCGCGCAGGTCCTGATGGAGATCCACCACGACTGGGCGAGGCCCGTGTGCGAGCTCGCGGGGATGACGAGCGTGGGGACCCTCGACTACATGCGTCTCCCCTTCAGCGGCGCCCGCGCCCTCCCCCCCGCGCCCGGGTTCGAGGACCCGATCAGGGTCCGCACGCTCGATACCTTCAGCGCGCACGACGCGGACCGTGTCCTCGCGACGGCCCTTGAGCGCTCGTACGAGCAGACCCTCGACTGCCCGGAACTGTGCGGGCTGCGCCCCATGGACGACGTCATCGAGTCGCACAAGGCGACCGGGGTGTTCGATCCGTCGCGCTGGTGGATCGTCGAGCACGACAACGAGCCCCACGGGTGCTGTCTGCTGACCCATTGCCCCGGGAACCAGAGCGTGGAACTCGTGTACCTCGGGCTCGGGCCCGGTTTGAGGGGACGCGGGCTCGGGAAACGTCTGCTCGTGCACGCGATCGGGGCGCTCCGGGTCGACGAGCCCGTGCGCGAGATCACGTGCGCCGTGGATCGGCGCAACACGCCCGCGGCGAGGATGTACACCTCGCTCGGATTCGCGCCCTTCGACGCACGACTCGGATTCGTGCGTCCGATCGGGTGAGGATCACGCCGCGCGCAAGCGTCCGAACCCGGACGCGTTGGATCATCGCGAGCGTGTGTTGTCCACGGTTCCACCTGTTGAGTGTGCATAAATCCCGGGTGCCGTGGATGAAAAAAGTTTCAACGCCGCAAGTCGCGTGTGGGACGGACTTGCGATGTGTGTCGGGCTTTGCGCACCCTTGACGCTCTTGCGACGCGCGACGGGTGCGCGTAATCTCTCCTTCGCGGGTTTCAGGACGACCCGCGGCGGACGAACGATTCGGGCCGGGGCCCGAGCGAACGGCGAGCGGACAGTCGCCGCGAGACTCGAGACCCGGCATCCCACATGAAAGCCACGGCCCGGGGGCGCCACGCGTCCCGCGCTGTCGCGGCGCTCCCGCGGACACCGCGTGAGCATGGGTATCGCTCCGCACCGTGAACGGACTCGTCTCGTGAGCAGCGGCACGCTGGGCTCGTGGAGCACGGAGCGCGATCGGATCGCGCACGCTCCCGGATCGCCTACGCATGGACGACGGAAGGTCCGATCGTGGACACGGACAACGGACGACGCACACCCCCCCGCACGGACGCGCCCGGTCGCGACCTTGAGCACACGATCCGCGCCACGCTCACCGAGCGCCTGGGCGCGAACCGGGTGCGCCGGTACCTCGGGTCCAACGTCACCATCAGCGCCTCGGAGCGGGGGCTCGCGATCCACGCGAGCGACCCGTTCACCCTCGGGATCATCGAGCGCCGTCTCGGGAGCGAACTCGAAGCGGCGCTGCGGGACCTCGACCCGCGCGACGGGGCGCGGATCGAGTACCGGGTGGTCGAGCACGCCCCGAGCGCGAGCGTTCGCGACGCGATGGCGCGGCGCGACGAGCAGCGCCCCACCCCCTCGAGCGACACCCCCGGGCGCGGCGCGGGCTCGAGCGGGCGCCAGCGCCGTCCGGGCCCGCAGAGCGCCTGCCCCACGCTCGGCACCTTCCTTGTCAGCGCCTCCAACTCCCTGGCGCACGCGAGCGTGGTGGACCTGCTCGAATCCGGGCGCGGGGCGCCCCCCGTGTTCGTCCACGGGTCGTGCGGGGTGGGCAAAACCCATCTTCTGCGCGGGGCGGCCCAGCACTACCGCGTCTCGATCCCCGGCGCCAAGGTCCGGTACACGACGGGGGAAGCGTTCACCAACAGCTTCGTCCAGGCCGTGCGGACCAAGACCGTCGACGCGTTCGAGCGCCGCTTCAAGGACCTGGACCTCCTGTGCCTCGACGACGTCCACCTCGTCGCGGGGAAGGACGGGACCCAGCAGGAACTCCTCCAGATCTTCAACACCCTGTCTCTGAGCGGCGCGAAGATCCTCATCGCGTCCGACGCGCACCCGAGCGAGATCGAGCGGTTCCATTCGTCGCTCGCGTCGCGCCTGAGCGCGGGGGTCGTGGCGCGGATCGACGCGCCGGATCTGGACCTCGGGCTGCGCCTGGCGCGGGTGTTCGGGACGCGCAACGGGCTCGCGATCGACGAGCGGGGATACGAGATGATCCTCGATCGGGTCGGGGTCGGGCACGGCGCGTCGGTGCGCGAGCTCGAGGGCGCGTTCGTCCAGATCCACGCGATGACGCGCCTGCTCGGGGGGATCCAGGCGGGCCCGATCGCGCCCGCGATCATCGAGCGTGCCCTCCAGGCGCGGGCGGGGCGAGCCGGGGGCGCCGCGCCGAGCCGGGGTCCGATCCCGATCGAGCGGATCGTCCGGGTCGTCTGCGAGGACCTGGGGGTGACGCGCGAGGAGCTGTCGGGACGCACGCGCCACAAGCGGGTCGTGCTGGCGCGGGAGCTGCTCGTCCACGCCGCCCGCGAGCTGACGACGGCGAGCTACCCGGAGATCGCCCGCGCCATGGGGCGCTCCAACCACTCCACGGTCATCACCGCCGCCCGTCGGATCGAGTCCAAGATCCGCGAGCGGGCCCAAGGGATCGAGGGGGGGGTGAGCGTGGACGCGATGGCGCGGCGACTCCTGGAGCGTGTCCGGCGCGCCGGGGCCTGAGGAATTCTCGCGGGATCATTGTGCAAAGCGCCCCCGAGCGCCGACAATGGACGCGATGGCGCACCACGAGATCCCCCTGAGCAAACCCGACATCACCGCCCACGAAGAGGATCTCGTGCTCCGCACGCTCCGGTCCGATCGGCTGTCCATCGGGCCCATGGTCGATCGGTTCGAGACCCTCGTCGCCCAGCGCGTCGGGGTCAAGCACGCCGTCGCGTGCTCGTCGGGGACGGCCGGGCTCCACATGACGCTCCTGGCGCTCGGGATCGGGCCCGGCGACGAGGTGGTCACGACCCCGTTCTCGTTCATCGCGTCCTCGAACGTGATCCTCTACACGGGCGCGATCCCCGTGTTCGTGGACATCTGCCCCAAATCGCTCAACGCGGACCCCGCGCAGGTCGAGGCGGCGATCACGGACAAAACCAAGGCGATCCTCGCCGTCGAAGCGTTCGGAAACCCCGAGCACATGGACACCTACGCGCGGATCGCGGCCAAGCACGAGATCCCCCTGATCGAGGACTGCTGCGAGGCGCTCGGGACCACCCTGGGGGGCAAGCAGTGCGGGTCCTTCGGGCGCGCGGGGGTCTTCGGGTTCTACCCCAACAAGCAGATCACGACGGGCGAGGGGGGGATGGTCGTCACGGACGACGAACGCCTCGCGGACATGGTCCGTTCGCTCCGGAACCACGGGCGCGCCGTCCAGGGGCGGGGCGCCGTGTCGCAGGGGTCCACGGGGGGGTCGTGGCTCCACCACGAGCGGTTGGGGTTCAACTACCGGATGCCGGAGCTGTCCGCGGCCCTGGGGGTGGCGCAGATGGAGCGCCTCGACGAGATCATCGCGGCGCGCCGGGCCGTCGCGGAGATGTACGTCGAGCGGATGGCCGGGGTGACGGACCTGGTGCTCCCCTCCCCCACCGACGACACGTTCATGAGTTGGTTCGTCTACGTGGTGCGCCTCTCGACGGGGTACACGCGCGAGGAGCGGGACCGGATCATCCAGGGGCTGCGGATGCACGACGTGGGGTCGAGCGATTACTTCCCGTGCATCCATCTCCAGCCGTTCTATCAGAACGCGTTCGGGTTCCATCCGGGTGCGTACCCGATCGCGGAATCCGTGAGCGCTCGGACCCTGGCGCTCCCGTTCTTCTCGGGGATGACCAGGCGCGACATCGAGATCGTGGTCCAGACCCTCGAGGTCATGATCTCGCGCGAGAACCTGTCGCGGCGGGCCTGACTCGGCGACAGATCCGGGGGGAGTGGCGCTTGTCGCAGGATGGATCGGGGCTATCATCGTGACCCGGCGCACGGAGCGCCTTGTTCTGGAAAGTGAGGCGCACCATGCCCTTCGAGTGTCATTTCACAGGCAAAAAGACGACCTTCGGGAAGAAGAAGGCCTACGGCGGCGCCAAGATCTCCAAGGGCGGCTTCGGTCTCAAGACGACCGGGATCACCCGGCGGACCTTCAAGCCCAACCTCCAGAAGATGAACGTGCTCGTCACGGACGAGAGCGGGAACACCCGCGCCAAGCGCGTGTATGTGTCCGCGGAAGCGATCCGCGCCGGGCTCGTGACCAAGCCCCTCAAGCGGAAGTTCGGGTACACCCGTCAGCAAAAGCAGACGGACGATCACTGAATCGCCTGTTTCTGACCCACAAAGGCCCGTATCCCTCGATACGGGTCTTTTGTTTTTCTGGAGATTGCCGTACAATCCGGTGTTCACGCGGGACGCGGGACAGACTGGACGCAACCACGGAGGGCAACGGATGATCTGCGAATGCGGTCAACGTGAAGCGACGATCCACGAGGTCACCATCCAGCACGGGACCAGGGTCGAACGCCACCTGTGCGAACAGTGCGCGAGCAAGCTGGGCGTGTCGACGGACCCCCATGTCCCGATCTCCCAGCTCATCTCCAACTACATCATGGGCAAGAACTTGGCCGTCCCGAGCGTCGGGTCGGAGGACAAGCGCAAACCCACCAAGGGGTTCGCGCCCGCGTCGGTCCCGTGTGTCTCGTGCGGGATGGGGTTCAAGGATTTCAAGGAGCACGGGCTGACGGGGTGCCCGTCGTGCTACGAGAGTTTCAAGTCGCGCCTGGGGCCGCTGATCGCGCGGGCGCACGAGGGCGGGGAGCAGCACATCGGGAAGGTCCCGCGTCGGGCGTTGAGCTTACTCTCCGATTCGACGGACCCCAAACGACTCGAGAACCTGATCGGCGGAGCGAGCGAGCGCGAGCAGCGCCTCGAGCATGTCCGGACCCGGCTCGCCGCGGCGGTGCGCCACGAGGACTACGAGCAGGCGGCGCTCCTGCGCGACGAGTTGACCCGGATCGCGTCGATGCCCATGCCCAAACCCGGGTCGCAGGTCGAGCCGACGTCCGGGACGCGCGAGCCCTCGGCGACGCGTGACGACTGACCCAGGACGGATCGAGGAGCGCGCATGAAGCCCAACGATCGGGGGGACCCCGAGCATCCCGCCGGCGCCGAGCAGGCGCACGACGGCGTCAGCGATCACGACGCGGATTTCGGTGCGCACCGGGCGCCCACCCGCTCGATCGAATGGCTCAAGGGCGAGGGGGATTCGAGCGAGGTCGTGCTCTCCTCGCGTGTGCGTCTGGCGCGGAACCTCGCGGGGTTCCCGTTCCCCCCGTACGCGTCCCCGTCGGACCGGGCGCAGATCCTCGAGATCTGCCGGCGCTCGATCGATGCCGCGGGACCGATCGACGACGGCGCGTCGATGCGCTGGATCGACCTGCGCGACGCGCCCCCGATCGAGCGCCGCTTGCTCGTGGAACGCCAGATCATGTCGCGCCAGCACGACCGCGGGCGATACGCGAACGGGGAGGGCGGGACCGATTCCCCCCGAGGGGTCGCGGTGTACGAGCCCGATGAGCGCGTGAGCGTGCTCGTCAACGAGGAGGACCACCTCCGGATCCAGGTGATCCACGCGGGGCTCTCCCTGACCGAGTGTCTGCGCGAAGCGAACGAGCTCGACGACAAGATCGAATCGATCGTGGATTACGCGTTCCATCCGCGCTTCGGGTACCTGACGGCGTGCCCGACCAACGTCGGGACCGGGCTGCGCCTGTCGGTGATGGTCCATCTCCCGGCGCTCAAGATCACGGGCGAGCTCGAGAAGGTCCGCAACGCGGCCAACGACATGGGGCTCGCGGTGCGCGGGATCTACGGCGAGGGGTCCCAGGCCGCGGGCGAGTTCTACCAGATCTCCAACCAGGTCACGCTTGGCAAAAGCGACGAGATGCTCCTCCACGAGATCGAGGGGCAGGTCGTCCCGACGATCGTGCGTTACGAGAAGCACGCGCGCCTCCAGCTCCTCAACGACCAGAGCGTGCTCCTCGAGGACCGGGTCCATCGGGCGATGGGCGCGCTCCGTCACGCGCGGATGATGCAGGCGGAGGAGGCGCTCGAGCACCTCGGGCTCGTGCGCCTCGGGATCCTCATGGGGCTGATCGAGGACATCGAGCTGAGCCGGATCCACACGCTCCTGCTCCAGGTCCAGCCCGGGCACCTCCAGGCGACCCTCGGGCAGCGTCTCTCCCAGGCGCAGCGCCGCGTCGCGCGCGCCTCGCTCATCCGCGAGCGCCTCGCGATCCGCTGACCATGGGCGTGCTCGCGGAGACACTCGAATCGATCGAGACCGACCTGCTCGGGCGCACATCGTTGTCGTTCGGGATCGCGGTGAAGCGACAGGGGTGGGAACCGGGCGCGTCGTGCTGGCGCTGCGCGACGAGCGTGGGCCCCCACGAGGTCGACGGCGACGGGTGCGGGTCGTGCCGGGGGAAGAAGCTCGCGTGGGAGCGCGCGGTTCGGGTCGGGACTTACGACGCGCCCGTGCGCGACGCGGTGCGCGAGCTCAAGTTCCACGCGTGGCGACGCACGGGGCGCGAGCTCGGGGCCGCGCTCGGGGCGCGGATCGGAGAAGCGCTCAAACAGGGCAACGTCGATCCGCGCGAGGCGATGATCGTCCCGGTCCCGATGACGTTCCGCCGGCGGATGGCGCGGCGCGTGGACCACACGATGGTCCTGGCGCAGAGCGCGTCGCGGGTCTGCGGCGCCGCGATCGCGCCGATCCTCGCGGCTCGGGGGCGCCCCGAACAGGTCGGGCTCAGCGCCACGGCACGAGCGGCGAACATGCGCGGCGCGTTCCGCGCGTCTCCGGGCGCGAAACGGATCCTCAAGCGAGCGGATACAGTTCGGGTTTTGATCGTGCTCGATGACGTGCGCACGACGGGGTCGACGCTGACCCAGGCGTGCCGGGCGGCCAGGCGGATCAGCGAGGCGTTGACGGGGGCGGACCGGGCGATCTGGACGGCCGTCGCGGCGGTCGCGGGTGATTCCGCGCGTCGTTCGGGGGGCGGCGAGGGGGGAGGTGTTCTGGTGGCGCAGGAACGGCACTGCGGGGAGGAAATTGATCAAGAATTGGAGAGCGTGGGTTTGACCTTGAAGGGTTGATGTCTATGCTCTCCCTCGCCGCTCATCGCAGCGGCCAAGACGATCCGGAGGCGTGATGCTTACCGATCGCCGGTCTCTTTGACAAGTGAACAGTTGGGTCCACCGCGAGAATGTGACGCGGCGACACCGGTGTACAACCGGGCCTTGCAGCGGGTCGTCGTCGCGTTTGAATGCTGCTCGGGTTTCACAGCCCGATCTCGTACATTCTTGTGCAAGTGGATGCCCTATATCAATCGATATAGATTTTCATTTGAGTGATACGAACACCCGGGGCTTGCCGTCCCGGGGCGAGCGTCGCTTGGCAACAGGCGTCGTTCGTGAATGACCGCCCCGATACGCCCTGGCAACAGGCACGATCGGGGATAGTCGGATCGGCTTCATTTGATGCGTTTGGTGAGAGGTTTCGGCCTTGATCCTTGCAACAATATTCAACTGAAGAGTTTGATCCTGGCTCAGATTGAACGCTGGCGGCATGGCTAAAACATGCAAGTCGAACGATCCCTTCGGGGAGAGTGGCGAAAGGGCGAGGAATACGATCGAATGTACCCCGAGGTGGGGGATAGCCTGTGGAAACGCAGGGTAATACCCCATGTGCTCTACGGAGGAAAGGTTTACCGCCTTGGGAGCAGCGATCGTCCTATCAGGTAGTTGGTGGGGTAAAGGCCTACCAAGCCGAAGACGGGTAGCGGGTGTGAGAGCATGACCCGCCGCATCGGGACTGAGACACTGCCCGGACTCCTACGGGAGGCTGCAGCGACGAATCTTCCGCAATGGGCGCAAGCCTGACGGAGCAATGCCGCGTGTGGGATGAAGCATCTTCGATGTGTAAACCACTGTCAGAATCTAGGAATAATGACCAGATTCAGAGGAAGGGCCGGCTAATTCCGTGCCAGCAGCCGCGGTAATACGGAAGGCCCGAGCGTTATTCGGAATCACTGGGCTTAAAGCGTACGCAGGCGGACTTGTAGGTATCTCGTGAAATCCCACGGCTCAACCGTGGAACTGCGGGGTAAACCACAAGTCTTGAGGCAAGTAGGGGTCAGTGGAACCATGAGTGGAGCGGTGAAATGCGTAGATATTCATGGGAACGCCAATGGCGAAGGCAGCTGACTGGGCTTGTCCTGACGCTCAGGTACGAAAGCGTGGGTAGCGAACGGGATTAGATACCCCGGTAGTCCACGCCGTAAACGATGCGCACTAGGTCGTGGTACCTCTCATGGTTTCACGGCCGAAGGTAAACTGGTTAGTGCGCCGCCTGGGGAGTACGGTCGCAAGGCTAAAACTCAAAGGAATTGACGGGGGCTCACACAAGCGGTGGAGCATGTTGCTTAATTCGAGGCAACGCGAAGAACCTTACCTAGGCTTGACATGTACGGATTAACCTTTCGAAAGATTGGCCACGCCCTTTGGGTGGAACGTACACAGGTGCTGCATGGCTGTCGTCAGCTCGTGCTGTGAAGTGTCGGGTTAAGTCCCTTAACGAGCGCAACCCCTATCGTTAGTTACTCACGCGTCATGGCGAGGACTCTAGCGAGACTGCCGGTGTCAAACCGGAGGAAGGTGGGGACGACGTCAAGTCATCATGGCCCTTACGCCTAGGGATGCAAACGTGCTACAATGGTATGGACAAAGCGACGCGATACCGCGAGGTGGAGCAAATCGCAAAAACCATGCCCCAGTTCGGATAGCAGGCTGCAATTCGCCTGCTTGAAGCCGGAATCGCTAGTAATCGTAGATCAGCTACGCTACGGTGAATACGTTCCTGAGCCTTGTACACACCGCCCGTCACGTCATGGGAGCTGCTAGTGCCCGAAGTCACCTCGTTTCAGGGGTGCCTACGGCAAGAGTGGTGACTGGGACGAAGTCGTAACAAGGTAGCCGTAGGAGAACCTGCGGCTGGATCACCTCCTTTCTATGGGATTTCCATAGACACGATCGTCCGTGACTCCAGATGGAGAAACGGCCTGGTGAGAACCAGATCGTGCTTATGAGCGCACTCTCGCCCGCCATTCAGACTGATCTCTCGCGAGGTTCAGTCCGGCGGATAGTGACTCGGTGACGAGTCATCAAGATGGACCCAACTGTTCACAGGTCAGGGAGACCGACCTACGAACCATCAAGCACCCGCTCCACGTGAGCGGGTTCTTTCTTTTTTCATGGTTCGCATGCGATCCCCGACCTCGCCCCCCCACCGCTGCGCCTCGACGACATCGAAAAAAACCGTCCGAAACTCCGGACGGGTCCATGTTGGATCAGGATCCGAGAACGCTCAGGACGCGCTGCGGGTCGGGGACGACGGCGTCGGCGGCGTGCCCTTCTGCTTGTGGCGGATGATCTCGCCGCTCTGCAGATACACGATCTCCTCCGCGATGTTCCCCAGCAGATCCCCCACCCGCTCGAGCTCCCGCGCGATGCGGTACATCAGCAGGTAGGTGCTCGCGCCCAGCGGGTCGCGCTCGATCATCGCGGAGATCTCGTGGAACGCCTGGCGATCGAGCTTGTCGATCGCCTTGTCGGACTGCGAAACCGACCGTGCCAGGTCCGTGTCCGTGTTCACGACGGCCCGGAGGACCTGCTCGCACATCACGGGGATCCGCTCGCCCATCTCCAAGAGCGCCGGGGGCCAGTCCGGGATGGGGGAATCGAGCTTCGCGGTGATCTTCGTGATCGAGGATGCGTGGTCCGCGACGCGTTCGATGTCGGAGTTGACCTTCAGGCAGAACGCGATGAGCCGGAAATCGGCCGCGAACGGGTTCTTGAGCGCGAGGATCTTGTAGCACTCCTGCTCGATCGCGACCTCCTCGACGTCGATCTCGTTCTCGACGGCGCTGATCGCCGGGGCGGCGGAGATGTCCAGGTCCCACAGGGCGTCGATCGATGATTTGAGGATCTCGATCGCCTGGGACGCTTCACGGATGATCCGTCGGCGGAGGCTCCCGAGTTCGGTATCGAGCTGGGTATCGTGCGAAACGCGGAGAACACGGTCGGATTGATCGGAAGACTGGCTCATTTCCATCCTTGATGCCCCACACAGATCCGTCCTTCGGATCGGGGCAATCGTGTAGTATACGGCAAACACAGGGTTTAGATCGTGTGTGTTTCTTCAACATCGGTGATTTCACCCGGATTTGATAGAACAAACCAACGAAATCCCGAACAAACAAGCACTTACGCCGTGGACAACTCCGAACGGCGCTGACCGACCTCCGGCGAAATCCACCCGAGCACCACCCCCGCGAGTTTGTACGGCGACGTCGTGTCCCTCCGGTCCGGACGGACCCAGACCTCCGAGTACCCCTCGCCCGTGCTGGATTTGGCGTTGGTCTGCGCGAGATGGGCGGCGATCGTCCGGGACTTGATCCCCGACGCTTCCAACGCCCCCACCACCCGGTCCGGGTCGGCGGTCATGAAGACCAGGTCGTCGCCGCGCCGCGCGAGCGCGCGGACATGGAGCGATCGGCAGGCCGCCCTGACCCGCGAGAGCAGGATCAGTCGCTCGACGAGCTTGGGGGGCGCGGTGTACGCGCTCGTGAGGTCCTCGACCACCTGGTCGATCGTCTCCTGCGACGGCGCGGACGCAAGCCGCCGGTAGACCTCGATCCGGCGCGATTCGCTCGGGATGTACCCCTTGGGGATGTACCCGACGAGCCCGATGTCGATGCTCGTGTGGGTGATCTGGTCCTTGATCCCGCTCTCTTTGAGCTGATCGACGGCCTGATCGAGGAGCTGGCAGTACATCTCGTACCCGACGGCCGCGATGTGGCCCGATTGCTCCGCGCCCAAGAGATTGCCCGCGCCGCGGATCTCCAGGTCGCGCATCGCGATCTTGAACCCCGCGCCGAGCATGGAGAACTGTTCGATCGCCTTGAGTCGCTTGCGCGCGACTTCCTTGACGCCCCGGTCCTCGGGGAGGAGGAGGTAGCAGTACGCGCGGTGGTGGGATCGACCGACGCGCCCCCGGAGCTGGTGGAGCTCGGAGAGCCCGAACCGGTCCGCGTCGTTGATGATCATGGTGTTCGCGGTGGGGACGTCGATCCCCGCTTCGATGATCGTGGTCGAGACGAGGACGTCGATCTCGCGGCGCATGAAGCGGAGCATGATCTCCTCGAGCTCGTGCCCGGGCATCTGCCCGTGCCCGTACTCGACCCGTGCGCCCGGGACGAGCGAGCGGACCCTGTCGCACACGGTCTCGATGTTGTGGACCCGGTTGTGGACAAAGAAGACCTGCCCCTCGCGCGCCAGCTCGCGCTCCATCGCGCGTTTCACGCGCTGCTCGTTGTACGGGATCACCTCGGTCACCACCGCGCGCCGGTCCACGGGCGGGGTCGTGAGCGACGAGATATCGCGGAGCCCGAGCATCGACATGTGGAGGGTCCGCGGGATCGGGGTCGCGCTCAGGGTCAGCACATCCACGGTCATCCGGAGCTGGAGGAGCGTCTCCTTGTGCTCGACCCCGAAGCGCTGCTCCTCGTCGATGACGACCATCCCCAGCTCGTGGAACTTCACGTCTTTCGAGAGCAGCCGGTGGGTCCCGACGATGATGTCCACGCGACCCAGGCGCAGGTCCTTGAGGACCTCGTTGGTCTGCTTGGTCGTCTTGAAACGCGAGATCGACTCGATCCGGAACGGGTAATCCGCGAAGCGCTGGCGGAAGGTCCGCTCGTGCTGCTCCGCGAGCACGGTCGTGGGGACGAGCACGGCGACCTGCCGACCGGCTTCGACGGCTTTGAACGCGGCGCGGATCGCGACCTCCGTCTTCCCAAACCCGACATCGCCGCAGATGAGCCGGTCCATGGGGCGAGGGGACCGGAGGTCCTTCTTGATCTCGATCATCGCCGCGAGCTGGTCCTCGGTCTCGTCGTAGGGGAACTCGGCTTCGAACGCGTCGAACATCGGGGTGTCCTCGGGGTACGAGAACCCAGGCATGTGCTCGCGCGCGGCCCGGACCCGGAGCATCTCGGCGGCCAGATCCTTGACGGACTCCGCGACGCGCTGCTTCTGGACCTTCCACTTCTTCCCCCCGATCGAGCTCAGGGGGGGCTTGCCCCGGAACCCGCCGATGTACTTCTGCACGAGCCCGATCTGCGAGCACGGGACGTGGAGCTTGCTCGAGCCCTTGAACTCGAGGGTGAGGTACTCCTCCTGATCGTCGTCGTGCTTCTTCGGTGTCCGCTTCGCGCCCGACGGGCTCATCACGCGCAGCCCGACGAACTTCGCGATCCCGTGGTCGGCGTGGACGACATAGTCGCCCTCCTGGATATCGAGGAAGGTATCGAGCGCGCGCCCCGCGCGGATCTTGGTGATGCGCCGGCGGACCGACGATCGGTGGAGCAGCTCCCCGCTCGCGACGAGCGCGAACGCGTCCTCATCATCCGAATCCCACACGAACCCGCGCCGGATGTCGACGATCTGGCGCTCGATGTTCGCGCCGGGCGCGTGGATCGTGAGCATCTCCCCGAGGCGCGCGAACTCGCCCTCGTTGGCGCACGCGAGGATCACGCGCCCGAGACGATCCGCGAGCTCCGCGAGCTCCTTGATGGCGACGCTCGTGTCCTTCTCGAACGGGGGGACGGGCTCGATCGGGAGGGCCGCGAGCGTGTCCGCGCCCGCCTTGCCCGCGCTGAACTGGTTGAGCTCCGCGAGCGCGTGGAACCGGGTCTCGAGGAGCTTGAGGACCGCCGGGGGGCCGAAGATGTGGCGCCCGTCGTGGACGCGCTCGAAATACCCGCGCCCCTGCTCGACGATCTCGAAGGTCTCGCTCAGGAGCACGACCGCGGACTCGGTCACGGTCTCGAGGAACGACCCGTCGTCCTTGGATTCGCCGAGTTTCGATTCGTCCGCCGGCCCGATCCGGGCGCGCTCGATCGCGCGGTCGGACCCGAGGGTCGCCGGGTCGATCTCGCTGAGCGCGTCGAGCTCGTCGCCGAAGAAATCGAGACGGATCGGGATGGGCGCATCGCCCCCGCTCGTGCTCGGGTAGATGTCCACGATCCCCCCGCGGACCGCGAACTGACCCGGGGATTCGATCGTGTCGATGCGTTCGTACCCCATCTCGCTGAGCCAAGACGCGAGCTCCGCGGGGTCGAGGGATTGTCCGCGGGTGAGCTCTCGCACGAGGTCGTCGGCGCGGGACGCGCTCGGGACGGGCTGCATGAGGGCCGCGATGGGCGCGATGATGATGCGCGGGGTGTCGCTCGCGCCGAGCTCGCGCATCACGCTCAGGCGCTGGGTGAACAGGTCCGCGCTCACGCTCGACTCCCCGGGCGCGAGCTCGAGCGCGGGGAACACGATCGGCGCGTCCGCGTCGATCGCCCCGATCTCCGCGAGCAGGTCCTCCGCTTCGTCGAGGTGCGCGCAGACGAGGACGATCGTGCGTTTCGTCCGCGCGAGGAGCGCCGACGCGACCACGGCGCTCGACGACCCGACCGACCCCGTCGCGACGACGTGCGACCCCGATTCGAGCGCCTTGGCGAGCGAACGGAACTGCGGGTGCTTCTGGATGGTGTCGATCGGGATCAGGGAATGGTTCCTCGGTGTGCGCGCACGCGCGTGCAGCGACGGGTGATTTCCCGCCGTGCTCGGTGTTGGGTTGACCCAGTATAGATCGCTCCGATCCTGGCCCGGATTCAGGGATGGGCCCGGATTCAGGGACGGGCCCGGATTCAGGGTTCGGTGGGTTCCTGGACCACGAACCCGATCAGGTCCTCGATCGTCCTGGGCCCGATCCCCTTGACCCGGTCGAGGTCATCGAGGGTGGCGTAATCCCCGTTCGTCTCCCTGTCCTCGATGATCGCGCGCGCGAGCTTGGGGCCGATGTTGGGGAGCAGCGCGAGCTCCTCGGCGCCGGCGCTGTTGAGGTCGACCTTGTGCGTGATCGATTCGAGCGCGAGCGGCGCTTCAGGCGCTCCGGGGCGGAACGCGTCGACCACGAGGACCGCCGACACGACGAGGAGCACCACCGCGCCCGCGCGGGCGGCGTAGGTCTGCGAGAACCGGCGCGTCGGACCACCCGGATCCACCCGTCATCCCCCCGCGGGCTGGGGGTCCGCGGCCAGCGCGTCCTCGGACCACGTCGGATCGAGCGTGCCCGATCGGAGCATGGCGCGGAGTTCGATCATCCGCGTCAGCGCCGAGCGGGATTGCCCCCTCGAATCGATCAGCCCCCCTGTGCGCATGTCGCTCGGGCCGATCGGGTCCGCGAGCTCGTGCCAGCACACGCTCTCGACGAAGGGTTTGGAGAGCGCGACGGCACCGTACGCGCGGAGCCACGCCGCCTGGGTCTGCTCGTTCCAGTCCTGTCTCCACGACCCGGGGGAGGGCTCGTCCCCGGCGGGGTCCCTCGGGAGCACGGGCGCGACGGGCGCCCCGAACGACGAGATCGTGATGGGTCGATCGAGCATCGAGTACCGATCGAGCAGATCGGAGAACGCCATCAGGTCGCGGGTCTGGAGCCCGGGTCGGTACGACCCCATCTGCATGCGCAAGGAGAACGCGTCGAGCTGGACACCGGCCTGGGAGAGCATCTCCGCGTACAGCAGCGGCGGGAGCGTGGCTCGGTCCTTGGTGTGGTACTCGCCCCAGGGCTGGGTGATCTCGACCTGGATCTTGGCGCGGGGATGGAGCTTGCGCGCCACGAGCACGCAGATGCGCGTCAGGTCCATCATCTGCTCGAACGAGAGCTTGAAGTTCTTCCCGCAGTGGAGCCCCGAGCAGACGGTCCAGCGCGTCACCGTGCGCCGGTAGCGCGTCACGAGCGACTTGATGTGCTCGTAGACGAGCTCGCGCAGGGTCTCGTAGTCGTTCTCCCAGATGTAGAGCCAGTCCGGGACGCTCGTGGTCCGGAAGTCGACCAGCGGACCCGCGACCACGGGGAGCTTGGCCGTGCGGATCGCCCATTCGATCCATCGATCGGTCTTCGAGTAGTCGTAGTCCCCTTCCGCGGGTTCCATCTCGACCCATCGCATGGGGACGGTGATGAAATCGCTGGACTTGATGATCGCGTCGGTGGTCGTGGGCGCGAAGACGCTCGGGGAGACGGCCGCCCCGAGCATGGGCTTGAGGGGGAGCACGACCCCGCCGCGCGACGGGTGGAGCACGGGGGTGCGCTGCGCCGGTTCGGGGGGGTCCTCCGCGACGGACTCGTACATCGTCGCGTTCATCCTGGGCGCGAAGTCGTGCTGGGTCTGGAGGAGCGTGAGTCGTTCGGACGCTTCGATCGCGATCCACAGGGCGCGCAGCCCGTGGACGGCGGCGGGTGAATCGGGCTCGACGGAGTCCTGCGCATGGACCAGCGCCTGGACGAACGCGTCGCGCGCCCGCGCGAGCAGGCGCATCGCGAGGGACCCCTCCGCGTGCTCGAAGGCGCCCCATTCCTCGAGCTTGGTCAGGAGGAGCATGATCCGATGGCGCGCCAGCTCGATCGTGAGGAGGTAGGGCTTGTCCCGCTCGGGGAGCAGACAGGTCTGGAGCATCAGCACCCCGAGGGGGGCGAGCTCGACCCCCTCGACGGTCCGGTCGCCCCCGAGGATCTCGAGGGTGTCCTCGCGGAGGTCGACCTGGAGCGCCAACGCGGCCGCTTCGCTCGTCGTCTTCTCGCAGTGGATGAGGTTGTCGACCCCGGTGACCTCGCCGGCGATCGCGACGTTGTCCTGCCCGAGCAGGTACGCGCCAGCAACCGCGCCCTGCGCGACTCTCGTGCGTTCGAGTGAGACGAAACGGAGCATGGGGGGTCGGTCACTCCCTCGGGACGGGCTCGGCGCGCCGCCCGGGACGGGCGAGCGCTGTGGGGTGAAGGGTATGACCGATCCGTGCCCGGATCGAGCCCCCCCGTCCCCTCGGGGGATCGCGGATCCGCTCGGATCGATGGGCGGACCCGACTTTGGGCCGCGCACCGCGGATCCGCGGCGGCTACGCTCTGATCGTGCACGAGAAAGCCACGACATCGACCACTTGCTCGGATTCCGGACGCGCCGATTGCAGCGCGCTCGCGACCTTCGCGACGGATCTGACCCTCCCGGGGTTCCGCAAGGGCAAGGTCCGCGACACCTACACCCTCCCCGGCGCGGGGGAGGATGGACGAGACGCGATCCTGATGGTCGCGACGGACCGGATCAGCGCGTTCGACGTGGTGATGCCCACCCCCATCCCGGGCAAGGGGCGCGTGCTGACGTCGATCGCCGCGTTCTGGCTGCGCTGGATCGAGTCGCGGGGGCTGTCGAGGACCCACCTGCTCTCCACGGACGACCGGTTGGTCCCCGATGCGGCGCTGACCCCGTCCACGACGCGCGAGCACCTGGTCGGGCGCGTCACGATCGGCAAACGGTGCAAAGTCGTCCCCGTGGAGTGCGTGGTCCGTGGGTATCTCGAGGGATCGGGGTGGAAGGACTACCGGGCAACCGGTTCGGTCTGCGGCGTCGAGCTCCCCCAGGGTCTGAGCCAGTGCGCCGAGCTCGACGAGCCCATCTTCACCCCCGCGACCAAGGCGGAGGAGGGGCACGACGAGAACATCGGGTTCGAGTCGGCCGTCGCGGGTCTCGAGGGGTTCTTGGGCGGGGTGAGCGCCGAGTCGCTCATGACCACCCTCCGGGACCGGTCGCTCGCGATCTACGGGGCGGCGCGGGATTACGCGCGGGCGCGGGGGATCATCCTCGCGGACACGAAGTTCGAGTTCGGGCTCGAGGTCGACAACGACGGGAACGTGATCGACACGGACCCGATCCTGATCGACGAGGCGCTGACCCCGGATTCGTCGAGGTTCTGGCCGGCGGATGACTATGAACCGGGGCGCGCGCAGCGGAGCTTCGACAAGCAGTTCGTGCGCGAGTATCTCCAGGGGCTGGTCGATCGCGGTGAATGGGACAAAGCGGACCCGGGACCGGCGCTCCCCGGGGACGTGGTGCGCGGGACGCTCGAGCGGTACACGTGTGCCGCGGCGCTGCTCACGGGCGCGTGAGACCCGGGCGACCGATCAGTTCTGCTTGACGCCCTCGACCTGGTTCTGCGAGCGCTGGCGGAGCTTGCGGTTGAGATCGGCGCGGAACGCTTCCATCCCGGGGGGTTCGGGGAAGATGGTGCTGAAGGGCTCGGACCTGCCCTGCTCGGCGAGCGTGTCGAGCCGATCGCGGAGCTGGATCGCGAGCGGGTCGTACGCATACCGGCGGAGCGAGTCGGGCGCGTAGTAGTACACGAGCTCGGCTTGCTCGACGGGCATCTGCATGATGACGTTGACGAAGAGCTGACCCGCGAGGAGCGGGAAGTCCCGGTCCATGAACTCCATGCGCGCCGCCTCGGTCCCCGTGACGACCTCGCGGTACTGCTGCTGGAAGTAATACGCGTGGACCTTGCGCGCGTATTCGAACATCCCCTCGAAGGTCTCGACGTCCCCGACGAGCAGACCCTGGATGTACGCCTGGGTCAGCGCGCCGTAGACCTCGGAGTTCGCGACCTGCGGGGATCCGAGACTGTCGTAGAGCTGCTTGTCGACGAAGTCCTCGAGCGAGAGCGACATCTCGTACCTTCTGTCCGGATCGTTCAGGTTCATCCCCTCGAAGTTCCGGAGCTTGTCGAACCAGAAGTTCGCTTTCGCGAGGTCCCCGCGCCGGTAGAAGAACCGGATCGCGTCGCGGAGGAAGTTCTCGTACCCGACGGCGTACTGGCGGTAGGGCTTGTGGTCCGCCTCGTAGATCCCGGACTGGTACACGATCTCCTCGAGCAGCGCGCCGTAGGTCGGGACGAAGTAGATGTTCGGGACGCCCTGGTAGTACGCGGCACGCCCCTCGTGCGCGTCGAGGTAGGAGAAGTAGAGATCCCCGTGGCGCCAGAGCTCCTGGATGCTCTGCATCATCATGCGGAACGCGTTGAGGAAGTCGAGGGTCTCCGCGTTGCGCTCGTTGACCTCCATCCGCCCCACGTCGGTCCCCCGCGCCGACCAGTAGAGCGAGTGCGCGACGGGGAGGCGCCAGTCGATGGGCCCGAACCGGCGGACCTGCTGGACCATCCGCACGGGCTCCATGTTGTACTCGTCGACGAGCACGCGCTTGCGGAGGTGGTTCGCCAGATCGGTCCACGCCTGCTCGTCGGGGAAGTCCGACCGCATCTGGTGGACGGCCCGGGTCTTGGCGCCCAGGTTCGGGTCGTCGAAGATCCAGACGCGCCCCGCCCTGTTGATCTCGAGCTCGAGCTGGTAACGCCGGAGGAAATCGACGCCCAGCTCCTCGCCCACGCGCTCGCGGAACGCGTCACCGATCGCGGCGGCCTTGGGGTTGGCGCGCCGGAGCGCCTCGAAGGTCGCGGGCGCGTCCACGATGGGCTGGATCCACCCCGCGTAGCGCTCGATGACCTGCTCCCGGCTCCGCTGATCCGGCTCGATCAGCGGCGGGGTCCCGAGCACGTTCTGCCACTCGTACGCGAACCGACGCTTGTAGTACTGGTTCGCGTCGTCCGTGTACCCCCCCACCTTGTGGAGCAGGTACCACGAGAGCTCCTTGTGGATGTGCATGTTGTTGGGGTTGGTGCGCAGCCCCTCCTTGCGGAGCAGATCGATCCCCGCGTTGACCCACTCCCAGCGCTCCTGCGGGGTGTGCGTCGTCACGGAGATGTTGTACGCCATGTTCCACGCGTGGAAGGTCCACACCTCGGGGAGACGCGGCTGGAGCTTCGTGATCGTGCGCGCCAGCTCGATGGACTCGTAGTAGCGACCCTCCTCCTTCGCCTTGTTGGCGCGGAGCCAGAGGATGTTGACGAAGATCCCGCGGAACGCGCCCATCGCGACCCCGAGCGAGACCTCGACGGGCGCGCCGTCCTCCGCCTTGTCCGTGTAGACGAGCTCGTGCGTCCCCTGGGAGGACGCGATGGCGACGTTCAGGATCCCCGAACCCGCGATCCCCACGAGCATGACGAGCACGCTGACGATGACGACCCTGGTGTTCTGGTTCATGGGCACGGCCTCGGATGGGGGTTCCAGGAATCCATACGCGTCAATGCCCCGAGTAGATCGCGAGTTGGCGTGAACGGAACACGGAGACCCCGAGCCCGAAGAACACGAGCGTCGCCGCCCCGAGCGCGAGGACACCCGCGGAGACCTCGCCCCACCCCAGCGCCATGCCGGCCGCGAGGCGCCCGGTGGGTCTGAGGTTCGAGTAGATCAGGAAGAACGAGGAGATCGTGTCCGCGATGTAGTAGATCACGTTCCGGACGGTCTCGATGAGCGCCGAGTCGTTCGTGCGGTCCCACGCGGGGAGGGCTTCCTGGACGAACCCGGACCCCTCCGCGATGAAGAACACGGTGAAGGACATGAGCGACGCGACGGGGAAGGACGCGAAGGTCGCCGCCCAGATCGCGATCATGGACAGGAGCCCGAGCTTGACCCACAGCACCCCCATCACGCGCGCGAAGTTGGCGGTGTACGACCCGACCGGGTAGGAGATCTCGAGCCCGTCGGGGGGGATGGTCATCGTGTTGGGGTTGGGCTGGAGCATGAAGTTGTCGTTGCGGTCCAGCCCGAGCGCGCCGTTGTAGATCTGCATGCGGATCTCGCCGGCGTTGTTGATGAACGCGTTGTCGATCGTGACCGTGTGGGAGAACCCGAGCCCCGTCTCGCGCGGGGGGAGGATCGTCCCGTCCTCGAACACGAACGTGAGCTGGTAGAACACGTCGGGGCGGTTGCCCTCCGCGTTGATCTTGTATCGCAGGGTGAGCGGTCGCCCGAGGCGCTTGGCGTCCCCGAGACCCCCGAAGACGAAGGTCTGGTACCCCTCGACGCGCGGATCGATGGATCGGTAGTCGCTCACCGCGTCGTCGTAGATCTTCTTTCGGATCGCGGCGATCTGGGCGGGGGTGGGGTTGTAGTCCGATTGGAGTTGCTTCTCCTTGCGGATCTCCTCCTCGACCTGCGCGTCGAACTCGGGGGAGTCGGGCGAGTACGGGAGGTAGGGGTATGTCGTGCGCCGGGCCGTGAGGACCTGGGTCTCGAGGATGAGCCGGTCCTCGGTGATGATCTGGTCCGAGTCGAGCGGGACGTAGGGCTCGACCTCGCCCTTGGCGGGCTTGGTGCGGAGGTACTCGGTGAACTGGTACACCCCCACCCCCGACACGCACAGGAGCACCCCCGACAGGAGGGTGACCCCGAGCCACTTGCCCAGGATGTATTGCCACGCCGCGACGGGCTTGGTCATGGTCTGGAAGATGACCTTCTCGCGCTGCTCGTAGGACACGGTCGCGACGGAGAAGAAGACCACCAGCAGCGCGATGAGCCAGAACGAGAGCCCGGTGGACCATTGGAGGAATCCCTGGACCCGGTACCTCAGCGACTGGTCCGCGTCGAGCACCATGGGCATCGCGGCCAGCAAAAACGCGAGCACGAGGATGAACACGAGCGAGATCTTCATCCGGATCGCTTCCGCGAGGACGTTGCGCGCGATCGCGAGGACCGGGTGCGCCGGGGAGAGCGCGAGCGTGAGCGCGCGCACGAGCACGCTGAAGCACAGCAGGAGCACCGTCATCCCCACCACGACGAACGCGATGGTCCCGAGGGTTCCCTCGGACCGGGTGTACAGCACCGCGCCCGCGGCGCCCATGATCGCGATCGCGCCCAGGTAGGTGATCCCGAGCCCCATCCAGACGACGAGCATCGCGAACCCCGCCGCCGCCGCGGCGCCAACGATCCCCGAGACCGGGGACCTCGACGTATCGACGATCGCGCGGACCTGCTGCTCGCGCGTCTTGGCGCGGTTCTCGATCACGGTCCCCTGCCCGTCCGTCACGACCTCGGGGGTCGCGAGCGCCTGGTCGGAGAGTTCGGGGATGGGCGCGTCGCCCGTCGTGGAGCCCACGATCGCGAACCCGACGTACGCGAGGAACAACGCGAGCACGACGATGCTCGCGCCGATCTTGAACCCTCTGGAGCGTTGGAACCGGTCGATCGCGCTGAAGCGTTCGCCCAGGGTCACGCGCCCTTCTCCTTGTCGTCGTCATCGCCCACGTCGAGGAGCGATCCGATGACGCTCTCGTCGATGTCCTCGTCGCGCGTCTGCTCCGGCTCTTGCTTGCCGGTCGGCGCTCCGCGCTCCGGGGTCGGCTCGGTCGCGGGCGTATCGCTCGCGAGGAGGTCCCCGATCACGTCGTCGCGCTCGGGCTCGGCGATCGGCTCGTCGGGGTCGATCGCGGCACCCTTCGGCGATTCGCTCGCGGGCGCGGGGGTCTCGGGCTCGTCGGAGCCCATCAGCGACGCGATGAGCTCGTCGCCCTGCGCCGGGGCGCTGGCTTTGAGGAACGAGGCCGTCTCCCCGCCCTTGGTCGCGCCGGAGGTCGCTGCCTTCCCGCTCTGCGCCTTCTCGACGATCCCGAGGAAGAGCTCCTCGAGCTTCTGGCGCGGGGCGCGGACGCTGAGGATCGACTTCTCGCCCCCGGAGCGCCTGCGGATGACCTCGTCGAGCTCCGCGATGGTCGCGTCGTCGAGCTCGTCGGTCTCGATGGTGGTGCGTTCGTTGGACGCGAGGAGCTCCTCGCAGGTGCCCTCGCCGTGGATGCGCCCGCCGTAGAGGATGACCATCCGGTCCACGACGTCCTCGACGTCCGAGAGCAAGTGAGACGAGAGGATGATGGTCTTCCCGCGCCGACCGAGCTCGAGGATGAGGTCCTTGACCTGGCGCGTCCCGATCGGGTCGAGCCCGGTCGTCGGTTCGTCGAGGATCAGGAGGTCCGGGTCGTTGATGAGCGCCTGCGCGATCCCGATGCGCCGCTGCATGCCCTTGGAGTATTCGCGGACGGGGCGGAACTGCGCGTGGGTGAGCCCGACCATCTCGAGGAGCTCGTCGATGCGCTTCTCGCGGGTCTTGGCGTCGAGCCCGAAGAGCTTCCCGTAGTAATCGAGCGTCTCGCGCGCGTTGAGGAACGGGTAGAGGTACGACTCCTCGGGGAGGTACCCGACGCGCGACTTGGTCGCGACGTGCGACGTCGGCTTGTCGAAGACCATCACGCGCCCGCTCGTGGGCTTGAGCAGCCCGAGGATGATCTTGATCGTCGTGGACTTGCCCGACCCGTTGGGCCCGAGGAGACCGAAGATCTCGCGCTCCCGGACGACCAGGTCGAGCGAGTCCACCGCGCGGGCGCGGTCGCGCATCCAGAAGTCCTTGAACACCTTCGTGAGCTTCTGGCACGCGACCACCGGGCGCCGGGTGTCGCCCTGGGTCGCGCTCGTCTCGGATTGGCTCGGGGTCGTCGTCGTGCTCATGCGTGTCCGATCACTCGTCCGGGTCCTGGATCCCGCGCTGCGAGCGGTACCACGAGCGGCGCATCTCCTCGCGGCGCAGCTCCTCGGCCTCTTCCGCTTCGCGCCGTTTGCGCTGGCGGTCCAGCTCGCGCGCGATGTCGGGGTCGTTGTTGATGAACAGCTCCGCGTCGACCCCCTCGGGGAGGAGGATCGTCGAGACCGAGTCCTTCGCGAGGAACTCGCCCATCGCGCCCGACCAGTCGCGCGCGACCATGAGCTTCGGGTTCGCCTCGTACTGCGCGAGCTTGGAGCGGAAGTTCTCGAGCTGCGCGATCGCGTCGTTCACGCGGTTGGACGCCTGGGTCTGCGCGTCCTGGAGCATCTCGGAGACCTCGCCCGACACGAGCGACGCGACGACCTCCCCGTCGATCTCGACCGGTCGGCCCTCGAGGATCGCGTCGATGACCGCGAGCCGTTCTTCCGCGGCCTCGTCCTCGCCGAGCTCGATGAGGCGCTCGTATTCGTTGATCTGCTCGATCAGCACGCCCGACGCGCGCCCCGCGACCTCGTTGAGCATCTGATCGCGCCGCAGCAGCGCGTCCTCGCGCTGCTTGCCCGCGTTCTGGGCCGCGGTCTGGACGGAGCTGAACTTGCCCGCGAGCGAGAGCGCCGCGTTCTTGCGGGTCAGCACGACCCGGTCGATCTCGATCCCCGACTCCATCGAGTCGAGCGTGCGCTGCGCCTGCTCGCGGACCCGGGTGGAGATGGACTCGCTCGAGTTCTTGAGCAGGTCGTCGATGGTCGTCTCGGCCATCACGTTGACGACGGCCCGGCGCACGGCGCTGTGGATGATCCGGCGCTCGTTCTCGGGATAGATGTTCGCGACGAACTCCGCGTGGTCCGCGCGACGGTAGTTGATGTTCCACTGCGTGTGCGCGATGTTCAGGTCCGCGGTGATGTTCGACCCGTCGGACCCGGGCTTGAGCGAGGACGACGAGTTGAAGCGATCGATGTTCGCGCCCATGATCGCCTCGAGGGAGTTGTCCCCCGGGAGGTTGGGCATGAACGCCGCGGCGACGGGGAGCTCGACGGTCCCCGACTCGACCCGCACGATCTCCCCGATCGGGTACGGGAAGGACCACGCGAACCCGGGCTCGAGGTTCTGGCGCACGGGCTTGCCGAAACGCACCGCGATCCCGCGCTCACCCTCCTTGATGGACTGGACCCCCGACACCGCGAAGAGGATGACGAGGACGACCATCGCCGCCTTGAGCAGCCCGTACGTGATCCGCAACGCGTCCGCGAGGGACTGGTTCGCCGCGTCCATGCGCTGACGATCGGTCGCGGCCTGGGCGCCCTCCTCGGCGCGCAGGCGCACGCTCGAAGCCCGGTGCGCCTCCTGGTGCTCGTGATCGGGTGTCGGATCCGTGGCGTGCTCGTCCATGGATCAGTCCTCCGAGCCCGGTGTGTCCGAGACGGCCCCCGGGACGGGGAGGTCGCCGTCGGTCTTCTTGAGGATGTCGGGATCGAAGAGCTGCATCCCGTAGTCGGAGGTCGAGAAGATCAGGGTGAACTTCTTGGCCATCGATTCGCGCATGAGGCGGATGTTCTGGATGAAGACCGCGAGGTCGGGGTTGATGTTCTGCTGGGCGAGGTAGGGCGCCGCTTCGGCTTCGCCCTTGGCGAGGATCTCGTCGGCGCGGCGCTGGGCGAACGCGCGGATCTTGTCCGCGTTGGAACGCGCCTCCGCTTCGATGGCGCGCGCCTGGGAGCGCCCCTCGGACTCGTAACGCTCCGCGAGACGGTCGCGGTTCGCGCCCATGCGCGTGATGACCGCGTCGGTCGTGTCCTCGGGGAGGATGATCCGGTCGATCCCCACCGAGGTGATCCGGATCCCGTAGTCCTCGAGCGACGTCCCCGCGGAGCTGCTCGCCGTGAGCGCGTTCATCACGCGATCCTCGAGCTCGGGGAGCTTGGACGCGTCCTGAGATGGGGAGAACAGGTCGTTCATCGCGAAGTTCGAGGTCTGGCCCATCGCCGAGCGGAGCAGGTCGCGGAGCACGTCGTCCTCCGCCTTGACGAAGTGGTCGATCGAGCGGTCGCCCGCGTTGGAGAACGAGCGGAAGAACTTGAGCGGGTCCTCGACCCGGTAGGTCATGTACGCCTCGACGATGATCTGGAAATCGTCGGCCGTCTGCTGCGTCTCGGAACGCGCGTTGATGATCCGGGTGCGCGTGTCGTACTTGGTCACGCTCTGGATCGGGTAGGGCAGCTTGAAACGCAGCCCGGGCTCCGAGATGATCGAGTTCTCGCCGGCCTTCCCGAAGGTGGTCACGACCGCGGTCTCCGTGAACCGCACCGTGTAGAGCATCGAGAAGCTCAGGATCGCGAGCACGAAGAAGAGCAGGATGATGAGCGAAAGGAATCGCAAGGCTTTACTCCATCCCCGTCGAGGGGTCATCGGTCTCGCGCCGTCCGCCGGCGCGTCGGTCCATCACTGGTTCATTTCCGCGCCCGCCTCCGGGTCGAACACGTCCGCCCCGCGGGTCTGGTCGATCAGGTCCATCCGGATCCTGAGCGATTCGAGGTCATGCGGCGTCAGGTACACGCGGGCGCTCCGGATCACGTCCAGGAGCGCGTCGAAATACTCGCTCGATCGGTACAACGCCGGGGCGGCCTCGTACGCCTGCTCCTGCCCGGCGAGCAGCACGGCCTTCCCACGCTCGCTCATGTGGCGCTGCCAACGCTCGGCGCCGGCGCCCAGCAGCGCCTCGCCCGCTTCGCCCCCGGCGCGCTCGAGCAGCCGCTGCACCTCGAGCTCCGCCTCGGTGATCGCGTTCTCGTCGGCGCCCGATCGGCGGGCCGCCTCGAGATCGTCGAGACGAGCCACGATCCGGTTCGCGAGTTCCACGGACCCCGCGATCTCCGTCAGGAGGGTGACCTCCTGGCGTCGTGCGTCCTCGATCGCGGACTCGCGGTTCTGACGCGCCTCGATGACGCGCTCGAAGGACGGCGCGACCTTCGTCGGGGGGTGCACGCCCTGCATCCCGACGAACAGGATCTCGATCCCGGGCCCCTGCCCCTCGTTGAGCCGCATGTATTCGGATTCGAGACGCTCGCGGAGCTCGCTCGCGAGCTCGGTCTTGCGCGTCGCGATGAGCTCCTGGGCCGAGTGCGACCCGAGGAACTGGGTGACCACGCGCCGACCGATCACCCGCAAGAGCTCCTCGCGCTGACCCGGGCCGGCGAACTGGTCGAAGAGCTTCACGTCGCGCACCACGAAGTGCACGGGGACCTCGACCGCCAGGAGCGACAGATCCGCGCGGGCGGGCTCGTCCGATCCCTCGAGCCCGACGCTGGGCATGGGCTGGACGATGTTGAGCATCTCGCGGCGCGCGTGGGCTTCGGTCCAGATGATCGGCGCGTTGGACCCAGCGTCGGGTCGGTTCGACGCGAGCTCAAGCACGCGCACGCCCGTCGTCGTCCGGACCTCCTCGCGCTCGCGCCCGCTCAGCGAGACGGGGGTCTCGTACTGCGAGAACGGCCAGGGCCACTTGATGTGCAGACCCGGCCCGATGTCCCCCTCGCCCTTGTCCCCGAAGGACACGATGGGCTCGCTCACGCGCCCGTTGGTGATGATCAGACCCCGCTCGTGGGGCTCGACGACCACGAGCATGGTCATGAACCACGCGATCGCGAGACCCATCCCCACGAGCCACAGGAAGAGCTTGGACAGGAGCTGGTAGAACCAGGTCCCCGTGACGTCCACCCCGAACTGGTAGTTGACCGCTTCCCCGATGTTGGCCGCGATCCGGTCGGGCGCCGCGAGGAGCCCGAGCAAACGGGAATCGAACGCGGGGCGCGGGTCCTCCCCGGGTTTGCGCGGGCGGTACACGTCGAGCACGAGGTTGAACACGACCTCGACGCCCAGCACGATCATCATGATCGGGACGATCGTCGGGGTGAGCGCCTTGAGCCCGGTCTGCCCGAGCGAGAGCTCGACGAACGCGGCGACCGCGAGCAGCGCCCCGATGAGCGAGACCGCGACGCTCTGGGCCGCCCCCGCTTTGAGGTTCGACCAGACGGGGACCTTGCCCATCCCCGAGACGAATCTCGCGAAGATGAACCCGACGACCCCCATCGCGATCCCGATCGCGAGGGTCGCGCCGACGTAGTTCGTGTTGTAGGTAAAGGTCTCGGGGCTCGAGTACTCGCGCCACCCGTTGAGACGGACGATCCCGAACCCGATGTTGATCCCCGCGAAGAGCAGCCCCATCGCCGGGACGAACCAACGCTGGATCCACGCGAGCCGGCGCGCCGCGACGCGCATGTCGTCGGTGTTGTCGGAGAACGCGCTCGCGCTCACGCCCCCCGCGCTCGCGTACTGCTCCGCCTCGATCGCCTCGATCCGCTCGCGCCGGCGCTGGTCGAAGACGAAGAGCAGGGTCGCCCAGACGATCGCGCCCGATCCGAACAGGATCGACGCGGACCGCGCGGCGTGATCGCCCGCGTACGCCGAATATATAAGGAACAGCAGCGCGACACCGATCTGGATGAGCAGACCGATGAGGCTGATGAATGTCGCGCGTCGATGATCCTGGTAGTCGCCTCGAGCCATGGTCGTCGCGTGTCCTCGCTCGCTGGGATCGGGGGTCGTGCGTCGCGGCGCGCTCGCCGCGACCCGGGGCGCGATCGGGGGACCGCGCCGGGGACGCTATTGTGGGCGTGCGAGTGCGGCGAGTCCACCCTCTACGCCCCGAACCCTGATTCTCGCGGCGTGTGTGCCGTGTCCCTTTGCGTGCCTGGCGCTCCGTCAGCGCCGGGAGTCCCATACCTGCGTCGGGAGCGCGACCCTCCCTACGAGCACCCCGAGCCCCCGGTTCGGACTTTCCTCCGCTTTCTCCCGCGTCCGCGCCGAACCTGCGCCCACGACACGCGTAGGGGACCACGGCGCACCGATCCGGGCCCGCGCACGCGCGCCGTGCCCCCCGATCACGCTACCATCACCCCCCATGATCGCACTGTCGGCCCAGATCCTGCCCATCGCTCGAAACGCCTTCGTCGAGAGCGTGCGCCAGCCCGTCGTCGTGATCATGCTCCTGATCGGGGCGCTCCTCCAGACCATGAACACCTGGATCATCGGGTTCACCATGGGACGACGCTCCGTCCCCGGCGAGGTCACGGGGGACAACAAACTCCTCCTCGACGTCTCCCTCGCGACGATCTTCGTCCTCGGGATCATCCTCGCGTCCTTCATCGCCACCAACGCCATCTCGCGCGAGATCGAGAACAAGACCATCCTCACCGTCGTCTCCAAGCCCGTCGGGCGCGTCAGCGTGATCCTGGGCAAATACCTCGGGATCGCGTGCGCCATGATCGTCGCGGCCCTCATCCTCATCGCGATGATGCTCCTGGCGATCCGTCACGGGGTCCAGGAGACCGCCGCGGACGACCCGGACCTCCCCGTGATCCTCTTCGGGTTCGGCGCCGTCTTCGGCGCGGTCCTCCTGGGCGGGATCGCGAACTTCCTGTACAACTGGTCCTTCGCGCAGACCAGCGCGCTCCTCATGCTCCCCATGGTCTGGATCGCGTACCTCGGGGTGCTGCTGCTCGACGACGAATGGGCCTTCCAGCCCATCGGGACGGACTTCAAGCCCCAGATCATGCTCGCGAGCGCATGCCTGATCATGGCGCTGCTCGTCATGACCTCGATCGCGGCCGCCGTCTCGACGCGGGTCGGGCAGGTCGTCACGATCCTCATCGGCGCGATCGTCTTCCTCCTCGGGCTCATGTCCAACCACATGATCGGGCGCCACGTCTTCATCAACGAGAGCGTCGCCCAGATCGCGGGGACCTACCACGAGTCCGGGCTCGACCTCTACGACTTCCAGCGCGACCGGGTGTACGAGCTCGCCGCGCGGCGCAACAACATGACCCTCGAGGAGTTCAGCGATCTCCAGCCCGCGCTCGACCCGCGCGGGTACGTCGATATCCGCGAGGTCCTCGCGATGGGCCCCGTCGAGGACCCGCGCTGGAGCGAGGTCACCCTCCGCGCACCCGGGTCCGAGCTCGCCATCGACCTGCTCGGGCCCCCCACGGTCCAGCTCGAGGTGGGTGATTCCTTCTACTACGGCGCGACACCCAACGGGGTCGGGCTCGTCACCCCCGCCTTCAAACCCGTCGAGGACGGAACCCCGATCGAAGCGAGCGCACGCGAAGCGCCCGCGCTGGTCATCAAGGAGATCCAGGGCAACGCCCTGATCGTCCAGCAGATCGGGGAGACGGCCCTCCCGCTCTCGCGCCCCCCCCTCCCGCGCGATTTCATCTATCTCGAACCCACCCGGGTCAACCCCGTCGCGCTCAGCGCGTGGAGCCTGATCCCGAACATGCAGTCCTTCTGGCTCGTCGACGCGATCACCAAGAACGCGGTCATCCCCTTCTCGCACGTGGGGCTCGTGTTCGCGTATTCGCTGTGCCAGATCGTCGTGTTCCTGGCGCTCGCCGTGGCGCTCTTCCAGGGCCGCGACGTCGGGTACCCCCCCCCCCCCCCCCCGCCACAAAGTAACGCCGCCCCGCACCGACCCCCGGACGG
>CBFGUD010000008.1:0-102428 GCA_965652365.1 uncultured Phycisphaerales bacterium
GGTGGTCACGCGGATCCGGGTGGGTTGGGGGCGCGGTGTACAGTTTGCGCTCGGGTGTGCCGATGTTGTGTGGGATCGTATCGATCGAACCCGCGCTTGAGCGCGGGCGTAATCGGAGCGCACGGAGTCGGCCCTGAGCACGGATCTTTCCAACCCGGAATCGCCCATCGGCACGGAGAAACCGGGCGGGTCCGTGAGGTCGTTCGTTCGGCTCGCGCGGGTCCATCAGTGGTCCAAGGGCGCGTTCGTCCTCGTGGGGCCGGCGTTCGCGCTCGCGTCGGGGACGACGATCGATCCGGTGCCCGTGCTCTGGGCGCTGCTGGCGATGTGCCTCGCGTCGTCCGGGTGCTATGTCTTCAACGATCTGGCTGATGTCGAGCGGGATCGGAAGCACCCGCGGAAGTGCAAGCGCCCGATCGCGAGCGGGGCGATCTCGGAATCGTCGGCCCGGGTGTTCGGGGTGCTGCTGCTGATCGGGGCGATCGGGGCGGCGATGATGGTCGGGGGGGTCGGTCGGTGGTGGGTGCTGGGGATCGCGGCGGCGTACATCGTGAACGTGATGGCGTACTCGGCGCTGCTCAAGCACATCGCGATCGTGGATGTGCTGTGCCTGTCCAACGGGTTCGTGCTCAGGGTTTTGGCCGGGTGTGCGGCGGCGATGGTGACGCCTTCGACGTGGCTGCTGAACGTGACGCTGTTCCTGTCGATGTTCCTAGCGTTTGGGAAGCGTTTGGGTGAGCGGCGTGTGATGGGGTCGGGGGAGGCGGCGGAGGGGGCGCGGACGGTGCAGGGGGTGTACACGGATCAGCTGCTGCGGATGATGGTGGTGGTGTCTGGTGTCGCAAGTCTTTTGACGTACACGGGTTATGTGCAGTCGCGCGAGGTCGACATGTCGGTGGTGCTCGCGCGGAGCGACGCGGGGGTGTTCACGTTCAACCTGCTGTGGATCACGGTGCTCCCGGTGATGCTCGGGCTTTTGCGGACGATCACGCTGCTGATGGCGGGTCGGTACGACGACCCGACGGAGCTGGCGATGCGGGACCCGGTGGTGCGTGGGTGCGCGGCGGCGTTCGCGGTGGTGACGGCGGGGGCGGTGTGGCTCAGCGGGATGTCGGGGACGCTGGGGGGCTCGGTGGGGGGCTGATCCGGGTGGGGCGTGCGCCGGATTCCGTGGTGGTGTGGGCGAAAAAGCCCGTTCGGATGAATCTTTTTGGCGGGTGGCGCGGTACGCCCTTGTGCAGGGGATTTGTGCGCACGAGGTGCGCGACGGCGAGGCGGGTTGTCGGGCGCATGGGGGGTTGCGGTCGATATCGCGTGCTCGCCGACCTGTTCGGTTGTGCCGGGTGCTGGGCGCTCGGCGCGGATTTCTCAACCTTGGTCCCGGGCGTGAGCCCTTTTGAAGAGACAACGGAGTTTTCGATGGCACATCAACGGAAGGCACGCGGGCGTGCGTTGCATTCGCTCGTGGGTTCGGTGGTCGGTTTGGGCGCGCTGGTGACGGCGTCGACGCTCGCGATGGCGGATGACGGGGCGGCGGCGACGACGTCGGCGACCCCCGAGGAGTCGATCGATTTCGCGGCGCTGGCGGCGATGGCCGGCGGCGCGATGGGCGGGGGTTCTCAGGAGAAGGAGGACTTCAAACCCTGGAAAGAGGTTTCCAAGGGGTTCGAGAAGGTCGTGTCGACGGCGGATGGTTCGTCGTTCTACGACCTGTACATCAACCGCGAGGACAACCAGGTGCTCGCGGAGCTCCCGCGCGGGTACGAGAACCAGCGTCACTTTTTCGCGATGACGGTCGCGAGCGGCGAGGTGTTCGCGGGGCTCCAGGCCGGCGACATGTACACGCAGTGGAAGCGGGTGGGGAAGCGGCTGATGCTGGTGCAGCCGCAGATCGCGGTGCGTTCGTCGGGGGACCAGGAGTCGCGTGACTCGGTGGAGACGATCTGGACGGACCGGGTGATTCTTGATGTGCCGATCGTGACGCTGGGCCCGAACCGGCAGCCGGTGATTGATATGGATGCGCTGCTGGTGAACAACTCGACGAAGTTCTTCGGTCGGAGCAGCGCCGGGTTGAACCCCAGTCTGACGGTGGTGGATTCGATCAAGGCGTTCCCGCAGAACGTGGAGCTCGAGTTCAAGGGCCCGGTCGCGAACGGGACGATGAAAAACTTCCATTATTCGATCTCGCACATCGAGGGTTCGCGCGGGTTCACGCCGCGGGCGGCCGACGAGCGGGTCGGGTATTTCGTGACGAGCTACACGGACCTCGGGAAGTTCAACTGGGAGGACACGTCGCAGCGGTTGATCAATCGTTGGCACATCGAGAAGGCGGATCCGTCGCTGAAGCTGAGCCCGCCCAAGGAACCGATCGTGTACTACGTCGAGCACACGGTGCCGATCCGGTATCGTCGGTGGGTTCGTCAGGGGATCGAGTACTGGAACGAGGCGTACCGCAACATCGGGATCGATGGGGCGATCGAGGTCCGTTACCAGGACAAGGCGACGGGTTCGCACATGGACAAGGATCCGGAGGACGTGCGTCACAACTTCATCCGTTGGATCAGCAACGACGTGGCGACGGCGATCGGGCCGAGCCGAGTGAACCCGATGACGGGCGAGATCTTGGACGCGGACGTGGTGCTGACGGACGGGTGGATCCGGGTGTTCACGTACCGTTGGGAGGACCTGATGGGGAACCTGGCGGTGGAGGGGATGAGCCCCGAGACGCTGGGTTGGTACGAGCAGAACCCGCGCTGGGACCCGCGGCTGCGTCTGGCGAGCCCTTCGGCGCGTGAGCGGATCCTGGTCGAGCGGGCGCACGAGCGTGCGTCGTCGCGCGGGCTGGGTCGGTTCGGCGGGCTGGGCGTGAGCACGGAGTCCGCGCAGCTGATCGGTGATGATCCGTACGACGGGCTGGGTGGTCGGGTGTCGCAGGTGTCGGGGATGTGCATGGCCGCGAGCGGCAAGGCGCTGGACCTGGCGATGATGCGGATGCACCTGACGATGCTCGATTCGCTCAGCGCCACGGCGATGGACGACGACGAGCCCGAGATCAGCGACGAGATGATCGAGATGATCAAGAAGCAGCTCGCGGAGAACCCGGAGCTGCGGAACATGATCCCGGCGGAGCATCTGGCGATGCTCGAGAAGGCGATGGAGAAGGAGGCCGACACGGCAGACGAGCCCGACGCGCCCGAGGGCGAAGCGCCCAAGGCGAAGAAGGAGAAGGACGAGCTGATCGACGGCGCGCCCGAGTGGTTCGTGGGCCCGATGCTCGCGGAGCTGGTGGCGCACGAGGTCGGTCACACGCTGGGTCTGCGTCACAACTTCAAGGGCTCGAGCGCCTACACGCTCGCGGAGATCAACTCCCCCGAGATGAAGGGCAAGACCCCGTGGTCCACGACGGTGATGGACTACAACGGCGTGAACATCATGATGCCCGGTTCCGGCGAGGCGCAGGGCGACTACTCGGTGATCGGGATCGGCGAGTACGACCAGTGGGCGATCGAGTACGGGTACGGCTCGGGCGACCTCAAGGAGGTCCTGGCCAAGAGCGAGGACCCGAAGCTGATGTACGGGACGGACGAGGACACGTGGGGCCCGGACCCGCGTGCGCGTCGGTACGACCTGTCGAGCAACCCGATCGACTACGCGAAGAACCAGATCAAGCTCGCGAACCACATCCGTTCGAACCTGCTCGAGGAGTTCGTCGAGGACGGGGACTCGTGGGCGCGGGCTCGTCGCGGGTACAACATCACGCTGAGCACGCAGATGCAGTCGCTGTCGATGATGGCGAACTGGGTCGGCTCGGCGTACGTGTCGCGGAACAAGAAGGGCGACGTGGAGGGTCAGCGTCCGATCGAGATCGTGGACGCGGACAAGCAGCGCGAGGCGCTGGAGTTCGTGATGGAGTATTCGTTCCGCGACGAGGCGTTCGGGCTGACCCCCGAGCTGCTGGCGCACACCACGGTCGACAAGTGGTGGGACGACTACGCGAACATGCTCGCGGACCCGACGCTCAACGTGCATGATCGGATCCTGGGCGTGCAGGCGTCGGTGCTGAGCATGCTGCTCAACCCGCAGACGCTCCAGCGTCTGTTCGACTACGAGATGTACGTCGAGGGCGACACGGACGTGCTGACGCTCGCCGAGGCGATGCAGGCGGTGACCGACGAGATCTGGTCGGAGTACGACGGCGGGGTGAGCGGGAAGTTCTCGGCGCGCGAGCCGATGGTGTCGTCGCTGCGGCGGAACCTGCAGCGCGAGCACCTGGATCGCCTGATCGACCTGTCGATGGACAACGGCGGGTACAACGCGGCGTCGATGGCGGTCAAGACCCTGGCGTCGATGCACCTGCGTGATCTTCAGGCGAAGCTGAAGAAGGCGGAGGCGGCTCGTTCGAGTCTGGATCCGTACACGACGGCGCACGTGATGGAGATGAACACGCGGATCGGCAAGGCGCTCGACGCGGACTACATCTACAACACGGGCGACATCAGCGGCGGCGGCGGGATGACGATCATCCTGGGGCGCGACGGCGAGGAGGTCCGATCGGACCGCTGAGCCCTGTTTCAAGGTATCAAGGTTGAGTGTTTCCGCACTCGGCGGGCGGCCCTTTGGGGTCGCCCGTCTTTTTTGGACGATCAATGGAGGGCGCGGGGCGTAGGGTAGGTGCCTTGTCTGGCGCGTGTGGAGCGATCGATGTCGGAGCGGAGCGGTTATCGGGACCGCGTGAAGCATGGCGTGGTGTGGATGATGCTCTCGTCGCTGGTGGCGAAGGGGGGGACGTTCGCGGCGCAGATCGTGCTCGGGTGGCTGCTGCTGCCCGAGGATTTCGGGCTGTTCTCGATCGCGCTGAGCGTGACGTCGTTCGT
Organism: uncultured Phycisphaerales bacterium; assembly: GCA_965652365.1. Lineage (GTDB taxonomy): Bacteria > Planctomycetota > Phycisphaerae > Phycisphaerales > UBA1924 > UBA1924. The sequence continues at coordinate 4,875 of CBFGUD010000008.1, forward strand.
GCAGATCATCCGCGACGGGGGGATGCGGAAGATCCTGGTGCAGAAGGGGGAGCGGAGGTACGCGGGGCTGATCCGCCCGGTGTTCTGGATCGCGGCGTTGTGCAACGCGCTCGCGGCGTTGGTGATCGCGCTGCTGGCGTATCCGGTGGCGTGGCTCTACGGGGAGGCGATCCTGGCGCCGATGATGCTGGTGATGGCGATCGGGCCTCTGATCGGGACGGCGGAGACGATCCATCGGGCGGCGCTCTCGGTGCGGATGGAGTACCGGGAGCTGGCGTATCTGAACGCTGTGAACGGGGTGGCGCGGAGCGCGGGGCTGATCGTGTTCGCGCTCTTGGGTTTCGGAGCGATGAGCTTCGCGTGGCCGGCGGTGGTGGCGCCGATCGCGGGGTGGATCGTGGGGGTGTGGTTCAACGGGCCTCTGGGGGTGTGGGGTTCGCTTCGGCGGCGGTTGTGGCCTGTGCTATTGCGGACGACGTGGTGGATGATGATCGGGTCGGGGGGGCTGACGGTGATCCGGTTGGGGCCGTACGCGATATTGGGGTTGTTCGTGTCGAAGTGGACGCTCGGGGAGTTTTATTTCGCGTTTCAGCTGATTCTGCAGTTCGAGATCATCGTGGCGTTGAATCTGCAGTCGGTGCTGCTCCCGACGCTGAGCGCGATCAAGGACACGGGGGCGCGTCATCAGGCGGCGGTGGTGCGTGCGTGCCGATCGTTGACGGTGCTGAGTTCGATCGCGGGGATGGGGATCGGGGCGGTGGCGCCGGACCTGATGCGGTTCGTGTGGGGTGATCGGTGGGTGGGCGCGGTGATCGCGGTGCAGATCATGGCGGTGGTGTTCCCGCTGCGGATGGTGCAGAGCGTGGTGGAGCCGGCGCTGATGTCGCGGGGGCGGTGGGTGTCGTGGGCGCGTCTGATGTGGGTGTACGCGGGGGTGATCGTGGTGGCGTCGCTGATCGGGGGGTGGTTGTCGGGGAGCGCGGGGGGCCTGGCGCTGGCGGTGGGGGTGGGGTACGTGGTGTCGACGGCGGTGCTCGGGGCGATGGCGTGGCGCGCGCTGGGGTTCACGGGGATGGGGCTGATCGCGAACATGGCGCCGGCGTGGTTGACGGTGGTGGCGGTGTACGGGCTCGTGCTTTTCGGGCGCGCGGCGCTGGGCCTGAACGGGGACGCGGACCGGTGGGTGCTCGCGGCGCGGATGGTGGGGGTGGGCCTGGTGTACGCGCTGGTGTGCGCGGCGGTGCTGCGGGTGATCGCGGCGCGGGTGCTGGTGGACCTGTGCGACGCGCTCCCGGGTCGGCTGTCCGGGATCGCGACGCGCGCGCTCGGGCTCGCGGGCGTGGCGCCCGGGGACCCGGGGACGGGGCTGAGCGCGCACCCGCTCGCGGGGGCGGTGTCGCGGGGCGCGTGGTGGGCGGCGCTGGCGGGGCTGGTCGTGTGGTGGGGGGCGTGGTCGATGCGGGCCGAGGTCTGGTGGGCGGACGTGCTGATGAGCGCGGGGGCGCCCGCGGTGTTCGGGCTGAGCGCCTTGGCGGTGGTGGGGGTGTGGCGCGTGGGGCGCGCGCGCCGGTGGGTGCTGGTGGTGCTCGCGGCGGGGGCTTTGGTGGCGCTGGGGCAGGGGCGTCGGGTGTTCCCGGAACCGGACGGGGCGGGCTCGGCGGACGGCGGCGGGGCGGTGCGTGTGCTGACGCTGAACGTCGGGCTCGACAACACGGACGTGGAGGGGGTGCTCGGGGCGATCCGGGGGGCGGGGGCGGACGTGGTGGTGTGCACCGAGCCCTACTGGGAGATCTTCGAGAGCGTGGTGCGCGACCGGGGGGGGCGGATCCGGGGCGAGCTCGGGTACGAGCACCATGCGCACCGTCGGCGCGAGGGGCTCGAGCGGACCCCGATCCTGGTGATGTCGAGGTGGGCCCTGACCCCGATCGAGGGGATCGGGGACGACGCGGGGGTGGGGGTGGTGGTGGAGCGTCCGGAGGCGGAGGGGGGGGCGTTCGTGGTGCTCGCGGCGCACCCGGCGTCGCCCAGGAGCGCGGCGCGGTGGGCGGCGGGGAACGCGGAGATCGAGCGGCTCTGCGACGCGTATCTCGATACCGAGCAGGCACTTGCGGGGTATCCGCTGCTTGTCGCGGGGGATCTGAACTCCGGGGCGCTGGGGGTGCGTGACGCGGTGCTGCGGGCGCGTCTGGGGGTGCGGAGATCGAAGGCGATTCTGACATTGGGCGGGACTTTTCCGTCGCGCGTGTCGATATTTGGTGTGGCGATCGATGACGTGTGGCACGGGCCCGGGTGGTCGGTGCGGCGCTGGGACAGCGTGCGCGTGTCCGGATCGGATCATGTCGGGGTGAGCGTGGTGCTCGGGCCGACGCAAGCGGAGGCGATGGATCCATGACGGCGGCGTTCTCGACGCTCTCGATCGCGCTCCTCGGGCTGCTGATGCTCGTGGCGCTGGTGCGGACGCGATGGGCGATCGTGCTGGTGTTCGCGTATTCGGGGATCGAGCAGCTGGTCGAGTCGTTCTCGATGTTCTTCGCGAGCAAATCATCGCTGATCAACATCGCGGTGGGGGTGGTGTCGCTGCTGACGGTGGTGCGATTGTTCGTGTTCGGTGAGCGTCCGTTCCGCGGGGCGTTCAACCCGGTGTCGATGCTGGTGTATGCGTTGTACGGGCTCGCGTGCTTCGGGGTGTTGTATTCGATGATGCCCGAGGCGGCGACATACTTTCTCAAGTCGGGGTTCCCGTATTACGCGTTGTTCCTGGTTCTCGTCCCGGCGATGATCACTCGAACGACGACGATGAACGAAGTATCGATCATGATGCTCGTCGTGGGATGCGCGGTGATGATCGCGATCCTGATCAGCCCTCGGACGATTTTCTATGGCTCTCGCATGTTCATCGACCTGAGTTATTCGCGCATCGAGTCGGACTCGCGTGGGAATCCGCTGGCGATCGGGGAGCTGGGGGGGACGGTGGTGATCTTCGCAACGCTGATGCGTGCGCAGCGCGCGGGGTCGATCGTGGGGTTGTTCCGCGCTGGCGCGGTGGTGCTGGGCCTTGCGATCTGCTTCCTCGCGGCGGTGCGTGGTCAGCTCGTGTTCTCGGTGTTCTTCTCAGTGCTGCTGTTCCCGCTCGCGAACCGGGTCCGGAACGTGAAGCAGTTCCTGGTCCGCTCGGGGTTCGTGGGTGTCGCGTGCGTCGCGGTGTTCACGGTGTTCAAGCTCTTCCTCGCGGGGAGTGAATCGGCGGATCGGTTCTCGGCGGAGCAGCTCGCGAGCGGGTTCGCGGCGCGGACGTACTACCTGACACAGTCGATGAACGCGTACGCGTCGAACCCGGCGAGCTACCTGCAGGGACTCGGGACGGGGTCGTTCAACGCGGTCGTGCGTCACGAGGGCGACGGGTTCCTCTACCCGCACAACCTGATCGTGGACGTGCTGATGCACCAGGGCGTGGTGGGGCTCGTGCTGCTCGTACTGATCTTCATCCTGACGGGTCGGTCGGCGTGGGTGCTGTTCCAACGCGCGCGACAGCATCTGATCGATCGGAACGCGGTCGCGATCGTGATCGCGTTGTGCGGGTACCTGACGATGATCTCGATGAAGCAGGGCACGTATGTGTTGTACCCGTTGCCGTTCTACATGTTCCTGGTGCTCGTGAAGATGCACAAGCTGTCGGACTACGAGCTCGCGGAAGCGGGCGCGCAGGCGGGGTGGGACGATCCGTTCGAGGGCGCGTACGGCGGCGACGGGGACGGCGCGTACGGCCAGTACGGCGACGAGGGCTATGGCGGCGAGGGGTCCGGGTCGTACGCGTGAGCGGGCTCGTCAGGCCTGGGTCTGGACGGGTTCGCAGAAGTCGCCCCGTTGGGGCGGGGCGTCGAGCATCGCGTCGTGGGCTTGCTTCTCTTGTTCCGTGTTGAATCGGTCGCGGAGTTTTTTCGCGGGGACCCCGGCGTGGATCTCGTAGGGGGGGATGTCCTTGGTGACGATGGATCCCGCGGCGACGATGGATCCACGCCCGATGGTGACGCCGGACATGATGATGGCGCCGGCGCCGATCCAGACGTCGCGTTCGAGGGTGGTCTTGCGTTTCTCGGGTCGTCCCGAGAAGATCATCGGGACACCGGGCTCGTCGAAGCGGTGGTCGTCGCCCACGATGAGGACGCACGGGCCGAGCATGACGTAGGCGCCGAGCTCGACCTTGGGGCAGATCTCGCAGCCGCGACCGACGAAGGCGTACTCGTGGGCGACGAGGTCCCGCGAGACGTGCTTGAGGTCCTTGGAGAAGAACGTCGGGTGGACGTGCTTGTGCCCGGAGCGGAGACGGCGCAGGCGCATGGACCAGTGGCGGTGGGCGAGGTAGAGCCAGGTCTGGTTGCGCGCGATGGCTTTGAGCTTTCCGATCATGGTTGGCTCCGTTGGGGTTCGCTCCGTTGGGGTTCGCTCCGCTGAGTGCCCATGGCGGTGGGGAACCCGAGGTCGTCGGGCGCGCGGCCTGCGACGGCGGCGTCGATGAGCCGGCGTTGGGTGGTCGGGTTGTAGTACTTCTCGATCATCGACCGGGCGGCGGCGGTTCTTTGGTGGTTCTCGGTCGTGGGTTGGATCCATCGTTCGATGGTGCGTGCGAGGTCGTCGGTGTCTCCGGCTTTGTAGAAGTCGCCGGAGATGCCCTTGGCGATGGCTTCGTATTCGGGCATCTGGGCGTCGAGGTCGTCGTTGGTGATGACGGGGGTGCCGTAGGCGAGCGAGTGCATGGCGGTGAGCCCGACGGGCCCGGGCATGACGGTGACGCGGGCGCTCATGATCATGCGCGCGAGTTCCCGCTCGTCGTAGACGGCGCCGGTGAAGACGCAGTTGAGGTCGAGTTTGTGCGCGAGGGCTTCGAGTTCGGGTTTGTGCTCGCCTTCGCCGACGATGAGGAGGTTGAGGTCGGTGCCCCGGTCGCGGACTTTCGCGGCGGCTTCGAGGAGCATGTCGAGGCGTTTGAAGCGGTTGAGTCGGGTGACGTTGATGACGACGGGGAGGTGTTCGCGTCCGGGGAAGAGCTCGGCGCGTTTGGTTTCGACGTCGGCGTCCGAGATCGTGGCGCGGACGGCGTCCTGGGACTTCGTGTCCAGGGAGTTGTAGATGACGTGGATGAAGCCGGGTTTGAAGTGCATGTGGTTGACGCCGATGGCTTTGGCGCGGTGCCCGTAGACGAGCAGGGCGTGCCCGAGTTTGTAGAGGGTGTTGCGGATGGTGCGCTGCGCGCCCGTCTCGACCCTGAGCCATCCGTGGGCCCAGTAGAGGACGCGTTTGCCCGTGAGGCGTCCGAGCAGGGCGGCGAGCCAGGTGGTGGGCCACTTGGGGTTGCCCAGGAGGATGAGGGCCTTGTATTTCGGCGAGAGCGCCATGGGGATGGCGCCGGGCTGGAGGAAGAGGGGACCGAGGAAGCGCCCTTTGACCTTGTGGAAGCGGTCGTCGGGGAAGGCGGCGGTGAGCTTGATCCCGGAGTTGTGGTTGTCGGTATCCCCGAAGAACTCGTAGCGGTGGTCCCCGTGCTCGATGAGCTCGAGGTTGATGGGTTCGCGGTAGTGCGCGAAGTAGTGGTAGAGGACGGCGACGCGTCCGTTCTCGATCTGAGCTTGGCGCGTTGCGTCATCCATGCGCGTCGGTCTCGGGCTTGCGGGTTTCGCGGACTTTGAGGACGATGAAGTATTCGTAGATCATCTGGAGGGTGCAGTAGGTGAGCCCGGCGCGCCCGTCGAGGAAGCCGCGTCCGATGATGTACATGTAGAGGAACTTGAAGAGGGGGCGGAAGGGCATGCGGAAGGAGATGTTCTTGAGCTCGAGGCGGCGGGTGTTGCGGTCGGGCGAGAAGAGGTTCCCGAGGTTGACGGGGTTGGATTCGAGGGCGCGGATGGTCTCGGTGGCTTCGTATGAGGAGTAGCGGTTGTGGCGTTCGATCCACTCGCGGAGTCCTTTGGAGAAGTTGTAGTGGATGAAGTGTTGTTTGAGGTAGCCGATCTGGCCGTCGACGGTGGGGACGGGGTTGGCGAGTCGGGCGAAGCGGATGTGGGGGGGCTGGAAGAAGCGCATGATGTTGCCCGGGGGCATCGCGTGCTTGAGCCATCTGCCTCGGAAGTAGTTTTTGCGTCCGCAGTAGTAGGCGACGGGGGCGTTGTCGCGGGTGCATTCCCCCGAGTCCCACTTGGCGGCGATGGCTTCGATCTCGGCGCGGAGCTCGGGGGTCATGCGTTCGTCGGCGTCGAGGTAGAAGACCCAGGTGTATTTGAAGTCGATGTGTTCCATCGCCCAGTTCTGGTGCGGGCCTCGCCCGTCGTAGGGTCGCTCGAACCAGCGGGCGCCGCGGGCGAGGGCGATCTCCTTGGTGCGGTCGGTGGAGAGCGAGTCGAGGACGACGATGTCGTCGAAGCCCTCGAGGGAGTCGAAGAGCCCGGGGAGGTTGTTCTCCTCGTCGAGGGTCTGGATGAAGATGGAGACGCTCATCGGGCTCGGGCTTCCGTGATCGGTGTGATGTCGAGTGTATAGATGGCGCGGCGGGCGTTCATGGCGGAGTCGATGCAGATCGCGCGGCCGTCGGGGGAGAAGCGGGGGTGGAGGTCGACGCGGAGCTCCCCGTCGAGCTCGCGCGGGGTGTGGAAGCGCCCGATCTCGTACCCCTGATCGGCGTGGGTGTCCCAGAGGTAGAGGGGCTGACGGGATTTCATGTCGGGGTAGCCGTCGGTGAGGACCCAGCGGGTCTGTGCTGCGCCCGAGGCGTCGGGCGCTCTCAGATACGTGCAGTGCCCGTCGCAGGTGAGCTCGCCCTTGGCGAAGGGGGCAACGGGCGCGTCCTCCCGGTCGGGGATGAGGAGGTAGGAGTCCTTCATGATCTTGTTCATGAGGATGCGGGGCTTGCCGAGCGCGTAGTAGACGGGTTTGAGGGCTCGGCGCGCCAGGGTCATGGCGCGCTGTTTGGGGGTGGGCTTCTCGGTCCCGGTCCCGAGGATCGCGCGCTTGCCGGCCCAGGCGAGGAGGGTCTGGTCGTCGCGCCAGTCGTAGTGGGAGACCATCCCGGACATGAGGAGTCGGCGATCGGACCCGTCGCGCGTGTCGAAGGTGAAGAGGCGCGACGCGAGGATCCCGTCGGGTCGATCGAAGCGGTGGAGCACGCACGCGCGGGTGCCCGAGGGGTTGATCATGATGTGGTTGACGTGCTGGTGGGGGGTGTGCTCGGGGAGGTCGTCGTGGGCCGCCAGGTCGTGGATGGAGAGGAGCTGTCTGGTTTCCCCGGTCGTCAGGTCGAGGCGCGTGATCCCGGTCGATTTCGGCGCGGGGTCGGTCGCGTGGGGGTCGGCGAGCCCGGGGTACCCGTACTCGGGGCGCAGGCGTGTGAGGCGGGCGAAGTCGAGGGTGAGCGCGAAGGTCCGGTCCGCGCTGAGGGCGTACACGGGGACCGGATATCGGCGGACCTCGTGACCATGGAGATCGACGGCCCGCGCGATGATGGTGCCGTCGTCGGCGCGGTCGTTGAAGAGGAGGCACTCGGCGTCGCCCAGCGTGATCCACTGGAGGTGCGCGCCCTGCTGGTAGTTCCAGGCGTGGGTGGTCGCGACGGGGCGGAAGGTGCGCGAGTCGAGGTCGATGAACCCGATCTCGCACGGGTCGGCGGGGGCGGGGAAGCGGTCGCAGAAGCTGGTCCGGTGCGCGAGGAGTTTGGTCCCGCCATCGGACCAGGGTTGTTTGTCGTAGTACCCGACGAAGTGGTGCGTGTCGTCGGCGGGGGAGACGCGTTCGGGGTGGAGGTGGCGGACGATCATGCGTCGTCGGCGGGGTTCTTGGGCGATGATCCGGGCCCGAACCCGCGTTCGCGGAGGCGTTTGGCGGGCGAACCGGCGTAGACGGTCCATGGGTCGGGATCTTTGAAGACGCTCGAGCGCGCGCCGATGACGACGCCGTCGGGGATGGTGACCCCGGGTGCGATGAAGCAGTCGGCGGCGATCCAGACGCGGGACCCGATGGTGATGGGGAGGGGGACGAGGGGGAACTCGGGGACGTCGAAGTCGTGTGTGGCGGCGCAGAGGTAGGTGTACTGGGAGATGGTGGTGGATTCCCCGATGGTGACGGGCGCGACGCAGTAGCAGTCCACGTCGTCGGCGAGGGTCGCGTGCTTGTCGAGGGTGAGGTTTTTGGGGTGCCAGATCCGGGCGTGGGGGTAGACGCGGGCCTTGGGGTGGACGGATGCGCCGAAGCATCGGAGGAGGAGGGCGCGCCAGCGGAAGCAGGGTTTGGGTGAGCAGCGGAAGAGTGTGGACTGGACGATGCCCCAGAGCGCGCGCCCGATCCGGTTGCCCAGGGTGTGGGGGGAGGGGTTTGGGCGCGTGGTGGGGATGGTGGTCAGGGGCTCGTCGGTCATGCCGGGTCACCGGTGTGTTGATCGGGTCGGGGGGAGAGGACGCGTCCGGTCGCGGGGTCGTGGAGGTGGCGGTCCTTGACGGGTTTGGCGGGGGAGCCGACGCAGACTTTCCATGCGGGGAGGTCCCGGACGACGTTGGCGCGGGCGCCGACGACGGTGCCGTCCCCGATGGTGATGCCGGGCGCGACGTAGCACTCGGTGGCGATCCAGCAGTCGGCGCCGATGGCGATGGGGATGCGGACGAGGGGGAAGTCGAGTCGTTCGAAGTCGTGTGTCCCGGCGCAGAGGTGTGAGAACTGGCTGATGATGGTTCGGGGTCCGATGCGGATGGGGCCGAGGGAGTAGAGGTAGACCCTGTCTCCGATCTGGACGTCGTCTCCGATGTCGAGATTCCAGGGGACCTCGATGCGGACGGTGCTGCGGAGGAGTTCGACGCGCCCGACTTTGGCGCCGAATCGGCGTAGGAGCCATGCTCTCCACTGATCGGCTCGGCGCGGTGAGAAGCGGAAGAGGGTGGCCTGGACGATGGTCCAGAGGAGCCGGACGATTTTTTCCCTGGTGGAGAAGTGCCCGACGATGGTGCCTTCGGGGAGATTCTTCAACGAAACTGAATCGAGGGTGAGCCCGGGGGAGCCCGCGGCCTGGACGCGTTTCATGGGCGCGTGATCGCGCGCCGGGCTGGGCTCGGCGCTGGCGGGGCTCGATGGATCGGATCCGGCGTTCATGGAGGGCTCACTGTACTCATAGACGCTCGATCTTGTGGTTCGGATCGGCTGAATCCGGGTGGAGATGCACGCAAGGCCCGAAGGTTCGGGGTGGATTGGCCGACTATGCTCAGATCGCCTTGAACCGGGATATTGTGCTTTGCGTCCGACCAGAGTTGTGATTCTGAACCAGTACTACGTCCCGGACGTCGCGTCGACGGGGCACCTGCTGCATGAGCTGGCGGTGGAGCTCGCGTCGCTCGGGTTCGAGGTGGAGGTTTTGACGGGTCGCCCGAGTTATGGGCCCCCGGACACGTGGCAGGCGTGCCCGCTGTGGGAGGAGACGGAGGGGGTGAAGATCCGGCGTCTGCGGGTGGCGCGGTTCGACAAGAACCACCTGCTCGGGCGGGCGTTCAACTACCTGACGTTCGTGGTGCCCCTGGTGCTGAGCGTGCTTTTCCGGAGCCGGAAGGACACGGTGTACCTGTACACGACGAACCCGCCCTTCCTGGGGGTGATCGGGTGGTTCGTGTCGCTCATCCGCCGCCACAACTACGTGACGCTGCTCCACGACGCGCACCCCCAGCTCGGGGTGTGGGTGGGGACGTTCAAGAAGGGGTCGATGATCGAGCGGGTGTGGATGTACGTCAACAAGCTCAAGTACAAGCGGACGCGCGAGGCGATCGTGCTGTGCTCGGCGGCCAAGGAGCTCGTGACCCGGACCTACCCGATCTCGCGCGAGCACATCCACGTCATCCCGAACTGGGCGGACGGGGAGGACCTGCACCCGATCGAGAAGTCGGAGTCGCGGATCGCGCAGGATCACGGGCTGCTCGATGATTTCGTGCTGCTGTACTCGGGGAACATCGGGCTGTATTACGACTTCGACACGGTGCTCGACGCGGCGGCGCTGCTCAAGGACGAGCCCTTCAAGCTCGTGCTCGCGGGGGGCGGGGGGAAGAAGGACCAGGTGGCGCGGATCGTGAAGGAGCGGCGGCTCACGAACGTGCTGATGCTCCCGTACCAGCCCTTCGAGATGCTCAACGAGGCGCTCAACGCGTGCGACGCGTCGCTCGTGACGATCGCGGAGGGGATCGAGGGGATCAGCTTCCCGAGCAAGCTCTACACGTCGCTCGCGGTGGGCAAAGCGATCGTGGCGCTGTCGGAGGACTGGTCGGAGCTGCGGACGATCGTGGAGGACAACGACTGCGGGATCTGGTCGGCGCTGGGGGACGCGCGGACCCTCGCGGACAAGCTGCGCGGGCTGATCCACGACCGGGCGCGGGCGCGGGCGATGGGTGAGCGGGCGCGGGTGGTGTTCGACCAGGGGTACACGCGTCAGGCGTGCGCCGCCAAGTACGCGGAGGTGCTCAAGCTCGCGGATCCGCAGTTCACGAAGGACGAGACCCGGCAGCGGCGCGAGCGCCTCGCGGCGCTGCTGGCCAAGGGGGCGGCGGTGGTCTCCGACGAGCACCCCGAGCGGCAGGGGGCGACGGCATGAGCGTGAACGACGACAGACCATTGCGGGTGCTGTTCATCACGGAGGACGATCCGCTCTACGTGATCCGGTTCTTCGAGGTGTTCTTCGAGGAGTACCCGAGGGACAAAATCGAGATCGTGGGGGTGAGCGTGCAGGACGCGTTCCACGAGCCGAAGTGGAAGACGGCTCGGCGGATCCTGAGGTTCTACGGGTTCGTGGACTTCGTGCGCCTGCTCGCGCGGTACGTGAAGGTGAAGCTGCGCGGCGATTCGATCGCGAAGCTCGCGCGGGAGAAGGGGCTCACGGTCGTGCCCTGCTCGTCGGTCAACGACGACGCGTATATCGAGCAGGTCAAGCGGATCGACCCGGACGTGATCGCGAGCGTCGCGGCGCCGGAGATTTTCCGCAAGGGGATCCTGGGGGCGGCCCGTCTGGGGTGCATCAACATCCACTCGGGGCGCTTGCCGATCTACCGGGGGATGATGCCCAACTTCTGGCAGCTCCTGCACGGCGAGAAGACGGCGTGCGTGACGGTCCACGAGATGGTCGAGAAGCTCGACGCGGGGGGGATCCTCGGGACCCTCGAGTGGGAGCTCAAGGATCGGGACTCGCTCGACCGGGTGATCACGGGGACGAAGCGCGACGGGGCGCGGCTGATGATGGACGTGATGCTCCGGATGAAGCGGGGCGAGGCGGAGGCGACGCCGCTGGATATGAGCAAGAAGCGGTATTTCTCGTTCCCCAAGCCCGAGGACGTCAAGGCGTTCCGCAGGCGCGGGCACCGGATGCTCTGATGAGGCAATGGGCAATGGGCAAGAGGCAATGGGGAGCACGGGGAGAAACCACGGAGTGAACGTTCCGAAGGCGGCCATGTCGATCGACGTCGAGGACTGGTTCCAGGTGGAGAACCTGAAATCGGTCGTCGCGCGTGATACGTGGGACGAGCGCGAGCTGCGGGTGGAGCGGAACACGGACCGGATGCTCGAGCTGTGCGCCACCCACAACGTGACGTGCACGTGCTTCATTCTCGGGTGGGTGGCGGAGCGGTGCCCGGCGCTGATCAAGCGGATCGCGGCGCAGGGGCACGAGATCGCGTCGCACGGGTACGGGCACGACCTGATCTACACCCTGTCGCACGACGCGTTCCGCGAGGACATGACGCGCGGGATCGGGATCGTGGAGGACCTGACGGGCGCGAAGGTGCGCGGGTACCGGGCGCCGTCGTTCTCGATCACGGACTGGGCGATCGACATCCTCCAGGAGCTGGGGCTGACGTACGACTCGTCGGCGTTCCCGACGGTGGCGCACGATCGGTACGGGAAGCTCGCGGGGATGGACTCGGGCAAGCCGATCGTCGAGATCCGCGACGGGTTCCACGAGGTGTGCGTGTCGGTCCTCAAGCTCGGCAAAAAAGGCATCCCGTGGGCGGGGGGCGGGTATTTCCGGCTGTTCCCGTACCCGGTGTTCAAGCGCGGGGTGAAGAAGATCCTGGGCACGGGCAACCCGTACGTGTTCTACATCCATCCGTGGGAGATCGATCCGGGTCAGCCCCGGGTCGGGGGGCTCAAGCGCTCGCACCGGTTCCGGCACTACAACAACCTCGACAAGTGCGACGCGCGCTTCGACGATCTGCTCGGGTCGTTCGACTGGGCGCCCGTCGGGGACGTGCTCGACGCGCACTTGAAGGGCTGATCGCGTTCTTTACGGGCGTTGTTGGGTGGGGAAGCACATCGCGTACTGGGAGCCGTAGATGGGGTAGTCGGAGACGACGCGGTACCCGCGGGTCTTGCTCGGGTCGTACCCGAGGGTCTCGAACACTTCGGAGAGGAGCGTGCGCGACCTCGGGACGAGCGAGGAGGCGAATCGGTCCATGCCTTTGCCAAGGTGCTCGACCTGTTCGAGCAGGTCGAGGCGATCGATGTCGCGTTGTCGGTCGTTGATGTCGGCTTGGCCGTTGATCGCGGTGTCGTAGACGAGGAGCTCGGGGTGCGCGCCCGGGTAGAGGTCCTCGTGGACGAGGATGTCGAACTGGAGTCGGCGCGAGGGGATGTTGATGTCGCTCGACGCCCACGCCTTTCGTGCGGGGTCGTCGACGTAGCGGGGGATCTCGGCGCGGTTGACCTCGCAGGTGACGAGCGTGGTGGCGTGGGCGGATCCGAACCCGTCGCCTTCGAGGAGGTAGTGCATCATCTCCCCCGCGCGGACGGGGGTGAGCTCGGGGGTGGGGGCGCTGGAGTAGTCGGCGAGGGTCGCGTCGGTGGCGCGTTCGATGGGGTTGCCCGAGAGGGAGCGCGGGAGGCGCGAGTCCCCGGATTCGACGGCCCGTCTCGACGTGAACTTGATCCGCACCCCGGGGCGCAGTCGCTGGAGGTTGACCAGGCACTTGATCCAGACGACGTCGATGTGCTCGTGGTCGGTCGAGGGCGCGAAGATCGCGGTCTCGGCGTAGACCTCGGCCTGGGCGCCTTTGAGCTGGGACATGGCGCGGAAGGCGGCTTGTTTGCGCCTCAGCTCGAACTCGCGTCGGGCCTCGGGGACCCAGGCGCTGAGGATGGCTTCGAGGGCGCTGCGGTCCCCGATCTCGGAGCGGATGAGTTCCTCGAAGTTGTCGACGGCGAGGGCGGCCTGGGCGATGAGGGCGGGGTCGACGCCGTGCTTGGCGCTGGCTTTGAGGACGCGGCGGAGGGGTTCGGGGCCCGGCGCGCGGTGGAGGACGGACATGGCGTCGGGGGACCGCAGCGCCTTGAGGAGGCGGGAGGCGAGGACCTTGTCGACCCCGAGTTCGCCGGCGAGGCGTTGCGGGCCGGCGTCGGAGCCGGGGACTTGTTCGATGACGCGCGTGAGCCCTTGGAGGAGGGATTCGCCGGCGCGGGAGAAGCGGACTTCGATCGATTCGCTCGCGATCGGTCGTGTTGTGGGGGCGTCGGGGGTGGGCACGCGTGGTCCTTGCGGGGGGGTTGGGGTGGCCGCGGGTGTGCGGCGGGGGGTGTTCGGGTGCCCGGAAAGGCGGTTTCTGGGTGTCTGCGAGGGGATGGTACCAGAAGACGGTGCGGGGCACAAGATTTCCTGAAAGTTTCCCTGAAACATCCTTGCAACCTTGTGGGGGGAGCGGGTACAACGGTGGTGTTCACGGAACCTGTGTTCTGGATCGGGTTTGGAAGGATCCGGTTTGGAGCGGACGGGTGGCTGTGGGATGATGGCGCGTGCCGCGATGCGTGGCGGCGCCCGAGTGCGGCAGATCGCTCGCGGTCGCGGGCGGATACGAGAAGAAGGGAAACACGATGACACACAGCAGCATGATGATGATCGCGTTGGCGGCGGGCGCTTCGACGGCCCTGGGCGGCGTGATCGGGACGACGGTGGTGGACTTCGAGGACGGGACCCAGGGGTGGCAAGGCCCCGCGGGTCCCGGGGGGTCGAGCTTCATCGATCCGACGGCCGGCGTCGGCGGGGGCGCGGGGTACCGCACCCAGTTCAACAACTTCGGGATCACGTTCGCGAACTCGACCAACAGCGCGTTCGTGGGTGATTTCTCGGGGTTCGACGAGGTGACGATCGGGGTCGACGTGCGTGTCGATCAGATCGGGACGTTCCTCCCCGTCTCTCGCCCGTGGCTCGTGGAGCTGCGTTCGACGACGCTGGCGCAGGGCGGGTACCCGTGGACGAGCGTGTACTTCGTGCTCGACAACATCTCCCAGGCGAACAACGCGGATTACCAGTCCTACTCGGTGACCTTCGACCCGACGTCGGGGATGCTCCCGGGCGGGTGGGGCGGGTACGGCGCGGAGGATCCGAACACGTTCGAGCCCATCCTCCCCGACGGGGTGACTTTCGCGGACGTGCTGGCGAACGTGGACGAGATCGCGTTCACGACGCTCCAGCCCGGGTTTTTCTTCACGTTCGATGACTACGACGTGACCCTGGACAACATCTCGATCACGGCGACCCCGACGCCGGGCGCGCTGGCGCTGCTCGGGCTGAGCGGGATCGCGGGGACGCGTCGGCGTCGCTGAGTTTCGAGTCGCGGGCAGACGCCCGCTCGGTTGATTGACCACTCCCGCGGCGTGTCATCGTCGAGACGTCGCGGATTTTCGTTTGTTCGCGGGACGGCCCCGTCACGACACGGGGCGATTGATCGGAGACTTCTGATGTATGTGAAGATGAAGCGGAGCGCGGCGCTGGCCGCGGGTGTGGTCGGTGCGCTCGTGTCCGTCTCGGGCGCGGCGGTGACGGATACGGTCGGGTTCGACGGGGACTTCGGCGGGTTCACCGTGTCCGGCGGGTTCCACGAGTTCGTCGGCGACGGGGCCGGGAACACGCACCTGCGGAGCGTCGCGGAGACGTTCGGGATGGAGTGGTGGACGGACCGGAACCGGTCGTTCCTGGGCGACTACACGGCGCACGAGCGGGTCACCCTGTCGATCGATCTGCGCGTGGACACGCTCCAGTTCTTCGGTCAGGATGTGGAGCGTTCGATCGTGGTGGAGCTGCGGAACTCGAGGTATCGCGAGAGCATCTTCCAGTACGCGAGCGTGTTCTTCGTGCTCGATCGGGATTTCTCGTCGGCGAACAACTCGGAGTGGGAGACGTTCAGCGTGACGTTCGATCCGAGCGCGGTCGCGCTCCCCGAGGGGTGGGGTGGGTACGGGGGGTCCGACGACGCGGACGGCCCGGTGCTCCCCGACGGGGTCGGGTTCAGCGACATCCTGAGCAACGTCGATCAGTTCGTGTTCTCGACGATGATCCCGGTCGAGCGGTATCCGTTCACGAACTTCGACATCCACGCGGACAACATCTCGATCTCGACGGTCCCCGCGCCCGGCGCGGCGGCGCTGCTCGGGCTCGGTGGTCTGGTGGGCGCGCGTCGGCGGCGCTGAACGGTCCGGGGATGATCTCTCTTCCGGCACGCGCGATGACCGCATCGCGCGTGCTGTTTCTTTGGTTTGATCAGACGGCGGCGGGTTCGGGCGCGGGGTCGTCCATGTAGACGGTCTGGGCGGGGGGCTGGTGCCACTGGGCGTTCTCGTGTTTGCCCGATTCCTGGTACCACGCGACCATGCGCCGGATGCCTTCCTTGAGGGGGACCTTGGGGGTGTACCCGGTGGAGAGGATCTTGTCGGCTTCGAACTTGGTCTGGGTCTTGAAGAGCTTTTTGATCCGGGCCGTCGAGATGGGGAGGTTCTTCCCGGTGAGTTTGATGATGAGGTCGAAGGGGAGCCCCATCATCATCCCGAGCCAGTAGGGAACGGCGGGCGCGGGTTTCTTGCCCAGGCACTGGGAGACGGTGTCGGAGATCTGGGTGCTGGTGAGGTCTGGCTTGTCGATGAAGTTGAAGACCTCGTAGGGCTCGATGGCGCGGTTGGGTTTGGTGGGGTTGAGCCCGAGGAGGAAGAGGGTCGCGTCGACGATGTTCTCGACGTAGGAGAGGGATTTGATGTTGGTGCCTTCGCCGAAGCGGAAGTATTTGCCCGAGTCGATCTGGCGGATGAGCGAGTACATGTTCGCGAAGTTGTGGACCCCGAAGGTGACGGTTGGACGGATGACGAGGGCGCGTCGCCCGTCGCCTTTTTTGGTCCATGCTTGGAAGACGTCTTCGCCTTTGCGTTTGGATCCGCCGTAGGGCGTGTTTGGTTGGGTGTCGGAGTGTTCGAAGTGCGGGGGGGGCGCGTCGCCGTAGGTCGCGACGGTGGAGTAGAAGACGACGGACTTGACGCCCGCGCGGTCGAGCGCGTCGCACAGGACCTGCGAGCCCCGTTCGTTGACGTCGTAGTAGGTGTCGTGCTCGATCCCGAAGTCGTGGTGGGCGGCGGCGAGGTGGACGACGAGGTCGATGCCGGCGAGGGCTTTGTCGAGTGCGTCGGGGTCGCGGATGTCGCCTTTGACGAATGGGGATTCGGCGGCGGGGGTCCCGGGGGTGGGGTCGATGAGGTCGAGTGTGAGCAGGTCGTGCCCGAGGGCGCGGAGATCGCGGTGGAAGTATTCGGCGATGAAGCCCGAGCCTCCGGTGATCAGGATCTTCATCTCGGGAGCCCTTTCGTCGTCCCCTTCGCGGGGTCGCGTGTGTGGTACGCGGCGCGGGGGGTGTGGTTCATTGTTGTCGTCTTGATCGGCGTACGGGCGTGATCGGTGTGGTGTTTGGGGGGATTCAGGGCGAGAATCCGCCGTAGGCGAGGGGCGCGAGCGCGACGCAGACCCCGCCGCAGATGAGGGTGAGGGGTCCGCCGAAGCGTGTGTAGTCGAGCCATTTGTACCCGCCCGGGCCCATGACCATGAGGTTGGTCTGATAACCGATGGGGGTGGAGAACTCGCACGAGGCGGCGACGGTGATCGCGATGATGAAGGGCATGGGGTTGAGGGCCTGTTCCGCGGCGACGGCGACGGCGATGGGGAACATGAGGACGGCGGCGGCGTTGTTGGTCATCGTCGCGGTGAAGACGGAGGTGAGCGCGTAGACGGCGGCGAGCAGCCCCCACGGGCCGAGCGCCTGCGCGGCGGTGACGATCGCGTGGGCGATGTCCGCGGCGAGCCCGGTCTTGGTCATCGCGGCGCCGATCCCGAAGGACGCGCCGATGACGATGAGGATCTGGAAGTCGACCCCGCGCCGCGCCTGGGGCCCGGTGCAGCATCGGGCGGCGACCATCAGCCCCGCGGCGAGCATCGCGGCGACCATGGGCTCGAGCACCCGGAAGCTCAGGAGGAGCACGAGGACCGCGAGGATCGAGAGCGCCATCCATGCGCGGTCGTGGCGCAACGCGGCTGGGGTGATGCGTTCGTTGACGAGGTAGAAGTCCCCGACGGCGCCGAAGCGGTCGGCGAACCCGGGGGGCGCTTCGAGCAGGAGGGTGTCGCCCGGGCGCAAACGGATCTCGCCCAGCTTGCCCGGGATGTCCTGCCCCTGACGGCGCACGGCGACGACGACGGCCCCGAAGCGGGTGCGGATCCCGGACTGGCGGATGGTGAGCCCGACGAGGGAGGAGTTGTTGGAGACGACCGCTTCGGTGAGTCGGAGGTTGGGGCGGTAGTGGGGGTCGTGGTCCTCGTCGACGGACGCGTCGGGCCCGGGGAGTGACGCGGGGACGAGCCCCTTGATCGCCTGGAGGTCGACGACGGACTCGAGGTTGCCCACGAAGACGAGGACGTCCCCGGCGTGGATGATCTCGTCGGGGGTCGCGACGAGGGCTTCGTGTTCGCGTTCGATGCGCGCGAGGAAGAGCCCGGGGAGGTTTCGGAGCCCGGCGGCTTCGATGGTCTTGGAGACGATGGAGGAGTTGTTCTCGACGCGGAGGGCGGCGTGGTACCCGGAGCCGTCGGCGCGTTCGGCCTGGTCGAAGGGGTCGTCGCGGTCGGGGAGGAGCTTGCGCCCGAGGAGGATGATGTAGGCGAGCCCGACGATCGCGATGGGGACCCCGACCCAGGCGATGGTGAACATCCCGAACTCGATGGTGGAGCCGTCGGGCTTGACGAGCTGCTGGTCGGTGACGAGTTTGGCGACGACGACGTTGGTGGAGGTCCCGATGAGGGTGCAGACGCCCCCGAGGATGGACGCGAAGGAGAGGGGCATGTAGAGGCGCGAGGGGGAGAGGTTGGAGCGCCGCGCGATCGCGGCGAGGGTCGGGAGGAACATCGCGACGATGGGGGTGTTATTGATGAAGGCGCTCATACACACGACGGGCGCGGACATCCGGATCTGCGCGCCGCGTTCGGTTTTGGGGCGCCCGAGGAGCAGCGCGGTGATGCGCGCCATCGCGCCGGTTTCCTTCATGCCCGCGGCGACGATGTAGAGCATCGCGACGGTCATGACGGCCTGGTTCGCGAAGCCCGAAATGGCTTCCTGCGGCTCGAGGACCCCGGCGAGGAGGAGCACGAGCAGGACGCCCATCATGATGATGTCGGCGCCGAATCGTCCCAGCGCCATGAGCCCGATCATCAGGACGATGAGCGAACCGGTCAGGATGGCGTGCCAGTGCTGGGGCATGGGGGGTTACTCGTCGGCGCCGATCCCGAGCTCCTTGATGGCGCGGAGGACCAGGCCGTGGACTTTGGGGGGGGCGCAGATCACGCCCTTGTTCTTGGCGAGCCCTCGTCCCTGGGAGAAGTCGAGGTTGCGCCCGTGGATGTCGGTGACGAACGCGCCGGATTCGGAGGCGATGCACGCGCCCGCGGCGTGGTCCCAGATGCGCTCGACGTAGTCCTTGCGGGTGGGCAGACGGAGGTACGCGTCCGCTTGCCCGCGCGCGACGACGGCGTATTTGCACTGGGAGTCGAGGCGCACGGGGTCCCCGGCGGACCCGAGCCCTTGCTGCTCGATCCAGTCGAGGATGCGGTCGGTGTCCGAGACGTTGGAGTGGGCGGCTTCGACGGAGGCGCAGACGGCGATCTCGTCTTCCTCGAAGTGGTCGAGGCGCGTGATGCGGATGGTGTCCGCGTGGATGTCGTCGCAGCGGGTCTCGTAGACCCCGTCGTTCTGGATCGCGATGTAGAGGCACCCGTGCTCGTCGCGTTCGTCGAGGGGCGCGGACATGTCGATGGGGAGGTTGGGGCACCCCATGACCCCGATGGTGGGGGTCCCGTTCTCGATGTATCCGAGGGCGACGGCGTACTGCTGGTTGCGGAGGAAGCCCTTGGTGCCGTCGATCGGGTCGAGGGTCCAGAAGCGGTCGTGGTGGGTGTCGGCGGCGCCGATGTCGATCGCGTCGAGGAGCTTGGTGTCGGTGACGTCGTCCCAGACGGCCTTGGCGGCGGCGACGGTCGCGTCGAGGATGGACGCGTTGTCCTCGTCGCGCAGGAACTCGGAGTGCTCCTCCGCGACGAGCTTGAGGTCGGATCCGAGCTTCTGGCGCAGGACCATCGCGACGACGGCCTGGGACGCGTAGTCCGCGATGGTGACGGGCGATTTGTCGTCTTTGGTGATCTTGCGGATCGAGTCGAGGTTGTCCTGGACCTCTCGGCAGACGATCGAGGCGGCGGTGACGGCTTCTCGGGCGGCGTCGGCGTAGCGGGCGTAGTCGGTCATTCAGACTCCTTTTTTTTCGAACCGAGTGCACCCTTCGTGCCGACCCGCTTCGCTTTCTTATCCACGACAAACGCAGTCACAATCCCCACGATAGTTGTACCGAAAATCACACCCGCGACTGCTGGCTGGTCTCTCTCGATTGTGTAAACACCCGCGCCAATCAAGAGCAGCAGCGATATGAAGCCAAAGATTTGACCAAAAAAATGCTCGCGATGGACCCGCTTCCGATCCATTGTGCGTTCAGTCAGAATCCGTTGTTCCATCTCGTGACGATGGCTCATCTCGCGTTCTGAGCGATCGACGATCTCCCTGGCCAAACCAGGCATGACTTGATCAAACTCTTCGAGAAGACGCGGGCTTGGGAGAGGGCCTTCGTACGCGTATCCAATGAGCCGCGTTTCAGGTCTTTGCGAATCCAAACTCGAGCTGGTCGGACTGATCAACTCGTGTTCCTGATCTGTTCTCGATCCCGAGTCTTCGCTCGAATGAGGATCGGTACTCGGGTCGGAGTCTGGATTTGAATCGTGCTTGCTCATTGCTTGGCAGTTTATCCAAGCAATCGATCATGGCTCTCCGCATGTCAAGCATGATCGCTTCGTAATCGCTCGGACGATCTGCGATCATCTCATCGAGTAGTTGCTCGAACTCTGGATCAAGGCTCGACCCGGTCGGCCAAATCCGGACGATCGATCCCGCGCCGCTCAAGATGTTCAGCCATCGGTCGCTCATGGTTCAGGCAATTTTACGGTCGTCCGGGGCTCCAGTTCGAGGATATTCCGGAAGAACGTGCTAGGTAGATCTATCGGTTCAAAATCCCAAGGCGCTCCAGTTCACTGATGAGCAGGCGCGCCGCGCCGTCGATGTCGTGTTTGGTGGTGTCGATCTCGATCTCGGGGTGGTCGGGGGTTTCGTAGGGGTCGTCGATCCCGGTGAAGCCCTTGATCTCGCCGGCGCGGGCTTTCTTGTAGAGCCCCTTGGGGTCGCGGGACTCGCAGACCTCGAGGGGGGTGTTGATGAAGACCTCGAGGAAGGGGAGGCCGTCCTTGTCGTGGATGGCGCGGACGGCGTCCCGGTCGGCGCGGTAGGGGGAGATGAAGGAGGAGAGGGTGAGGACCCCGGCGTCGCTGAAGAGTTTGGCGACCTCTCCGACGCGCCGGATGTTCTCGGCGCGGTCTTCGGGGGAGAAGCCGAGGTTGGCGTTGAGCCCGTGTCGGACGTTGTCGCCGTCGAGGCGGTAGCAGAGGCACCCGCGGGCGGCGAGGGCGTGTTCGAGGGCGACGGCGATGGTGGACTTGCCGGATCCGGAGAGCCCGGTGATCCAGAGGGTGGCGCCCTTGTGCCCGAGGATCCGGGCGCGGTCGGCGCGGGAGATGTCTCCGGCGTGCCAGACGATGTTGGTGGATTTTGGGTTGGTGTCCGAGCTCGACCCAGTCATGTGGTTCTCCGAAGGGGTATCGACCATTCAAGGTCCGGATCGGGCTCTGTGCGCAGGAATCGACCGGAATCCATCAATGAAGGGGTTCATGGGGTCCATCGGTCATCGTTGCAACACATGCGATCTTCTTGACGGTGCTGTGTCGAATCATGTAATCTCTAGACTGATGCCGTATCCGAAAGGAGATGCGCATGTTCACTTCATTCATCGCACTCATTCTGACCGGGGTCTCGGGACAACCCGACGTCCAGAACGAGAGCCAGCCCGATCCGGTCACAGCATACGTCATCACGAACGAGGAGAATCTCCAGACGACATCGCTCCGGGTCGAGTCGCCCTTGATGCGTGGGCGCTTCGATGTCACCACGACGCTCCTGGACGACGGAACCCGGGTCGAGGTTTGTCTGATCGGGATGATCGATGAGCATGTCAACTTTGAGCACCCCGTGAGCGCGGATCTCACGTTCGTGTACCCGATCGGGCTCAACGACGTCCAGAAAACCGGGACCGGACGGCTCGTGACTCACGACGGCGCGACGTCGCTCTTCGCGCGTGAGCGTCTCGCGCCGGGGGCGTCCGAGTGGACGAACCTCACGCACAGGGAACTCGGTACGATCCAGGTCTGGGACCCGATCGATCCGGATGAGCGACTCTCCGATTCGGTCGTCGTCGCGCTGTATCACGACCTCGTTGCGCAAGGTCAAGACCTGGGGATCCAGGGGACCGATTGTGATCCGACGTTCGGTGAGTGCGAGGATGCCGCGGAGTCCACGTGCAGCCCGAATACGGTCGGGTCGCTCAACTACTCTTGCGACGAAGGTGCCGTGACCTGCTCGTTCACGTGTCTCCAGTCCACTCCGGACTGACCGGGATCCGAACATCCGTGGGCTCGTGGCCGCCCTTTGATGGGTGGTCATTTCGTGCCCTCTCGTCCGAGAACGCGGCGGGGCAAGCCGCGGTGCTGTCTATACTTCGGTCCTCGGTCCGTCGCGGATCGGCGATTCTGCCTTGAGGGGCCCGAATCGTTCGCCGATGAGGTCGGGGACGCGGGCGCGTGGGCGCGGCGCGGGTGAGTTTGAAGCGGCCGCGGGCATCGCGGGCGCGATGATCGACGACGCGGAGCGAGCACGCATGTCCCAGACGGCCGAGCATTCCCAGTACAAGCTGACGCATCTCAAGGCGCTCGAAGCGGAAGCGATCCACATCATGCGCGAGGTCGCGGCGCAGTTCGAGCGCCCGGCGCTGATGTTCTCGGGGGGGAAGGACTCGATCGTGATGGTTCGTCTCGCGGAGAAGGCGTTCCGTCCCGCGAAGTTCCCGTTCCCGCTCCTGCACGTGGACACGGGCCACAACTTCCCCGAGGCGCTCGAGTTCCGTGATCGGCTCGTCGAGCGTCTGGGCGAGCGACTGATCGTGCACAAGGTCCAGGACATGATCGACAAGGGTCTCGCGACGGAGGACCCGGGGCCTTTCCCGTCGAGGAACCGGGCGCAGATCCCGACGCTCCTGGACGCGATCGAGACGTACCGGTTCGATGCGCTTTTCGGGGGGGCTCGCCGCGACGAGGAGAAGGCGCGCGCCAAGGAGCGGATCTTCTCGTTCCGCGACGAGTTCGGTCAGTGGGACCCCAAGAACCAGCGCCCCGAGCTGTGGAACCTCTACAACGGTCGGCACCGGATGGGCGAGAACATCCGGGTGTTCCCGATCTCGAACTGGACGGAGATGGACGTCTGGCAGTACATCATGGCCGAGGGCATCGAGATCCCGAGTCTGTACTTCTCGCACCAGCGCGAGGTCGTGACGCGGATGGGGCAGCTCGTCCCCGTGGGGGACGACCCGTTCGGACCCCGCGACGGGGAGACGGCGGAGATGAAGACCGTCCGGTTCCGGACGGTGGGGGACATGTCGTGCACGGCGGCGACGGCGTCTCCGGCGGCGACGCTCGCGGACATCGTCGCGGAGGTCGCGGCGGCCCGCGCGAGCGAGCGCGGGGCGCGCATGGACGACAAGACCAACGAAGCCGCGATGGAAGACCGGAAGAAGGAAGGGTACTTCTAAGCCATGACCACGGACACGGCCAATCAACCCGAGCCCATGTCGGCGGCGGGACAAGAGTTCTCCTCCGACGCGTACCTGGGGATGGACCTGCTGCGGTTCCTCACGTGCGGGTCCGTCGACGACGGGAAATCGACCCTGATCGGTCGGTTGCTCTACGACTCCAAGTCGATTTTCGAGGACCAGCTCGAGGCGGCGGAGACGGCGTCCAAGAGCCGGGGCGACGAGCGCATGAACCTCGCGCTCCTGACCGACGGGCTCCGCGCCGAGCGCGAGCAGGGGATCACGATCGACGTCGCGTACCGCTATTTCGCGACCCCCAAGCGCAAGTTCATCATCGCGGACTGCCCGGGCCACGTGCAGTACACGCGCAACATGGTCACGGGCGCGTCGACGGCGAACCTCGCGCTGATCCTCATCGACGCGCGCCACGGGGTCATCGAGCAGACCCGGCGGCACTCGTTCATCACGAGCCTGCTGCGCATCCCGCACCTGGTGGTGTGCGTGAACAAGATGGACCTGGTGGACTGGGACCGGGCGACGTACGAGAAGATCCGCGACGACTTCGAGGAGTTCGCGGCCCGTTTCGAGATCAACGACATCACGTTCATCCCGATGAGCGCGCTGCAGGGCGACAACGTCGTGTCGCGCTCGACGAACATGGACTGGTACCAGGGCCCGTCGCTGCTGCACCACCTCGAGAACGTGCACATCGCGGGCGACCGGGACATGATCGACCCGCGGTTCCCCGTGCAGTGGGTGGTCCGCCCGCAGAGCGACGAGTTCCACGACTACCGGGGGTACGGAGGCCAGGTCGCGTCGGGTGTGTTCAAGCCCGGGGACGACGTGATGGCGCTCCCGAGCGGGATGACGTCGAAGATCCGCTCGATCGATATCGGGGGCGTGGAGATCGACGCGGCGAGCCCGCCCCAGAGCGTGTCGATCCAGCTCGAGGACGACATCGACATCTCGCGCGGGGACATGCTGTGCCGGCCGAACAACCGCCCGTTGTCGATCCAGGACGTGGACGCGATGGTCGTGTGGATGGCCGAGCAGCCCATGGTGCTCGGGAAGAAGTACACGATCCGCCACACGAGCAACGACGCGCGCTGCGTGGTCAAGGGGCTCAACTACCGGATCGACATCCAGACGCTCCACCGCGACGAGAGCGCGGAGAACCTGGGTCTCAACGAGATCGGTCGGGTGTCGATCCGGACGACCAAGCCCCTGCTGTGCGACCCGTACAGGCAGTGCCGGGCGACGGGGAGCTTCATCATCGTGGACGAGCAGACCAACAACACGGTCGGCGCGGCGATGATCCTGGGCGAAACGAAGTAAGCGCCCCGCGGGGCCGGGATCGATCGGGGCTATCCTCGGGTCATGGACATCCGTGTGCTTTCCATCGGGACCCTGAGCGCGCACCCCCTGTGGGGCGAGCGGACGGGCGTGCGCACGGGGCACGCGACGACCACGCTCATCCGCACGGGCGACGCGGCGATCCTCGTCGACCCGGGTCTCCCGGACCAGGTGATCAAGGCGCGCCTGAGCGAACGCGCGGGGATCGGTCCCGAGAAGGTGACGCACGTGTTCCTCACGAGCTTCAACCCCGAGTGCCGGCGTGGGCTCGGGCTCTTCGACCACGCGCCGTGGCTCATCTCCGAGGCGGAGCGCGAGTCGATCGGGGTGCCGCTGGTGCAGTCGTTGTCGCGGGTGATGCAGAGCATCGAGGAAGCGAAGGCGGCGGGCGAGGAGGCGCACGAGGACCAGACCGCGATGGTCGAGATGCTCCAGCGCGACATCGCGGTGCTCCAGCGCACGACGGCGGCCCCGGACACGCTCGCGCCGGGGGTGGACCTGTTCCCCCTCCCCGGGGTGAGCGCGGGGATGTGCGGGGTGCTGATCTCCGAAGCGACCCGCACGACGCTGGTGAGCGGCGACGCGGTCCCGACGCGTGAGCACATGCACAAGGGCCAGGTCCTCGGGGGTGCGCACGACCGGGAGCGGGCGATCGCGAGCTTGCAAGAGGCGCTGGAGATCGCGGACGTGCTGATCCCCGGGCGAGACAACCTCCAGATCGTCCCCAACACGCGACCGCTGTGATATCCGATCGGCGCCCAGACGAGGAGCGAACATGAGCAAGAGAACGAGAAGCGTCGTGTGCGGCGCGATGCTGGCGATGAGCTGCGCCGCGGGTGCGGAAGAATACGTGTCGGGGGATCCCGCGTTCTCCTTCGAGGTCCCCGAGGGATGGACACGGGTGCCCGGGGAGGAGCTCGACGCGCTCCGCGACACGGTCTACGGGATCGTGGAGGACCGGCGGTTCGAGTACGTCGACGCGTACGCGCTCGACGGATCGTTCGTGTCGGGGGTGTATCTGATCGTCCAGACATCGGACCACGCGCTGCCCGATCGGATCTCGTGGGCGGAGTACGAATCCGCGATGCGCGACGGGTTCGGGGGCGTGCCCGAGATCCTTCACGGGATCAACGAGCGCGCCGGCGAGCGCGGGGTGCCGCTGGGCTCGGAGTTCACGGGGTACACGTTCGAGCAGGAGAAGCGGCGCACGGTCCTGCGATTCACCCAGGACGACCCGGCGCTGGGCGTGTCCTACGGGGTGTCGTACATGTTCCCGGGGTCGGGATCGCAGGTGCAGATCAACTACTACTTCCCCGAGGGGGCGTCCGAGCTGCTGGGGGTGATCGAGCGGAGCGCGGACTCGTTCGAGATGGGCGCGTCGAACACGTGGACCCCGGGCCCGGGTTCGGGCTCGGGAACGCGGTACACCCCGATCATCGTGGGCGCGATCACGGGCGGGCTGGCGGCGGCGATCGTCGCGATGCGCAGGAAGAAGGCCGCGGGATGAGGCGCGATACACTTCCGATCGAATCCGACGACACGCTGAGCGAGACGAGACCATGAAGAAGCGTCCCATGCAGACGAGACCGACCAAGCCCGGGGCTGGGCGCGGGGGTGGGCGTGGTCCGGGCGCGGGCCCGAAGGGGGGCGGGGCGGGCGCCGGGGCGGTGTACGAGAAGCGTCTGGCGAAGCTGAGCGAGCTGGTGGAGAAGGGCGACGGGGTGCGGGCGCTGATGCCGCTGATGGAGATGACGGAGAAGTTCCCGAAGGACCCGCGCGGGTTCTACCTGCTGGCGCGCGCGAACTCATCGCTCGGGCGCCACAACGAGGCGATCGACGCGGGCAGGCGCTGCGTGGAACTGCTCCCCGACGACCCCGCGATGCGCACGCGCTACGGGCACGTGCTCCAGAACGGCGGGCGGTACGAGGAGGCGCTGCTCGAGTACGAGCGGGCGTTGTTCCGTCTTCCTGGGAACCTGTACCTGCTGCGCGCGATCGTGACGGTGCACGTGGACATGGGGGACCACGAGAAGGCGCTCGAGCGACTGCGCGAGCTCGAGAACGCGATGGAGACCTCGGACCCGAGCGACAACGACCGGCTCGACGTGGTGCTCATCAAAGCGCGGATGTCGCCCAGATCGATCCCGGCGCGCGAGATCATCGACGAGATGACCCCGCTGCTCGAGCTCGGGAGGATCAAGGACTCCCGCAAAACCTCGGGATACACACAGCTCGGGATGCTCAACGAGTCCATCGGGGAGTACGACAAGGCGTTCGAGCACTGGAACAAGATGGCGGCGATCAAGCGCAAGTCCGAGCCCTGGGACCCGGACGTCTACTCGAAATACATCGACGAGCTGATCAAGTGCTGGTCGCGGGTCGACGAGATCCCGGTCTCGACCAAGCACACGGGCGAGAACCTGATCTTCATCGTGGGGATGATGCGCTCGGGGACGTCGCTGACCGAGCAGATGATCGCGCAGCTCGACGGGGTGGTGCCCGGGGGGGAGATGAACGCGATCTCGCGCGCGGGCGCGAAGTTCGAACCCCGCCTGCACCCGCTCAAGCAGCGCCCGCTCCCGATCACGTTCCGCACGTACACGCAGCGCGTGATCAACGCGATGAGCGTGGAAGCGATGCAGGCGTACCGCGAGGTGTCCCAGCACCGCGCCGTGACGGACAAGCAGCCCACGAACTTCCTGTACGTCCCGATGATCAACCGGATCTTCCCGGGCGCGAAGATCATCCACCTCGTGCGCGACCCGATGGACAACTGTCTGTCGAACTACCAGCACGTCTACGCGCGCCCGCACCCGTACACGTACGACCTGTACGCGTTGGGGCGGTACCACAAGGATTACCAGCGCGTGATGCAGGCGTGGCGCGAGCTCGGGAGCGTGGAGTTCATGGACCTGGAGTACGAGACGCTCGTCGCCGAGCCCGAGGCCCAGACGAAGCGGATCTGCGAGCACCTCGGACGTCCGTGGGAGGAAGCGATGCTCAGCTTCCACGAGTCGTCGAGGTCCGTGAACACCGCGTCGCGCGACCAGGTGCGCAAGCCCCTGTACAAGTCGTCCGTCAAGAAATACGAGCGCTACGAGAAGCACCTGGGCGAGCTCAAGCGCGGGCTCGGGATCGAGGACTGAGCGCGGGCGGGCTCACAGGATCCTGACGCGAGTCAAGGGTCCGCGCGGGAGCCGGGCGACCTACGCTCGGGTGTGAAGATTCTCCTGACCAACGACGACGGGATCCACGCGCCGGGGATCCGGGCGCTCCACGCGGCGCTGACGGACCCGGACCACCCCGACGGGGCGCTCGGGGAGGTGTTCACGGTCGCGCCGGCGAGCGCGCAGAGCGCGACCTCGCACGGGATCACCTACCACCTCCCGCTCATGGTCGAGCCCACCACGATCAACAACGACGAGGCGCTCGCCGTCGAGGGGCGCCCCGCGGACTGCACGAAGCTGGCGCTCACGAACCTCTACCCCGATCGCTACGGCGGGGGCGCGCGCCCCGACCTCGTGGTCTCGGGGATGAACGCGGGCGCGAACTGCGGGATCAACGTGCTCTACTCGGGAACAGTCGCCGCCGCGATCGAGGCGGCGTTCATCGGGGTCCCCGCGATCGCGGTCTCGCTGCACATCGACCGCGAACTCGACGCGGACCGGGGCAGCCCCGACTATGCGCGGGCGGCCGGGGTCGCGCGCCGCGTGATCGATCGGCTCGTGCTCGGGGGGCTCCCGGGGGCGCACGAGATGCTGTCGATCAACATCCCCGCGACCGGACGCTTGGTCGACGACCCGGAGATCGTGGTGTGCCCGATGAACACGCACGCGATGGTGGACCGGTACGACGAGCGGCGCACCCCCCACGGCAGACGCTACTACTGGTCCGCGGGCAGCGGGCTCGACTTCCACGGCGCGGACGAGGGGACGGATGTCCCCGAGCTGCTCAAAGGCCACGTGACCGTGACCCCGCTCAAGTTCGACCTGACCGATCACGAGCGCCTGGCGCATTGGAACGGGCGCCTCGCTCCCGCGACGCGCCCGTGAGGAGAGCCCGGATGTCGGTTCCGATCAGGCGGCGTCGCCCTGTTCGTTGTGCTCCTCGATCGCTTCGACGAGGCGCTCTTGGAGCTCCGCGACCGTCTCGTTCGTGAGCCCGAGGAACTCGAGGACTTCCTTCTGGAACTGCGCGTTCGGGAGGTCGAGCTTGAACCCGTACTCGATGCGCGACGCCATGATGTCCGCGACGTGGACGATGCCCACGATCTTCTGCGATTCCTGCGCCGCCTCGAGCGGGCGGTGGTGATACCCGGCGGCCGCGCCGAAGTGGTGGGGGAACTTCCACTTCTTGCACAGCCCGAGCCCGAAGTCCATGTGGTTGGCGCCGAAGACCTCTTCCTCGGTCTCGATGAGCGAGCGCTTGGGCACGCCGTCGATGTTCGGCTCGCACCGGTCGATCGCGTCGATGAGGTCGGAGCGGTCGTACTGCATCTCGACCATGATCCCGATGTCGTGGATGAGCCCCGCGAGGTAGGCCTCGTCCGCGAGCCCCATCCCGAGCTTGTCGGAGATGAGCTTGCACGCGATGGCGGTCGCGTTGGAGTGTTCCCAGAGGTCCTTGGCGCTGAAGAACGGGGTGAGCTCGCCGCCGCGGAAGAGCTTGGCGAGCGACGCGGCGATCGCGATGTTTTTGACGGCGTTGAGCCCGAGCATGACGATCGCGCGGTTGATCGACGCGATCTGCCCCGGGAGCCCGTAGAAGGAGGAGTTGACGACCTTGAGGATGCGCGTGGAGAGCGCGGGGTCGTTGCTGATGACCTCGTGGAGGTCCTGGGCCGTCGACGAGGGATCCTCGACGAGCTCGATGATCCGGAGGGTCACCTCGGGGAGGGTCGCGATGTGCGAGATCTCCTTGAGTGCGTTCTCGACCGCGGATTCGCGCTGCTGTGCTGTGACCGCCATGGTTGTGCTCCGGATGCAGAGGGTGGATACCTGCGCATCATCGGTCGGGCGGGCCTCGGACTTTCGCGCACCTCGCTCGGCGGCGCGGGAAAGCCCAGCGCGGCGCCATGGTCCGAGAATGCGGGGTTCAGTACGCGTTGAGCTTGCGCAGCAGCGCCGGATCATGGGGATCGATCGTCGCGAGCAGCTCGGCGCATCGGACCCCGGCGCGCCCGCTCCCGTAGGGATGGTCGCTCGATCGGTCGGTGCGGGAGGTGATGGCCGCGAGCGCCCGCGCGATCGGATCGGGTTCGCACGGCGCATGGATGGTCCACGGGTCGGCGCGTTCGCGCCCGCGCTGGCGATCCCCGATATCCACGCTCGGGCACCCGCAGGCGCTCGCTTCGATCAGCCCCGCGGATGAGTTCCCGATCAACGCGCCACCTTGGGATCCGATCCGCTTGAGGAGCCCCACGAACCGATCACGCGGGAGGTGGTCGACCACCTTGATATTGGAGGGCCCGTTCATCAAAGCCCGCATGATCCCGTCCCGGCCCGGATCGAGGTTCGGGTGCAGCGCGATCGCCGGCGCATCGCCGACGGATCGGAGGATGATGGATGCGTCGTGCTCCTCGCGCTCGTCGGCGCGCCCGGTTGGATGGATCAGCACGACGTGCTTCGGGGATCCGAGCTCGGCGTAACGCTCATCCCCCATGGGCTCGATCGACCCGAGCGGATCGATCGCCGGGGACCCCACGACGTGCACGCGCGACTCGTCCTCGCCCATCCGGATGATCCGGTCCGCGCTCGACCTCGTCGCGGCCAGGTGCAGGTGCGCGAGCTTGGTGATCGCGTGGCGCATCGCGTCGTCCGCGACGCCCTCCGCGCGGTCCCCCCCGTGCAGGTGCGCCAGCGCGAACCCGCCGACGCTGGCCGCGATGGCCGCCCCCAGCGCCTCGATCCGGTCCCCGAGCACGACGATCCAGTCCGGGCGGAGCCGATCGAACGACCGCCCGAATCGCGCGATGCCTTTGCCGAGCGCTTCGACGTCGTGGAGCCGCCCGACCTTGCCCACGGTCTGCATGGGGATCGAGTCCGCGACCTCGAACTTGGCTTTGACCTCGCGGAAGGTCAGCGCGGGCTGGACCAGGTGCGATCCGGCCGCGATGACGAGGAGCCGACAGTCCGAGCGGTCCCCGATCGCGTGCATCACGGGGGTCAGGAGCCCGAACTCCGCGCGCGTCCCCGTGACGACCGCGATCATGCGTGGGTGGTCTTTGTCCGGGCGTGCATCGCGCCGGCGCATCTCGGATTCGTCGGTCCAGTGGTCCCCGATCATGCGCGCTCCAGGGCCGCGATGTCGTCCTCGACGATCGGGACATCCCCGTCGATGTCACGCTGCGCGATCGTCCCGACCACGTCGTCGATCCGGTACGCGAGGATCCCCGTCCCCGGGCGTTTGATGGTCAGCATGTCGCGCGTGATCGTGGTGCCCTCAGGGATGGGCTGGGCCGCGACGACGGATTGACGGGAGACCTCGCGGACGTCGCGTTCAAGCGGAGAGACAATCTTTTGAATCTTGCCGTAAGCCGGATTCTGGAGAAATTCGCGCTCGAACTGCTCTACAAACGCAGGGTTCGAAGGATGACCCAATACCTTTCCGTCTCTCCAATCGCACACTGCCTCGAGTAACAACAGGAATAGATCCGAGGGAAATCGATCCTGATTCTTTGCGCAATGGACATACTGCGCAAATCTATCAGGCTCCAACGAAGCTCGATGATCTGGACCCGGAGCGCTCGTGCTGTAGGTGAGATGCTTTTCGAGTATGCAAGCGCCGATCTGCGACGCCAATCCTCCTGTTTCAGTGCTTTCGGTGTGATCGCTATATCCATACACCCCACCAAATTCCATACGAGCATTAGGAAGAGCCAGTACTCCTGCAATCGCAGCATGCTCGATCGGTGTTGGATACGCGCTCACGCAGTGCAAAAATGCAATGTCATTCATATAACCCTGAAACCGGTGCTCTGCGAGCCAGATCTCTTCCAGATCCGCGGCGCCCGTGCTTGCGATCATCGGTTTTCCGGAATCAAGCATCGCGTTGAGCAACGGACCATTCACAATATCCGGGCTCGCGCTCTTGTACGCATCCCATCCGAGCGTCTGGGCACGCTGCACCAGTTCCACACTGAACACCGTCACGATCGCGTGGATGCCGCGCTCGTGCGCGCGATCGACGACGAGCGCCATCTCGTCGAGGGTCAGCTCCAAGCGGCGGAGCATCTCGATCGGGTCCGTCTCCCCGGCCGCCTTCTGGTACGCCGCCAGCTTCGCCGCCTTGCTCATCAAGCGGTCCGTCTCGAAATACTGGAGCTTCACCGCGTCCGCCCCCGCGTCGGCGGCCGCGTCGGTCAGCTCGAGCGCCCGCCCGACCTCCCCGTCGTGGTTCACCCCGATCTCCGCGATCACGTACGGCGGATGCCCGAGCCCGATCTCCCTGTCACCGATCTTCATGGAATACCTTTCACCACAGAGCACACTGAGCACACAGAGAAGCAAGTCAGAGTCTCGGAATCGGTTCGTGAACTCCTCAGAGCGCGATACGTTTGATCCCGGATTTGAGGGTGCCTTCGTTGAAGTTCATGAGCAGTCCGAGTCGCATACTGCTCAGTTTCAGATAGCTCATGAGTTGTGCGAAATGCACCCGCTTGAGCCCATCGACGGCCTTGATCTCGATCACGACACGGTCCTCGACAACCAGATCCATCCGCATCGCGCTTCCGATGGTTCTCCCGTGGTAGGTCACATCGCACACGACCTGATTCTTCGCTTCCAAGCCGGCCCGCCGAAGCTCATCGAAGAGACACAGTTCATACACAGACTCCAGAAGCCCAGGGCCCAGTTCTCGGTGCACCCGCATCGCGCACCCGATGATCTCGTGCGTCAACTCAGCGTCCCGCCCGTCCCAATCCCGCTCTGGTCTTGTCTCTGTGTGCTCTGTGTGCTCTGTGGTTGACCGACTTCTCATCAGCGTATCCGCAACGATCAAATCAATCGGCGAATCGATGTCGATCACGTCCCCCTCATTGGTCACAATCGCGCGACGATCGTTCCCCAGGAACGCATGAGGCCCCTCGGGCGCACCGAGTCTGCACATGAGCGCATCAGGCGTGACGGCCATCACCCCCCCGTCCGGGATCAGCGCGTCGGGCAGATCCTGGCGACGGAAACAGTTGTGGAACAGCGGCGCCCCGTCCTCGAACGCTCGCAGCGAGCCCCGCTCGTCGATCCGGCACGTCCACCACGGATGATGCTTCCCGACCTTCGCGAACGACTGCACGCTGTCGCACCCCGTGTCCTCGAGCATCGCGAGCGCGTCGTCGATGAGCGACTCCGGACGGATGGGGACATTCGCGTACAAAATCACGACCGGAGCGGCCTGAGATCCGATCGCTTCATACGCGTGACGCGCGGCGCTGTCGATCGTCGCCGTGTCGTGCGCCAGATCGTCCGGCCGCTCGATCACCGTGCATCCCATCGCCCGCGCGATCTCGGCGCACGGCGTATCGTCCGTCGACACGATGACCCGGCCCACGCGCGAAGAGCGCTGCGCCTGCTCGATCGTGTACGCGATGCACGGCTTGCCCCCCACGAGCGCATGGTTCTTCCCGGGGACCCCCTTGGACCCCGCGCGCGCCAGGATGATCGCGATGGCGCCCGGATCGCTCACGCGGCCGCCCCGTCGCTCGACGCGCCCGCGAGCACGGGCTCGGCCTTGGGCTCGACGAGCTTCGCGGCACGATGGTCGCGCAGGGCCCGGTGGGCCGCCTCGATCCCGTCCTCGAACACGTTGACCGCATCGACGACCGCGCCCGCGTGATCGACGATCGCGCCGTCGGCACGCACGCGGAGCGTGTCGTGCTCGAGCGCGTGCGCACGGCGCTTGGGGATCGGGAGCGGGGTGATCCGTTCGCCCTCGATCCGATGGGGGAGCGGGTCGATCGCGGCGCACCCGCAGATGCTCAGCCAGCGGTCGTAGAAGCTCCGGAGCTCGTGCACGTTGATCGAGCACTTCGTGAGTCTCGGCAAGATCCACGGCGTCGGGAACGAGCCGACGGCGCGCTCGCGCGCGTCGAAGAGCGATTGCATCCGGTCCAGGAGCTGCTCGTACCGGTCAGTCCCCGTCATCCGCTGATAGACCTCGCGCGAGTCCGCGAGGATGTCCACGCTCAGCACCCCGACCCCCGAATCGATGACGGACGGCGCATCGTGGTGCTCCGAGAGCAGGTCCGTGCGCAGCTCGACGCACGGCGCGCCCAGCTCGTCCGCGAGCGCGACGAAGTCGAGCGCGTCGGGGCGCATGAGCGGGTCCCCGACCCCCGAGAACAGCACGGTACAGTCGTCGCGAAGCGACAGCGCGTCGCGGATCGCGTCGCGCGCCGACGCGAGCGTGATGTTCGCGCGCTCGTCGAGCTCCATCGCCCGGTGGTGCGCGCGTCCCCAGAATCCCGAGGTCAATCGCCCCGTGCACAGCTCGAGGACCAGGCGCCCCGGGCCGTGGCGCTGGGCGCGGGAGATCGCGCGGGCGTACTCGTCGACGATCTCGACGCTCCGCGCCGTGTGCACGCGGTCCCCGAGCGATTCGTAGACCTCCGCGAACGCGCGGCGGCGCGCGCCCGAGTCCGCGACGACGCGCACCGACGCGTCGCGCACGCGCGGGTCGATCCCCACGCACAACGGCGACGCGATCGGATCATTCTGAGGCCCGCGCGGGACATAGGACAGCATCGCCCCGATCGACGCGTACACGCTCGACTGGGCGCTCGCCCTGGCGAGGATCGCCGCGACCTCGCGCGAGATCAGGGCGCACCCGATCCCGGGCACCGCCTGAGAGAACGGGATCCGGCACTTCTCCGGCTCGCGCCGGTGGAGCGAGACGATCTCGTCAACGAGCGCCGCGTCGAGCAGCGCCCAGTCCGGGCCGACGATCGCGGCCGCGTCGATGCCGTGCGATTCCATGACCTGCGCGAGCGCGACCGGGTCCAGCCCCTCGTCGTAGCACCCGATCGACGCGATCGACCCGCGCCAGGTGTCCGACGACGCGCTCCGCGCGAGCCCGACGCTCCGCGTCCGCGCGCGGTACCGGTCCGCGTCGATGCTCACGACGCGCACGGCGCGCCCGTGCTCGCCCAGGATCCGCGTGATCGCGCCCGGATCGGGGGTCAGGACGGTGATCCCGTCGATCTGCTCGCAGCGCCGGAGACGCTCGATCGTCAGGGCCAGCGCGTTCATCCCCATCGCCACGGGCTCCGAGAGGTCGCGGCGCTGCCCGAGCGGGCCCATGGTCGGGTCCGCGAAGATGACCGCGTCGACGCGCCGGCGCGATTCGACCTCGATCCCGCTCCCGAGCAGCTCGCGCTCGTTGGCGAACTCGTCGCGTGTGAGTTTGGTCGCGCGCCCGTCGAGCGCCCCGACGAGCCGCTCGACGAGCGCGCGGACGGCGTCGGCGGACGTGCGGATCCCGCGGACGTTCACCCCGTCGCGCTCGAGCTGGCGGATCTGGCGCTCGTGGCGGTCGAGATCGGCCGCCAGAGAGATCCGCCGATCGGCGCGGAAACGCGCCAGCGCCCCGCGCTGGTTGAGGAAATGGACGAACGTGAGCGCGGGCTCGAGCGCGTGGACCTTCTCGCGGATCGCGTGGATCTTCGCGATGATCCGATCCACCCGCGCCGGATCGTCCGCGGCCTTGATCCCGCGCTCGATGAGCTCGATCGTCGAATCCGAGTGCGACGCGATCGCCTTCAGGTCGTCGATCACGCGCCGGGCGCGCTCGCGCACAAGCGCCAGGTGCGCCGGATCGTCGCGGCGTTCATTCATGGTCTCGGGGATCACGACGGGCTCGGAGCTCGCGTGCTGCGCGATCGCGTCCTTGAGGGTCATGACCTCGGTGTGCGCGATCCGCGCGCCCCCCTCGCTCGCGTCGATGATCCGAACCCCCTCGCGCGTGTCCTTCGCGAAATCGCTCTCGAACTGCGCGATGTACGCGCACATCTGCTCGTCCGCGAACATCTCGCGCCCGTGGACGTCCTCGCGCGTGCGCAGGTGCGCCTTCATGCGCAGCACGCGCTCGAGCTCCATCATCTCCAGGGTCCGGTGCTCGGAGAGCTCCCCCGACCAGACGTTGTGGATCGTCGCGCCGTCGCCGTAGTAGAGCCCGTCGGAGAACCCGAGGTCCTGCCCGATCATGATGACCGTGTCGCACCCCATGAAGCGCGCGATGTAGTAGTTCAGGTGCGCGACCGTCGACCCCGCGGGGAGCCCGGGCTTGTCGCCCCGGATGTCCGGGCCGAGGAGTTTGTCGAGCGTTTCGTCGCCCACGCAGACGATCTCTCCCGGGAACGCATCGAGGATCGCCGCGTTCGCCTTGGGTTCCGCGATGAGGCGCACCCCCTCGACATCCTGCGCTGTCAGCCCCTCGTAGAACCGCTTCGAGATCTCGTGGTGATCGAGCGACGTGACGAAGTGCGGCCTGATCCCGCGCTCGAGCAGCGGCTTGAGCATCGTCTGCACCGCGATGACCACGAACCGCTCGCGCACGTCCGGATCCTCGAGCAGCGCGAGGTTGTTGCGGAGCGAAGGCCCCGCCGCGATGAGGATCGCCGCCTTGCCTGTGCATGAATCCTTGAGCGCGCCCAGCCCGGCGCTCGCCGCGTAGTGGTCCGCGTTCATGATCACGTTGCGCAGCGTGATCCCCGAGTGCGCCAGGATCGTGACCAGGTGCGTGCGCGTGATCTTCACCGCTTCGAGGAACGTCTCCCCGAAGACCTTGCCCGGCGCGTCGAGGCGCGCCCGGCTCGGCGGGTGGGTCACGAGCTCCACGCCCGTCGCGAGCAGGACCTCGAGCTTCTTGAGCCCGTCCCCGATCGACTGTTGATCGCGCGGATCCGTCACGAGCGTGAACTTGTTCTTGCCGATCCACTCCGAGTGGTCGACACGTTCGAGCACCGCGCGGAGGAGGCCGACGTCGGGCTCGAAGCACACGCTCGCGCTCTGCTCGTGGTGCGCCTCCTGGAGCGCCCGCAGGTGGTACCCCATCCCGAACCCGATCACCCCGAAGAACCCCGCGCGGTTCGGGTCGAGCGACGCGCACCACGAACGCGCCTCGTCGAGCGGACGGCGCTTCGAGCACAGCGCGCGGCCCTGGAGCACGGCGCTGGGCGCACCCTCGTCGAGCGTGTCCACGAACTCGATGTTCGCCGACGGCTTCGCGCCCCGGATCGCGTCGGCGGCCCTGGGTGAGCGCTTCGCGATCGCGCACAAGTTGCGCTCGAGGATGGAATCGCCGCCCGTATCGCGCGTTGTGCCCATGGAAACTCCTGTCGCGTGGTCCACCGCGTGTTATCGACGTTCCCGCCGGGGTTTCTCCATTCACGGGGTGCCCCGGATCCGCGCGGGGGTCCCGGGCGAACAACCAACCAGACAAGGGGACCCGGCCCATGCAACGCTCGATCTTCGAACCCTCCGACCTGATGACGCTCGACGCGCCGGACCCGATCACCCACGCGCTCTTTGAATCGCCCACGATCCCGGGGATCGGGGCGGCGGTCCTCGGGGTCGTCCTCCTCCTGGCGCTCCGCTCACGCGGGAAGACCCGCCACGGATTCGTCGCGTTCCTGGGCGGTCTGGTCGTCGGGGGGTCGCTCTTCGTCAGCGCCTCGCTCGTCACGACCCAGCGCGAGCGCTTGGTCGGGTCCACCAGCGCCCTCGTCGTCGCGGCCGCCCAGGGAGACGCGCCGGACCTCGAATCCCTCCTCCACCCCGACGTCCGGGTCCGCGCGCGGTTCGCCAGCCCGAGCGGGCGCGAGGAGATCATCGCGCTGTGTCGGACCCGCGCCGCCCGGCTCATCCAGGACATCGTCGTCCGCGAGACCCAGGCCCAGGTCATGGGCGAACGCACCGGGCGATCCCTCGTCAAGGTCCGCGTCCACACGGGGACCGGGCAGAACATCAGCTGGTGGATGATCGACTGGGAGCGCCCCGCGCCCGATTCGGACCAGTGGCGTGCCACCCGCATCGAGCCGCTCTGGATCCAGGGCTACGACAACCCCGCGGGGTGATCGTCAGTCGGGGATCGCGACGAGGTTGCTCGGCTGGAGCCGCGTGACGCGCTGTCCGGCGCTGTTGGTGATGGTTTCGCGGATCCCCTTGCCGTTGAGCAGGTTGTTGGGGAACTTCGTGCGGACCTCGCGCAGGCGCTGGGACTCGATGGGGGGGGTGGTGCTCGCGTCGAAGTCGGACTCCCCGAACACCCCGACGGTGACCATGGAGCGGTACGGCGCGTGGTAATAGAACGCCTGGTCTCCATCGGCCCGCAGTTCCCGCACCGCCGCCTCGGCCGCCCGTCGGAACTCGCGGAGTTGCGGGTCCCCCGGGATCGAGTTGTCGTCCGTGCCGTAGACCCCGACCTGGAGGGTATAGACCGCCCAGTCTCCCACGCGGGATTTGACCGTGCGCAGGTCGTATTCGTCGTTCGCGCCCGACAGCGCCGCGGCGCTCGGGGGCGCGAGGTACGCGCCGAGGTAGGGGCGTGATCCATCGACAACGGTTTCCTTGATCCGATCCAGGTCGCGGAGCGCGTCCGTGTCGTTCGCCCCGTCGTAGCGCCCGTACGCGATGACGAAGTTCCCCGAGCGGGTGGTGGCGTATGCATTGACCAGCCCGGGGGTCGAACGGACGCGCTGGAGGATCGCGTTGACGAGTTCCTCCCGGTCCTCGGGGAGGGTCGCGAGGATGATGGACCACGCGTCGGCGTTCCCCGGCGAGAGCCCGTCGTCGTCGAAGACCCCCTCGGCGTTCATGGGCTCGGCGGGCTTGGGCTCATCCTTCGATTGCCCCCACCCGCATCCGGGGATGGAGATGGTGAGGAGGATGCCCAGAAAGAGGGCCGACACAGCGCGGGTGCGGGGGGCGTAGGAACCGAACAAATGGAAAACCCGCTTGGGGTGGGCCGTTCCGGCGCGTTGGGGGTTGTGGCTCAACATTTTTGGATCGTCCCCTTCATGGTTATACTCTGTAAGTCTTTGTTTTGGAGGATGTTCGCGAGCTGGAGCCAAATTCGGTCATTTGTGTTGCGGGTCTCTTGGGGTCGACGATACACACAGACCGGGATGGTGGAAAAGGAACCGGATACTACAACATGTCGTAGTGCCCCCAGTGGTGGAACAATGCGGGGCACAAGAAGGAGGCCATCCAACATGCATCAGTTTTCTCCGATCGACGCGCCACGCACCACTCGTCCGGGACGGGTCCGTCCTGTCGAGGTGTCGGCGCCCGAAGCGCCCCGGGATCCGTCGCGCGGAGCGGCGGCGGGCCGCGGGTCGGATCGCGTTGAAGTCTCGAGCATCGCTCGATTCCTGAACCGGCTCAAGAGCGGCGACATCGAGCGCACGGACCTGATCAACACCGTCCGCGCCGAGATCGAAGCCGGCACGTACGACACGGACCAGAAGTTCGACGCCGTCGTCGACGCGATCAAGGAAGACCTGGAACTCGAACTGGACTGAGGTTCGTGACATCCGAGACTCACGCGGACGGGCTCCACCGAGCCCGTCCGTTCGTTTTTCCTGTACGCACCCGATCCCGATCCGATCCGACAACCCCCCATCAGCACAAACGCGTCCGGTGGATCGCGCACCCCGGTGCCAGCGTTTCGATCCCCTGGGCCGCGCCCGGGACGACGATCGTGGATCCGGAGCCCGTCATGATCGCGTGGGGGTGCTCGGATCGGATCGAGTCGAGCAGCTCGCGCAAACGTGGTTCGACCATACACGCGGCCGGTTCGAGATCGTTGGTCCACACAGACGGATCGGTCTGGGGGTTCGTCGCGGCGGCGCGGACGCTCGGTTCATCGAGGGGCGCGGGGTCGAGGCCGTCGAACGCGCGGTAGACCGACCCCGTCGCGCACCCGAAGGGGGGCGCGACGAGGGTGATCTCGGCGTCGATCGGGTCCAATCGCTCGATCCGCTCCCCGAACCCCGAGACGAGCGCGGGGCGCGGGGGTCGGCCATCGCGCAGCGCGTCGAGATCGAGGAAGAAGGGGATGTCGGACCCGAGCGACGCGCCGAGGCGCGCGAGGGTTGGTTCGTCGAGGTCGAGATCGTGGAGCATGGTCAGCGCGACCATCGCCGCGGCCGCGTCGGACGATCCGCCCCCGAGCCCCGCGCCGGGCGGGATGGATTTCAGGCACACGATCGAGGTGGGGAGCTCGCGCCCCGTGTGCGCTTCGAGCGCGCGGTGCGCGCGCACGACCAGGTCGGTCCCGGGGTCCCAGCCCACGGGCCGCCCGTCGTCCCGCATGATCGCGTGGGCCGACTGGGGCGCGTGGGCGGCGACGAGCACGTCGTGGAGCCCGACCCCGTGGAACCACGAGCAGATGGGGTGGTACCCCGCGCGATCCCCCGAGGGGACGGGCGCGCCGACCCGGAGGATCAGGTTGACCTTCGCGAAAGCGCGGATCGTGACCGAGGACGCGTCGTGGGGCATCGCACGAGGGTAGCGCTAGGATCGGGGCGCGCCCGATCGGGGGCGCGTCAGCTGGAGGACGCCGGGATGATCGTGCAAGACCTCATGGACGCGATGGAGACCATCGCGCCCCTCAAGCACGCGGAGTCGTGGGACCGGGTCGGGCTCCAGCTCGGGGTCCCGGACCGCGCGATCGGGGGGCCCATCATGCTCACGATCGACCTGACCGAGGAGGTCCTCGACGAAGCGGTCCGCGCGCGCTGCGGCGCGGTCGTCGCGTACCACCCCGTGATCTGGAACCCCCTGACCACCCTCACCGACGCGACGCACACCGAGCGCATCATCCGCGGGGCCGCCGAGTCGGGGATGGCGATCTACACCCCCCACACGGCGCTCGACGCGGCGCCCGGGGGGGTCACGGACTGGCTGTGCGAAGGGATCTCGACCAAGCGAGGCGAGGCGCGCGTGGGGGTCATCGCGGGGGATTGCCGGGCGCTGTCGGCCGGGACGGGCGGGGACCCCTCGCGCGAGGTCAAGGTCGTGACCTTCGTCCCCAAGGACGACCTGGACCAGGTGCGCAGCGCGCTGGCGAGCGCGGGCGCGGGGGGGATCGGGAACTACCGGGTGTGCTCGTTCTCGTCGCCCGGCGAAGGCACGTTCCTCCCCCAGGACGGCGCGGACCCCGCGATCGGGGAGATCGGGTCGCTGGCGCGCGTGAAGGAGTCGCGCCTGGAGATGGTGTGCTCGCGCCGCGCGCTCCCCATCGTGGTCGAGACGCTCAAACGCTTCCACCCCTACGAGGAGCCCGCGTTCGATATCTTCGAGCTCGTCCCCGAGCCCCTGCGCGCCACCGGACCGGGGCGGCGCCTCACGCTCGATCAGCCCGCGACGGTGGGGGACCTGGTCGCGCGCCTCAAGATGCACCTGGACCGATCACGCATCCGCTACGCGCTCGTCGGCGACGACGTCCCCGTGCGCACGATCGGGGTCGTCCCGGGCTCGGGCGGATCGATGGTCGAGCTCGCGCGGCGCGAGGGGTGCGACGTGTTCATCACGGGCGAGATGACCCACCACGAGATCAGCGCCGCGCGCCAGTCGGGGATCTCCATCCTCCTGGCGGGGCACACCAACACGGAACGCGGGTACCTCCCGCGCCTCAAGGCGCGACTCGAGCAGACGCTCCCCAAAGCGAGCGAGATCATCATCTCGACCCAGGACCGCGACCGGATCACGGTCGGGTGAATCGAGCGCTCAGTCCGCGACGGCCGTGGTGTCGAGGGACCCCTCGAACGTGAACTCCACGGTCGGGACGTGCACGCGCGATCGATAAAGCTCGGACGCGAAGCGCCCGGGGGGTCGGTAGATCAGCTCGCCCGAGAGGGTGTAGTCGAGCATCCCGGGCGCGAGGCGCGAGCGATCGAGCACGCAAGGCACCTCGAAGGCGCGGGTCGTGTACGTATCGAGCGTGAGCTCGGGGGAGCGCACGGCGGAGAAGACCTCCTCGCCCCCGATCGAGAGCCGATACCGGATCTGGGTGAGCGGGAGCTGGTCCTCGTTGGGGTTGGTCGCTTCGAGCGTGAGCGCGATGACGGCCCGCCCCTCGTCGAGCTCGAGCGTCCGCGCGCCCGTGTGGCGGACCTCGGGGTGCGAAACACCCGAGCACGCGCCCAGCAGGGCGCCCAGCGCGAGGATGAAGATGACGGAGAGGGCTCTGGTCACGCACGAGCGTATGCGCGTCGCGCGATCGGGGACGATCAGGGGATGGCGCTCCGCGCGGGGCTGGCGAGCACGGAGGGGGGACCGAGGTGGACCCAGGTGGGGTCGCCCATCGCTTCGACGGTGACGGCCTCGGTCGTGATGCGCTCGTACTCCTCGATGTAATGCAGCCAGTGATGCATCAGCAGCCCGAGCACCGCGCACCCGACCCACGCGCCGACCTCGGCGCTGCGCTTGCGCCGGATGACGATCAGGATCCCGACCCCGAGGGCGACGGTCGCGAGTTTCCACAACCCGAGGAGCGCCGGGGACTTGTACTCCATCATCGCCCGCGCGAGGGGGTTGATCTCGTTCATCCCCGTGTGCGTGATATAGAGAATGGTCAGGTAGAGGTCCACGACGCTCATCAGCGCGATCAGCCCGAGCAGGACGATCACCCTGGAGGACCGATCGGCGAAGGGTCGGATCGCGGCGCCCGCGAGCGCGGCGCCCTGAGCGGGGAGCGCGTTCATGACACGCGGGATCGGTCCGCGCGGGGATCACCCCGAGCCGGGGGGCGCGCATCGCGCGACTTGCGCGTTCTCGGGCGTGCCTTCTCGCGCCGAGGACCCCGGAACGCGTGGGTTCTCGGAAGGTCCGCGTGGGGGTTCTCGAAGCGGGGGTTCTCGTCAGTTCGCGCTCACGGGGGTCTGCGAGGGGTCCTTCCCGTTCTCGATCGCGATGATCTTGTTGACACGCCGTTCGTGGCGTCCCCCTTCGAAGGGGGTGGAGATCCAGACCCCGATGATCTTCTCGATCAGGCGCGACCCCAGAAGGTCCGCCGACAGGCACAGGACGTTCGCGTCGTTGTGGGATCTGGAGAGCTGCGCGGTGAGCTCGTCGTGGACGAGCGCGGCCCGGAGCCCCTTGATTTTGTTGGCGGCGATGCACATCCCGATCCCGGTCCCGCAGATAAGGATCCCCCGGTCCGCGTTGCCCGAGGTGATCTCTTTCCCGACCATGTAGGCCTTCTCGGGGTAGTCGCAGGGCTGGTCGTCGCACCCGCCCAGGATGCGCGCCTCGTGCCCCTTCTCGGTGAGCGTGTCGCGCACGAGTTCCGCCGCCTGGATCCCGCGGTGGTCGGCGCCGATGACGATTCGGAGGGTGGTGTCGCTCATATCCGGATCTCCTGGAGCCGTTGCTCGATGAGGGTGCGCAGGCGCTTGGCGGTCGTCTCGTAGGCGTCGCGTCCCTGCCCGATGGGGTCGGGGATCGCGTCGCGCTCGTCGAGGACGAAGACCTTGTGCACGCTATTGGGCGCGATGGTCATGACGCTCTGCGCGTGCGAGGGGGTCATGGTGTAGATGATCTCCGCGTTGTCGATCATCTCGTGGGTGAGGGTGCGCGAGCGGTGGGGGTCGTGGGGGATATTCATCGCGTCGAGGACCGCCTTCGCGTCGTCGGCTATGGGGGCGCCCTCGACGGCGCTCACCCCGGCGCTCGCGACGTTGGTCGTGATCCCCGTGCGCGGGGACTTCGCGATCAGGTCGCGCGCGATCGCCTCGGCCATCGGGCTCCGGCACGTGTTGCCCGTGCACACGAACAGGATCGTCCGCTCCAGGTGCGCCAGGATCTCGCGCTCCGTGAGCGCGCCCGTCTGGTCCACGCGGATCGAGCCGCCCGCGCCGATGCGCACCGTGGTGGACCCCTTGGCGTACAGGGTGGGCCCGTCGTCGATGACGTACGCGGGCGCGGGGTCGGGGTCGCTCGGGATCGCGCTCACGTCCGCGCTCGTCGCGTCCTCGCCCGCCCAGACGGCCGCGCCCAGGCGGCGCGCGATGCACGCGACCCCGGACTGGCGGATGACGCGCCGCGTGATGGGGTGGTCGGGGATCCGGATCGCGACGACCGACCCGTCGTCGATGATCCCGCGTTCGATGTCGAGCGCCTCGCACAGGTCGTCGATGGCGCTCTCGGGCTGCTCGATCACGAGGCGCGCCGCCCCGGGGAGGAGCCGGTCGAACAGGCGGCGCGCGACGGGGGACTCGAGCTTGAGGTAGGGCGCGATCGCGGATGTGTCCGCGGCGTGGAGCGTCATCATCGGCCCGTTGGTCTGGTCCGTGTGCCCCGTGAGCTCGTCGAGGACGCGCGGCCCGTCCTTCGTCGCGCGCGCGAAGAGCCCGTAGAGGGTGTCGGTGGGGAGGACGACGACGCGCCCGTCGCGGAGCGCCGCCGCGGCCGCGGCGAGCGC
Source organism: uncultured Phycisphaerales bacterium (assembly GCA_965652365.1). Classification (GTDB taxonomy): domain Bacteria; phylum Planctomycetota; class Phycisphaerae; order Phycisphaerales; family UBA1924; genus UBA1924. Next base: position 48,732 of record CBFGUD010000008.1, read on the forward strand.
GGCGTCGCGTTCGTCGGGGCTCATGTTCATGATCCGTGCGCCAAGTCCGTGCATGACAAAGAATAGGGACGCGCCGGGCATGAAACGAGCGACGCGCGCCGAGGGGAATTGTCCGAATCCCCGGTGCGCCTCGGGCAATTGTATTGACATCGCGCGGGAGATGCATGTACGCTGCGTGGCTCAGCGCCGATCGCTCGCGCACGGATCGGTCATGAGGCAATCCAGACGGATCACGCGCCGTTCCCCCGGGGACGACGCTTTGCAGCAGGCGGCACGCAGGGAATGGACCGGGACGACCACACAACGCTCGAACGCGTGCTCGACACCATCCGACGAGAGCATCCGCAGACGGCCCGGAAATGGTTCGGCGAGCTCGACGCGCTCGGGATCGTCTCGGGCGCGTTCGGGGTCCGGGCGCATTCGGACATCCACCGCGATTACCTCCGGCGCGAGTGTCTGGAACCATTCAATGATGCGCTCCGCGACCACACCGGGCAGCTCCTCGCCGTGCGGTTCCTGGGCCCCGATGACCGCTGGGAGGACGCGCCCAAACCCAAAAACAACGCCCCCAGCGCCGCGTCCCAGATCGAGACGCGCCCGCGACCCATGAACCACGCGAGCTCCGAGCTCGTGCGCCTCGAATCCGAGCACGCGCTCCCGATCAACCCGGACTACGGGTTCGACGACTTCGTGATCGGCCCGAACAACCGATTGGCGCACGCGGCGAGCGTCGCCGTCTCCGAGAACCCGGGGTTCGCGTACAACCCGCTGTTCATCCACGGGGGGGTGGGGCTCGGGAAAACCCACCTGCTCCACGCGATCTGTTTGAAAATCCTCCAGGCCCAGCCGGACGTGAAGGTCCATTACGTGTCGTGCGACGGGTTCATGACCCAGTTCATGAACGCCGTCCAGTCCGGGACGATGTCCGAGTTCCGCCACACGTTCCGCGACGTGGACCTGCTCGTGATCGACGACATCCACTTCCTCGCCAAGCGCGACCGGACCCAGGAGGAGTTCTTCCACACCTTCAACTCCCTGTACCAGGCGAACAAGCAGATCGTGCTCTCGTCGGACGCGGCTCCCGAGGAGATCCCGGACCTGGAGGAACGCCTGGTCTCGCGGTTCATGTGGGGGCTCGTCGCGAAGGTCGAGAAGCCCGGGTTCGAGACGCGCGTGGAAATCCTGAAACGCAAGGCGGATGCGCGCGGGGTCACCCTCCCCGAGCCCGTCGCGATCGAGATCGCGCACCACCTGGACACGAACATCCGCGAGCTCGAGGGCGCGATCACGAAGCTCCAGATCGTGTCGAGGGTCGAGGAACGCGACATCGACCTGGACCTGGCGCGCGACGCGCTGGGCGAGGAGTTCGCCGCCGCCCTGAGCGCGCAGGGCAACGGGCCGACGATCGAGCGGATCATCTCCGAGGTCTCGACGTACTACTCGATCAAGCGCACGGAGATCCTGGGGAAGCGCCGCCACAAATCCGTGGCGCTCCCGCGTCAGGTCGGGATGTACCTGGCTCGCCACGCGACGCGCCATTCGCTCGAGGAGATCGGGGCGCATTTCGGGGGGCGCGACCACACGACGGTGATGCACGCCGTCAAAACCGTGTCGCGCAAGTCGAACGAGGACGAGGCGCTCCACAACGACATCCTCGCGATCGAGTCGCGTCTGCGCCAGGGGATCGGGACGCGGGACTGATCGGGGTCGGGGTTGGGGCGTCTTGGGCGGGGAAACTGTTTCACGTTCAGCATGTTGCGCGCGGGTTCTCGCGACGTTCTCGGACCCATATTCGGGTTGCGGATGGGTGTCGCTCGTCGTGTGGATCGGGTGTGGACAAGCGCTCGATCGCGCGCGATTGCGCCGGCGTGGCGCGGGCAACGTGAAGGGATCCTCATCCTGCCTCGCCGAACCGGGCGCGCGCAATCGGGCGCAATCGACACGCAACCGACAGGTTCGCCCCATCCGTCGGCGATGCTGAAATCGTTGCCTGAACAATATTTAGAGCGGATCCCGCGCGGTTGTCCCCCAACCGAGCGCCTCAATTCCCACCACCACCAACTCAATTCATCTCATCAGGGGGAAGAAGAAGAACACACAGACACAACCCTGTGTGAAGATCGGATCAAGCGTGGATCGTGCGTGTGGATACCTCTGGGATCATTGGTCGCACGGGGAATCAGGATCGACGGGTCCTGAGCGACGAAAAGAACGCCTTGAGAAGCGCGCTCGACTCGTCCGCGAGGACCCCGGGGACGATCGCGCAGCGGTGGTTGAGGCGCTCGTCGTCGCAGAGCCGGTGGAGGGACCGCACGGCCCCCGCCTTGGGATCGTCGGTGCCGTAGACGAGCCGACCGACCCGCGCGTTGACGATCAGACCCGCGCACATGGGGCAGGGCTCGAGGGTGACCGCCAGCGAGCAGTGGTTGAGGCGCCAGTCCCCGAGACGCGCGCACGCGAGCTCGATCGCGTTGTGCTCCGCGTGCCCGGCGGGGTCCTTGTCGCGTTCGCGGGTGTTGGCGCCCTCGCCGAGGATGACGCCGGTGTCGGTCTCGTAGACGACCGCGCCCACGGGGACCTCGCCGGCGGCGCCCGCGTCTTGGGCGAGCTCCAGGGCGCGGCGCATCATCGCGAGGTCCTGCTCGGTGGGCTGGGGATGGGGCTCGGTCACGGACCGGCCTCGTGGTGGTCGTCTGTCGTCGCTGCGGGGTCTTGGGACTCGGAGAGGTCCGCGAGGACCTTGGAGAGCGGGAAGACTCTCAGGACGAAGAGGCCGAGCTCGTAGAGCAGGTAGAGCGGGACGGCCAGGAGGATCATGGAGAGCGGGTCGGCCGGGGTGAGGAGCGCGCCGGCGATGGCGCAGGCGGCGATGGCGTGCCTCCGGTACTTCTTCATCGTCGAGGGGTCGAGGATCCCGACCCACCCGAGCATGACCACGACCACGGGGGTCTGGAACGCGATCGCGAACGCGAGCCCCATGTTGAGAACCGTTCTGATGTACTCGGAGATCTTGTACTGCTGCACGATCCCCAGGTCGGAGGTGAGCTGGACGGATCGGATCATGGGCGACCCGTCGGGTTTGATCGCGATGCAGTAGCGCTGCTGCATGAGCGTCTCGTTGATCCAGGTCATCCCGGGTTCCATCGGGTCGGGGTCCGCGCTGAGCACGGGGAGCTGGGGGATGACGATCCCCTCGGGGACGGGCGCGACGTGCTGATCGAGCGACCCGGCGACGTTGGCGCCGAACCCGATGAAGAACGCGAGGATCACGGGGAGGATCACGTAGTACAGGAAGAGCATGCTCAGGACCGTGAGGACCCCCGAGAATGGGATGAGGATCCGGACGACCCGTTTCTCGTGGGCGTAGAGCCCCGGGGCGATGAACTTCCAGAGCTGGTAGAGGATCCAGGGCGCGCCCACGAGCACGGTGACGACGATGGCGAGGTGGACCACGGTCCCGAAGGTCTCGAAGGGCGCGGTCGCGAGGAGGGTGGTCGCCTGCCCCCCCTGCTTGAGCTGACGGCGCGCCGGGTCGATGAGGAGCTTGAGGAGGGGCTGACCCAGCGCGAACGCGACGATGAAGATGGGGATGATCCCGAGCAGCGCGAGGATGACGCGCCGACGGAGGTCCTCGAGGTGGTCCCCGAGCGACATGATCGCGTGGTCGGGCTCGACTCGTCCTGGGATCTGTGAGGGGGTCATCGGCGTTTGTCCGGGTTCTGTTCCCGAGCGGGGTGGTGTGCAAGCGTAGGGGCTCGCGTCCCAAGAGTTTGTGGGATCGCAAACGGAGGATGATCGAGGAACGTATCGGGAAGACGGTGACTGGACACGGCGGGTCGCGCATCCGGGTCATGGACCCGGGCTCGTGGCCCGGAGCACAGGGGAACGTCGGCGTGAGCGAGCGATGGGAAGACACACTCCCGATCGAGCGCGCGATCCAGGGCGATCGCGACGCGATGGCGCGCGTCTGGGACGGGACGCGCCGATGGGTCGCGGCGGTGATCCTGGCGCACAAGTCCCGGACGACGGACCTGGAGGACCTCTTGCAGCAGGTGGCGCTCAAGGTGTGCACGAAGATCCACGAGGTGCGCGATCCCAGCGCCTTCAAGCCCTGGCTGCGCACCGTCGCGATCAACACGGCCCGCGCCGACGGGCGCAAGACCACCCGCCGGCGCTTCGGGATGCTGCGCCTCGCGGGGTCGACGCGCGTGGAACGCGACGAGGAGCACTGGAGGGGCATGGCGCTCACGGACGACGCGAAGCGCGTCCTCGACGCGGCGATCGCGCTCCCGGAGCGCTACCGCGAGCCCGTGCTCATGCGCTGTCTGCACGCGATGAGCACCAGGCAGATCGCGGACGTGCTCGGGCTCCCCGAGACCACGGTCGAGACGCGCGTGGCGCGGGGGCGGCGCATGCTGCGCGAGACCCTCGAGCACGCGAAGAACCAGTCGGATGATTCTGCTCTTGAGACCAAGAGCAGCACGAGCGCCGCGATCGGCGCGGGAGGTGCGCGATGACGCACGAGAACGAGAAGAACCCGGAGACCCTCGACGCGTCGGCGCGCGATCTGCTGATCTCGCGCGTGATCGACGGGAGCGCCGAGCCCGAGGACTGGTCGCGCTTCCGCGAGCAGGCGGCGAAGGACCCGTCGATCTGGGGCGAGCTGTCGGCGGCTCAGCGCGACCACGAGGCGCTGCGCGAGTCGATGCACGCGCTCGAGGCGCTCGCGGCGCGGGTGGACCTGCCCGGGGGGTCGGGCTCGCCGCACGTGATCGAGCGCCGCTTCGACGTGATCGCGCGCTGGGGCGGGTGGGCGGCGGCGGCCGCGATCCTGGCCGGGTGGTTCACGGGGCTCGGACCCATCGGGGGCGCGACCACGGGCGCGGGCGCGCAGCGCGGGTCGATCGGGCTCCCGCTCTCCAACGCGTCGTCGGACCAGGCGTTCGATCGGTACATCGAGTCGGGACGCGCCAACGGGCGCGTCGTCGCGGAGCTCCCCGAGCAGCTCGTCGTCGAGACGCGCCCCCTCGAGGACGGGACGATCGAGGTGCTCTACCTGCGCCAGATCATCGAACGACGCGTCCTGGACGAGGCGTACCGCGAGGTCGAGGACGAGTTCGGGAACCGGCGCGCCATCCCGATCCGGGTGGACTCGGTGACCCGGGACGAATCGTTCTGAATCGCATGGAATTGTGCGCACAGCGCGACTGGCGGGGTGCCCCGGCGCATCGGTGAGCACGGGTCGGAGCACGAACGGACATCAACGCCCGCGGATCCCGCGGGCACGACGACGGAGGCAACGAACATGACACGCGCACGGCTGACAGCGGCGATGCTCCTGGGGGCGCTCGCGACGAGCGGCACCCCCGCCCACGGCGGCGACAAGGGCACCGACCAGCAGAACACGGACCAGAACAACCGGGGCTTCGTCGTCGAGACGGCCGGGTCCACGAGCGGGAACACCTCCCTCGTGTCCGACAAGCGGACGTGGACCTCCCACGTCAACGACGGGGAGCACACCTACGAGCTGCGCGTCGAGGACGGCGTGATCATCGTCGCGCGGGTCGACGGCGAGGACCTCCCGAAGGAGCGCGTCCGCAACGAGCGGAACGTCGTCGTCTTCCTGGGCGAGGACGGCGAGACCCTCTACGAGTTCAAGGCCGCGCCGCAGGTACGCACGTGGGTACACCGTGGATCGGGCAACGAGATCCGGATCGACGCGCCCGAGCCCCCGTCCTCCGTGGGGCTCCGGTTCACGACGGGCGCGACGCGCCCCAAGACGATGATCGGTCTGTACCAGAGCGAGGTCCCCGACGCGGTCGCCGAGCATTTGGGGATCGAGGGCGACGCGATCATGATCGAGTCGGTCATCCCCGGGCTCCCCGCGGACAAGGCGGGGCTCCGCGCCAAGGACGTGATCGTCTCGATCGACGGCTCCGACGGGGTCACGAGCTCGGGGCTCACCAAGATCCTCTCCGATCACGACGCGGACGACGAGATCAAGGTCGAGGTCATCCGCAAGGGCGAGCGCAAGACGATCGCGGTCCGTCTCGCGTCCTACGACGCGGAAGCGCTCGGGAACATGAGCTTCGGGGTCACGGTGACCCCGAGCCCCGCGCCGAGGCCCGGGACCGGGCTGTGGGTGGGCGAACGCGGGCGCGCGCTGCGCGACGAGGCGCTGCGCGAGATCGAGCGCTCCCTCGATGAGCACGGCTTGACGGGCGAGCAGATCGACGAGATCCGGGGCGCGGTGCGCGAGTCGCTCCGCGAGCTCGAGGAGACGGTGCGCCGGGCGATCGACGCGGGCGGCGAATCGGCGCGGGCGATCGGGCAGACGGGGCGCGAGACGCGCACGAAGGTGCAGCGCGAGATCATGGAGCAGCTCCGCGCCGCCGGGCTCGATGAGTCCGATGCCGACGAGGTGGATCGGGTGGTGCGTGAGTCGCTCCGGTCGGTCGAGGAGTCCGTCCGGGCCGCGACGGCGGCGGTGCGCGAGCGGTTCGCGGACTTCCCGGAGGTGGACTCCGAGGAGCGCCGGGCGCTGCTCGAGGAGATGATGCGGAAAGCCGAAGCCGCCATGCGCCAGGCGGAGCGTCAGATCGTGGAGTTCAAGGACGGGCGCCTGATGCTCAAGAACCAGGGCGAGGACATCCAGCGAGAATTCTTCGAGTTCGCGCAGCAACTCGAGGATCGCGGCGCCGGTATCACCGAGGAACTCGACGCCCGGATGGACGCGCTGGAGGATCGGCTCGACGCGATCGACGATCGTCTGGACCGGATGATGACCATGTTCGAGGACTTCGCGGATCGGCTGGAGGATCGGCTCGACGCGGACGACGAGAACTGAGCTCGGGCGGATGACACGAACCCGGATCCGGGGTGAAAGCGGATCGGCGTCGCTCCCAATCAGGATGACCTGAACGGAGCTGGGACGCACAGGACAATCCACGACGCCGGTTCTGCTTAGTCGGAACCGTTCCCCGGCGGCTGCGTGACGAGACCCCACGCAGCCGCCACTTTTTTTGGTTCCGATCCGTCGTCGGAGTGGCTCTGGGCGTATCAGACGGTATCTGACCGCGTTGGATCGAGCGAGACGAAAGTTCCGGGCGTCGTGTTGTTGGCGATGGGGGACTCCGGTATTCTTGTCGTGCAGGATTTGGAGGTCGCATTTGCTTTCACAGACGACTGAGTACGCGTTGCGCGCGATGAGCTGCCTGGCGTACAGCCCCGATCAACTCGTCTCGACGTCCGATCTCGCGTCGATCTCCAAGGTCCCGATGAACTACCTCGCGAAGGTGCTCCAGCTGCTGGCGCGCGCGGACCTGGTGAGCGGGCGGCGCGGGGTCGGGGGCGGGTACAAGCTCGCGCGACCCGCGTCCGACATCACCATGCTCGACATCATCGACGCGATCAACCCGATCCAACGCATCGAGAAGTGCCCGCTCGGGCTCGAGAACCACGGGGTGCTGTGCCCCATGCACCGGCGCCTGGACCAGGCGTCGCAGATGCTTATCGATCTCTTCTCGGGGGCGACGCTCGAGGACATCCTGACCGAAGCGGGCGCGAACCGACCCCTGTGCGATGAATCGATGACGGCGAAAGTCGAGCTGACCATGGGCGGCAGGAACGTCTGAACCCCCCTCGGCGAATACGATCGCTCGATGAGCGAGAACAGCGACACCATGACGGGCACCCCGGACACCAGCGGCGGCGCGATCGAACCGACGGGGGAGGACCTCCACAAACTCGAGGTCCAGCGCCGCGCCAACCGCGACGCCGTGACGCAGCTGGGGCTGCGCCCCTACGGGTCGCGCACCGCGGGGCTGATGGACCTGAGCGTGGCGCACGACCTGTACGACGAGCACGCGGACAAGGCGAACAAGGACTCGGTCGCCGCGATCAAGGCGTTCCGCAAGGACAACCCCGATGCGCCCGATGACCAGGCGCCGGCGCTGGTGGACGAGCGCCCGGTCGTGAAGGTCGCGGGGCGCGTGGTGCTCGCGCGGGACAACGGGAAGCTGGTGTGGCTGAACCTGCGCGACCACACGCGCGAGACCTTCCAGATCGCGGTCTCCAAGCGCGACTGCGACGAGCAGGGCTTCGCGCTCGCGAAGGTGCTCGACATGGGCGACATCGTGATCGCCGAGGGGCCGCTGACCAGGACCAACACGGGTGAGGTGACGTGCTGGGCGTCGTCGCTGCGTCCGGGGAGCAAGTGCCTGGTCCCCCCGCCCGAGAAGCACGCGGGGTTGCAGGACCACGAGACGCGCGCGCGCAAGCGGTACATCGACATGTGGGCGAACCCCGAGACGACGCGGACGCTCCTGCTGCGCTCCAGGATCGTCGGCGCGATCCGTCGGCTGCTCACCGAGCGCGGGTTCGTCGAGGTCGAGACCCCGATGCTCCAGACCCAGGCCGGGGGCGCCGCGGCCCGCCCGTTCCTGACGCACCTCAACGCGCTCGACATCCCGCTGTCGCTCCGGATCGCGCCCGAGTTGTACCTCAAGCGTCTGCTCGTCGGGGGGATGCCCCGGGTCTACGAGATCAACCGCAACTTCCGCAACGAGGGCGTGGACAAGCGCCACAACCCGGAGTTCACCGCGATCGAGCTCTACGAGGCCTTCGGGGACGTCGAGTCCGTGATGGACGTGACCGAGGCGATCGTGCGCGAGGCGTCGCGCGTGGCGCGCGCCGAGCGCGGGATCGAAGGGCACACGATGCCCTACGCCGATCTCGAGATCGACTACGAAGCGCCCTTCGTGCGCGTCACCTACGCGGAGCTCTTCGAGCGAGCGCTCGGGTTCCCGATGCGCGACGTCGAGAAGGCGCGCGCCGAGGCGCAGAAGCGCGGGCTCAAGATGAAGAACGAGAAGGGGGTCGCGTTCGATGACCTGTGGATCGTCAACGAGCTCTTCGAGGAGGTCGCGGAGAAGCTCATCGATCCGGCGCGTCCGACGTGGGTCATGAAGTACCCGGCGGCGTTGTCGCCGCTGACCAGGCCGAGCGAGGACGACCCGATGTTCGCGGACCGCGCGGACCTGTTCATCGCGGGGATGGAGATCGGCCCGCACTACACGGAGCTCAACGACCCGGACGTCCAGGAAGCGAAGTTCCGCGAGCAGCTCTCGGGGATCGACGACGAGGAATCGACGTTCCGCACCTTCGACGAGGACTTCATCGAGGCGCTCAAGGTCGGGATGCCCCCCGCGGGTGGGATGGGGCTCGGGATCGATCGGCTCGTGATGCTCATGAGCGGGAAGGAAACGATCCGCGAGGTGATCCCGTTCCCGTTCGTGCGTCCGAAGCAGTCGTGATTCCCGCAGCGGGTTCATGATCCAAAGAATGAAAGGGACCCGCGCCGATGCGCGGGTCCCTTGTGGTTCATGCAGGAAGCGTCGTGATCAGTCGTCGCCCTGGGTCTCGTTGTTCTTCTTGTTCGCTTCGCGCTGCTCGCGGAGTTTCTCCTCGTACTCCGCTTGCTTCTTCGCCTGGTTCTCCTGGGCGCGCTCGCGGGCTTCCTTGGTGGAGATCACGCGCCCGTCCGGGGTGGTGATGTTCCCCTCGAACGCGTCGGTGCCCGTCACGTCGAGCTTGCCCGGGCGCGAGACGTCGATGCGCCGGACCATGGGCGAGAGATCCGGGACCTCGCGGAGCGAGCGCATGGCGCGGAGGAACGCGATCCCCTCGTCGATGCTCAGGTCGCGGAAGGCCTGGTCGAACCGGTCGAGCTGCGCGTGCTGGGCCGCGGGGTCCTCGGCGAGGGGCTGCTCGAGCGACGCGAGCCGCTTCGCGGCCGGGGATGAGAGCCCGGCTTTCTCGACGATCGCCTTGGCGTTGCCCGACGCCTCGGCCATCATCGCGTTGTACGCGATGGACGCCTCGTGGATCGAGTCCTGGAGGACGAAGCGCATCACCTCGCTCATCGGATCCTCGGCGTTGAACTGGATCTCGGTGGTGATCGCCTGCTTGTACTCGTTGACGATGTGGGTGTTCATCTCCGCCTGGGTGCGCGAGAGGATCCCGCGGTTCTGGAGCTCCTGGGAGAGGGTGGACTTCCCGACGAGGGGCTTGATGAGCTCGGCGAGCTGCGCGAGCTCGTTGACGTCGCTCAGACTCACGCTCTCGAGACGCCCGTCGGTCGCGAGCCAGTAGAGGTCGAGGTTCTGGATGACCAGGTGCTCGAACCGGGCGCGACGCCCGTACAGAATCGGCATGATCCGATCGACGGCGGACTCGCCCACGTTCGGGTTCGCCTTGAGCGCGACGATCCCGGGGAGCTCCGCGAGACGGATGATCTTCCCGTCCTCGCCCTTGCTCGCGAGCTTGGGGTAGGGGACGTCGGTGTTGATCCTGTTGACCCCCGAGGGGCGCGAGGTGACCCGCGGCTGGGTGGCGGGCTGGGTCTCGGGCTGCGCCTGGGTCTCGGGCGTGGGCTCGGCGGGCGGGGTTTCCTCCGCGGGCTTCTCGCTCGGGGGGGGCGCGACCTGCGCGAACGCGGGGGTCGCGCCGATGCTCATGACGAGCCCGGCGAGTGCGGCGATGGTCCTGGTGTCGAGTTTCATGTCTGGGTTTCCTCCCGGTTTCCTTCGTCGGTGCAGTCGTGGGCGAAGCCGCCGATGTGGGCGCCCTCCGATCGAGGGCCCAAACGCACTCATCGGCGAGCGCGCGGGTATGCTTCATCCGCGCCGCGTGGGGTCTGTCAGCCCAACGCACGCGGGTGACAATTATGACGCCCACACGCCCGAATTCCGTGCGGCCACGGATTTTCGGGCCTGAGCCCCCCTCTTTCAGGACCCCCCATGAGCGCCACGGACCCGACCACGGCTCGAACACAACGCCGCGCCGACCTGGCGCAGCGCATCGCGGACACCTCCCTCCTCCGGGGCGAGTTCACGCTCCGTTCGGGACGCACGAGCAGCTACTACCTCGACAAGTACAAGTTCTCGACCAAGCCCGAGGTCCTCAGGGAGCTCGGGCCCATGTTCGCGCAGGTCATCGCGGACATCGAATCCGAGTTCGGGCCCGTCGATCGGCTCGCGGGCGCGGAGCTCGGGGGGATCCCGCTCGTGACCGTCGCCGCGATGGAGACGGGGAAGCCCGCGATCTTCGTCCGCAACGCCAAGAAGGAGTACGGCACCGCCAAGCAGGTCGAGGGGGACGTGAACGAGGGCGAGCGCGTCGTGTTCGTCGAGGATGTCGCGACCACGGGGGGTCAGGCGCTCGAGGCCGTCGAGGTGCTCAAGGGGCTGGGCGCGCAGGTCCCCGCGATCGTGTCCGTGATCGATCGCGAGGAGGGCGCGCGCGAGAACATCGAGGGCGCGGGGGTGCGCTTCCACGCGCTGTTCACGAAGCGCGACCTGGGGGTCGAGGACTGACGATCAGTCGCGTGACGCGAGTTCGCGCTCCCGGCGCTCCGCGTCCTCCGCCTGGACCTCGTAGCGCGCCTTGTTCGCGCGATGGTCCATGAGGAAGTGGATCTTGGACCCGAGTTTCGGGCCGACCATGTCCATGAGCGCCTTGCGCGCCTGACCGAGGTGGGTCCGGCGCGAGATATGGCAGATGACCATCGCTTCGCACTGCGCGACCTTGATCCACTCCGCGATGTCCGACACGTGCATGTGCATTCCGATCTGCGCGCGCTCCTTGTGGTCGCGCTCGAAGAAGGTGCACTCGGAGATGATGATCTGCGCGTTCATCACGTCCTCGCGCAGCAGGTGAGGCCCCGGGAGCGTGTCCCCCGTGTACGCGACGAGCGGGACGTTGAGGTGATTCACGATCTCCTCGCCCCGATCCTTGAGCTCGCGCAGCTTCTCCTGGGGGAGCCCCATCAGCTCGGGCTTGAGCTTCGTGCGCTTCTCGACGAGCGTGTACCCCACGCTCGGGCACGTGTGCTCCGTCCGGAACGGGCGCAGGACGATGTTGTTCTTGATCTCCAGCTCGTCCCCCTCGTCGAGCGCGACGACCTCGTAGGGGGTCTTCTGACGCTCGAGCGCCTGGAACCCGTCCATCATCCCGCGGATGTCGTTCTCGATGCGCGCATCGCACACGATCGTCCCCGGCCCCATCCCCTGGAAGTTGCGCTGCGAGCACCAGTACGCGAGCCCCCCGATGTGGTCCATGTGCCCGTGGGTGATGACGGCGTACTTGGGCGCCAGGTGCGCGCGGGGCGCTCTGCCCATGTCGAAGCAGAGGTCCATCTCGGGGATCGAGATCGACGTCGCTTCGCCGGCCACGCTGAACCCCTGCACACGGAAGGGCGGGAGGTAGAGGAAACCGAGCGAACCTTCACGGGGTGGGGGACGAGGGATCATGTCGTCGAATCCTCCGGAGCACGGCGCTTTCACGCCGGCGGAAACTGATTACCTTCGGGCCGACCCGAATCGGGTGATCCTAGTCCGGTACGATCGGGGCCATGAGCGAGATCCCCGAGCGAGACAACAGGACGGAGAATCAGGACAAATCCATCGGAGCCGTCCTCGGTCGGCTCGGGCCCGCGGCGTGGCTCGGGATCGCCTGGGCCGTCATGCCCGGGGTCATGGGGATCGTGCTCCTGACGAACATGGAACGGGCATCCGAGTTCCTCCTCGCGCGTTCCGAGCATGGGGGGTCCGAGCTGCTCGTCGGGGTCGCGATGTACGTCGGGATCTTCATCCTCACCGCCGGGATCGGGATGCTCCCGACCTACTCCCAGGCGATCCTCGCGGGATACGCGTTCGGGATCACCTGGGGGTTCCCCGCGGCGCTGGTGGGGTTCACAGGCGCGTCGATCATCGGGTACTTCATCGCCGCCACGATCGCGCGGGACCGGGTGGAGCAGGAGATCCATCGCCATCCGAAAGCGGAGATCGTGCGCGACGCGTTCGTGAAGCACGGGTTCCTCCGTGCGATGGGGATCCTGATCCTCCTCCGGATCCCCCCCACGTCCCCGTTCTCGCTGATGAACGGGATCATGAGCGTCTCGGGGGTGCGGCTGGTGCCCTACGTGATCGCGACGGCGATCGGGATGGCGCCCCGCACGTTCGCGGCCGTCTGGATCGGGTCGGGGGTCTCGGACTGGAGCGAGCAGAGCAAACCCAAGTGGATGATCATCTCGGGGATCGTGCTCACCGTGATCGTCGTGATCATCCTCGGGCAGTTCGCGAACAAGGCGATCGCGCGGGCGACGGGCGGGTCGGGCGCGGGCGGATCCGAACCGAATCCGAACGCGGATTGACCCGGCCCATCACTGGCGTGCAGGATCGTGCCGGCTACACTCCCCCGATGCGCGCTGTTGCGAACGAGTCTCAATTGCAAACCGAGACCACCCCTCCCATCTCGAGGACGGTGGCGCTCGACCTGTACGACTCGGATTCCGACTCCCAGTGCCAGGGCGCGGACGCGGACTGCGCGTGCGCCGAGTGCGGCGACGGGTCCTCCATCTTCGGGGCGGCCGCCTGCGTGATGGTCGATGCCTCGACCCGCGCCAAACCCCGGACACTGATGCAGCGACTGGGCGCACAAGCCATGCACTGGGGGGTGCTCTTCGTCGCGCTCGCGTGGTCGATGCCCATGCTCGTGAACGTCATGGGCGACGGGCTGCGCGAGTGGACGCGCGTGGTCGTGCTCAACACATGGGTGGGGCCGACGTTCGTCGTCGGCGCGTCGGCGCTCTTCGCGTTCGGGTTCCTGAGCAAGCTCGGGATCGAGCGCGTGGTGGGGGGGTGCGCGATGATCCGTCGGCTCGGTCCCGCGGCCATCCTCGGGGTCGCGTGGTCCACCCTCCCGAGTTTCGCGGGGGTGATGCTCGTCCTGAACATGGAACCGATCCGTCTCGCACTCGTCGGGGACGGGGGATCGGCGCTCCAGCTGATGACGGGCGCGGGGATCTACGTCGCGGCGTTCATCGTCCTCGCCGGGCTCGGGTGCCTCCCGACCGTGTCCCAAGCGATCCTCGCCGGGTACGCCTTCGGGCTCCCCCTCGGGTTCGCGGCCGCCCTGATCGGGTTCGGGGGCGCGTCGCTCGTCGGGTACGAGCTCGTCCAGCGCGTCGCGCGCAAGCGCGTCGAGCACGAACTCCACCACGCGCCCAAGGCGATGATGATCCGCGATGCGCTCCTCAACGCGTCGACGGGTCGGGCGCTGCTGATCGTGTCGCTGCTGAGATCATCCCCGACCGCGCCCTTCGCGCTGACGAACCTGCTCCTCGGGTGCCTGGGCGTGAACCGCTGGGTGTTCTTCTTCGGGACCCTGATCGGGATGACCCCGCGCACACTCGCGGCCGTCCTCATCGGGCTGACCTTCACCGGGTGGAACGGCGGGTTCGACAAGCCCTGGTGGGTGGTGGCGCTGGGGATCGCGTCGCTCGTGATGCTCCTGATCGTCATCGCGCGGGTGAGCGCCAAGGCGCTCGTGCGCGTGTCGCGCGAAACGGCGCGAGCGCCAGGATCGCCGGCGATCGCCTGATCGATCAGATCGGATCCCGGAGCAGCATCACCAGCACGACGATCATCGTCACGAGCGTGAAGTTGTGGATGAAGTGCATCGTCATGGGCGCGATGATCGACCCGCGCCACTCCCGAACGAACGAGAACACCAACCCGAGCGTGATGAGCGGGACGACGAGCATCGGCCCGTACGAGTGCATGAACGCGAACAGGACTGCGCTGATCAGACCCGTGAACACCCAGTGCAGACGCCCGCGCAGATGTCGATGCAGCGCCCCGCGGAAGATGAGCTCCTCCGTGATGGGCGCCCAGACCGTCGCGAGAAAGTACAGCATCACGATCGTGAACAGATCACCCGAGGACACAAGATCGATGATCGGGTTGCTCGGAGCGGTCTCGATCGTCGACTGGTTCTTCGCGCTCGACACGATGTAGATGATCACGAACGTGATCGCGACCGCGACGAAGTAGACCGGGACGCACGCGAGATACGCGAGGAATCCAACCCCGATCTCCTTGAAGACCCCCGCGCCCCGGTGCAGCCCGATCGCGCGCCGCCACTCGGGAGAGCGCATCCCCCGAACCAGCGGCCAGAGCGGGGTGAGCATCAGCGCCCACTGCATGGGCATCGATATCAGCGCCCACGCGGGGTCGACCAAGGCCGCAAGGGCCGTCGCGCCCACGCTCATGATCCCGAAGCAGATCACGAACAGCGCGTAGGACTCGAGGAACACCGACCCGCCCGGCGCGGGCGGCTCGAACCGCAGCACGCGCGTGCGCGAGGACCCGAGCTTGACGAGCCCGAGCGTCAGGATCACCAGCCCGACCAGGGGCGCGAGAATCACGACAGCAGCAACAACCAACAGAAAGATCGAGATCCCGACGAACCCCGTCACGACGGGCTGGCGCTGCGGATCGGTGTCGGGGAGCCCGTGCGTGATCGCCGCGCGCCCCAGCGGCCCGTAGCGCGCCTCGAGCTGGGCCTTCATCTCGATGGAGACCGAGTCGCGCCCGTACCGGTAGATGGATTCGAGCGCGTTGAGCTCGGCCCGCACGAGCGGGTGCTCGTCGGTGTACGGGCCTCCCCCCTCGTCACGCTCGATCTCGGAGTCGGTGATCTGCGCGCGCGCCGTCTGGATGAACTCGACCGCTTCGTCGACATCCCGGAACTCCCCGATCATGATCGCGGCGCGGACCTTGTCCTCGGGTGAATACGCGGCGGCGTGCATGTTCTCGACCACGGCGTCGCGGATCGGGTCCCCCGCGGCCCCCTGGTTGATGGTGTACGAGCGCATCCGGAGGAACACCCGCGCGACGAGGTCCGTCTGCCCGAACCGACCCGGCGCGGGCGCGTCGGGGGTGGGCGCCACGATCTCGGGCGGGGATGCGCCGAAGGCGGCGTACTGCTGCTCCTCGGAGAGGTTCTGCCACCCGATGACGAGCCCGGCCCCGAGGAGCGCGATCAGGAGGGTGAGGGCGCGGGAGAAACCCGTGCCCGGGTCGGCGCGCCGGGTCGGGGCGCTGGGGTCCTGGAGGTGGTCGGGGTCGTGGTGCATCGGACCTGTCATCGGATGATTGTTGGGGTGTCGGCGAGGATTCTGGGGATCGGGCGCGGGTTTCGGAGCCACCGGAGGGGATCGATCGCTTGACCGGAGCGGGGGAGGGGTCTAATTTCCTTCTCCGCGGTGCTTTGGCGTCGCGGCACGAGTTCACAAATCTGCCGGTCCGGACACGTCCGGATCGGCCCGCCCTGCCCGGTAGGCAGCGTGCGAAGCGTCCATGGAAGGTCGCGAGTCGGCGTCGCGTGACGTTGATGAGCGGGATTCCGGGGGACGCCTGGAGCGGATCATGTCGACGAAAAACACACGCCATCACCTCCGTCGTCAAACGTTCATGGCCAAGAAGGGCGAGGTCGCCAAGCAGTGGCGCCACGTCGACGCGACCGACGTCCCCCTGGGGCGGCTCGCGTCGGACATCGCCGTCGTCCTCATGGGCAAGCACCGCCCCGAGTACACCCCCCACGTGGACTGCGGCGATTTCGTCATCGTCACCAACGCGTCCAAGGTCGGGCTCACGGGCAACAAGGCCGAGCAGAAGCTCAAGCTCAAGTACACCGGGTACCCCGGGGGTCAGAAGGCGGAGAAGTACGGCGACGTCCGCGAGCGCCGACCCGACATCCTGATCTCCGACGCCGTCCGGCGCATGCTCCCCAAGAACCGACTCGGGCGCCAGATGCTCAAGAAGCTCAAGGTCTACGAGGGCGCCGACCACCCCCACGCCGGCGTCGAGACGATCGCGCTGTAACGAATCACCCCATCGTCCAAAGCGACCCGGCGCGTGCTCGGGGACGTGGATGCGGACGATCGAAACGAAGGATTTGACCACTTATGGCCGGATACGAGACCACGATCACGAACCCCAACCTGATGGGCGAGAGCGTCGCTGACGCGGCGCCCGAAGCCGCCGCCGAGCGCGTGCTCCCCGACCCCAAGCCCGCCGACAAGCACGGCTGGTGGTGGGGCACCGGACGCCGCAAGACCGCGGTCGCCCGCGTCCGCATCCGCCCCGCGAAGGACGCGGACAAGGGGAGCGTGCAGATCCAGATCTCGAAGAAGAAGTTCAAGAACATCGAGGAGTACTTCTCCGAGATGCGCGACCGCTCCGACGCCGTCGCCCCCCTCAAGCTCACCGACACCAACGGGAAGCTCGACGTGTTCGTCCGCACCCACGGCGGCGGCTACATGGGCCAGGCCCAAGCGATCCGCCTGGGCATCTCCCGCGCACTGGTCGGGTACGACCCCAACTTCGAGCCCGCGCTCCGCGAAGCGGGATACCTGACCCGCGACGCCCGCAAGGTCGAACGCAAGAAGTACGGCCAGCCCGGCGCCCGCCGCCGCTTCCAGTTCTCGAAGCGCTGATCCCGATCTCTCCTTTGGGCAGTGGAGCGATCTCCAGACGCTCCGCATGTTCAACTCTGACGGCTCCGGGCTTTCGTCCGGGGCCGTTTTTCCGCGCGCGTTCGGTGATATCGTGTCCGCATGGCGCGCCGATCGTCATCCCGGAAACCCACACGCGAAGCGCCCGATCGGTTCACGATCGCGTGCCTGGGCGCGATGGGCCTGGTGTGTCTCGCGACGATCGTCGTGCTCGTCGGGCTCTGGGGGCTCGGGCGGGCGCCGTCGTGGTGGGAGAGCGCTGTTGTCGTGGGCCCGGACGCGCCCAGCGACGCGATCGCGCTGGAGAACCGCATGACAAGCGCGCTCACACGCGTGCGCGAGGACCCGGACTGGAGCGTCGCGATCGAGCAGGACAACCTCAACGCGTGGCTCGCGCATCGCCTCGAATCCACGATCCGCACGCACCTGGGCGACGACGCGTGGGACGGGTCCCTGCGCGAGGTGCGCGTGCGCCTGCGCGACGACGAGATCACCTGCGGCGCGCGGATCCCCCACGACCACGGGTCGAGCGTGGTGTGGGTCCGGATGGAGCTGCGCATCGACGACGAGGCGCGCTTCATCGCGCGACCCGTCGAGGCGGCCGTGGGAAGGACGAGGATCCCCGTCTCGTGGGTCGAGGGGTACCTCGGCAAAGAGAACCTGGGGGAGGCGCGGGTGGACCTGGGGGACGGGCGCGAGGTCCTGATCCGCGCGATCCGCGCACGGGATGATCGTCTCGAGTTCGCGCTGCGCACCCAACACGCCGAGACCCGCTGAATCACACGCTCAGCCCGCGGGCTTGGACCACTTGTTCACGAGCCGGCGCGCCTGCGGGGTCTGGATGGTCCGGATCGAATCCGCGTTGGACTCGATCGCGCTGCGCATCGCGGGGTCTTTGCGCATCGCGTGATCGATGGACTCGACGATGGACCTCGCGCTCTTCTTGAGCGCCCCCGATCGCGCGAGCGTCGCGACCAGCGCCGCCCCAAGCACGAGCGGCGCCTGGATCGGCGCGGGGACCCATGGCGAGATCGAATCCACGGCGATCGTCAGCGCATCGCTCGGGTTCCGGGCTTCATCGATCGTGTGATGCGCCTGAAGAATCGCGCTGTCGAGGACCGCGATCTGCGCGCGCAGGCGCGAGATCGCGCCGTCGAGCGCCGGCGCGTCGGGGTCCGAATCCGGGATCGATTCACGCAGGAGTTCGAGCTCGTCGAGGCGCGATCTCGAAGCGTCGCGCGCGATCGACGCGTCGTGCGCGACGTCCTGGATCCGCGCGATCGATTCGTCGAGCGAGGCGCATCCGGGGGACACGCTCAGGATGAACGCGCCCAGGATCAGGGTGATGATGGTTCGTGACATGGACAGACTCCCTCCGCCGCGGATGGTCGTTGCCGGAGCGCGGCGAAGCTCGTCGGCAACGCGCGGGGGAGTGTGACATGGGGGGCGAATTGTAACCCGGCGCGCCCGGTTGGTGCAGATAGTTCGGCCCGATCGGCGCGAGATCCGCGCACGGATCCGGTCACTGCTGATCGATGATCGCGCGAGCAGCCCGGTGCGCGAGCGCATGCCCCGATTTGTGCGCGCGCACCCGGGCGATCAGCGGCGATCCGGCGAGGCGCAGGTCCCCGATCAGGTCCAGGAGCTTGTGGAGGGCGCACTCGTGTTCGTGGTTGAGCCCGTTGTCGATCGCCCCGCCGTCCCCCAGGACAAGCAGGTCCCGCGCCGAAAGGTGCGTGAAGAGCCCGAGATCGCGCATGGCGCTCACCTCGTGCTCGAGACTGAAGGTCCGCGCAGGCGCGATCCGCTGGATGTAGTCCTCGGCGTCCGAGTCCCACGCCACGGTCGCCGGGGTGACCGGGGAGTCCGGGCCGTAGTCGATCGTGTACTCGTACGAGGGGTGCTCGCTCGGCACGATGGTGATCCACGCGCCCCCGTCCTCGACCCGGATGGGCGCGCGGACCCGGACGGGCCGGGTCGGTTCGTCGAGCTCGACGATGGGGTCGCCGCGGAGCGCGTCGGCGAAGGCGCGGGATGAGCCGTCGAAGATGGGGAGCTCGTTGGCGCTCAGGGTCACGATCGCGTTGTCGATCCCGAGCCCCGTCAGGGCGCTCATGAGGTGCTCGACGGTGAACACGCTCGCGCTCCCGACCCGGATCGCCGAGCACCGGGGTTTCATCGCGCGGAACGCGTCGTGCGCGGGTTCATCGCTCAGGTTCTCGATGCGCGCCTCGGCGCGGGCGCCGTCGTATTCGAGGACGATCCCGGAGTCCGCGGGCGCGGGCGCGATGGTGCAGACGCAGCGCTGGTCGGTGAAGAGCGTGGGCGATTCGATCGTGACGGGGGCCGCGAGGGTGGTCTGGCGCGCGCGGACCATGGGGGATCAGGACTCGCGGTCCTTCTCGAGTTTCTTGAGGCGCTTCTCGGTGGTGCGGACGAAGGACCCGATCTCGCGGAGCGCGCCGTGGTTCGCCAGCGCCTGACGCGCGGGGAGCGCGGGGATCCCGGCGTAGGTCTCGTTCTCGGGGACGCGCTCGAGGACGATGGTGCCCCCCGCGATCTTCGCGTTGGGCCCCACGGTGGAGTGGTCGTTGAGGACCACAGCGCCCCCGATGAGCGCCCCCGCGCCCACGGTGACCGATCCACCGAGCGTGGATCGCCCGCAGATGATCGCGTCGTCCCCGATGACGGAGTTGTGCCCGACGTGGACCTGGTTGTCGATCTTGACCCGGTCCCCGATGGTCGTCGCGCCGAGCTTGGCGCGGTCGACGGTCACGCACGCGCCGAGTTCGACGTCGTCGCCGATGACGACGGTCCCGATCTGCGGGACCTTGATCGCGGGTCGGTCGCCCTTGGGGGGGACGAACCCGAACCCGTCGGCGCCGATGACGGAGTTGGACGAGACCAGGCATCGCGCGCCGATCACGCAGCGGTCCTCGATCACCACGCCCGGCTCCAGGACGGTGCGATCCCCGAGCAGCGCGCCCGCGCCCAGGACGCAGTTGGGCATCAGCACGCAGTGGTCCCCGACCCGAGCGCCCGGGCCGACGACGCAGTTGGGCCCGATCGCGGCGCTGCCCGCGACGATCGCGTCGGGGTGGATGACGGCGCTGGGGTGGATCCCGGGCGCGGGGCGCGCCCGTCCCGGATCGGCGGCCTGGAGCACCCGGACGAACGCGACGTCCGCGTCATCGACGATCAGCAGCGCGCGGGTGTCGTCGGCGTGGTCGATCTCGACGGTCCTGGACACGAGCGCCGCCCCGCACGCGGAGTCCGCCCAGTGCTTCGCGTACGCGGACGAGCGGATGAAGGTGATCGTGGAGCTGTTCCCCGTGTCGATCGCGCCCGGGTGGTCGAGGACGACGTCGGGGTTCCCGACAAGCGTCGCGCCCAGCGCCTCGGCGAGGTCCGAAGCGCGCACGGGGAGCGTGATCGCGTCTGGATCCGGGTTGGACGTGTGCGTGCTCACGCGCTCCTGGGGTTGGGTCCGCAGCCCGCTCACGGCGCGGTGAACTCGTTGTTCATGAGCGTGATGACCTGGTCGGTGATGTCGATCGAGTCGTGACGCCAGATCACGCCCTTGGTGACGATCGAGCGGTAGACGTCCGTGTCGGGCGCGTTCTCGGGGAGGGGGAAGGCGGAGTCGTCCATGAGCACGACGTCGTAGCCCTCGCGCTCCGAGATGCGCGCGATCGCGTCCTCGATCTCGCCGTAGAGCCCGCGCATCACGTTCCCCAGGTCGATCGAAGTGATGCGCGAGAGCGCGTTGAGTCGCGCGTCGGCGGCCGCCTTGCGCTCCATGTACTGCGCGAGCTTGTCGCGCTGCTCGTCGGTCCCGGGCTCGAGCATCTTGATGTCCGCTTCGAGGATCTCGAGCTCCTTGGCGACGGCTTCGAGCTGCCCCTTGCGGGTCTCGCGCCGAGCGTTGAGCTGGTCCTCGAGGACCTTGCGCTCCTCGAGCCCGTTGATGATCGCGGCGATGTCCACGGTCGCGACGGCCGTCGGCTGGGCCGGGGGTCGCATGGAAGTCGCGCCGGCGTGGATCGTGACGATCGCGGCGATCGCGATCGCGACGATCGCGGCGAGGGTGGTCCTTGAGGTGTTGCGCATGGGGGTCGGCTCCCTTGGTGTCGTTGGATCGGTGTATGGTATACAGACGCGCGGCGACGGGGCTGCGGCCGCGGATCCGCGCGGCGCGAGCGGATTTGTCAGTTGAGCGGGAGATCCACAGAAAACGTGAACACCCGGTTCTCGTCGGTGTCCTGCTTGATGATCGGGAACCCGAAATCGAACGCGAGCGGCGCGGGAGAGAGGGTGGGGATCCGGAGTCTGATCCCGAACCCCGCCGTCACGCGGTAGTCGTCGAACCCGGGATCGAAGGTCACGGTGCCCGTGTCGATGAACAGGACGCCCGCGAGGATGTCCTCGTAGATGGGTTGGGTGATCTGCGCGCCGAGATAGAAGAGCCACGTGCCCCCGATGGGGTCGGGCGAAGGGTTCCCGTTGTCGTTGCGGACCCCGCGCGGCGAGACGGTGCGGAAGTCGAGCCCCCGGAAGTTCTGACCACCGAGGAAGTACCGCTCGTACGTCGGGGTGTTGTCCCGACCCTGCGGGATGTACCCGATGCGCGAGGACAGACTCAGGACGGTGGAGCGTCCGAGGTAGTCGTCGCGGAGCGGGACATAGATCTGATGGCGGAGGTTGATGGGCGTGAAGGTGAAGTCCCCCGCGACCTGCTCGATGCTCATCGAGGTGGTCGAGCCCCGCGTGGGGGTGAGGCGCGAATCGAGATTGGTGCGCGAGAGCGACGCGGAGAGCCCGAAGAGCTGCGTGGGCTTGGTGACGGCGAAGAAGTCGGTGGGGCGCGAGGGCTCGAGGTCCCCGATCTCGATGTCGTTGTAGCGGAAGTTGACCGAGCCCTGCCAGCGCGTGCCGAAACGCCGCCCGACCCCGAGCGTGAACCCCGCGCGGGTCTCGTCGAACTCGTCGAAGTCGCGCTTGCGGAAGAAGATCGATCCGGACCCGGAGTAGCTGGTCTCGAAGATGTAGGGGTCGGAGAGCGAGACGGAGTAGGACTGGACCTCGTTGCCGGGCTGGAGCTCGATCTGGAAGGTCTGCCCCGCGCCGCGGAACGCGCGCCCCGCGAAGAACTCCCCGAACGAGTCCGGGGTGTCGGTGATGTCGAAGTTGCGCTGGGTGAGCGCGATGCGCCCGATCAGACCCGAGTCCGACGAGACCGCGCCCCCGATGTCGAAGGACCCCGTGTTGGTCTCCTCGACCTCGACGAGCACGTCCCGGTACATCGTCCCGTCGGGCGGGGTCAGGGTCAGCGTGATGGGGTCGTCGGCGTCCGCGCCGCCGTCGTCCGGGCGCCGGGCCGTGGGGCGGAACTCGTCGTCCCAGACCTGCGCGAAGAACTCGACCCCGGACTCCTGGGGGGTCAACCGTCCGTCGGTGCGTTCGTTGAAGAGGCGCAGGAGACGGAGCTTGTCCTTGGAGCGCTCGAGCGCGTTGGTGTCGAGCGGGCGCGTGGGCCTGAGCTCGATCTGTCTGCGGATGACCTCCTGGCGCGTGAGGTCGTTGCCCTGGATGATGACCTCGCCCACGAGGGAGCGCGGGCCCTCGTTGATGGTGATCGCGAGATCGACGACGGGGGAGTCCTCGTCGCGGAGCTCGTCGCGCGTCACGAAGACGTCCGCGTAGCCCATCTGCCCGTACGCGAAGCGGATGACATCGAGCGCGTCGTCGATCTTCTCGATCGCGTACACATCGCCCGGGCTCAGGTCGATGAGCCCCGCGATCTGCTCGGTGGTCATCACGGGGGGCGCGCCGTCCTCCTCCGTGTCGATGTAGGCCTGGATGTCGCGGAGGGTGTAGATCGGGCCCTCCTCGATGAGGTAGGTGACGATCGCTTCGCGCCCGTTGGGCGAGGGCTGGACGAGCCGATCGGCCCGCACGTCGAGGTACCCGCGGTTCTGGTAGAACCCCGTCAGGTTCCGGATGTCCACGTCCAGCAGCTGATCGTCGAGCTGACCCCGCACGAAGAGGTTCGCCTGGCGCGTCTCGAGCTCGCGCTTGAGTTTCCGGGTCGAGAACGCGGTGTTGCCCTGGAACCGGATGGAGCTGACCTTGAGCCGATCCCCCTCCAGGACGCGGAAGATCACGAGCCCCGTCTCATCGAGCTCCTTCTCGTCGATGTTCACCCGGACGTAGTAGTACCCCTTGGAGCGGTAGAGCTCCTCGATCCGGCGCGCGGACCGGTCGATCTGGAACCGGTCGATCGGCGCGCCCGCGACGACGTCGATGACCTCCAGGATCTGCGCGTCCCCGAGCTGGGTGTTGCCCGTGACCTGGACGTCCGCGACCAGGAGGCGCTCGAGCAGGTCGAACGCGAGCTCGACCCCGCCGCCCTCGGTGAGACCCGCGAAGATCTCGACGCGCTGGAACAGCCCGAGCCGGTTGAGCCGACGGATGTCGTCGCGGACGCGCTGGGCGTCGAAGACCGTCCCCTCCTGGGAGGTGATGATGTTGAGCGCCTGGTTGTACGCCGTCTCCGTGAGGGTGGTGCGCCGCCCCTCGTCGTCGATGGACCCCCGGACGATGAGCCGATCGATCGGGCGGTTCTCGTAGACGCCCACGTCGGTCGGGGAGACCCGGGGCGCGTCTTGGGCGATCGCGGGCGATGGTGCGCCCGCGAACGCGATCGCGAGCGTCGTCGCGGTCACACATCCCATGATCGAGTGTCCCAGGCCCATCGTGAGGGGGACGATACACACGGGCACCGACGCCCACCACAGAGCACGCCGACATTGTGCGATTGTCTGGTCGGGGTCTGGTCGTGCCCCGATTCCCCTGATATGGTGTCCACCCCGGATCGGGGTGTGTGACACGACCGGGTTGGTCAGGAGGCGATGGTGGGGACGAAGCCGGAGCAGTCGAAGGATGGGGCCCGGCGCGAGGCGCGCTGGATCCTCGTCGCGGGCGGGGCCTCGATCGCGTCGGCGCTCATCGCGCTCGTCTCGATCGTGGACCACGGGATGCTCGGGTCGGTCCCGACGGGCGCGCTCGTGTGCGTGCTCGCGCTCATCGTGCTCCCCGTCCCGACCCTGATCCTCGCGCGCCGGGCGCGCGCCATCGAGGCGCGGGATCGGCGCGCGGGACCGGAGCGCCCGGGCGTCGAACGCGTCATGCACGGACGCCACGACGATCGCCGGCCGCCCGAACACCGCGTGGCGCACGCGACGACACGCGTCCATCACGGGGCGGCCTGAATCCCCTGCCCCTCCGTCCCGATCAGGACAGATTCACGGGCATCACGACGTACAGAAAGTCCGACCCGGACTTGAGCAGCCCGGGCTTGTTCGGGCTCTTGAGCTCGATCATGACCTCGGACTCGTGCACGACCTTGAGCGCGTCGGTGATGAACGCCGGGTTGAACCCGATCTCGATGTCCGACCCGTCGTAGCCCGCGAGCTCGACGTTGATCGTCGCTTCGCCCATCTCCGGGGCCCGCGACGAGAGTTCGAGCGACTTGTCGCCCCCGGAGAACACCATCCGGACCCCGCGGGATTCCTCGTTCGTCAGCAGCGCCGCACGCCGCACGGCGCTCGCGAGCACGTCCTTGTTGAACGTCACCCTGATGTCCTGGTCCTTGGGGATCACGTCCTCGTAGGGGGGGAACGTCCCCTCCACGAGGTTCGTGCTCAGGGTCGCGCGCGCGTCCGTCGCGTCCTCCCCCAGCGCGACGACGGCCTGATTCTCCGTGATCGCCAGATGCACCGGCTCGTTCTCGTCCGAAACGAGCTTGATGATCATCGACAACGCCTTGGACGGAAGAATGCACTTGACGCCCTCCCCCTTCGAGTCGATCGTCGCGATGCTCTTGGCGAGCCGACGACCGTCGGTCGCGATCATCTCCAGCTTCTTGCCCTCGCGGACGAGCAGCACCCCGTTGATCGCGTAGCGCGAGTTCTCGCGAGCCGCGGCGAAGAGCGTCCGCTCGATGAGCGTCTCCAAGGTCCCGGCGGTCGACGAGAAGATCGACTTCGCCGGGGGCGCGCCCGCCGCGCCCTCGGAAATCGCCTTGAACGACGAGAGCTGGGGGAACTCGGACGGGTCGAACCCGTGGAGCTGGAAGTGCGCGTCCGCGCCCCGGATGTGGGCGGTATCCCCCGAGGATTCGATCGTGAGGGTGGGCTCGTTGTCCTCGGCGCTGATGATCTGACGGAGCTTGTCCGCCGGGATCAGCGCCGAGCCCTCCTGCTCGATCTCGACCCGCCCGATCCGCACGGACAACGCGATCTCCCCGTCGGTCCCGGAGATGACCAGCTCGGGCCCCTGCGCGTCCTGGGTCGCGTCGAGCTTGATGCACGTGAGCTGGGGTCGGGGGGATCTCGCGGCGACGACGCCGGAGACCTGGTTGACGGCTTCGAGGAGCGAGGCGCGCTCACAGATAACTCTCATCGTGGATCTCCAATCCCGGTGCCGCGATGGGGGGCGACCTGTCGGGGTCGCCCATGGTAGCAGTTCAAGCGGATTCGGGCACTTGTGGACGGGTTGTGGGCATGTCCAAGAGTGGGAAAAATCGTGGTTTGGGGCTCATGAGCAAGGCGACCGGCGCTAGACTTGAGATCACACGAACCATCCTGCCCGCGACCGCCGCGCTCCGGACCCCTGCTCCCGTACCCAGGCCGGTGGGGGAGGTCCGAAGGGCGGCGATTTCCTTTGGAGGCGCACCCATGTCATACGAAGCTGCTGTCCACGCCCAAGCCATCGAGCTCGATCGTCTCTCGCTCGAGATGACCGCCGCCGCGGGCTCCGGGCACCCGACGAGCGCCATGAGCATCGGACACCTCGTCACGGCCCTCATGTTCTCCGCGATGCGCTGGTCCCCCGATTACCCCAACTACCCCACCAGCGACCGCCTCGTCCTCTCCGAAGGGCACGCCGTCCCCGCCGTCTACGCCGCCATGGCGACCCTGGGCGTCCAGGTCGGCCCCGAGGACAACCGCACCAAACTCTCCGTCGACGACCTGAGCACCCTCCGCGAATGGAACTCCGTCCTCGACGGGCACCCCAACCCGATGGAAGGGATCGACTTCTTCGACGCCGCCACCGGATCGCTCGGCCAAGGGCTCAGCGTCGCCGCGGGCGTCGCCAAGGCGGCGCGCCTCGACGCCACCGACCGGCGCGTCTACTGCATCGTCGGGGACGGGGAGTTCCGCGAGGGTCAGATCGCCGAAGCCCTCGACTTCATCGCCGACCACAAGCTCACCAACGTCTGCACGATCATCAACTGCAACGCCTTCGGGCAGGCGGACCGGGTCTCGGGTCAGCAGTCCCCCGCGACCATCGCCGCCAAGCTCCGCGCGAGCAACTACGACGTCATCGAGATCGACGGGCACGCGCCCGCGCAGATCAAGGACGCGCTGGACAGATTCATCGCCGCCTCGGGCGACGACAACGCCAAACCCGTCGCGATCGTCGCGACCACCGTCAAGGGCTGGGGCTGCCCCTCCCTCCAGGGCGGCGGGTGGCACGGCAAACCCGCCACCGGCGACGCGCTCGAACGCGCCCTGACCGAGCTCAACGAAGCCCGGATCGAGCTGACCTCCTCCCTCGCCGGGACCGACCAGTTCACCATCCAACCCCCCGCCCAGGCCCCCGACAAACGCGTCCCGAGCGACGAGATGCCCAAGCTCAGCGACGCGATGCGCGAGATGGACATGGAAGCCACCCTCCAGACCGGGCGATTCGCCACCCGGCGCGCCTACGGCGTCGCCCTCCGCGCGCTGGGCGCGATGAACGACGACGTCGTCGTCCTCGACGCCGACGTCTCCAACTCCACCTTCTCCGAGACCTTCAAGAAAAACCCCGCCAACGCGCCCCGCTTCATCGAGTGCAAAATCGCCGAGCAGAACATGATCAGCGTCGGCGCCGGGATGAGCGCCGCCGGAAAGATCCCCTTCGCGTCGAGCTTCTCCAAGTTCCTCACCCGCGCCTACGACCAGATCGAGATGGCCATGAACTCGGGCGCGAACCTCAAGATCGTCGGGTCACACTCCGGGATCACCCTCGCCGCCGACGGCCCGTCCCAGATGTCGCTCCCCGACGTCTCCTGGTTCCGCTCCCTCTCGCTCGCGACCGACCACCGCGGGAACCCCGGGTGCTACATCCTCCAGCCCGCCGACGCCTACGCCGCCTACGCCCTCACGGGCGTCATGGCCGAGTACGAGGGCATGTGCTACATGCGCACCCTCCGCGCCGAGACCGAGCTCCTCTACTCCGACGACCACGTCTTCAACCTCGGCGGGTTCGAAACCCTCGCCGAAGGACGCGACGTCGTCATCGCCGCCACCGGCTACATGGTCCACGAAGCCAACAAGGCCGTCGACCTCCTCGACGAAGCCGGCATCAGCGCCACCCTCCTCGACATGTACTCCATCCCCTTCGACACCGACAAGCTCCTCGACATCGTCGCCGCCAATGGCGGGTTCGTCGTCTCCCTCGAAGACAACTACGGCGGCGGGCTCGGCTCCGCGATCGCCGACGCGCTCATGGAATCAGGCGACGGCTTCGAACTCGCCCAGATGTACGTCAAACGCATCCCCAAGAGCGCCAAGACCCCCGAAGAAATGCTCCAGATGTGCGAACTCACCGCCAAGGACGTCGTCAACCGGGTCATGTCCCTCCTCGGTGTCCCGGCATAATCCCCAAAACGCATCCAGACAAACAAACGCCCCGGTCCTCAAGGATCGGGGCTCTTCTTTCACGCACGACCAAACGAAAAAACGCCCGCGTGTGTGGGACGCGGGCGCTGGGAATGGGGAGAGACGGGATCTTGAAAGACCGGACGATCAGTCCATCAGCATGTACGACGCGTCGAGCGCCCGGTCGATCCGTTCGTTCACGTCGCGCAGGTGGGCGCTCGTGTAGTCATCGACACCCCTCGAGTCCGCGTAGGGCGCCACGATGTCCTTGATCGCGAGCAGCTCCTGACGCGCCAGCGACTGGAGCACGCGCCCCGACGCGCCGGGCCAGTACATCCCCGTCGCGAGATCGATCATCCGGTGCAGGTGCTCGGACTGGAGGTTCCGGTCGAGCAACGAGATCATCGGCGCGCGGTTCGTGAAGGACCCCGACGCGCCCGGGAGGTCCCAGACCTTCCCGCGGATCGCCGCGAAGACCTCGGGCACCGTGAGCGCGTCCTCCCCGTCGGGGGTGCGCAGCTCGTTGTCCATCACCCGCGCCAGGCGCGTGGGGTTGATGATCCCCGTCAGCGCCGAGGACTGGAGCGAGAGCACGCTCTGCGCGATGGGCCACGCGTGCGCGGTCCCGTAGCCCTGGTCGTACCAGTTGTCGCTCTGCAGGTAGGACAACGTCTCGGGGTCGAGCCCGAAGGAATCCGAGTCCAGCGCGTGGTCGATCACGAACCCCAGCGCGCGCCGCTGCTGCGCCGGGTCGACGGGTCGGATCGGCGCGGGCGCGTCCGGGTCGCCCTTCATCGACCGCGTGACGTGCGCGCCACCGATCCAGTGCATCGCCATGCTGACCGCGCCGTACTGCGTCCCGAGCAGCTGCTGGTGCATCTGACGCGCCCGCTCCCACGACTCGCCCTCCTTGACCGCCTTGTCGAGGATCTCGGCGCGCGCCTTGTCCACGAACCGGATCCGCTCCTCCGCGAAGTCGATCGAATCGCGCCCCAGGTCCCAGGTCTTCGCCTGCGGGTCGGGGGAGAACTGGCCGTCCTCCGCCATGAACGCGTGCTCGGGCCTCGACGCCTCCTCCGCGACCTCCCCCGGATCGCCGAAGGTGTAGTTCCACTTGATCGCCCACATGTCGTACGCCCCGATATCACGCGGGACGTAATCGCCCTGCTTCAAATCCCGCGGCCCGCCCTCCACGATGATGTTCGAGAGCGCGTAATCCATCACCGTCGACTGGATCGGCTTGTCGAAGCCCTCGCTGTTCATCTCCTCGATCGAGTACAGCGACGAGCCCTTCCAGTTGTGCATCAGCCCCATCGTGTGCCCGACCTCGTGCATCACCACGTCCTTGAGCAGCGGCCCGACGAACGCCTCGGGCAGCCCGTCCAGGAGCGTCACATCGTCGCCCGACTCATCCCTGGGCATCAGCGCCCCGCCCAGCCCCAAGTCCATCGCCAGGCGCGCCGTCGCGACGCTCGACGAGAGCCCGGGCATCATCATGCACATCGCGTGCCCGCGCTCGTCGTGACGATGGATCGCGTGGTGCGGCTCCCAGACGTTGGGCGCGAGCGTGCGCGGCGCGTCGAGCATCATCTCCCGCGCCTCGCCCGGGTTCTCCACCATCGCGCGGGTGATCCGCGCCACGCGCTCGCGCTCCGACGGGTCCGCGAGGATCACCCGCGGGTCCCACGACGGATTCCGAGCCAGCCACCCCGAGAGCTCCGGGTCGATCACGCTCATCGCCTGCGACGCGAGCTCCGTCTGGAGATACTGCAGCGCGTACGACCCGATGAACCCCTCGTCCATCACGATGTCCGCCTCGTAGATCTCCCCCGTGTCCGGGTGCACGTGCACCGGACCGATCGCGAACCCCATCCCCGCGTTGGTCCAGCGCACGAACGAGTACCGCATGTCCTCCGGATCGATGTCCATGTACGCGCCCGTCGACGCGTCCTGCTGACGCACCTCGATCGCGTTGAGGATCCCCACCTGCTCGAACGCCTTGTTCCACGCGAGGATCCCGTCACGCACCCAGCGCCGATACCGCAGCGGGGTCGTGTGCTCGATGTAGTACACGATGGGCTCACGCGGCGGCGACATCTTCAGCGACGGGTCCGCCTTCTGGATGTGCCAACGGTTCGCGTAACGAACCGTCTGCGAGTGCCCGTCGTTGATCGCCCGGTCGTCGAACGACTCGAAATAGATCCCCACCCGACGGTCCGCGAGCCGCGGCTCGAACCCCGGGGACTTGTCGGGCATCCCCAGCGAGAAACGCACCTGCGCCATCTGGCCGCCCGCGCGAGGGAGCTCGAACCCCAGCTCGATGTTGTTCGGGAACGCCTTCGCCTTCGTCAGCTTCGCGAGCGAAACGTTCGCACGCGCCAGGAAACGCCCGAGGAACTCGCCCGAGTTGCCCAGCAACGCCTGGTCCAGATCGATCACCGGCCCGCCCCCCGGGCCCGTCGCGATGATCGGCACCGTCAAAATCACCCGGTCCGTGTTCACCCGCTCGACCCCCGCCTTCGACTCCTGGTCCCCCGACGAGCGGACCGACAGGTTGGGCTCCACGAGCATCAGCTGGTCGTTGCGCTTCGACCAGTACACCGTCTTCGTCGGGACCCCGACCTGGTCGTTCCAGATCGAGTACACCCCCGCCTGAGGCGACCCGCCGGCGATCGTCGCGACAAGATAGAAACGCTTCCCCTCGAAATCCTTCGGGAGCTCCGCGAGCACCTGCGCGTCCTTGTCACGCGTATAAAGGGTATAGAACTCGCTCTGACCCGGGGGAACGGGCACCTTCTCGTACCCCTTGACCGCGGCCTCGAAATCCCCCGCGCCCGCCGTCCCCGCGAGGGTCGCGAGCACCAACGCGGTCGCAAAACTGCCCATCTTCACACTCAATCCAGTTTGGGTCATGGCTCGGCGCGTCATCGCACGCTCCTCTCAGATACGAAAAAGGTCCCGGAAACACCCCGGGTCTGGTCCGGGGTGTACCGGGACATCATCGGCTCGGATGCGATCCACGCTCGATCGGGAGGGTCACGGACACCCCTCGCCGAAGTCCTGCAGGAACGCGCTGATATCGAAGAAATCGAACGCCGTATCCCCGTTGTAATCGATGCTCGACATCAACAGCTCGCTGATATCGAAGAAGTCCAGCTCGCCGTCCATGTTCAGGTCGGGCGCGCAGACATCCCCCGCCCCGTCGTCGATCACGAGCGTCACCGCGTCCCACGTCCCGTCCGCCTGCACCACGCCCAGGTCGGTCGCAGCGCCATCGGCGGGGTCGATCGTGTACAGGTGCGACGAGATCTCCACGAAGACATCCGGCGCGACCTCGTCGAAACCCTGGATCAGCGCGTACAGCGTCCCGTCGGGCGCGAAGTCCAGACCCGTCTCGAACTGCGGGTTGAACCCGACCCCGATGACCGGCACCGAGGACGCGATCGTGTTCGTGCCCAGGTCGATCCGCACCAGGCGCACGGAGCCGAGCCCCGTGAGCGCGAGCCCGTACAGATCGCCCGGGGTCAGCGTCGCGTGACCCTCGGGGACCACGGCCAGCGACGAGACCGAGTCCGTCACGATGTTGTGCTGCGCGATGACGCCCGCGTCCGCCGCGCCGACCTCCAGGATCCGCACGAACGCGCCCACCGTCGTCGTGACGTAGACGATCGACCCGTCGTTGGAATACGCCATCCCCGCGACCCCCGGGTCCATGAACCCGACCGAGTCGATCAGCGCGTTGCCGTCGCTCATCGGGTCGGCGCCCCGCAGCGCGTTGGTCGTGTTCTCGAACGCGACGAGATCACCCGTCCCGGGACGGATGTCCGCGCCCCCGAAGCGCAGGTCGTCCGCGAGGCGCGACAGGAGCGTCACGTCGCTCGGATCGCTCAGGTTCACGCGCCCCAGGCGACCGAAGTCCACGCCCGGCGCCCCGAAGAACCCGGACCCCTCGATGATGTACGCGTGCGTCGGCCCGACGCCGATGGGACCCGCGAGGACGGGGGCGCCCAGCAGCGCGATCGACAGTGTCGCCGTGCGCGTGTTCATGACGCCGCTCCTTCCTCAAGATCCAGACCCAGCTCGTCCGCGATGATCGCCCCGCGCTCGCGCGGATCTGGGTCCGGCATCGGGATCGCCGGGCGCTCGCCCGGCGCTCGGCGCTCGAGCCCCGCGGGCGCTTCGACGCGCGTGATGTACCGGAACTCGGACCCCGCCGCCTCGGTCTCGACGACCAGCCCCGTGCGCGTCACCTCGAAAACACCCGTCGTCGTGGTGACCAAAAGATTCCCGTTGTCCAGCTCGTGCACCCCCCGGTACAGCTCGAGCGTCCCAGGGTCGTACTGCCCCACGAGCGCCCCCGACGCGTCGAACTCGAGGATGAACCCGGCGCTGAACGAGCACACCAGCAGCGTGCCGTCGCCCGTCGCGAACATCTGCTGCGGGAAATCGAGCTGCGGGTAGTCGAACGCGCTCGTGAAACGCTCGTTGAACGTCCCCCCCGGGGTGTAACGCACGATCTTGTCCTGCCCCTCGTCCGCGACAAGCACCTCCCCCATGAACTCGCACACATCGAACGGCCCGCGGATCCCCCCGTACCGATTGAACGCGAAGTCGTCGAGCTCCGACCCGTCCACCGGGTCGAACCGCTTCACGTTCTTCTGCGAGACCACCAGGTCGTTCGTGCGACCCGAGTTCGTCACCAGCACGTCCCCCGCGTCCGGCCCGATCGTGAGCACGTGCCCGCCGCGGATGTTGTCCATCACGTCCGTATCCCGGACCCCGCCGAGCGAGAACACCCCGACGAAGGCCCCGTCGCTCGTGAACTCGGAGACCACGTCCGCGAACTGGTCCGTGACGTACAGCTCCCCCTGTGCGCCCACGAGGACCTCGATCGGGCGGTTGAACACGTCCACGCCCCCCGACGTTCCCGGGTCCGTGATGAACGCGTCATCGACGAGCGACCCGTCGAGCGCGGAGAACGCCCACACCCGGTCCGACCCGGAATCCGGGATCAGCAGCAGGTCCTGCGCGAGCAGCGGGGGAGTCATCGCGGCCAGCGCGACCACGCGAGATACGGTCCGGATCGGGATGGTCATGGGTTCTCGCTCCGTCGTTCGTGTGTGAGCGGCTCATCGTACCGGGCGGGCGCCGACGATCCAAACAAAAAAACGCCGGGCGATCGGAGGGACCGCCCGGCGCGTGCGTGTGCTCAGCGTGATTCAGGCGGGATCAGGGGCACCCCATCTGGAGGTCCTGGAGGAACGCGGAGATATCAAAGAAGTCGAACGCGGTGTCGCCGTTGTAGTCGACGTCGTTCTGGAGCAGGAAGTTGATGTCGAAGAAGTCGAGATCCCCGTCGTTGTTGAGGTCCGCCGGGCAATCCACGATCGCGACCCGCACCGCGTCGAACGCCGTGTTGTTGTTCGTCACGTTCTCGAAGTCCCCCGGATCGACGATGATCCCGATGTAGTACTCCCCGAGCGCCATGTCCAGGGGGACCGTCACGCTCGCCGACCCGTTGATCACCCCGCCCGCGCTCACGGACCCGTAGTTGATGGTCCGCAAGAGCCGGTCGGAAGCCGTGATCGTCGTGTTCGTCGAGGCGCGGATCTCCAGACTCACCGGGCCCGACGCGCCGAGCCCGAGGTTCGTGAACGAGAAGTCCACGGGCATGAGCGTCCCGAGCGAGTGCTGCCCATCCTCCGCGTCGACCGTTCGACCCGCCATGTCGGCGCGCCCGTTGACCGTGATCGCGCCCGAAACCGCCGTGTTGTTCGACGTGTCCGCGTCGTCGCTCGAGGTCGCGATCACCCCGATGTACCGCGTCCCGACCCCGACGCCGCTCGGGATCGCGACGTTCACCGTCCGGTTCAGCGACCCGCCGCCCGAGAGGCCCGAGTAGTTGAAGGTCCCCAGCAGCGTGTCGAAGGTCGTGATCGTCGTGTTCGTCGACGCGTACACCTGCACGTTGACGATGTTGGACGGGTCGCCCCCGATGTTGTCGACGTTGAACGTCACGCTGATCGACTCGCTCAGGAACGCGCTCGACGAGCCCGGGAGCACGTTCACCGGGTCGATGTCCGCGATCCCGAAGACCTGGATCTCCTGGCAGTCCCACTGGTCGCCGTCGTTGTTGCCCGTGTTCGCGTCGGTCGTGTTGAGGATCGCGCCCACGTAGTACGTCCCGCTCGGGGTGTCGGACGGGATCGTGTACTGGATCCCCGTGGTGTTCACGTTCACGGTCTGCACGGGCGCGTAGTCGTACGTGTACGACTCGGTCCCGATGAGCGTGTCGAACGTCGAGATGTCCGCGTTGGTCGACAGGTAGTGCGAGACCGAGTACGTCGCGCTCCCCGGGTCGGCGTTGGTCGGGTTCGGGACGACGTAGTCGTCGCCCTCGATCGAATCGCCCGCCGTCACCGAGCTCTCGACGTACCGCGCCCGGAGCATCTGCAGATCGAGACTCGACCCGCGCGACCCGTTCTCGAAATCGAGCATGTAGTCCTTGAAGCTCGTCCACATCCGCGTGTGGTTCGCGAAGGTCGCGTTGTTCGAGTTGGACACCACCGCGTGCACCACGCGCGTGTCGTTGTCGTTGAAGTAGTACGACCCCCCGCCGCTCATCCCGCCCCACTGGGCCGTGAAGCACCCGGGGGTGGTGTTGAAGTAGAGCTGCTGGTCGCCGTCGTTGCAATCGTCATACGAACCGAACCAGTAGTACTGGTCCGCCCCGTTGTGCAGACCCGCCGTCCCGCACCCCTCGGACGGGTACGACCCGAGGTTGTAGCTCCGCCCCATGATCGTGTCGCACGACTGACCCCACGCGTACCCGTACCACCCCGTCAGGTGGCCCACCGCGCGGGTGATCCGGATCAGACCCATGTCCCACGCGAAGTTCGCGTCGTCCGTCCACCCCGTGAACGCCCCCGCGACCGTCCCGTGACCGATCCCGTGCGTCTGGATGATCCGCGCCACGTCGCCCGTGATCCCGTCCCCGTCCCACCCGGGGTAGATCCAGAACTCCTCCGCCCAATCATTGATATTGATCCCGTTGGGCGAGTGCGCATACACGCAGTGCCCCGCCGTCAGCACCGTCTCCGCGTCCGCCATCGTCCCCGAGCACACGAAGAACCGGTTGTTCCCCCCCGAGTCCACGAACCGCATCACGATCTTCACGTTCCGGCGCCACGGATCCGCGCCGTCGTTGGCGACCTCCGACATCGTCCCGAACCCCAGCGTGCTCAGCGCCTCGTGATCGAGATGCCCGAACGGCGCGGTGTACCCGTCGTGGTCCCCCTTGTCCGGGCCGTACGGGATATACATCGGGTACTCCGTGATCTCACCCGTCGCGCCGTCGTGCGACACGGGCACCCCCATCGGCGCATCATTCATACGCTGCTGAGCCGTCGACTCGGGCAGCGGCATCGCCGGGATCAGGTGCAGCGGCGGGTGCCCGAGCTCGAACTTCTCTTCGTGCGCGCTCCCGTCCACGAACCGAGGCGACTCCTCGAGCGCGATCGGCGCGGCGCCGACCACGCCGTCCACGCTCGGGTCGATCTGACGCGGCCCCGACCCGCTCACGCCGCACGCCGCCCCACCCACCGCCGCCGCAACAATCATGTTCCGTCTCATATCCTGGACCTCCTGTGCATCTCTCTCCACGAAGACGCGCCGGCGAGACCCGCCGACCGCACCATGAGCATACCCATCACGCAACGATGTCAATCGAGACGCGAGCGAAGTTTCACCCTGAAAAACAAGCGTGTTTGTGAGCGTTCACTCGTTTGACACGCCGACGAAACGAAAAGAGTTACGCGCCCCGTTCCCACACCATCGACCCGATGCCACGCACAGCGCGTTGACACCGAAGGAGTTGGGATCGGTGTCGATGGATTGTTCAAAAAAAACAACGGCCCGCATCACGCGGGCCGCTGCGAAACAGCTGGGTTTCAGGGAAATCACGGACACCCGGCGCTCACATCCTGGAGGAACGCGCTGATGTCGAAGAAATCGAACGCCGTATCCCCGTTGTAGTCCACCTCGTTGTTGAGCAGGAACGAGATATCAAAGAAGTCCGCGCTCGTATCGCCGTTCAGATCCGCGGAGCACGACGAGTCCGCGACATACGCCCCGACCTTGCCCGAGCTCTGCCCGCTCAGCGCCGTGAACGAACCCGCGAACAGCAGCGCCTCGCCCTCGCCGTAGTCGTAGACCTCGGCCCCGAAGACCGTGTCGTTCGCGCCGTTCTCCACGGGCTCCCACGACGATCCGTTCCACTTCGCGATCCGGTTCACCCGCGTGAGCCCGTCGTTGGTGAACTGGAAGTTGCCCATCGCGTACAGCGCCTCGCCCGACCCGTCATCGAAGACCGTCAGCTCCTGCACGTCCGCGTCGAACCCCGCGCCCATCGAGGACCACGACGATCCGTCCCACTTCGCGATGTTCCGCGACACCGTCGCGCCGCCCGCGATCTCGAACCGACCGCCGACATACAGCGCCTCGCCGCTCCCGTCGTCCCACGAGACCATGGTCAGCACCTGCGCGATCCCGGTGGGACGCGTGATCCCCGTGTCCAGATCGCTCCACGACGTCCCGTCCCACGCCGCGATGTTCAGCGCGGGCACCCCGTCGATCGTCAGGAACCGACCGCCCGCGTAGAGCGTGTTGCCCGACCCCAGGTCCGCCTGGTACAGATCGAGCACGATCAGCGGCACCGCGCCGCCGATCGTCCCGCCGACGGGGGTGTACGCCGTCCCGTCCCACTTCGCGATGTGATCCAGACCCGCCTGCCCGTTGAGCGCGACGTAGTTGCCCGCGATGTAGAGCTGCTCGCCCGTGATCCCGTCGTCGAAGACCTCCAGGTCCCACATCGAGTTCAGGAACGACGCGGACTGCGCGTCCATCGAATGCCACGACGTCCCGTCCCAGCGCGCGAGCTTCTCCGTCCCCGCCACCCCGCCCGCGTCCGCGAAATACCCCGCCGCGATCAGGTCGCCGTCGAACACCTTGATCGCGTTGGAATAGTTCCCGTTGAGCCCGCCGCCGACCGGCTGCCAGTCGCTCCCGTCCCACCGCGCGATGTTCGAGCTCCCCGGGACACCCGCGATGCTGAACTGACCCGTGATATACAGCGACTCGCCCGAACCGTCGTCCCAGGGCTCGTAATCGACCGCGTACGAGCCCGAAAGCCCCGGGGACCCGAGCGTGTTCGAATACATCTGCGCCGACGCGACGCTTGAAACCGACGCGCAGGCGAGCGCGCACAACGTGTGGGTGGTCATGGATGCCATGGTGGATGCTCCTCCGTGTGTGGTGTCGGCGCAACAACAGCGCGATCCGATCGCGCCCGGCGCGGATCTCGTGGGTGCCGCGGATGCCGACGTGCAACGCGCACACTACCACAACCCCCGCCCGCCCTATAGAGGAGTTCATCCCATTCTGCCCATGTTTCTGAAATGCCCAAAGCCCCGCCCCGACGGGACAAATCACACCGCCCCGACCCGCCCGAGACTCGCCCTGACCGGGCTACGGGCACCCGGCGCTGAAATCATCGAGGAACGCGCTGATGTCGAAAAAGTCGAACACCGTGTCGCCGTTGTAGTCGAACATCCCGCTCGTCACCATGGAGGTGTCGAAGAAATCGAGGTTGCCGTCGTCGTTCACGTCCGGCGGGCAGTCGATGACAAACGTCTCCTCGGGCGTGATCCCGACGCCGAGCGTATTCCAAACGCCGACCTTCCAACTGTACTGATGCCCGGCAAGGAGCTGGAGTTCGTTGGAGGTAAGAGTCATCTCACTTCCCGAGACATCGTTGGCGCGATACACAAGAACAGGTGTCGGTCCTCGGGATTGGCTGCTTGTGATCGTTGTGCCGTGATCGTATACGAGGACATCAGTTGATGTTGCGCCGTTGCCGAGCGACCAGTCGAGTGTCAAGGGGGTGTCGGGCGCAACCTCGGCATTTGCGATTGGGAAGATGATCATCGGATTAAAATTGAGAATGAAATCGTTATTGTCGATGTCGTACCCGATCGCATCGAACGCGCGAATATCAGCGATCTGCATATACGCGTTGTTCACCAGGTTGTTCTGGCCCGGTGCCGTCGTCGGGTCCATGATGCCGATGTATTCACCCGTGATCTCATCCGCTTTCCAATGGCTCGCCTGATTTGCCGCACCGGTGGACATCGCTTTGAGCCACACGCTTGAGTTGATCTGGAACGCGCTGTTCGTGTTCTCAGTTGACCTGAGCTCGCGTGTCAGGGTCCGATTCTCGAACGTGCTGATCGTGCCGGCGCTGTCGTTGAATCGGATGATATCCAGCGGCGAGATCGCGTCCAGGGTCGGGTCCGACGGGAAGCTGTCCGCAGCGGAGTTGAACCCCAGATGGTGCAGAAACTCGTGCACGAGGGTCCCGGTCAGATCGATACTCCCCGCGTCGATGCCGCCGTCAACTGGATCCGGATCAAAGGGGGCCGATGCGTTGGCATTCAGGTACATGATCGGCATCTGATCCATCGGGGGGCAGTACGCCGCTCTGGTTGTATACCTCCGCTACCGACATCAGCACCGTGTCGGTCGAATCCATCGCGTTGCTGTCACGCGCGTAGTCGATCGTCGTCCCGAGCGGGATGTTGTCGATGAGGATCAGATCGAACGAATCGTCGTCGGTCGTAGACGCTGCGTACGCCGCTTCGAGGTCATCTTTGTAATCTGTGTACTCCCGCTCGTACTGGATGACCGCGGCTGCCGCGATGACTGTCGGATCGGTGATGAGTGTGCTTGTCCAAACGAAGTTTACCTGGAGAATCAGATTCTCGTCCTTGAGCAGGTTCTGGGCGACGTCCGCCATCTTCCGTGCCGCCCTGCTGACCGCGACGTTGTCAGTCCCCGCGGGGGCACCGGCGGAGTTGTAGTTCGGGATGATCGCGGAGGGCAACTCCTGTACAGCTTGTCCGCGCGCACTAGGGTCAAAGAACGTCCCTTCGGTCTCATTCGGGATCGTGCTCGCGAACGGGAGCTGGATTGTCCAGACCTCGTCACGAGGTCCGTGCCGGAGCAGCATTCTGCTGTATGTCAGCTCCCATCCACCCTGTGCATCCCAAAGGAGCGCAGAAGGCATCCGGATGGAGTGCACTCCCGTCGGGCTCGCGCCCGAGTACCACAGTCCTTCGCGCAACTCGCCGCTGCGCATCTTGGTGAGTACCGGGACTTCTCCATCGGCGGCGAGTCCGATCTGCGGCGCGCTGGGAGGCATCACGGCGCTGATCATGGCTGATCCTTCAGCGTCATAGATCACGCATGCCGGGGGTGCTGGATTCATCAAAGCGAGCGTCGTCAAAACGGTGATCATAGACCTCTCTTCTGGTTGAAGTGCTTTGGGAAGATTGCAAGGGTGAG
This sequence comes from uncultured Phycisphaerales bacterium, assembly GCA_965652365.1. GTDB lineage: Bacteria > Planctomycetota > Phycisphaerae > Phycisphaerales > UBA1924 > UBA1924. Next base: position 88,200 of record CBFGUD010000008.1, read on the forward strand.
ACACATGCTGGCGATCCCGGGTCTAGATCCCCTCATTCATCTACGAATACACAGCTTCAGGCAGCTATGCAACCTCAGAATATGAAGTTCTCGATATTTACGAGTTGATCACACGCCCCTCGCTCGCCAGCGCCGCCTCGTGCACCGCCTCGTGCATCGTCGGGTGCGCGTGCACCGTCGCGATGAGTTCCTCGCTCGTCGCCTCGAGACGACGACCCAAGGACAACTCCGCGATCAGCTCCGTCGCCTGGTCCCCGAGGATGTGCGCGCCCAGGATCTCGCCCCGCGGGAGCCCGCGGATGATCTTCACGAACCCGTCCGTGTGACGCGTCGCGATCGCCTTGCCCAGCGCGCTGAACATGAACTTCCCGACCTCGTAGTCCTCGCCCTTCTTGAGCCCCTGCGCCTTGAGCGCCTGCTCCGTGTACCCCACCGAACCGATCTGCGGATGGCAGTACGTGCACCCCGGGATCACCGTGTAGTCCATCGGGATCGGATCGTGGCCGAGCTTCTTGTCCTTATGCGCGAACCGCTCCACGCACAGGATCGCCTCCTCACCCGCCACGTGCGCCAGCCACGGCGGCCCGATCACGTCCCCGATCGCGTACACACCCGGGAGATTCGTCTTGTACTCGAGCACCGGCGCCGTCTCGCTCGGCGACGTCAGATCCAGCGGCACATAATCCGTCTTGATGTGCCCCTTCACCGTCTCGAGCCCGAGCTTCTCGTCGAAAAGCCCATCAAAACGCCCCTGCACCCCGATCGCGAGCAGGACCTTGTCCGCTTCGATGACTTCCTTCTTCGATTCGTCGGGCTTGCCGTCCTTCATCGGACCGACCGTGACCTTCACCCCCTTGCCCTTCGTGTCGATGTCGATCACCCCCGTCGACGTCCGGATGTCGAAGCCGTGCTTCTTGTAGATCTTCCCGAGCTCCTTGCCGACCTCCTCGTCCTCCACCGGCGCGACCCGGTCCATCATCTCCACGATCGTGACCTCGGTCCCGAACTGCTTGTACACGTACCCGAACTCGAGCCCGATCGCCCCCGCGCCCACCACGATGAGCTTCCCCGGACGCTCCTTGTTGTACATCGCCTCGCGCGCGCCCCAGACCTTGTCGCCGTCGAACTTCGCGAAAGGAAGATCCCGCGCCACCGCCCCCGTCGCGATCACGACCCGGTCGCACGTGATCGTCTCCTTCGCCTTCTTCACCTTCACCGGCGAAGGCGTGAACTCCTCGTTGAGCTCGCACTCGCTCACCTCGATCTCGATCCCCTTGGTCCCGGGGCCCCCCTTCGCCTTCGTGATCTTCGCGTGCGCGTTGAAGAACTCGATCTTGTTCTTCTTCATCAGGAACTCGACACCCTTGTTGAGCTTCGACGCCACATCGCGCGACCGACCGATCACCTTGTCCCAGTCGACCCTGACCTCCCCCGTCTCGATCCCCCATTCCTGCTTCTCCGCGAGCTTCTCCATCAGCGCCGCGTTCTCGATCAGCGCCTTCGACGGGATGCACCCCCAGTTCAGGCACACACCACCGAGCTTGGCGCGCTCGATGATCGCGACCTTGTACCCGAGCTGGGCGGCCCGGATCGCCCCGACATACCCGCCGGGACCGCCGCCGATGACCACAACGTCGAAGTGCTTGCTCGCCACGATGGACCTCTTTTTCTTGATCGACGGAGCCCCGCAAGGCGCCCCGGAATGCTCTCAACAATGCGAATCCGATCCTAGGTCGCCCACGCGCGATCGTCCCCGACACCGCGCAACGCCCAACGATCCGCGCACCCCTGCCGATCTGGCAGACCCGTGTATCCGCAGGCGGACCTCCGCCCCCGGACGCGCCCAAACACACAAGCCGCAAGGGCTTGGCGACCCCGCAGACCCAATTTGCCCCCAAACAGACAACAGATCCAACTGGCACGCCCCATGCTGCCGATACAAGGACGTGCGCCGGGTGTTTTCCGGAACGTGATCCGCAACCCCCGTTCGTGCGAACAAGACACTGTGGTCGCCCGTTCGGAAGGACGGGTCCACGATTCACAACCATCCGTTGGAGTACGGATGACAACGCCCCGGACCCATCGGGGCACGGAGAGTCAGCGATGTTCGAACGCTTTACCGATCGCGCCCGCAAGGTCATGGCCCTCGCCAACCAGGAAGCGCAGCGCTTCAACCACGAATACATCGGGACCGAGCACATCCTCCTCGGCCTCGTCAAAGAAGGCTCAGGCGTCGGCGCCAACGTCCTCAAAAACCTCGAGGTCGACCTCCGAAAGGTCCGCCTCGAAGTCGAACGACTCGTCCGCGCCGGACCCGAAATGGTCACCATGGGCAAGCTCCCACAGACCCCCCGCGCCAAGAAAGTCATCGAATACGCCATCGAAGAAGCGCGGAACCTCAACCACAACTACGTCGGCACCGAACACCTCCTCCTCGGGCTCCTCCGCGAACACGACGGCGTCGCCGCCCAGGTCCTCATGAACCTCAACCTCAAACTCGAGGAAGTCCGCGAAGAGGTCCTCAACCTCCTCGGCGCGGGCGCCGAGTCCGAATCCGAATCCATCGGAGGCCCCGACACGGGAGCCGAAGCACCCATGGGCAAAGCCAAAGGCAAATCCAAAACCCCCGCCCTCGACTCCTTCGGACGAGACCTCACCGAACTCGCCAAGGACGGCCAGCTCGACCCCGTCATCGGACGCGCACACGAGATCGAACGGCTCACCCAGATCCTCTGCCGACGCACCAAGAACAACCCCGTCCTCCTCGGCGAAGCCGGCGTCGGCAAGACCGCCATCGTCGAAGGCCTCGCCCAACGCATCGTCTCACAGGAAGTCCCCGACATCCTCTTCGAGAAGCGACTCGTCGTCCTCGACCTCGCCATGATGGTCGCAGGCACCAAGTACCGCGGGCAGTTCGAAGAACGCATCAAGGCCGTCATGAACGAAGTCCGCCGCGCGGGCAACGTCATCCTCTTCATCGACGAGCTCCACACCCTCGTCGGCGCCGGCGGCGCCGAAGGCGCCATCGACGCCTCCAACGTCCTCAAGCCAGCCCTCGCACGAGGCGAGATCCAGTGCGTCGGCGCCACCACCTTCGACGAGTACCGCAAGTACATCGAAAAGGACGCCGCCCTCGACCGGCGCTTCCAGTCCATCCCCGTCGACCCCCCGACCAACGAGCAGGCCATCGAGATCCTCAAGGGTGTCCGCGACAAGTACGAGGAACACCACCGCGTCAAGATCACCGACGCCGCCATCCGCGCCGCCGTCGAGCTCTCGGGACGATACATCACCGGACGCGTCCAGCCAGACAAGTCCATCGACGTCATCGACGAAGCCGGCGCGCGCGTGCGCATCAAGAGCATGAGCAAGCCGCCGAACCTCGCGGATATCGAAGCGGACATCGAGAAGCTCTCCGTCGCCAAGGACGACGCCGTCAAGAACGCCGACTACGAGAAGGCCGCCGAGCTCCGCGACCAGGCCGAGCAGCTCCGCAAGAAGAAGGAAGAAATCCAGACCCAGTGGCGCGCCGAACAGCTCGAAGCCGCCGGCGTCGTCGACGAGGAAGTCATCGCCGAGGTCGTCTCCAAGATGACCGGCGTCCCCCTCCAGAAACTCGAGAAGGAAGAAGCACAGCGACTCCTCAAACTCGAGGACGAGCTCCACAAGAAGGTCATCTCCCAGGACGACGCCATCAAGGCGATCTCCAAGGCCATCCGCCGCGCCCGCGCCGGGCTCAAAGACCCCAAACGCCCCATGGGCTCGTTCATCTTCGTCGGACCCTCGGGCGTGGGCAAGACCCTGCTCTCCAAGGCGCTCGCCGAGTTCATGTTCGGCAACGCCGACGCCCTCGTCCACCTCGACATGTCCGAGTACATGGAGAAGCACACCGTCTCGCGACTCGTCGGCGCCCCTCCCGGATACGTCGGATACGAAGAAGGCGGCCAGCTCACCGAGCAGATCCGCCGACGCCCCTACTCCGTCGTCCTCCTCGACGAAGTCGAGAAGGCACACCCCGACGTGTTCAACATGCTCCTCCAGATCATGGAAGAAGGACGACTCACCGACTCCTTCGGCCGTCACGTCGACTTCCGAAACACCATCCTCATCATGACCTCCAACATCGGCGCCGACCTCATCAAGGGCGGCGGCGGCTTCGGCTTCGCCAAGCACGCGCCCGACAACCAGTTCGAATCCATCAAGTCCGTCCTGATGAAGGAAATCGAACGCTTCTTCCGCCCCGAGTTCATCAACCGACTCGACGACGTGATCGTGTTCAAGCCCCTCACCAAGGACGACCTCGTCCAGATCGTCGAGTTCGAAGTCGGCAAGGTCGCCGAACGACTCAAGATGCAAGGCCTGTCCCTCACCCTCGACCAGAGCGCCAAGGACTTCCTCATCGAGAAGGGCTACAACCCCGACTTCGGCGCACGCCCCCTCCGCCGCGCCATCGGCACCTACATCGAAGACCCCCTCTCCGAACAACTCCTCTCCGGCGTCCTCCACGAGAAGAACACACTCCTCGCGAGCAAGGACCCCAAAGAGGACGCCCTCAAGTTCGAGACCTCCTGGATCGAACCCCCGGAATCCGAAAGTTCCAAGGGCTCCGACGACGACAAGGCCGAGACCGAAGCCGCCGGCACACAGTCGACCTGATCAACCCCCGATCCCAACCCCCAAAGCCCCGGGCACCCGCCCGGGGCTTTTTGTCGCGCCATGACCGCAACCGGGCGCGACCAACACCGTGTACAGTTGGAGCATGCCCGTCTTCCTCCGTTGGATCCTCCGCCTCGGCCCCCTCAACCCAATCGCCGTGCGCCTCGTCCAAAACGCCTCGCGGCGCGCCAAACACAACTACGTCCGCTCCGCCTACCTCGCCGTCCTCTCCCTCGCCATGCTCTGGGGGCTCCTCGGAAACACCCGCACCGGCGACATGTCCTACCGAGAACTCGCCGCCTCCGGCGCCACCCTCTTCGCCTGGATCGCCTACCTCCAGGTCGCCCTCATCTGCATCATCGCCCCCGTCTTCATGGCCGGCGCCATCGCCCACGAAGCCAACCCCCGCACATGGGACATCCTCCTCACCACACCCATGTCCAAACTCGAGATCGTCCTCGGGAACCTCCTCGGACGACTCTTCTTCGTCCTCGCCCTCCTCTTCGCCTCCCTCCCCCTCTTCGCCCTCACCCAGTTCTTCGGAGGCGTCCCCGGCCGCGCCATCATCGCCGCCTACATGGTCTCCGCCGGCGCCGCCACACTCGTCGGCGCCGCCGCCATCGCCCTCTCCGTCTCACGACTCGTCGGACAACGCGCCGTCTTCACCTTCTACGTCTCCGTCGTCACCTACGTCGCCGCCACCATCGCCATCGACGCATGGCTCCGATCACGAGGACTCGGCGTCCAAGGCACCGGCGTCACCTGGGTCAGCGCCCTCAACCCCTTCCTCGCCCTCCGATCCCTCCTCTCCCCCGCCTCCTACCCCAGCGCCATCGACGGCTCCTACTCGGGCATCGCCGCACTCATGCTCGAAACCCCCGCCCGCGCATGGACACTCGGCTCCCTCGGACTCTCCGCCGTCCTCGTCCTCTTCTCCACCCTCACCGTCCGCTCCGGCGGGCTCCGCCAAGTCACCTCCCGCGCCGCACGCGTCCCCTGGTACCGCAAAATGATGGGCCTGGGCGCCCAAGGCGAGGAACACCGCCCCCCCCGCACCGTCTGGAACAACCCCATCGCCTGGCGCGAAGCCTCCGCACGCAACGCCACCTTCTGGCGCATCATGGCAAGATGGTCCTTCGTCGCCCTGGGCGCCATCAGCGCCGTCGTCATCCTCGTCCTCTACCACACCGACGTCCTCACCGCCCCCGACCTCCGCTTCATCGTCCGCGCCCTCGTCTTCACCGAGGTCTTCCTCATCGCCCTCGTCGCCATGAACATGGCCGCCACCGCCGTCGCCGGAGAACGAGAAGACGGCACACTCGACCTCATCCTCACCACACCCATCACACCACGCCTCTACCTCATGGGCAAACTCCGAGGCCTCGTCAGCTACCTCCTCCCACTCATCGCCGTCCCCATCTTCACCATCGCACTCCCCGGGCTCTACGCCCTCGCCGGCGGGCTCGGACGCCCCGATCACGCCACCATCACCGAATCCTCCATCCAAGGCGGCACCATCGACGTCCCCATCGTCCTCCCCGAAGCCGGCATCATCGCCGCACTCGTCCTCATCCCCTTCGTCGCCTTCTGCGTCATGATCGGGCTCCAGTGGTCCCTCAAAAGCAAGGGCACACTCTCCGCCGTCGTCGGCACCGTCGCCGTCGTCTTCATCGTCTCCGGGATCCTCGGCATGTGCGGGTGGGCCTCGGGCTCCGACATGCCCGTCGTCGGCCCCGTCCTCGCCGCCCTCTCCCCCGCAAGCGTCCTCGACGCCCTCGTCGTCCCCGTCCAACGACTCGCCGAGACCGCCGCCGACCAGGAAGGACTCGCGTCGGCGCGCGCCGCCCTCGCCGTCGGCGCCATCATCAGCGCCCTCGTCTACCTCGGCATCGTCTACGCCGTCATCACCGCACTCGTCCGAAACTTCGACTTCACCGTCCGCAAACTCGCCGGCACCAACTGACCACGACCCAGCGCACACCCCCACCCCAGGACACGATCAGCTCAGGAAGCGGAACGTCATCGGGTACCGATAGAACTCGCCCCGATTGGCCGCCATCGCCGCCTGGATCATCCCGATCAGCGCCAGCACATACAGTGGGATATACAAAAAGAACCCGGCGCTGCACGTCAGGATCCCGATCGGAATCAGCAACAACGAAAGCACGATCAGCGACAACTGGAAGTTGATCGCCTCCCGACCGTGATCGTCCAGGAACGCAGACGTGTCCTTCTTGACGTGCCACATGATGATCGGAATCGCGATCGCAATCAGCGACAACACGACATGCCCGAGCAGCGAAAGATGCATCAGCAATGCATAAGTCCGCTCGTCATCCGTCACATCCGGGTCATACGCCCGCCCCCGCTCGTTGAAGGGCGCTTCGGGCGGCGTGTGCTGTCGAGGTTCCTGTGCGTCCATGAAACCATCTTCCCCTGTCGGGACCATCCCCGCAAGGTGCTCATTCGGGAAGGGGGCACCCGGATTTCATGACCCCGAGACAGGCACGACCGAGCCCGTATCCTTCCCCCGTGATCCAACCACACAACGACCAAAAGCACCAGAAGCAGTGGGGCCTCGACGCCCTCGCGCGCCGACCCGATCAGATCATCGAAAAATCCAACGCGAACGGCATCATCGCCGACCCGCACCCCGCGCCCTCGATCCCCGCCCAACACGTCTTCACCTCAGGCCGATACCAGATCCGCGAGTTCAATCACCCATCGAATCCGTGAACGCCTCCGCGTCCTCCGAATCGACCCGGTCATCACCATTCAGATCCGCACGTTTCGTCCCCGCGCTGTACGAATCGAGAAAATCGATCACGTCCCGGGTGTCGCTGACCCGATCGCGATTCCAGTCGCCGCCGACATCCGTGGGCTCGATTTTGAGCTTCCCGAACTCCCCGAACTTCGGGACGTCGTGCTGATTGAAGTAGACACAGAGAAGCCCGAGCTCATCGGTATGGACGAGTTTGTCAGCGAAGATATGCACATCGAACTCAACACCATCGATCAGGTCGGTGTCGGCGTCCATGAACTCAACGCGGACTCCCTCCTTGCCATACGAGACGCCGAGCAGCAACGCCTGTTTCAGGCAACCGTACTCGCGGATGTCGTAGCCCGAGCCGGGGGTCGCATTGACCCCCGCGGTGATCGTGAGCGATGTGTTCGCCTGCACACGGTATTCGCCGTCCTCGTAGCCCCGATCGATCGCCGCCCGCCGCAGCGTGTCCAGCGGACCGACCGCCCTGGGTGTTCCGAACGATGACAAATAAATACCACCACTCGTGCAATCGTCGTCATCGTCAGGGATCAGATCCTCCACCGTGTGCCGGTACTCGACGAGGGCCCCCGAGATACACGCCTGCTGCGATTCATCTTCATCATCCGGGAACTCCTCAAGGCATCGGCGCAACCGCGCCGTGAATGTGATCCACGCCGAATACAACGCCGACCGATCCGCATCGTTCAAACACGCGGAGTACGAGGCCTCGGCGCCATAGATACACGCGTCGTGAGCCGGTTCGTTCTGATAGGTCCCGGGATCACCCGCATCGTTATCAAACATATCGTTGCAGCTCGCGATATCGCTCGTGAGCCGATCGAAACAACTCCCGCTCTGAGCGGAGCACGCTTCCGTGCCGATACAAACAAGAGCCGAGCAAGACAGCGCCGTCAGACGATTCGGAACCCGGTGCGGTGCGCTCATCGAACATCCCCCAAGGGAGGTGGCCACCGAAACGCCACACTCCGCTGGTGGGCTGGTGGGCTGGTGGGCTGGTGTGAACCTACCACACCAAACATTGCATGTCAACACCGAAACCGCAGCCGGCAACTTCAGATCCGCGCCCTCACCCCCACCGGACCGAATCACTGCCCGAACAGATTCTTCTCCGCGAACATCCCCTTCTCATCGAAGTAGGACAACGCCTCCGCCGTCGACGTGAACACCTTCGTCGCCGTCTCCGTGATGAACGGGCTCGGCTGTTTCCCGGGCTTCCACACCACGTACACCTCCTTCGCGTGCTCCCACGCGTGCTGCAGCTCGCGCTCCACACCGCTCGAAAGCCCCGGGATGATCTTCCCCGTCTCGCTCGTCAGCTCCGGAACATACGACACGATCATGTCCGCCTGATCGATCAGCTTGAAGTCACGCATGTAGATCTGACCGTCGATATCACCCGCGATATCCAGCACCTCGCGCGTCTTCATCCGGATCGGCTCCGCGCCCTTGTCCAGCCCACCGAGCTGCAACGGCTTGTGATCGAAGAAATCCTTCCCCTCACGCGCCGCCTCCAGCGCCCGATCAAGCAAGAGCTTCTCGTCCACGTCCCCCGGATCGAACGTCACGAAGTGCTCCGCAAGCTCCATCCGGAACGCGTCGATCTCCGCCATCACGTCCGGCATGTCCACCACGTGCGACATCGGGAAACTCGGATACACCTTCTTCATCGCAGGCCGGCACAAAAGCCGGAACAGCGTCCGCTCCGTCGACGCGAACCGACCACGCGACACGATGTAGAACCTCGACCCCGGGATCGCCTGCGACATGATCTCCGTCGCCAGGATCTCCTCCTCGCGCCACACCATGCAGTCCTTGAGCGTCGCGTCGATGTCGTGCTCCGCGTGAAGCCGCTGATGCACCACCTCGATGTTGTCCACCAGGCACACGAAAATGTCCGGCCGCAGCTTCGCGATCTGATCGAAGTCGAACGCGCTGAACAACCCGTGACGCCAACGGAACGTCGCGTGCGTGTTCACGATCATGTTCTCCTCGCCCGACGACTCGGAGATGATGTCCTTGAACGCCGCACGCCGAAGCGAATGCAACCTTGAGATCGGAAGATCCAGAATCCGACCCGGACGCACGTCCGGCGCCTCCGCGTACATCATGTCGCCCACGTTGTAGATCGGGACCGAATCCCCCTGCGTCCCCGCGAAACGCGCCACCTCGTTGAGGTAGCTCTTCTTCTCCATCCCGACCTGACCAGTGACAATCGCGCGCATCGCCGTGCTCCTTCCGTCCTCTCCCCCTCCGGGGCGGGGATCATAGCCAACCCGATCCGCGCCCTCAGCGCGCAAGACCAGTGCCCCCCGAACCTTGCAATTCCATCCCCACGCCCCGCGCACCGGACGCACCGCCCCATCCATTCGCTATCATCCCAGCACCCAAACGAACGACACGGAGCGCCACATGTCCATCCTCATCGACAAAGACACCAAGGTCATCTGCCAGGGCATCACAGGCACCGCCGGAGCGCTCCACACCAAGGGCTGCTTCGACTACGGCACAAAGATGGTCGGAGGCGTCACCCCGGGCAAAGGCGGACAAACAGACCCCAACGGGCTCCCCATCTTCAACACCGTCAAAGACGCCGCCGACAAAACAGGCGCCGACGCCACCATGATCTTCGTCCCACCCGCCTTCTGCGCCGACGCCATCCTCGAAGCCATGGACGCGGGCATCCGACTCATCTGCTGCATCACCGAAGGCGTACCCGTCAACGACATGATCAAAGTCCGCGCGGTCCTCGACGAACGAAACGCCGCCGCCCGAGGCGCCGACTCCGGACACGCACGAGAACTCTTCACCCTCGTCGGCCCAAACTGCCCGGGCGTCATCACACCCGGACCCAAAACCGGACAAGGCACCCACGACTCCCGCTACACCAACGCCGGATGCAAAATCGGCATCATGCCCGGATACATCCACACACACATCTCCGAATCCAAACTCGCCAAATCCGTCGGCATCGTCTCACGCTCGGGCACACTCACCTACGAAGCCGTCTGGCAAACCTCCCAGCTCGGGCTCGCCCAATCCACCTGCGTCGGCATCGGAGGCGACCCCGTCCGAGGACTCAACCACACCGACTGCATCCGACTCTTCGAAGAAGACCCCGACACCCACGGCATCCTCATGATCGGGGAAATCGGAGGCGAAGACGAAGAACACGCCGCCGAATACATCAAACACAACGTCACCAAACCCGTCGCCGCATTCATCGCCGGACGCACCGCACCCCCCGGCAAACGCATGGGACACGCCGGCGCCATCATCTCCGCCGGCGCCGGAGGCAAACCCACCGGCACCGCCGACACCAAAATCCAGGCCCTCCGCGAAGCCGGCGCCACCGTCGCGCTCAACCCCGCCGAAATGGGCAAAGCCATGCTCGAAGCCATGAAACTCGAGCCCGTCACCGCCTGATAATCCGCCGCGGATCCACCCCCGCCGCCCCATCACCCAACAAAACCCCCGAAACAGGGAGGGTGATACCGCCCCCTTTCTCCGATCCGCGCTCAGGTCCACCCTCGGACGCCCCGATACACAGGGAGCCCGCCGCGATCCCGCGGCCACGCCGCACTCACCGCCAGGGAACCCACGACGTGCCGCACCAAGGAACACACCGCGACGCACAAGTCCCCCTCACCTCATGGTGGGCCCCCATCCTCGTCGCGCTCGTCTCCGCCGGCGCAACCCTCATCAGCACCAACTACATCCAGCGACTCGCCGACGAAGACTGCGCCACACAGGAACGCGAGTCCATCCAACGCATCTACGCGCACGTCTCCGAACTCTTCCAGGAATACACCAACGCGCTCCACATGGTCGCCGGCTTCGCCCGCGCCTCCGATTCCATCTCCTACCACGACTGGAAAACATTCGTCAACGAATCCAGACTCAAACACCAGCACCCGGGCGTCTGGGGCTTCGGATACGTCGAACGCGTCGAACCCGACAACGCCGACTCATTCGTCGCGTCCATGCACGCCCAGGGTATCGAGAGCTTCTCGATCAAAGCACACCCGAGCGGCACCGGAACACACCCCGACGACCACCTCTACATCGTCAAGTACGAAGAACCCGAATCCCGCAACCGGTCCGCCTGGGGGCTCAACGCCGCCTCAGACCCCGTCAACAAAGCCGTCTACGACAACGCCACCGACACCGGAGAACCCGCCCTCTCACACCCCTTCCGACTCGTCCAGCAGAACGGCGACGTCCACCTCGGCGCGATCATGGTCGTCCCCCTCTACGAGCGCGGGATCGAGGTCACCACCCCCGAAGAACGCCGCGAACACAGCATCGGATGGTGCGCCGTCGCGCTCGACTTCCAGCACTTCTTCGCGTCCGAACCCGACCCGAGCTGGAACAACGCCTTCATCAACGTCTCCATGCGCGACCCCGAAGGCCAACCCGTCGACGTCTACCGAGACACCCCCGACGGAGAATCACACCCCGACGCCTATCACTACGTCTCCTTCCCCATCACGCTCGCGGGCGGAGAGATCGATCTCGGCATCGTCATCGACCCCGACACCATCCGCTCCCCGTACACCGCGCACGCCCGCATCGTCCTGGGCGTCGGGCTCACCATCGCCTTCCTCCTCACCACCATCACGTGGCTCATCACCCGCTCACGCGCACACGCCTGCGCCATCGCCGAACGCATGACCAAAGCACTCCGCGAACGCGAATCCGAGCAACGCGAACTCGCCAAACGCGCCCAGGCCGCCAACCTCGCCAAATCCGTCTTCCTCGCCAACATGAGCCACGAAATCCGCACACCCATGAGCGCCATCCTCGGATACGCCGACGTCCTCGACGACGCCACCCGATCCACCAACCTCGTCGCCGACGTCCGCCAGCCCGTCGACCACATCCGACGCGCCGGGCACCACCTCCTCTCCATCATCAACGACATCCTCGACCTCTCCAAAATCGAATCCGGAAAGTGCGAGATCAACCCCATCCCCGCCGCCCCCGCCGAGATCGCCGCCCAGGCCACCACCACCCTCAAGGTCCGCGCCGACGAGAAAGACCTCCGACTCTCCTGGACCGTCGCCGACACCCTCCCCCAATACGTCATGCTCGACGATCACCGCGTCAACCAGATCCTCATGAACCTCATCGGCAACGCCATCAAGTTCACCAACCAAGGATCCGTCCGGCTCGAGATCGACCGCTCCGAAGACCACATCCTCTTCCGCGTCGCCGACACCGGCATCGGCATCGAACCGGACGCCATCGAAGCCGTCTTCAACCCCTTCGAACAAGCCGACGCCTCCATGACACGAACCCACCAGGGCACCGGGCTCGGGCTCAGCATCTCCCGCTCACTCGCGCACCAGATGGGAGGCACCCTCACCGCCCGCTCCGAACCGGGCAAGGGCTCCACCTTCACCCTCGCGCTCCCCCTCGTCCCCGCACTCGACGACGCAGGACGCGAAGAAGCCACACGCAAACTCGGCCTCCACGACGCACACGCCACGCCCGACCACCGCCCCGCCGGACCCGCCGCACGCGTCCTCGTCGTCGAAGACGGCGAAGACAACCGCAAACTCATCCAACACTACCTCACACGCGCCGGACACCAACCCGTCTTCGCATCCAACGGCCAGGACGCCCTCGACCTCCTCGAACGCGACGACAACTTCGACCTCATCATCATGGACATGCAGATGCCCGTCCTCGACGGCTACGTCGCCACACCCGAACTCCGCACACGAGGATGCACCATCCCCATCATCGCCCTCACCGCCCACGCCATGGAACACGACCGACAACGATGCCTCGACGTCGGGTGCGATGAATACCTCTCCAAACCCATCGACCGACAAGCACTCCTCCGCACCATCAACATCTTCCTCGCCCACAGCAACCAACACGCCGCCGCCTGATCAACCAACAACGCACGCACGCCCCGCGATCACCCCGCTCGCCCACGCCCACTGAAAGTTGAACCCCCCGATCCTCCCGTCCACATCGAGGATCTCCCCGATCACATACACCCCCGCACGCACCCGCGACCCCATCGTCGACGGGTCCACCTCCCGCATCGGCACACCCCCCATCGTCACCTCCGCGTGCGTGAACCCCCGGTCACCCGACACCGGAACAACAAGCCCCGTGAGCGCCCCCACCAGCGCCCGCCGATCCTCCCGCCGAAGCTCAGCCCCCCTCGTCGACGGATCCACCCCCGCCTCCCCGCACAGCGCATCCGCCAAACGCTCCGGGAGCATCTCGCGCACGAACCGCCCAACCGTCCGCTTCCCCAGCCCCGCCAGCGCCGCGTCGAGCGACTCCTCCCCAAGGTCGTGCACGAACCCCACCGCCAACCGCGCCCCCGCATCCGCTGCCCGCGCCGCCGTCAGATGCCGCGACACATCCAGAATCGCAGGCCCCGACAACCCGAAATGCGTGCACAGCACCGCCCCCGTCGCCGCGTGCACCCGCTTCCCCGTCGACGCACGCACCTCCACCCGCGCCTCATGCGCGATCCCCGACAACCCCTTGAGCGCGTGCTCCCCCTCGATCACCAACGGCACCAACGCCGGCGCCACCACCCCCGTCACCGAATGCCCCAGCGCCTCCGCTATCGCATACCCCGACCCGTCCGAACCCGACCTCGGCAGCGCCCTCCCCCCCGCCGCGAGCACCACCCGCCCCGCGCGCACCGCGCCCCAATCCCCCCGCACCACGAACCCGCCCTCCCCGTCATCCTCCACCGCGCGCACCTGGCACGGATGATGCACCACCGCCCCCGCGTCCCGCACCGCCCCCACCAG
>CBFGUD010000009.1:0-90806 GCA_965652365.1 uncultured Phycisphaerales bacterium
GTGGGACGACCTCCAGCGGCGGACCGAGGCGGGGCAGGTCCCAGCCTGAATCAGCTCAAATGGGCACCCAACTGGCTCTCACGGGCTCTCAGCGGGGTTGCGAACATGTCGTCGGGCACGATTACCTCAGGGTCCGGAATACCCATCGGCTACTTGTCGGCTTTGCAGGTCATCACTAACGCCGCGGAATACTTACCTCCTCGTCCGCGTTTGTCGGAGGACCTGCGCCCGCGTACCGTTAGTGAGACCATGCTCCGCACTATTGCCATCCTTATCATGCTCAGTGCCAGCCTCCCCCGTATTGGGACGGGGTTCGCTGCCGGTCAGGACCGCTGCGGCGAGGCCGCTTGCCATGTTCCCGTGGTCGAGGTGAGCTGCTGCGGGGAGCCGATCCCCCCGGCCGATTCGGACTTCGGCTGCGGCAGTGACGCATTCTGCCCGATGAGCGAGGGACCGTGCCGATGCGGTATCTCCCCGACGCCCGCTCCTGAACCCCTTCCCGATGCACCGCTCCCGAGGACCGATCGCGATTCGATCACGGGACTTCCGAACGGCCCGCCCAAGATCACTCCGTTGATCGAGCCCGATGACACGACGCCTTCGATGGCATCGCTGGTCGTCGGCCTCCGCGCGGGCAAGACCCACAACGAAGTGCAGGCCCTCTTGGGTGTTTGGCAAACGTAGAGCCCGAGTCTCGTAGGGATGGTGCGCGCTGAGCGCGTTCCGTCCCTGCTGCTGTCACTCGGACACTCGTTCTCCAATAACCCAGGAGCCATTCATGGCCGTTCGTCTCATCGCCTGCGCGGCGGGCGTCGCGGCGGTCGGATTCGGCGTCGGCTGCTCGTCGCCGTTCGATCCCACCCGCGGTCTGTCGCCCTCGTACACCCGTTCACTCACGGCTGACGCCGACTCAACGCCGCGGTCCGTGTACCGCTCCGAAGCGGAGTCCATCACCGATGCGCCGGCTCTCATCGAGGGTGCCTCGGCGGACGACTTCGTGCGCTACGCCCTCTATCACAGCCCGAGGGTTGAGTCGGCCTATCAGCGATGGGCCGCCGCGGCCGAGCGGCTTCCGCAGGTGCGTTCGCTGCCCGATCCGCGGGTGAACTTCGGGTTCTTCCTCGACGAGGTCGAGACTCGGACTGGAGCGCAGCAGGCCCGTGTCGGCGTCAGCCAATCGTTCCCCTGGCCGGGGCTTCTGAGTGATCGCGAAGACGCCGCCGCGATGGCGGCAAGGGCCGCATGGCGTCAGTTCGAGGCAGCCCGGCTCGGCGTCACCGAGCGGGTTGTCGAGACGCTGCACGAGGTCGCCTACCTCGATGCCGCGATCCGCATCACAGGCGAAAACCTCGAACTGCTGAGCTCGTTCGAGGAGGTCGTCCGGGCCCGGTACCGGGTCGGCTCGGGCTCGCACCCGGAGCTCATCCGCGTGCAGGTCGAGCTGGGGCAGCTCGAAGATCGGCTCGCCCAACTCCGCGCGATGCGGCCCACCTACGTCGCGGACCTGAACGCGGCACTGAACCGCCGAACCGATGCGCCGGTCGCTGAGTTTGCCGAGCTCCCGGGACGCGTGGCGTCTGTTGACGGCCCCGCCCTTGCCGAGATTGCTCGGCGTTCCAACCCCGTGCTGCTCGCGCTCGACGAGCGGATCGAGGAGCAGCGGATCCGCGGCGAAGTCGCCCGAAAGGAAGGCCTGCCTGACTTCACGGTCGGGCTCGATTACATCGTCACCGACGAGGCCATGAACAGTTCGATCGCCGAGAGCGGTGATGATCCGATTCTGCTCAGCTTCGGGATCTCGGTCCCCCTCTGGCGCGACAAGTACGACGCGGGTGTGCGGGAGGCGCTCGCCCGCCGGCTCGCGGTGTCGTTTGAGCGTGCCGACGAAGCAAACCGGATCACCGCGTCGATCCAGCGTACATGGTTCGAGCACACGGACGCCGATCGTCGCGTTCGGCTCTTCGAGACGACGCTGATCCCGAAGGCCGAAGAGTCGCTGCGTGCATCGCTCGCCGGGTTCCGCACAGGCGACACAAGCTTCCTCGATCTGCTCGACACCGAGCGCACGCTGCTGGAGTTCGCGGTGTCGGCCGAGCGAGCACGCGCGGATCGCGGGCAGGCACTCGCCCGCTTGAACACGCTCGTCGGCGAAGCCGTGCCCACAGAACCCGCGACCAGCCCCACAACAGAGCCTGAGTCGAACGAGGTGCAGCCATGAGCAAGTTTCTGAAGCGTTCACAATCCGTGCTCGGATGGCTCTGGAAGCACACTGCTGCCGGCATCGCTGTTGTTGCGATCGTGGCTGCGCTCGTCATTGGCTATCAGATCGGCAAGCCAGCGCCGGAACCGTCCAGCGAGGTTGTCGAGTCGGGTCATGATCACGGCGAAGCCGAATCGGGCGAGCCGAAGATGTACACGTGCTCGATGCACCCGTCTGTTCGGCTGCCCGACCCTGACGCGAAGTGCCCGATCTGCTTTATGGACCTCATTCCTGTCACCGAAGACGGCGGCGAAGACAGCGAGCTGCGCGTCACGATGAGCGAAAGCGCGGCGGCGATGAGCCGGATCGAGACCGCCCCAGTCGGACGGTTCTTCCCGACCGCCGAGGTCCGCCTCTACGGGAAAGTCACGTACGACGAGACCTCGGTCGCCCGCCTGACCGCGTACTTCCCGGGCCGCATCGAGCGACTGTTCGTCAACTACCTCGGCGTCCCGGTTGCCGAGGGCGATCACATGGCCGAGGTCTACAGCCCCGACCTGATCGCGGCCTTTGAAGAGTTCCGCCAGGCCAAGGCCGCGTCGGAGAACAGCACCGCGACGAGCGACCTCGTGAGATCCGCGACGCGCGACACCCTCGCCGCAGCCCGGGAGAAGCTCCGCCTCTTTGGCATCACGCCCGAACAGATCGCTGCGGTCGAGGACGGTTCGTTCGATGCCGATCGCTTGACGATCTTCGCTCCGATCGGCGGCGTGGTGACGCACCTCGCCGTGCGCGAGGGCGACTATGTCCAGACCGGCGCACCGATCGCCACCATCGCCGACCTGTCGAGGCTCTGGCTCGACATGGAGGCGTACGAGTCGCAGCTCCCGATGCTGCGATGGGGTCAGCGTGTGAGTTTCACGGTCGAGGCGCACCCCGGGGAAACTTTCGAGGGCCGCATCTCGTTCATCGAACCGTTGGTCGATGAGCGAACCCGGACTGCGGCGGTCCGCGTCGCGGTGGAAAACCCTGAGCGTCGGCTCAAGCCGGGCATGTTCGCGTCGGCCGTCGTCAGGACGCGCGTTGCGGCCGGCGGCGCGGTCATCAGTAATGAGCTCGCCGGCCGCTGGGTCAGCCCGATGCACCCGACGGTCGTGAAAGACGGACCGGGTCAGTGTGACATCTGCGGTATGGACATGGTGCCTGCGGAGTCGCTCGGCGTGGTCGGCGACCCGACGGGCGTCGAAGAGCCCCTTGTGATCCCGCGCTCGGCGGTCCTGTTCACCGGCACGCGGTCGGTCGTGTACGTCGAGGTCCCCGACGAAGAGAAGCCGACCTACGAGGGCCGGGCCGTCGTACTCGGCCCGCGCGCGGGGGAGTTCTACATCGTTCGCGATGGGCTCAACCGCAACGACTCGGTCGTAGTCAACGGCGCGTTCCGCATCGACAGCGCGATGCAGATCGCCGCGAAGCCGAGCATGATGACGCCCGGCGGAGGAGGCGGCGGGAACCCGCACGCGGGGCACGGCGGCATGGCGGGCGAAGCAATGCCCGAGATGCCGAGCCGGGTACCCGTGCCCGACAGCTTTGTCTTCGCACTCAAGCCCGTGTATGCGGCGTACCTCGATGCACAGGCGGCGCTCGCAGCGGACGACCTTGGCGGCTTCGTCCAGGCGGCGGCCGACATCAAGACCGCGCTCGGCTTCGTCGAGGAAGCAGGCCTCGTCGGCGATCCGCTCGCCGAGTGGCGTCGGGCTGCAGCCAGGCTGCGTGTCGAGGACGCCATCACCAGCATCGAGACCGCGCGAGCCCGGTTTGAGCGGATGAGCGAAGGCGTGATCGCACTCCAACGCCGCTTCGGGCATCGCGGCAGCGAGACATGGAACCTCGCCCACTGCCCGATGGCATTCGACAACAAAGGAGCCGATTGGCTCCAGCGCGGAACGCAGATCAACAACCCGTACTTCGGTGATCAGATGCTCCGCTGCGGCGAAGTCCGCGAGTCCTTCCCGCCGCTCGACGCGGCCCCGTCGGCAGACGCACACGAGGGGCACGGCGATGACTGATCTCCAACCACAGGCCCCGCGCGGTCCGCTCAACGCCCTGATCCGCTTCTGCCTCGAACAGAAGCTCGTGGTCGCGATCGTTCTGATCGGCACGCTCTTCTGGGGTGTCCTCGTCGCGCCGTTCGATTGGGATCTTGGCGATCTGCCACGCGACCCCGTGCCCGTGGACGCGATCCCCGATATCGGCGAGAACCAGCAGATCGTCTTCACCGAGTGGCCCGGCCGCAGCCCGCAGGACATCGACGACCAGATCAGCTATCCGATGACCGTCGCGATGCTCGGCATCCCGGGCGTCAAGGACATCCGAAGCTACTCCGTGTTCGGCTTCTCAACGATCTACGTCGTCTTCGAGGACGGCATCGATTTCTACTGGTCACGATCGCGTGTGCTGGAGAAGCTCAACTCGCTCCCAGCCGGCACGCTGCCGCCCGGCGTTTCACCCGCGCTCGGCCCCGACGCGACCGCCCTCGGTCAGGTCTTCTGGTACACGCTCGAAGGCCGGGACGAGGACGGCAACCCTACCGGCGGTTGGGGCCCCGAAGAACTCCGGTCCATACAGGATTTCATCGTCAAGTACAAACTCGCCGGCGTGGAAGGGGTCTCCGAGGTCGCTTCGATCGGGGGCTTCGTGCAGGAGTACCAGGTCGATGTCGACCCCGATGCGATGCGGGCCGCCGGTATCTCGCTCCAGCAGGTCATCGGCGCGGTGCGCGAGAGCAACCTCGATGTCGGCGCACGCACGATCGAGGTCAACCGAGCCGAGTACATCGTCCGCGGCCTCGGGTTCATCGAGAGTGTGGATGACCTCGCACAAGCCGCGATCACGGCCCGGGACGGGCAGCCCATCCTCATCAGCGATATCGCTAAGGTCTCCCTCGGGCCCGCGCTGCGTCGGGGCGTGCTGACCAAGGCGGGTGTGGAAGCGGTCGGCGGCGTGGTCGTCGTCCGCTATGGCGAGAACCCGATGGCGACGATCCAGCGGGTCAAGGACACAATCGCCGACATCGCCTCCGGGCTACCGACGAAGGTCCTCGCCGACGGCACCGAGAGCCGTGTCACCATCGTGCCGTTCTACGACCGCTCCGGCTTGATCCGTGAGACGCTGCAGACCCTGAACGCGGCGATTTCGCAGCAGGTGCTCATCACGATCATCGTTGTGGTTCTGATGGTCATGCATCTGCGGAGCAGCCTGCTCATCGGGGCGATGCTCCCGATCACCGTGCTGATGACCTTCATCGGCATGAAGGCGTTCGGTGTCGACGCCAATATCGTGGCGCTCTCCGGCATTGCCATCGCCATCGGCACGATCGTGGACATGGGGATCGTGCTCAGCGAGAACATCCTGCGCCGCCTCGAAGAATCGGAGAAGGCAGAGAGCAGAGAGCCCACCATCGATGTGATCTACCGTGCGACGAGCGAGGTCGGCGGGGCGGTGCTCACCGCGGTCGCCACGACCGTCGTCAGCTTCTTGCCGGTCTTCACGATGGAGGCCGCCGAGGGCAAGCTGTTCAAGCCGCTTGCATACACCAAGACCTTCGCGCTGATCGCGTCGATCATCATCGCGTTGACGATCCTGCCGGCCGCTGCGCATGTGCTGATGGGCTTCCGTCCACGAATCAAAGTGCTCCGAACCATCGGCGCGGCGGCTCTGGTGCTCGGTGGTACCGCGATCGCGATCTGGCTGCACGCGGTCGGTGGACTGATTGTCGCGGCGTTCGGCGCGTTCTATCTCGCCAAACCGTGGCTCCCGTCGCTGGTCGCCCGTGGCCTGCAGTGGTCGGCAAATCTTGTCGCCGTCGTGATCGTGCTCGTCGTGCTCGCTGGCGCGTGGGAACCGCTCGGACCCGAGCCGGGACTCATCGGCAACAGCGTCTTCATCGGTGCCATCGTCGGTGGCCTGCTGCTCGCGTTCTGGCTCGTACGACTCGCGTTCCCGCATGTGCTTGCGTGGACGCTCCGCCACAAGCTCATCGGGCTCTCCCCGGCGGTCGGGGTTGTGCTGATCGGCATGACCGTCTGGCTCGGCTTCGATCGCGTCTGGGGATGGCTCCCCGAGTCGGTGCGGCAGCACGAGACCGCGGTCGAGATCGCTCACGCCTTCCCGGGCTTGGGCAGCGAGTTCATGCCGTCGCTCGACGAGGGCGCGTTCCTCTACATGCCGACCACGATGGCCCACGCATCGATCGGCGAGGCAACCGAGATCCTCAAGGAACTCGATCACCGGATCATGAGCGTGCCCGAGGTCGAGCTCGCCGTCGGCAAGATCGGCCGCGTCGAGAGCCCGCTCGACCCGGCCCCGATCTCCATGATCGAGACGATCATCGAGTACAAGAGCGAGTACCGGACCGACGAAGAGGGCCGACGCCTCAACTTCCGTTACGACACCGAAACTGACGCATTTGTCCGCGACGATCAGGGCAACCTGATCGAGGACGAGGACGGCCGCCCGTTCCGCCAATGGCGCGACGAGATCGAATCGAACCAGGACATCTGGGACGCGATCGTCGAGGCGGCGGACATGCCGGGCGTGACGAGCGCTCCGAAGCTCCAACCCATCGAGACCCGCATCGTCATGCTCCAATCGGGCTTCCGCGCCCCGATGGGCATCAAGGTCTATGGCCCCGATCTCGAATCGATCGAGTCGTTCGGCCTCGAACTCGAACGCCTGCTCAAGCAGGTGCCCAGCGTCCAACCCGCCGCGGTCTTCGCGGACCGTGTGGTCGGCAAGCCGTACCTCGAAATCGATATCGACCGCGAGCGGATCGCCCGATACGGCCTCACGATCGCGGATGTGCAGGAGGTCATCGAGGTCGCGATCGGCGGCAAGCCGCTGACCATGACCGTAGAGGGCCGCGAGCGATACCCCGTACGTGTCCGCTACCTCCGCGAGCTGCGGGACCAGCCGGAAACGCTTGGCGACATCCTCGTGCCGACCCCATCGGGCGCTCAGGTTCCTCTCCGTGAGCTGAGCACGCTCGAGTACCGCCGCGGGCCGCAGATGGTCAAGAGCGAGGACACGTTCCTCGTCTCCTACGTGCTCTTCGACAAGCTGCCCGGCTTCGCCGAGGTCACCGTCGTCGAGGACGCCCAGCGATTCATCCAGGACGCTATCGACGCCGGGGAGGTGGTCGTCCCGCCGGGCGTGAGCTACGAGTTTTCGGGGACATACAAGAACCAGGTCCGTGCCGCGAAACGGATGAGCATCGTACTGCCGCTTGCGCTCGCGGTGATCTTCCTGCTGCTCTACTTCCAGTTCCGCAAGGTCGGCGTCACACTGATGGTTTTCACGGGCGTCTTCGTCGCGTGGGGCGGCGGGTTCATCATGCTGTGGCTCTACGCCCAGCCTTGGTTCCTCGACACGACGCTGCTCGGGACCAACCTCCGCGGCCTCTTCCAGATCGAGCCGTACAACCTGAGCGTTGCCGTCTGGGTCGGATTCCTGGCCCTCTTCGGAATCGCGACCGATGACGGCGTCATCATGGCGACCCGCATCGAGCAATCGATGGCCGACGAGAAGCCCGACTCGATCGAGTCGATCCGGCGCACCGTCGTCGAAGGTGGTCACCTCCGTATCCGCGCCGCGGTCATGACGAGCGCCACGACCATCCTCGCACTGCTGCCCGTGCTCACGAGCACCGGGCGGGGCTCGGACATCATGGTCCCCATGGCGATCCCATCGTTCGGCGGCATGGCCGTCGCCTCCATCACCTGGTTCGTCGTTCCCATCCTGTACTGCTGGGTCGCGGAGTGGAAGTTCCGCCTCGCGTCTCACGGCCAATCCAACCAGTCGGCAGAAGCCGGCTCAACCCAAACCGCTTCATCGGAAGCACAAGGAGCCTGATCATGCTCAAGTCATTCAGCATTGCGGCAGCCGCACTCTGCCTCTGCACCCTCAACCCGTTCGCGAACGCCCAAGCGGAGTACGGCGGAGAGGGCGCGTCCGTCAACGAGATGTGCCCGATAGGGAAAGAGCCCATTGTGCCTTCCGCAGGCACGGTCGAGTACAAGGGCAACACCATCGGCCTGTGCTGCCCCGGTTGCGGCAAGCAGTTCCTCGCGTGGAACGAGTCTCGAAAGGACGAGTTCGTCACGCTCGCCGTTGCGCACCGTGAGCCCGGCATGGAAGACCATGCAGGTCATGGCATGGGCGAGCCTGAAGCCACGGCCGTCGTGGCTGACGCCTGGACGGGGCCCTACACGCTCGATACCTGCCCTGTGTCGGGGCACAAACTCGGCTCCATGGGCGACCCGATCGTGAAGAAGTACAACGGGCGAGAAATCCGCTTCTGTTGTGGTGGATGCATCGGGAAGTTTGAGGTCGACCAGGCCGGCTACTGGGAGAAGATCGACAAACAGATCGTGAAGGACCAACTCCGGTACTACCCGACCGATACCTGCGTCGTTTCTGGTGAGCCCCTCGTCGAAGATGGCGAGGACATCGCAAACAACATGGTCTACGGAAACCGCCTCGTCCGCCTGTGCTGCAAAATGTGCGAGCGTCAGTTCAAAGCCGACCCTAAGAAGTTCATCGAGAAGCTCGACCAGGTGACAGCGGATGCGCAGCGGAAGGACTACCCGCTCGATACCTGTGTGGTTGCTGGTGGCAAGCTCGGATCGATGGGCGAGCCGCTGGAGATGGTTGTTGCTAGCCGATTGATGCGGTTCTGCTGCGCAGGTTGCACTCCAAAGGTGGAAGCGGACCCCGCGAAGTACACGAAGCTCATCGACCAGGCGTGGCAGGCCAAGGGCAAGTTCATGCCCATGAAGCACGATGCGGAGCATGACGACGACCACGGTGGCGCAGGTCATGGTGACGATGACCACGGTAGCCACGGACACGGTGGTTGAACGCAGGCCTCTTCAGGAAGGAGAAACCCAGGATGAATCTACTCATGAAACGACTCTGCCGTGTCTGTGTCATTGCGGTGTTCAGCCTAGGTGTTCTCTCGAACACGGCAAAGGCGCAGTCTCCCTCCCCGGGTTCGGCCGGGGAGGGGGTTGGCCCCGTGAACGCGATGTGCCCGGTCATGATCGATGAGCCGATCGATCCACGATTCACGGCAGAGCACAACGGTGTGACGATCGGTCTCTGCTGCCGAAAGTGCCTGACGAAGTTCGAAGCGGATCCCGAGTCCTATCTCGCAAACATTCCTGAGTTGTTGGCCGTTGCTCTTCACGAGCCCGCGGGCCAAGGTGACGCAGACGTCCATGAGGATCAACACGCCGACCACGACCACGAGCCAGAGGTAGCAGAGGGTGCCGACCACGACGGCGGGGATCATCCGCATCCCGAAGAAACAAACACGTCTGCCTCATCTTCCCACGACGACGAGCATGACCACGCGACCGATCACGGCTCAAGCCCCAATCTGGTTTCATGGATCGGCAAGCTCCATCCGCCAGCAACCCACCTACCGATCGGTCTACTGATCGGTGCCGCGATCGCCGAGGCATTGCTGATTCTCACGCACCGTGATCTGTTCCGCCATGCTTCGGCCTTCTGTGTCGGGCTCGCCGTGCTCGGCGCGGTGACCGCCGCGACGCTCGGGTGGTTCAACGGGGGCTTTGTCCTCGTTGACGATGACTGGGTCCAGCTCACGCACCGCTGGCTCGGGACCGGAACGGCCCTGCTCACGCTCGCCACGGGGGCGCTGCTGCTCAGGGTCTCCCGCCCGACCGCTGAGCCGGTCTCTCGTACGGCGTTTCGAGTAGTGCTGTTCGTGACCGCGGGGCTTGTGGGTGTGACCGGGTTCTTTGGCGGCGCGCTTGTCTATGGGTTGAACCACTACGCGTGGTGAGAGAGGGCCAGAAGGGTTGCATATGACACGGCGCAAGAATCACCCACACGATTCAGGACTCGAATCCGGCTACAAGAAAGGGAGCCTCACGCTGACCGGTTCGATCGCGATGGGCACCGGCGTCATGATCGGCGCGGGCATCTTCGCCCTCACCGGCCAAGTCGCCGAGCTCGCCGGCGGCCTCTTTCCCGTCGCCTTCATCGTCGCGGCTCTGGTCGTCGCGTTCAGCGCGTACTCGTACATCAAGGTCTGCAACGAGTACCCCTCCGCGGGCGGCATCGCGATGATCCTCAAGAAGGCGTACGGCCCGGGCGTTGTGACCGCGGGCTGCTCGCTGTTGATGTACTTCTCGATGGTCATCAACGAGAGCCTTGTCGCCCGGACCTTCGGCACCTACACGATGCGGATCTTCGGCGTGGGTTCGGACTCATGGCTCGTGCCCGCGCTTGGCGTCGGGCTCATTGTCGTCGCCTTCATCGTCAATCTGCTGGGCAATCAGGTCATCGGCGGGCTGAGCAAGATCACCGCGATCGTCAAGATTGTGGGCATCGCGGTCTTCGCTGCCACCGGGCTCTGGGTGTCGGGGCTCTCCTTCGACACGCTGACGGGCGATGGCGCGTCATCCGACGCTCAGGGCGGCATCACCGGCTTCCTCGCGGCCGTCGCGCTGTCGATCCTGGCCTACAAGGGCTTCACGACCATCACCAACAGCGGCGATGAGATTGAGGAGCCCAAGAAGAACGTTGGTCGATCCATCATCTTCAGCCTGCTCATCTGCACCGGTCTCTACCTGCTCGTGACGCTTGCCGTCGCCGGCAATCTCAGCGTGAACGAGATCATCGCCGCGCGAGATTCGTCCCTCGCCGAGGCCGCCCGCCCGGCGGTCGGGCAGTGGGGCGAGTGGTTGACTATCGGGCTCGCGATCATCGCGACCATCTCCGGCATCATCGCCAGCATGTTCGCCGTCTCGCGTATGCTCGCGATGCTCACCGACATGGACCTCGTCCCGCACCGGCACTTCGGGATGCCTGGGCGTATCCAGAAGCACACGCTGGTTTACACCGCGGCCATTGCCCTTGCGCTGACGGTTTTCTTTGACCTCAGCCGCATCGCATCGCTCGGCGCAATCTTTTACATCGTAATGGACATGGCGATCCATTGGGGCGTGTTCAAGCATCTACGGCGCGAGCTGGGTGCCCGCGGTTGGGTTCTGCTCACGGCACTCGTGCTCGACGCCGTCGTGCTCGGCGCGTTCCTGTACATCAAGCTCGCGAACGACCCTCTGGTCGTCGGCGTCTCCGTCGGCGGCATGGCCCTGATCTTCGGTGCCGAGTGGTGGTTCCTGCGGAAGGAGGCTGCATCCAATGACGCAAATGACTGAATCCCGAATCGACCCTGTTTGCGGAATGAAGGTCTCGCCCGGCAACGCGGCAGACCGCTTCGAGCACGACGGCACCGAGTACCTCTTTTGCTCGACAAGCTGTGCCGAGAAGTTTCGCGCCGATGCGGCCCACTACCTGGAGAAGCAAGACGAGGGTGCGCACCACAGCGACCACTCCTGCTGCGATCACAAGGCGAAGACCGACTCAGCAGCACGTTCCGACGGTCCGAAGGATGCCATCTACACCTGCCCCATGCATCCCGAGGTCCGCCAGGTCGGCCCCGGCGACTGCCCAAAGTGCGGTATGGCGCTCGAACCCATCGACGCGACCGCGGAGCAGGACGATACCGAACTCCGCGACATGACCCGCCGATTCTGGATCGCGACCGCCTTCACGGCACCGCTGCTCATCTATGTCATGGGCAACATGCTCTTCGGGCATCCGTTCGAGTCGTGGATCGGTCCGGCCGTTGGTCAGTGGGCCGAACTCGCGCTGGCGACCCCCGTGGTGCTCTGGTGCGCGTGGCCGTTCTTCGTCCGGGGTGCCCGCTCGATCCGGGCCGTGCAACCGAACATGTGGACGCTCATCTCCATCGGCGTCGCGATCGCGTATGTCTTCAGCGTCATCGCAACGATCGCGCCGGGCTTGTTCCCCGAAGCGTTGCGCGGCGATGATGGCCGCGTCGGCGTCTACTTCGAGGCGGCGGCTGTCATCGTCACGCTCGTGCTGCTCGGGCAAGTGATGGAACTCCGCGCCCGCCGCCAGACCGGCGGGGCCATCCGCGAGCTCCTCGAACTCGCCCCACCCACCGCACGCCGCCTCTCTGACGATGGCAACGAGGAAGATGTGCCCGTCGAGGAACTCCGCCCGGACGACCGGGTGCGCGTCCGCCCCGGCGACAAGGTTCCCATCGACGGCAGTGTCGTCGAGGGACGAAGCACGGTCGATGAGTCCATGCTCACGGGCGAGCCGGTCCCCGTGGAGAAGAGTGAGGGCGACGAGGTCACCGGCGGCACGGTGAACAAGACCGGCTCCTTCGTCATGCAGGTGAGCCGGACCGGGGCAGAAACGACACTCGCCCAGATCGTTCAGATGGTTGCGGAGGCCCAGCGTTCGCGCGCGCCGATCCAGCGCATCGCCGACGCGGTCGCGGCGTGGTTCGTTCCCGTCGTCGTCGTCGTGGCAATCATCGCCTTCGTGGTCTGGCTCCTCGTCGGGCCGTCGCCCGCGTTCAGCTACGCACTCATCGCTGCGGTCTCCGTCCTCATCATCGCGTGCCCCTGCGCGCTCGGTCTCGCGACCCCCATGTCGATCATGGTCGCCGCCGGCCAAGGGGCCAAGCAAGGCGTGCTCGTCAAGAATGCCGCCGCACTGGAAGCATTTGAGAAGATCGACACTGTGGTTGTGGACAAAACGGGTACCTTGACCGAGGGCAAGCCCAAACTCGTCGCGGCCGAGGTGCAGAGTGGATTCGATGAGCAGCGCGTCCTTGCGCTCATGGCGGCAGCAGAGCGAGGCTCGGAGCACCCGCTCGCTGAGGCCATTGTCACCGGACTCGAAGACCGTACCGACCAACGGTTCGACGCGACCGACTTCGACAGTGTGACCGGAAAGGGCATCGTTGCCACGGTTGATCGTGCTCGCATCGCGATCGGCTCGCCTGCCCTCATGCAGGATGAAGGCGTCGATGTCGCCTCATTGGCCGATCGCGCCGACGAGCACCGACGGAAAGGCGGCACGGCCATGTTTGCATCCATCGACGGAAAGCTTGCCGCCCTGCTCGCTGTAGCGGACCCAATCAAGAAGACCACTAAAGCCGCCATCGATGCGCTCCACGAGAACGGGCTGACCATCGTCATGCTCACCGGCGACAACCGGACTACCGCTCAGGCGATCGCCGAGCAACTCGGTATAGACCGAGTCGAAGCTGAGGTTCTTCCCGAGCAGAAGGCGGAGGTCATCCGCAAGCTCCAACAGGAGGGCCATCAGGTCGCCATGGCGGGGGACGGCGTCAACGACGCCCCGGCACTCGCCCAGGCTGACATCGGCGTCGCGATGGGGACGGGCGCGGGCGTCGCTATCGAGAGCGCCGCCATCACCCTCGTCGGAGGCGACCTCAACGGACTCGTCCGCGCACGCGAGTTGAGCCGTGCGACCATGCGGAACATCCGCCAGAACCTCTTTTTCGCGTTCGCCTACAACACCGCCGGCGTCCCGATCGCCGCCGGCGTGCTCTACCCCTTCTTCGGCGTCCTGCTCAGCCCGATGATCGCCGCCGCGGCGATGAGCTTCAGTTCGGTGTCCGTGATCGGCAACGCCCTACGGCTCCGGCTGACCACGCGCGATTCCCAAAACTAGGACAGAAATAGGGAAGTGGGGTCATAGAAGAAACCCCGTTGCTCGCAAACCCTTGCAAAACAAGGGCTCCAAGCAACGGGGTCTCAAGGAAGCGGAGAGGGGGGGACTGTATTGGCTTGGCACGGCCCACGAGCAGCAGATGCGGTTTTTGCTGATAAGCATCTGCCTGAAAGGCACTTGCGCTGTTAGATCCAAAATTATCTGATGCGATTCGAACTGGTTTGGATTGGATAATCAAGGCCAGTTCTAGGCCCATGACAGCCACCGTGAGGGGCTCCAGCATTGCACTTCTGCTCAAGTGATCGAACATGCTTCAAGCAATCATGTGGCTGCGGGCAGCTCATCTTGCATTTGGATCCACCGTACACCGGATCGTCGAAATGAGCCGTGAAGTGTCCAGTGGATCTCAAATGTCTTGACTGACTTCCATGGCTGATCCCCGAGGCGTTTCCGTGGCAGTTCCGTTGTCGTACTCATCGATGTGGCACCAGCCCCGTTCGAGCAGTACGGGAATGCAAGGGTCGATCACACGGTACAGGGCCTGAAGCCCATCGCGCCGCCTGCCAACTACACCGACCTCGGCGAGGCGTTGCAACTGATTTGAAATGGCCTGCACCGTCATCCCTGTTTCGTCTGCGAGGTCACCCACGCTGAGCTCGTCAACCCGAATCAGGGCGTGGAGCAGACGGAGTCGGGTTGGATGGGCCAAGCTCTTGAAAAGGGTGCCGACCCGCTCCGCTTCAAGGGCCCCGATCAGCGGGCGAGCATCCAGAGGCAGTTTCGGGCGGCAAGACTCCATGTGGGACCCCTTCAATTTCTAGAACAGCGCTGGACCACGCTTGACTATTACACGGTGTAGTGTAATAGTCAAGAAGTCGCTAGCCTGATTGACCCACACCCGTGAAACACCACTCGTCCATCTCGATCCTGCTTGCCCTTTGGTTCGCCTTGGGAGCCGGGCTCGGCCCGCGGTTCCTCTGCATCTGTGCTGATGGGTCAACGACCACACAATTCGGCGACCAATTCTGCTGCGACGGTCCGGGGGAAGACCCGTGCCCGGTTCCCTCGGAGCACAGCGACGAATTGAGTCACCGCGTTGCCTGCCCCGACGGCGGTTGCCGGTCCACTGAGGTGGAATCCGAGTTGATCGTCGCCGTTGATCGCCTTGAGAAAGACACGGACGAAGATTGGACTCTTGATGGGCCTGGTGATCAGCCCTTGCTTTGGTTGGAGTTCCTCACTGACAGATCGGCAAATACGACTTCCGCCCTCCGACCATTGGTGCTATCGGGCGTTGGATTCTGTGTTTGCCATTTTCGCAGCGTGATTTTGCTCGTTTAGAACGGCCTGGGATTCTGCGCAGTACATGTACTGCGTCCGTCTTTCCCAGAGGCTCGGTGTGCGCCGGGCAACGTCTCTATCCGAGTGGAACACATGAGATTTACTGAACCAAAGCTGTTTTGCTGCCTGGGCGTCGTCACTCTGTTGGGCGGTTGCGCGCCGTCACCATTCGACTTCGAGCCCCCCGCCGCAAGGCCTCTCTTGCGCGACATGCCTCGTTACGAAGCACCGGAGGACCCTGATCGAGTCGGACCAGGATCGGATGTAGTCACCATCGGTGAGCAGTTGACCCTCCGCCAAGCTCTCGCGGCTGCGCTCGTACGCAACCCGCGACTTCGATCGCTTGCCTGGGAGCCGAGGATTGCGGAAGCGCGTCGTCTGCAAGCCGGGCTCTCCCCCAATCCAAGCGTCGGAATTGAGGTCGAAGACTTCGCGGGCTCTGGAAGCTTGAGTGGCTTTGATTCTGCCGAGACCACCATAGCCTTTAGCCAGCTTCTTGAGCTTGGCGGGAAGCGAGACCGCCGCGTGCGGGTCGCCGAGGGGCAGTGGGTTGTTGCTGCTCTCGACTACGAAGCACAGCGGCTGGCCGTGCTCACCGACACCGCGTCCCGCTTCGTGCGGGTGCTGGAGCTCCAGCAGCGTGTTGAGTTCGCCGTTCGCGCGCAAGCACTCGCAGAGGAGAACCGGCGCGTCATCGATCGGCGGGTGCAGGCTGGAGATGTTTCACCCATCGACGAGATCAAGGCCCGGCTCGAAAGCGAATCCACCCGCATCGCCGCAGATCGACTCAGCCGGGAACTTGAGGCCGCGAGGCGTGAACTCAGTGCGATGTGGGATGCAACCGACCCCGGCTTTGACACGGCCATCGGATCGCTGGATGACCTGATGCCTGTGCCGTTGCTCGATGCCCTGACGGATCTCGTTGAGCACCATCCGGAAGTTCAGCGTTGGATTGCAGAGACCGAGCGACGATCATCGGTGGTCGCTCTCGAACGGGCTCAAGCCGTCTCCGACGTGACGGCTGGTGCTGGCATTCGGTATGCCGAAGAGAGCGAAGATGTCGGTCTCGTCGTGGCCGTGTCCGTGCCATTGGCAATCTTCGATCGCAATCAGGGAGGAATACTGGCCGCCCGGCTCCGAGCAGCACAAGCGATCGACGAGGGGCGGGCTTCCCGACGCGATTTGGCCACCCGACTTGTTCGGGCACACGCCCGATTGACCGCCGCGTATCACGAGGCCCAGGCGATTGATGCCGCCCTACTCCCCGCGGCGAAGGACGCATACGACGCGACGCGTCGGGCCTACGACGAAGGCAAGCTCCCGTACCTCGATGTCCTCGATGCGCAGCGCACCCTTTTCGATACTGAAACCCAAAGGCTCGAAGCTCTCGCCGAATACCACGCCGCGAAGGTGCAGGTCGAGGGGCTCATCTCAGAGCCGCTGAACACCCATTCGCTCCGCGAACATTCTGATCACCCCAATCAAGGAAACACACCGTGAAACCATCACACGGCGTCATTTCACTCGTTTGCCTGTTCACAACGGCGCTCCTGCTTGGCGGGTGCGATCGCGAACAGGAAGCATCATCGGCGTCCAACGGATCACGCGCATCTGATGTGACTCAAGTCGCGCACTCGCACGAGAACGGCGAGACTTGCTTTGTGTGTGACGCTACGAAACGCGACGCCGGTCGCTTGTGGTGTACCGAGCATGCCCGTTACGAGGACCGGTGTTGGATCTGTCAGCCGCAGCTTGAGGATTCGTCCCGGCCGTATTGCGACGAGCACTATCTGTATGAGGACGAATGCCATCTCTGCAACCCGGCACTCGATGCCTCGGAGAACGCAGCCGACGAGTCGTCTGGCGGGCTCCATGGACACAGCGCTGACGAGGCCTGCTTCATCTGTGATCCGGCCAAGCGTGATGAGGGCCGCTTGTGGTGCAGCGAGCACGCTCGTTATGAAGACCGGTGCTGGATCTGCCAGCCACAGTTGGAAGACGCGGACCGGGCGTATTGCGAGGAGCACTTCCTTTACGAAGACGAGTGCCACCTGTGCAATCCCGCTCTGCTGGGAGACGCCTCGGCGACGCCCTCCCGCGATGGTGCCCCCTCTCTCTTCTGTCATGAGCACGGGGTCGATGAGATCGAGTGCGGAATCTGCCAGCCTCAGCTCGCTGGGACGCTTGAGGCTGGCGAGTCGCTGCTCGTCCGCATGCCCTCCGCGAGATCGGCAGAGCTTGCCGGGCTGACGCTTGAGCAACCGAATCGTGGCGATGCTTCAGCGTCGATCAGCTTGTTGGGCGAGGTCCGCTACAACGGGAACAGATTGGCAAAGCTCACACCGTTGGCCCCCGGTGTGATCACTGATATCCGTGTCGATGTTGGCGACCAGGTTGAAGAAGGGCAAATTCTCGCGGTCATCAACTCCGTGGCGGTGGCACAAGCGAAGTCCGCGTACCTGTCCAAGATCGCAGAGGTCGAAGCGAGAACCACCGTGTTCGAGCGTGAGCAGAAGCTCGTCAACGAGAACATTGCTGCACGCCGGGACTTCCAGGATGCCCAGGCAGCGCTCAAGCTCGCTGAGCTGGAAGTGCGTCGCACGCATCAGCAGCTCATCAATCTCGGCTTCACTGAATCGGAAGTCGCGGATATTGCGGCGGAGCAGTCGTCATCCTCGGACCTTTACGTCAGGGCACCCTTCGCTGGCAGCGTCGTCGAGCGGACCGCGGTTCTTGGCGAGGCAGCGGATTCAGAGGGCTCGCTCTTCGAGATCGCTGATTTGTCGACGATGTGGATCGAGCTCGCGGTCCCGGAAGAGCAGGCGTTTCAGATCGAGCGCGGCGGGGAGATCGTCGCGAGCGTCCGGGCTCTGCCCGAGCTGGAGATCCCCGGACAGATCACATGGATCAGCCCGCGTATCGATGAACGAACCCGGATGGTACGGGCCCGCGCGATGGTTCAGAATGATCGTGGCATCCTTCGCCATGGCATGTTCACTGAGGTCTCCGCAATGATCGGCGGCACCTCGAACTCGCTGCTTGTGCCGGGTGAAGCGGTACACGAGATCGATGGCACATCGTTCGTGTTTGTGCGGCAGGAACCGGATCTGTTCGCGGTTCGGCGTGTTGATGTCGGGCCGCGCACGGCTTCCGGCACGATCGCCATTCTGGCGGGCCTCACAGAGACTGAGTCCGTCGTGACCGGCGGCAGCTTCACCATGAAGACCGAGTTCCTCAAGTCTCGCCTCGGTGCGGGATGTGTCGACGACTGATCCGGAGCCACCATGCTGACCCGTCTTATCGAGATGTCGCTCAGGAACAGAGTGCTTGTCATTCTGCTGTTCGCGATCGCGTGCGCCGCCGGTGTGTACCGGATGATCCAGCTTCCGATCGACGCGTTTCCAGACACCACGCCGATCCAAGTGCAGATCAACACCGTGGCCCCCGCGCTCAGCCCGGAAGAAATCGAGCAGCAGATCACCCTTCCTGTCGAACTCTCGATCGGCGGGCTGCCCGGGCTCCAGAACGTGCGGTCCGTCTCAAAGTTCGGTTTCTCACAGGTCGTGGCGACCTTCGATGACGACATCCGCATTATCGACGCGCGGCAGTACATTACCGAACGGCTCTCGGCAGTCGAACTGCCAGATGGTGTCGGAAGGCCGGAGCTCGGCCCGATCGCGACCGGTCTCGGTGAGGTCTTTCACTACGTCATCCGGTCGGAGACCGGCGAACACTCTATCGAAGAACTCCGGACCATCCACGATTGGGTGATCAAGCCCGAGCTTCGCAAGGTCCCGGGTGTGGCCGAGGTCAATTCGTGGGGTGGCTTGGAGCGGCAGTATCACGTCGTCGTCAAGCCTGAAGCACTGATCAAGTTTGGCTTCACGCTTGAGGATGTGCTGGATGCGCTGCGCCGCAACAACGCCAACGTCGGCGGCGGGCAGATCGTGACCTCCGGTGAAGCGAGGGTGGTGCGGGGGCTGGCGCGTGTTGCGACGATCGGTGAGATCGAGAACATCGTGGTTGCTTCCAGCGACGGCACGCCGGTGCGGATTCAGGATGTCGCGGAGGTTGAAATCGGCAGCGAGATCCGCCGCGGCGCGGTCTCGGCGTACGGCGAGGGCGAGGTCGTCCTCGGCCTGGCCTTCATGCTAATGGGCGAGAACAGTCGTGTGGTGACGGAGGAACTCCGCGAACGCCTTGAATCCCTCGCGCCGTCGCTGCCGCCCGATGTCGTCGTGGATGTTGTGTACGACCGGACCCTGCTGGTCGAGCAGGTCATCAAGACGGTCGAGCACAACCTCGTGATCGGTGCCGTGTTGGTGATTGTTGTGTTGCTCATCATTCTGGGCAACATCCGAGCCGGGCTGCTCGTAGCGGTCGCCATCCCGATTTCAATGCTTTTCGCCGTGCAGGGCATGTATGAGTTCGCGATCGCAGCGAGCTTGCTCAGCCTCGGTGCGATCGACTTTGGCATCCTTGTCGATGGCTCGGTGGTCATGACGGAAGCGAACCTCCGCTCGCTGAAGGAACGCCAGCGAGAGCTTGGCCGGAAACTCTCGCCTTCCGAGCGGCTCGAATCGATCGCGAAATCTAGTGCGCGCGTGGTGCGACCTATCGTGTTCGGGATGGGCATCATCACGCTCGTCTTTGCCCCCGTGCTGACGCTTGAAGGCATCGAGGGGAAGATGTTCCGGCCGATGGCGTGGACGTTCATCTTCGCGCTCCTGGGAGCCCTGCTGGTCGCGGTGTTTCTGTCACCCGTTCTGTCGTACTACTTCCTTCCGCGTCGCGCGAAACCCAAGGACGCCATTCTGTTGAGGGGATTGGCCGGTGCATACGGCTGGGCCGTCGGCGGAGCGATTCGACTCCGGTGGGTCGTGATGCTGCTGGCCGTGGCTCTACTTGGTGTCGCGGGCTACCGGAGCACGCAGATGGGCGGCGAGTTCATCCCGCGGCTGAGCGAGGGCTCGATGGTTGTGAACACCATCCGGCTCGCTGGCGTCTCAATTGATGAGTCCGTGCGGTACAACACGCGGATCGAAGAAGTGCTGCTCGATGAGTTCCCAGACGAGATCGAGCACATCTGGAGCCGCATCGGGACCGCCGAGGTGGCGACCGATCCGATGGGGATCGAGCTAACAGACATCTTCTTGACGCTCAAGCCGCGTGCAGAGTGGACGAGCGCGGACACGCAGGCGGGGCTCGTGATCGAGATGGAGAAGACCATCTCACAGTTCCCTGGTGTCAATATGGTGTTCACGCAGCCGATCGAGATGCGTATGAACGAGATGGTTTCGGGCATCCGATCTGATATCGGGATCAAGATCTTCGGCGACGATTTCGACGAGCTGCTCCGGATCGCCGACGAAGTCCAGCGCGTGCTTCTAGACATCCCAGGAGCATCAGACATCTCGGTCGACCAGATCACGGGGCAGCCATCGCTGTCAGTCTCTGTCGACCAGTCCCGGGTTGCCCGGTACGGCGTCGCCGCCAGCGAGGTGTTAGACTTCGTTGAGGCGATCGGTGGGATCCGCGTCGGCGAGGTGTTTGAGGGCCAGCGTGTCTTCCCGCTGGTCGTCAGACTTCCGCAGACATTCAGGGAAGATGTACAAGCGGTGTCATCAGTACGCATTCCGACCGAAGGGGGCGTCGCGGTGCCACTTTCGTCGATGGCCTCGGTCGATCTCTCGGAAGGATCGGCCACGATCAACCGCGAGTGGAGCAGAAGACTCATCCGTGTGCAATCGAATGTCAGTGGCAGAGACCCCGCGTCGTTTGTCAGTGAAGCAAGGGCAGCCATTGATGAACGAGTCACGTTACCCGAGGGTTACGTGCTTGAGTGGGGCGGACAGTTTGAGAACTTGGAACGCGCCAGGACTCGCTTGGTCATCGTTGTGCCCGCGGTCCTACTCATGGTGTTCTTTCTGCTGTATTTCAGCCTGAAAAACCTGCGGGATGTTGTCATTATCTACACCTGCATCCCTTTTGCTGCTGTCGGTGCGATCTTCGCGTTGTGGTGGCGAGATATCCCATTCAGCGTCAGCGCCGCCGTCGGGTTTATCGCTCTCACGGGCATCGCCGTGCTCAACGGGCAGATCCTCATCACCGCGATCCGCGACACACTCAACACAGGCCAGCAGAGCAAGGATGCGATCATCGCGGCATCGAAGACCCGCCTCCAACCGGTGCTCGCAACAGCAATCACCGATATAGCTGGATTCATACCGATGGCGATCGCAACAGGTGTCGGTAGCGAGATCCAGCGCCCCTTGGCGACGGTGGTCATCGGCGGCATGATCACCTCGACGATCCTCACACTGTTCGTGCTTCCGGTTATCGCATCGGTATTCATGAAGCGAAGCCCGCAGGATGCTGACGCGGAACGTGATCAATGAGCGGGTGCGACTGCGCAGAGAGTGCCGTTGGGCTCGAACAGCGAACACTCATGACGCTATTGACGATTAACGGCGTGATGTTCGTCGCCGAGGTCGTCGTTGGATGGATCGCGGAGTCCACCGCGCTGCTGGCCGACTCGCTCGATATGCTGGCCGATGCCACTGTGTACGGCATCGCGTTGTACGCTGCGAGCCGGTCTGGAGGCACACAGCGGACCGCAGCGCGAGTGAGCGGCGTACTTCAGATCGTATTGGGTCTCGGCGTTCTGGTCGAGGTCATTCGGCGGGCGGTGTTTGGCAGCGAGCCCACGAGTCATCTGATGATCGGAGCCGGGACCGTTGCTCTTGCTGCAAACCTCGTCTGTCTGCGGCTCATCGCGAAGCACCGCGACGGCGGCGCGCACATGCGTGCGTCCTGGATCTTCTCCAAGAATGATGTGATCGCAAACACGGGTGTCATCGTGGCGGGGCTTCTCGTGATGGTTTCGGGTAGCCGCGTCCCTGATCTTGTGGTTGGCTCGATTGTCGTCATGGTCGTGGTGCGTGGAGGCGTCCAGATCCTGGCGGACTCAAGGAGAACCGAGGGTGGTCGAAACTAATTGTATTTGAATAGTTCGGGCAATGTCGGCGTTGTCCATCAGGCGATCCGGGGTCTCTAAGGAGGATCCTCCCCGATAAATTCGTCTGATCTCAAGCCACGCTCGACTGGATCCGAGGTATAGTACCACCGTGAGTAATCGTCCACTCGCCATTCTGCTTATCGCGATCATCGCGTTCCATGCCCTCGCCGGCGGCGCTGGCGGCATGGCTGTGCTGTGCCTCGGTGGGGGACACGAGCATGCACCCGCGGAGACCGAGCACTGCGAGTCGGCCTGCGGACATGACAGCTCGTGGCCGCTGCCCGTTCCCGCGGGTGAGCACGAGCATGACTGCGGTTGTACCGATGTCGAAATCACGACCGCGGAACTTTTGACGCTTCCCCGTGGCGATGGTGGGAGTGATGTGCCGCCCGCGATCGTCATGTCTCCCTCGTGGGGCGTCGTCCTTGCGGAGACCGGCCTTGGACGCCGCGGCCCGCCGATGCCACCGCGTTGGTTTGACCCCAGCGGGGCCCATAGGCTCGCGATCGTGGCGAGCGTTCGCCTCACCATCTGATTCCTTTCTATTCCTTCGCGCGTACTGCGGCGGTGTTCTCCGTTGCGGTGGTCATCGCATTGGATCCAGACAGGAATCAAAACAATGGACAATCTGAAACGCCCGCCTCGAACGCGGGTCATGCTGCCAGGTCTCGGCTCGGCGGTCGCCCTAATCGTGCTGGCGGGCTGCCAGTCGTATGAACGGGTACCGCTGGAGCTGGCCGACCATCGGGCCGCACTCGACGCACGGCTCATTGCAACTGAACCCATCTCGTATTTCGTTGAGCGGCTCTCCGAGGCCGGCAACCAGGTGCCGGAGCGGTTCGACCCGAACGACGGGCTCTCGCCCGCAGAGGGCGAGGTGCTCGCGCTGTTCTACAACCCCGACCTCCGGCTCGCTCGGCTTGATGCCGGTGTCGCGCTCGCAACCTTCGACACTGCGGGGCTGTGGGACGATCCGCAGTTCGGCTTCGATGGCGAAGAGGTCCTCTCGGGACCGTTCAACTACGGGCTCATGCTGAGCCTGACGATCCCGATTTCGGGTCGGCTCGGCGTCGAGAAGGATCGGGCCGGGGCGGCGTACGAGGCCGAGCTGCGGCGAATCGTCGATGCAGAGTGGAGCACGCGGGCCGCGGTTCGCTCGGCCTGGGCGTCGTGGTCTGTGGCGTCCGAGCGGCTCCTATTGCTGCGTGAGGTGATCGGTCAGGTCGAGCGGATCTCCGCCATTACCGACCAGCTGGAGACGGCGGGAGAACTCACGCGGGTCGAGGCTCGGCTCCTGCGGGCCGAGTTGGTCGAGACCCGGGCGGATGTCGCCGAGGCGGTGCTCGCAGAGGCCCGGGCCCGGGTCGAACTTCTCGGTTTGATGGGGCTTCCGCCGGACGCTCCGGTGGAGTTGCTGCCGGCGATTCCGCCCGCGTCGATCGGTGAGATCAGCGGTGCGATCGAGCGACTCATCGAGGCGAACACCACCCTCGCGGTGCGGCGGGCCGAGTATCAGATCGCCGAGGAGACACTCCGCCTGGAAGTCCGCAAGCAGTATCCGGACATCACGATAGGCACGGGCTATGGGAGCGAGGACAACGACGACCGCCTCCTTCTTGGCGTGTCGATTCCGATACCGATCCTCAACGCCAACCGGGCGGGCATCGCGGAAGCGAAGGCTCGCCGCGAGGTCGCTCGGGCCGCGGCGGAGACTACCTTCGAGCGCCTGACTCGCGAGCTCTCGATGGCCCGTGCCGCGTACGACGCCTCGCGAACGCAGCGAGATGCGTTCCAGCGTGATCTTGTGCCGATGCTCGACGAGCAGGCATCCGAAGTCGAGCAACTGATCGATCTTGGGGAGGTCAACACGCTGCTCTTGCTCGAAACCGTCACGCGAGGGTTCGAGGCCAAGAGCCGCCTGCTCGATCTTCGTCTGGCCGAGACCGACGCGGCGATCGAGATCACGCGCCTGCTCGGTCCGGACGAGCCGGAAATGCCGGCTCCTGTCGAGCCCGCGACCGACGAAGACACTACAACAGCAAACACACCACATACCGCCGCGCGAGGCGATACGCCCGCCGAGGAGGCATCCCGATGAACATCATGGAACGGGCGATCGCGATCGCCCTCGCGGCAGTTCTGCCGCTGACGCTGGCCGCCTGCAACAGCGCAACGGATCAACGGCAGCATGCGACCACAAACAGCCAAAGGCCAGTGAGCATTGCTCCTAATAATCGAGAAACAACCATGTCAATCACTTTACTCGGATTCGACGGCTGCCCGCTCACGCCGATTATGAAGGAGCGGCTCGAACAGGCGATAAGCATACTCGGACAAGACGTGGATCTTGTCCAGATCGACCAGCAATCTTTAGCTACATCAGACCTCCGTCGCGGGTATCCCGCTCCAACGGTACTCGTGAATGGATCTGATCTATTCGGCATGGAGGCACCGACGATGCCTTCGATGGGCTGCCGTATGTACGAAGGACCCGATGGCGTACCTTCGGTGAGCGAACTCGTCACTCGCCTCCAAGTCGCATGCGCACACATCGCGGATGGCGAAGGGGGTGAGGGATGATCCGGACCTTGATCTTCGTCCTTGTGTTCTCGATCGCCACTGTGTTCCTTGTGTCCTGCGATCGATCAGATTCCAACGAGCAACGTATTGCCGAGCACGGCGATGGCGACGGGCATGACCACGCCTCAGAAGCCGAGACCGAGGCAACCGGGTCCGACCGTGTTACCATCCCGGCCGCGGTTCGGTCGAACCTCGGCATCAGCTTCGTCAAGGTCGAGCGCCGGCGGGTCGAGCAGACTCTCCGCGTGCCGGGTCGGTTCGAGTACCTGCCCACGGCGCGACGCGAGTACCGGACCGCCGTCCCCGGTCGTGTTGAGCTGCTCGTCGAGCAGTTCGACCGGGTCCAAGCGGGCCAACCGCTCTACCGGCTCGATTCGCCGGCGTGGCGGGAGATTCAGCAGCAACTGGCCGACGCCGAGTCACAGATCGAGCGGCTGGGTGCACGTCTTGAGACCTTTGAGCCGCTGCTCGCAGCGCACCAGCAGCACGAGGACAGCCTCCACGAGAGTGTCGCAGTCTGGAACGAGCGGGTCGAACAGTTGCAGTCGGTCCGTGAGGCGGGCGGCGGTCGCGTCGATGAACTCGCCCAGGCCCGTGCGTCGCTCGCGAGCACTCGCGCTGACCTTGCCAACGTGATGGAGAAGAAGGCGGAACTCGGAGCGGACCGGCAGCAGACCGTTGCTGATCTTCGTGCGGCCCGGTCACGCCTGGACTATCTGCTCGACGCCGCCTCCTCCGTCGTTTCCCGTTCGAGAGACGAACTCGCCCGAACCGTCGAGACGCCTCATGGGACCGAGCCTGTTTGGGCCACGATCGCCGCAATCGAGGTCACTGCGTCTGAAGCCGGCGTCGTGGAGATGCTGGGCCTGACCAACGGCTCGTGGGCGGACGAGAAGACACCCGTCGTCACCGTCGTGCAGCCCGATCGGCTCCGTTTCCGTGCGTCCGGGCTCCAAAGCGACCTGGGTGTGCTGCGGGACGGGCTCTCGGCTCGGATCGTCCCGCCGACGCCGACTGCCGCGGGACGCGCCGTGCCTCTGACCGAGACTATGGACGGCACCATCTCGCTCGGGCTGGCAGGCGACCCAAATGACCGCACACTCGAACTGTTCGTCGTACCCGATGAACTCAAGCCATGGGCCCGACCGGGCGTCTCGGCTCAACTCGAGATCGTGACCGACTCGACGGCTTCGCCCGAACTCGCCATTCCGCTCGCCGCCGTGCAGCGTGATGGGCTCTCACCCGTCATCTTCCGTCGCAACCCGAGCAACCCGAACGAGGCGATCCGCATGGAGGCCGACCTCGGTCTCGACGATGGGCGTTGGGTCGCCCTGCTCAGCGGTCTTCGTGACGGCGACGAGGTCGTCCTCGACGGTGCTTTTCAGCTCATGCTCGCCACTAGCGGTTCGATCCAGAAGGGTGGCCACTTCCACTCCGATGGCACATTCCACGAAGGGGAGGATTGAGCCATGTTGAAAGCCGTCATTCGTTTCTCACTCCGTTATTCAACGCTCGTGCTCATCGCGGCGATCATGATCGTCGGCTACGCCGGCTATCGCTTGCCGAGGATGAGCGTTGATGTGTTCCCCGAACTCAACGCGCCGACCGTCACGATCATGGCCGAGTCCGGAGGGCTCGCCGCCGACGAGGTCGAGCAGTATGTCACTTTCCCTATTGAGACTGCCGTCAACGGTATGACGGGTGTCCGCCGTGTCCGAAGCGCGAGTGCGATCGGACTCGGTATCGTCTGGGTGGACCTCGAATGGGGTACTGACCTCTACGATGCCCGTCAACTCGTCTCTGAGCGGCTCGTCACCGCTCGCGAAAACCTTCCCGATGAGGTCGAGCCATTCATCACGCCGATTACGTCTATCGCGGGCGAGATCATGCTGATCTCCCTGTCGTCGCCCGACGGCTCGGCCAACCCCATGCAACTCCGCTCCTACGGCGAGTTCGAGCTGCGTAACAAAATCCTCGCGGTGCCCGGTGTCGCCCAAGTCGTCGCGATCGGCGGCGAGCTACCAGAGTATCAGGTCAATGTCGATCAGGAACGGCTGAGGCTCTACGACCTGACCATCACGGATGTGGTCGAGGCCGCGGGCGGAGCACATAGCACCGCGAGCGGCGGCTACTTGGTGAATGTGGACAACTTCGAGATCCCGATCCGTCAGCAGAGCCGGGTGACGCGCCCTGAGGACATCGCCAACACGATCATCAAGTATCACGAGGGCGTGCCCGTTACGATCGGTCAGGTCTCCGAGGTTATCCTCGGGCCGGCGATCAAGCGGGGCACCGCTTCTGAGGGGGGCGAACCCGCTGTAGTGCTGTCTATTCAGAAGTCACCGGGCACGAACACGCTCGCCCTGACCGACAGTCTTGATGCGCTCTTTGATCAGATCGAGCCGACACTGCCCGAGGGCGTCGTGCTCAACCGCGATGTCGTCCGACAGTCGCACTTCATCGACCGGGCGGTCCACAATGTGACCAAGGTGCTCGGCGAGGCGGTCATCATCGTGCTCGTCGTGCTCGTTCTGTTTCTGATGAATCTGCGGACAACGCTCATCACACTCACCGCGATCCCGATCTCAATGGCCGTTGGCCTCTTGATGATGGATGCGTTGAATCTCGGGCTGAATGTCATGACTCTCGGAGGGCTCACTGTGGCGATCGGCGTGCTCGTCGACGACGCAATCATCGATGTTGAGAATGTTTTCCGCCGCTTGAAGCAGAACCGGGCCTTCCCCGAGGCGGATCGGCGTCCGTTTACTGAGGTCATCTTCGACGCCAGCAACGAAATCCGACCGGCGATGGTCTTCGCGACGGTCATCATCGTCATGGTGTTCGTGCCGCTTCTCTTCCTGCAGGGGCTCGAAGGCCGGTTTTTCCAGCCCTTGGCACTTACTTACATGATCTCGATCCTTGCGTCGCTGGTCGTGGCCCTGACGGTCGTGCCCGCGATGTGCCGGTTCCTTCTCAAGGGCAAACTCGGAGGCAAGCACGAGGACCGAGACGGATTCCTGGTCCGCCTTCTGAAAAGGGCGTACGAGCCTTCACTCCGAGCGGCCATTCGGTACCGGGCGTGGGTGCTCGGCACCGCCGGTGCCGTGACCGCCGGCGCACTCCTGCTCGCGAGCACGTTCGGCAGCTCGTTCCTTCCGTCGTTCAATGAGGGCACCTTCACGGTCTTTCTGCTCGCTCCTCCCGGCACTTCGATCGTCGAGAGCGATCGGCTCGCGACGGAGGTCGAGAAGCAACTCGTCCAGATCGACGGGGTCCGTTCCGTCTCCCGGCGTACCGGCCGGGCCGAACGTGACGAGCATGCCGAGCCGGTCAGCAACTCCGAGATCGAGGTCACCGTTGATGCGGGGAGCGACCGGTTCGAGGTGCGAGAACAGATCGACCGCATCCTCGGGGCCGTACCGGGGATCACCACGATGGTTGGCCAGCCCATCGAGCACCGGCTCAGCCATGTGCTGTCGGGCACGCCCGCGGCGATCGCCATCAATGTCTTCGGTGAAAATCTGACCGAGCTTCGTGATGTCGCCAAGGCGATTGAGGCCGAACTCCAAGGCCTGCCGGGCGCTCGTGATGTCAACGCCAACCGAGAGGTATTGATCACTTCTTTGCCAATCCGCTACCGCCATGCGGAACTCGCGGCGGTCGGTCTCAGCCCCGCCGACGCCGCGGAGCAAGTCCGCGAAGCCCTCTATGGCGAGGTTGTGGACACCGTCAACCAAGGTGTTCGGCAGTATGATCTCGTCGTTCGGCTCGCACCTGAGGAACGTGAGTCGTTCCGGCAGGTCCGAGACCTGCTTCTCCGTGGCCGGGGAGGGGCCACCGTTCGTTTGAGCGATGTCGCTGATATCGGTCCGGAACGATCAAGCAATCTGATCACTCGCGAGAACGCTCAACGGAAAGCCGTGGTGTCGCTCAATGTGGCCGAGGGGTCCAATCTGGGCGACCTTGTCGCCCAGGTGCAGGAGCGTGTCGATCCCATTGTCCAGCGGGCTGGCATGACCGTGTCCTACGGAGGTCAGTTTGAAGCGCAGCAGTCCGCGTCACGGACGATCCTCGTCGCGGGCATTGCCGTCGCACTCATCATGCTCATGCTGCTCCAGAT
This sequence comes from uncultured Phycisphaerales bacterium, assembly GCA_965652365.1. Taxonomy (GTDB): domain Bacteria; phylum Planctomycetota; class Phycisphaerae; order Phycisphaerales; family UBA1924; genus UBA1924. Next base: position 28,864 of record CBFGUD010000009.1, read on the forward strand.
CTCCACTGGGTCGATGCGGGCGGCGGTGCTCGTCATGCTCAACATGCCCCTCGCGTTGATCGGCGGCATCGCCGCGATCTACATCAGCGAGGGGGGCGGCCCGATCGCAAACACGCTCGCCCTCGTCGGCATCGGGGGCCCGTATATCCCGCCGGTGATCTCCATCGCCAGCCTTGTTGGTTTCATAACCCTCTTCGGCATCGCGGTCCGTAATGGCATCCTGCTCATCAACCACTACAACCATCTGATGCAGCACGAAGGTGTGCCGCTCGGAGAAGCCATTGTTCAGGGGTCGATGGAACGGCTTGTGCCGATCCTGATGACCGCGATCTCAGCGGCGCTCGGGCTTGTCCCTCTGGCGCTCGCCGCGGGAGAACCGGGCAGCGAACTGCTCGCGCCCCTCGCCATCGTCACCCTCGGGGGTCTGTTGACCTCCACATTCCTGAACCTGATCGTTGTTCCGGCGGGGTACTCGCTCGTTTTTGGGCACAAGCCTGAGCGTCGTCCCGCTGATCACCCATCTGTGCTCACGCGTCTCGTGGGCATATTCCGCCGACCCAAGACCATCACCTCGAAGGAGTCCTGATCATGAACGACCTTTTCAAGATTCTCGCCGCCGCCAGCACGACCGTCGCGCTTTCGATCTCGTTACCCGGCTGCGGGGAGTCCTCAGAATCAAAGTCCGCCGAGACACACACCGCGGACGACGGTCATGATCACGCTGGTGACGGCGACGACCATGAGGGGCACGACCACGCCGAGGGTGAACACGACGATCATGACCACGGTGAGATGCGGTCTCTCGGTAGCGTGACGATCGCCGGAACGAAGCTGGCGGTCTCAGTGTCCAGCGACATCCGACCATCATCGGAGGTGCACCTCGATCTCGAAGTCGAATCCGGGCCGATCCCCGCCACCGTGCGTTTCTGGATCGGCGATGAGGCCGGGACGGGCGCGCTGAAATCGAAGGCGGACGCCCACGACGACCATTTCCACGGCCAGACCGAATCGCCCTCGACGATGGACGGTGCGAGTCTCTGGATCGAGATCGAGTCCGTCAACGGAAATCGCACTGTCGGCTCGATGCCTCTTGAGGGATAAGCCATGATCGATGTGACCGCAAACGTCCATGCCGAAGCAACCGCAACTGAAGCATGGGAACTGATCTCGGACTTCGAGGGCGAATGGGAGCCATCGAACCCCGAGCACAAGGGCACCGAGGTACTGACCGAGCCCAAACAGCCCCTCCGTGATGGCCTGCGCTGGTGGCAACGCGAAGGTGTCGGTCCCTTGACCGGCGAACTCACCGCGACCGTGCACGACACGCGACCGGAACGTGCGTTCTCTTGGACCGGCGAGGCTATCTACAAGCCGTTTGGAATGTGTGTCAGGGTCAAGGAAGGCGGCGACTTTCGGATCGAGCCCGAGGGCGACGGTGTACGGCTCGTCCATCGCGTATGGGGCGAGTTTCCGAAAGGCATTGTCGGCTGGGTGATCGAACGCGTCATCGGCACACTACTCCGATTCAGGTCGGCCGCCTACCGCCACACGCTCGTCGAGCTCGAGTACTTCGCTGGGCGACTGGAGGGAAGCATCGCCCGCGGTGAGCGCCGATGACACAGACGAACCACCACAATCACGGTGCTGATATTGGATCGAAACGGCTGGGTATCGCCGTCGCCATTAATCTGCTGCTCACTGCGGCCCAGGTCATCGGGGGCGTGCTCTCCGGGAGCCTTTCGCTGATCGCGGACGCGCTGCATAACTTCAGCGATGCAGCCGGACTGCTCCTTGCCCTGATTGCTCGGCGTATTTCCAGGCGTCCCGCGGATGAGCAACGCACCTTCGGCTACGGGCGAGCCGAGGTGGTCGGCGGCCTGATTAACCTCACCTCCATCATGGTCATCGCGGGCTATCTGCTCATTGAGGCCATCAACCGCACCTTCGACCGTCCCGAGATCGACGGCTGGATGGTCGTCATCATCGCCTGCATTGCACTGGTTGTCGATGCCGCGACGGCCGTTCTGACCTACACGATGTCGAAGGAGAGCGTGAACATCAAGGCGGCGTTCCTTCACAACGTCGCGGACGCTCTCGCCTCGGTGGCGGTCATTATCACCGGCACCCTGATCATCCTGTTCGACTGGTACTGGACCGACATCGTTGCGACCATCGGAATCTCGGTCTACATCGTGTGGATCTCGTGGTCGCCTATGAAGCGGTGTATCCGGATTCTGATGCAGAGCACCCCGGACGAACTCGCACTCGACGCAATCGCATCGACCATCCGCGAGGTTGAGGGTGTCCAGGACGTCGGCCATCTCCATGTCTGGCCAATTGACGAACATGCCGTCTCCCTTGAAGCTCAGATCGCGATCCGCGACGAGTCCCCTCTCACCGCGACTTCCGATATCATCGAGCGTGTTCGTCGATCGCTCGGGAGCGACCACGGCATCAAGCATGTGACGATCGAGCCCATTCCCGTATCTATGTTCAGTTCTGGATTAGTGACTGATCACTCACCTAACAAGCCGGCGGGTAGCGGAAGCTAGGGCTGAAGTGAGGCTGTTGCCCCAGCAGGTCAGCCCTGTCCGAATTCGCGGCCGACATTGACGCTGTCGATAACTGCTTCAAGCTGACACTCGACAGCCGCACTTCAAATCCGTGCACTCGGCGAAATGAGTGCAATGATGTAAGATAGTGTTGTGCGTCGTGACGGTTCACGACGCCATCGATGCTTAATGCTACGTCAGTCTCGACCAGATGCTGCGACAGCAACCCAGGCCGGCATTAGATGGTTGGCGATGACAGGGCGTGCCTCGCGAGTGAGACTCCAAGTCTGCCCGGTCCGCCGTTCGATGAGCCCGGCACGATCGAGCAGCCCGGTGATCAGCTTCCAGCCCGGCCGACCCTCAGGCGTGACCTTACATGGGTGACCCCACGGGAGCCGGCCAAAGTGCCGATCGGAGATCACCCAGGTCCACCGACTCTCCCGAAGCGTGACGAGCAGGGCGAGGTCGAACGCCGAAGCGATCGCCGGTTCACGCTCAGCGGGATCCCATCGCCGATCGATCGCACCACGCTCATACACCGGAGCGATGTTCTCGTGGAACACGCTCACTTTGTTCAGCATGATCAACGGCGGCCGGAACAGCTTGTCATCAAGAATGCTGACGCCGGGGTCGAACACCTCGGCGATGCCCATCGCATCGAGCATCGCCATGAACTTGGTGGCCTCGTCCTCTGTGATCCCCTGGACCGGCGTGTGCTTCCGACGGCTCGGCACCACCCGATCACGCCGGGGCCTCGGCTTGGTCTTCACCGGCTTCCGTTGCGGAGGCTCGGGATCACCCATGAGCCGGACGAGTCGCTCGCACGCACCGTGGCTGTTTAGGATGAGTTGCTGCACCTTGACATGCCGCTGCCGCCAGACCGATGCTCTCTTGGCAAGCTCGGCCCGGAAGGTTGGGCCGCCGCTGTCCCAAAGATCGATGAACCGACCGGCGACCGCCCCGTGTGCGTCCACTGTGGTCTGCACGAGCAGGGCATCGAGCGACACCAGCCATGCTCTCTCGATGTCGGTGAGTTTCTCGTCCATGGGTGCCTCCGTGTGCTCGACGGCTCCGCCGTCGACGAAATTTTTTTCTGAAGGCCACCCCCGGCTGTCGAGCCGAGGGTGGCAAGTTCATCGCAGGATCCGGCCGCTCTGGCCGGGATCCTCATGCTGCGTTGCGTTGGCGGCGGCAGTCATCGCAGCCCTTGGGTTGGAACGGCTCCCAATAGTCGCCGCTGCAACGCTTTGGAATATCAACAGTTACGGCATCGAGGGGGATGGGCCGCCATTTGTACGCCTGGCGGCATGGAGCGGGTCCGTTACGAGCCGCTAGGCGTACATTCCGCTGCTCGATCAACTCTGCCGGGATCGCGAACTCGAAGTCGACCTCGTTTGCATCGAGCCTCGCGACTGCGGAACTGATCAGGGTCTCCGCGAGCTTGCGGAGCGAGGTCTCGCCCTCGTCCGCGAACGCCTGGAGCATGGCGGCAAGGTCCTTGATGACTCCATCGGTGATCGAGGCGATCTCCTTCTCGGTCAACGCGGGACCCCCGTTCATGCCAGCGAGCTTGTCCTCGATAACGCGGATCTGCCTGGTCGTCTCGTCGATCGCATCGTTGACGATGTCATCGTCGTCGCCGCCAAGACGACGGACCTGCGATCTCAGGCGCGCCTTCAGCTTGTCGAGGTTGGCCAAGAGTTGCTCGGCCTCGCCCGATTCGCCCCGACGCTGCTTGTCTTGCTCGCTGATCTCTTTGATGATCCGTTCGCGGAGATCAGGGAGCGAGCAGATCAACGCCTCGATTTCTTCCAAGACCGCGCGATGCAGCGGCCCCGACGCCAGCCATCTCCGACGCTGCGATCCCTTCGCAGGCATATCGACGCTTTTGTTGAGCCCGTAGTAAATCCGCCCGCGGCTTCGCTTTGCGATGAGCCGCTTGCCGGTTGTCGGCTCGACGAGGATGTCAGATAGGAGATGGGTCGTCCGGCCGTTGCGGCGGGCCGGATCCTTGATCCAGCCCGACTTGATCTTGGCGCGATGCTCGGCCTGCTCGGCCATCGCCGCGGGCCGCAGATGTTCGGGCAGATAGTCGCGGAGTTTCGGGTATGCGATCAAGTACCATGAACTCTCGGGCCGGATGCCGCGGATGCGACGACCTTGCTCGCGGGGCAGCGGCTCCGGGCGTCCTTCTGCTTGGTTGAAATAGAGAGCAGAGGAATGCCGGTTGGCATAGCCAACGCCGCAGTAGGTCTCGTTGCGCAGCATCGCGTCGATGACGGTCTTGGTCCATCTTTTGCCGTTGGGCGACGGGATCTCTTCATCATTGAGGACGCGCGCAATACGTGTACCCGCGAAGCCCCGCTCGTGCCGCATCGCAAAGATTCGGATGACGACCGCCTGATGCTCCGGGTCGCCCGGGATCAGCGTGACTTTGTCCTTCTTCTCCTTCTTGAACCCCAACTTGCCCGGCTCGTACCGGAGGCGGACCTCCTTGGTCTTGGGATCCAGGTTGAGCCGCGTTCCATCCGGGAGCAAGCGGATGATACAGATCGGCTCGTCGTCTTCGGTCATATAGAGACGGTCGATGCCGTACGCCCCCTTGCTCGCATGACTGCGACGCCCCTCGCGGAGCGCCTGTTGCGACCCCCTGGCCGAGTTGTCTGCGATGCCGCGGGCGGTCTGCTGAGCGATCATCGCTTTCATCATGCGGACCATGGTGGCGTTGTTGGCATCCTCCATGAACGCGTCAGTCTCGGCGATCTCGATGCCCTCGTCCAAGAGGCGATCGGCCAGAGCCCCAAAATGGAGCGGCCCCGAACGCCCGAACCGGCTTTGGTCATAGAACAGGACGACATCGATCCGCTCGCCCGACCGCTTGCGCGCGATGATCTCGTCCATCGCCGCTTCAAGATTGGCCTTGATGCTGCCGGACTTGCCGACAAGTTGCAAGGCGTCGGCGAGCTCCATGTCGTACTCCTCCGCGAAGTACTCCATGGAGTTCATCTGATCGTCGATGGAGGTATCGGCCTGCTCCATCGTACTGCATCGCGGCATGGGGACCGCTCGTTTTCCGTTGAGTCGAGACTTCCGTTTCATGTCTCTTCCTCCTCTTGTCCGCCCAAGCGACTGCGGACCATGGAGGCGAGTAGAAGTCGAAGGGCGTCATTGCAATCAAGTTCCTCCTCCGGATCCTGCGGCCGATACGCGACCGCGACCCGGACCTGCCGCGGCGGACGGCCTCGACGATGAGAAACGATCTCGCCGCTTTGGTCGCCGCCCGATTGCGGCAGGTGTGGTTCGCCCTTCCCCATTCCACGAGTCATGCGTTGACTCCTCCCTCGCGCGCCAGATTTCTTGGTGGTGACGGGCGCGACCCTTTGGATTTGCAGGTTTCTCAGCTTCCGCGCTCACTCACGCGTGCCTGCCAAGGCTTGGTGTCCATGGGAATCACCGGCACCACGGCCATCCGCTGCCCGTGGCCGTGTGTGCCGCGCGCTTCATCCACCGCTTCGCGGAAGCCGTCTCCGAACTCTCGCGTGTACCCGTCCTCGATCACATCGAGCATGCCGTAGAGGGTGCCCATGAGCTCCGCGATGTCGGTGCTCGTCATGCCCACATCCAGCGTCTGGATCCGGATCCCACGCAGGTCCGCGTGTTCACAGTCCGGGGTGCCCACCGGATCCGGCGCGCTCACCGCGATGAGCAGGGTGCGAGACAACCCCGCCGTCGCCGCCTCGCAGTTGCTCGCGAGCAGCCTGATCTTCCTCGCCATCCCATCCGGGCCGTTGAATGTGTGCGCCGTCGTCATCGCCGTACCTCTCTTCTATAAGGACTGAACCATCAAACCCTCCGCGAGGCGTTGGCCCCGCGACGAGCCTCTCTCCCCTTCTCCGTCATCCGCCGCAGTCATCACACAGGTCGAGACCCGCCGCGTCGAGCATCTCCCGCCGTGCGGTGTTTACGAGCTCGCGGAAGGCCTCCTCACCCATCTCCGCACCCGCCGCCATCTGCGACAAGACCATCAGCACCGCGACATCGAGCTGCGCGAGCAGCACCGCGATCTCCGCCTCGTTGAGCGTCCCGACCGCGCCCGCCACCAACGCCTCCGGCCGCGCCGCGGGAACCGGTCCGTCGCGGTCCTCCCCAAGCGTGGCCGCCACCGCGAGCACGCCGCCGTGCTCCTTTGCCCATGTGAGCAGACCGTCCGCTGCCGCTTTGATCTCGTCCGTCGTGTGTGTGTTGTCGTTCGTCATCCGATGCTCCGTCAGTACGCCGTTGGGTCAATACGGCGTACATAGCGGTGACTTGGACGGAAGGCAAGGATCCGTCCGCGGTGAACTCGACAATTTCAACACGGAATCGGAGGCGCATCAGGATCCAGCCCAAACCGGTATGGATCCTGACGGGAATCGCGGTATCTCGGGTACGCGGGTATAGACGCCAACTCGCAGATCCGGCGTACCATCATGCTCATGCCGCGAGCAGGTACACCAAGTCAGTCATGGCGAGATGTGCTTGATGAGGTACGCGAGCTCGCGTCGCGCACGGGTACAGGCCGCTCGAAACTACTCCGCAAGCTCAACGAACTTGACTCCGCGGTCACCGGTGAGATTAACAACCTGAACGACGCCCGTCGTCGGCGGATCATCGGCCCCCGTGCCCGTGTGCGGGCCGCCACCTACACCGTCGAAGAGTCACGCCGCGGCCCCGCCCTCATTGAGATCCGCCCAGGCGCAGCGGCGAAACCGTACAAGGTGCCGCTGCCGTACTACAGGGCGGTTGCCACCGAGGTCGCGTCCACCGCGGAGCCACAACTCTTCGCCACCATCAAGGCCGCCGCGAGCCGCCGGCTTGGAGAGGAGCTGCCCGACTACGCCGCCCGCGTCTCGCTGCGATTCTGGTCCGCCTCAGGTCTCGTCCATCATGAAGGTGCACGGTTCACCCGCGTCGGCACTAAGGCCGGGTTTACACGAGCAACCCGGGAAGCCTGGACGAGCTTGCAGCGTGAGCCCTTCGAAGTCGGTCCTGATCAATCGTCGGAAGGTTGACCGGGCGGGAGCTCGATCGACTCGATCGCTCTCGCCGCGTCTTCGTCATAGACGGAGAAGTACAGATCAAGGATCTTGCTCGACGAGTGCCCGACGAGCTGCAACGCGTATCGATACGACACATTTTGCCGGGCCAGCATCGAGACGAACGCGTGTCGAAACGTGTGCACTTTGTATTGCGTGGATTCTCGAAGCCGCACTTTTTACACAACGCCTTCACCTGATCCAGCAGCCGCGTATCAACGAGCTTTCCGTTTCCGCGGGGATACCGCTTTGACGGATGAGAATGGAAAACCCGCTCGTCGATCCGCGGCATCGACTCCAAGTACGGCCGCAGCTCGGAGTGAATCGGGATCCGACGCGACTCCTTCCCCTTTGTCTCGTCGTCGGAGCCCCCGTGCCGGATGTCGAGCACGCCGTTGCCGTTGGCGTCGAGGTGGACATCCTCCCACAGCAGGTCCCGCATCTCACCGACGCGGCACCCGGTGTAGGCGAGGAACACAATGATGGGCCGGAGATTGTCGTCCGCGGTGTCGATCATTGTGCGGATCTGCTCAGGGGTGAAGCACGGCTGTTTCTTCGACGCCGGCTTCTTCAGCTTGAGCTTGCGGATCGGGTTCTTCGCGAGGATCTCAGCAACCTCGCAGCACCACTTGAAGAGCTGCTGAACGATCACCATGCGGTCGTAGACCGTCTTCTTCGACAAGTGATTCATCGTGTTCACAAACGCCCAGAACTCGACCTGTCCGAACCGACCGAGGTAGACGATGGACCGGTCTTTGCAGAAGTCCTTGAGCTTGCCGAGCGTGTGCTCGTACGCCGCCATGGTCCTCGGCTTGAGCCGCCGGGCCCGGCAGGTGTCGAGGTACAGCTTCACCGCCTCGTCGACGGTGTATTCCTTGGGGGCTTCGAGGCGTTCGCCGTTGCAGATCTTGTCGTGCAAGGCATGGGCCGCGTTGATCGCGGCCGTTTTGTTCTTGGTCTTCAGGCTCCGGCGTTGCTGCTTATTGCCGAGGCTCCACTCCGCGTAGTAGGTCTTGGTGCGTGCCGACGTGCCGTCCTTCTTTCGGTACGACTTGTGCCCCACGTGGATGATGGGGTTGCTCGTGCCCTCGACCTCGAACCGGTTGGCCAGCATCACCCGTGCTCCTTCATGAGCTCCTGGATGAACCGATCGCGGAGGAACAGCAGGGGCTTACCAGGCTTGGCCGACTTCGGGAACCGCCCCTCCGACACAAGCCTCTTGACGGTGAACGGTGACCGCCGGGCGACCTTGGCGGCCTCGTCAAGCGTGATGATGGGCGGCAGCTCATACTCCTCAGCCAACGCCCGAGCTTCGTGCAGCGGAATGTTGAGGCCGATGAGACGACGCGAGCTTGGGAAAGTGGGCCCGATGCGGGGGATGCGGACGGTGCGCCCGCGGACGAAGCCCGCGCGGCGGGCAAAAAGCCAGGACGCTCGGGCGGATCGGAGGATGAGAGACCTCATCGCGGGCATCACAGCACCCCCCTCAGCTCGATGTTGCGGACGCTCGCCGCGATCGGTGAGCCCTCCCCGGTCAGCCATGCTCTGCCGAGGTCGGTTAGCGTGTAATCAGTGATCCGAAGGGATCCGTCGGTGGGCTCATCGATGAAGCCCTCGGCTTTGGCAACTTGAAGACCGAGCTGCGACTCGGCGAGCCAGAACGCCTTCGCGGTGCTCGGCCCCTGTTGGTTGCCCACCGCCCGCTCGCTGAGCCGGGCGATCTGTTCAGGTCCGACCTCGGCGTCCAAGAGCAGCATGAGGGAAGCCGCGGCGCGCCAGACGCGGCCGTTGTTGCCATCGGCTTCACGCTGGTAGCTGGCGAAGACGCCCGCCAGCACATGCAGCTCTGCCTCGTCATCGCCGTGCACGGCCCCGATGTCGACGCCAAGCAGGTCCAGGGCGGCAGCATGGATGAAGAACTTCGCGAAACCGTCGCTGTCGATCGTGGCTGAAATCAGCCCGAGTGCCCGGGCGTGCTCGACCACGGCGGAAGTCGCGACACCTCCGTGTGCGGGCAGCTCCTCGTCGATCGCGTCGACCACCTCGGATGTGACCATCCCATTTGCGGAGAGCTCGGCGAGGTACTCCAGCGCGATGATGAGGTGCCCCCGGGTGACCGAGGTGAGCAGTGCGGCTAGGCTTTGCGTCTCTTTCATATGGCAGACCTCTACAGAAATCCACCGAGAGTAGCTCGCCTTGGATGATCCGTCAACGCCCACCTAGAAAAAACCGTGAGGTTGTGGTACAGTTGGTTCAATGCCTGACGCCGCCTACGCCCTTCGACAGATCGACATCGCCCGAGAGGAGCTCACCGGAGTGCTGGGCGAGTGCCCGTCGTCGGGTGCCCGGATCGCGAAGGCACTGGCCGCATTGCAGTCACTTGAACGCGAGCTCATCGCGGACGCCGGCGAAAGGCCGACGGCACGCCGCCGCGGTCCGAAGGCCGCCAAGACGGTCGAGGACTACAAGGTCGAGAAGTTCCCATCGCGGCCGGCAGTCTTGGCCGAGTACCGGAGCACCGACGCGGAGCCGTTCCGCTGTCCAAAGGACATTGTGCTCGCAACCGCCGACGCGGTGCGCGACCTCGAGCAGTGCAAGTTCGTCGACCTGCACGAGGCCGTGCAGAAAGCACTCGGCGAGCGGGTGCCCGACTACCACATCCGGACCGCCCTGAGGTGGATGAAGCACGAGCAGCTCATACGCCATGAGCGGGCGATGTTCAGCCCAGCCAAGGCCGGCTCGCTGAAGTCGCAAGCCACTAAGGCATGGAAGCGGCTCGAAGCTGAAAGCTAACGCTCGCCGACAAACGCTCAGGCACGTATCCGCCGAGCTCGCGGCATCGTCGCGTCGCTGATCTAGGCCAGTTCAAGGCCAACAGGGTCAAACGTCTCGGAGTGCTCCGTCGTAAACCCCTAAAAAACAAGACCCTGCAAATGCAGGGTCTTATCGAAGCGGAGAGGGGGGGATTCGAACCCCCGAGGGGATTGCTCCCCCACACGAATTCCAATCGTGCGCCTTAAACCGCTCAGCCACCTCTCCGTGAGGTCTCAAACCATACCCGCCGGCCGCTGAGCAAATCGGCACCGACGGGCCGCAAGTGTAGTCCCGATCTCGCCCCCTGTCAGCGCTTCCGATCCACCCCGGAATCAAGTACAATGCCCCATCGCACGCTCGACCCGAGGGGAACCCATGACCGACGCCGCCGCCACCACCCGATCCGCCCAGACCAGCCGCAAGAACATCATCCGCGCCATCGTCTGGCCCGTCCTGCTCACCCTCCTCCTTGTCGTCGCGTGGCGCGTCTTCCAGAGCTCCGCCCCCGTCATCACCCCGCGCGTCGCGTTCATCACGGCCGATTCCACCCCCTACTGGGACGGCGTCCTCGACGGCGCCCGCGCCGCCGCGGACCAGTACGGGGTCTCCCTCGAGATCATCACCCCCGAGGGCGACCGCGCCTCCCAGGAACAAGCGCTCTCGCGCCTCGACGCCGCCCTCATCGACGGCATCGCGATCAGCCCCGTCGACGCGGTCCGCCAGACCACGCGCCTTCGCCAGGTCGCGCAGAACATGTCCCTCGTGACCGTCGACTCGGACTCGGAACTCTCGAACCGGATCTGCTTCGTCGGGATGAACAACCTCGACGCGGGGCACCAGGCCGGTCGCTTGATCAAGGACATGCTCGGCGACGCCGGGGGGCGCGTCCTGATCCTCTCGGGCCCCCTCGACAAAGCCAACGGGCGCGCCCGACGCGAGGGGCTCCTCGACGAGCTCCTCGACCGCACGAACGGCGCGGGCGCGGAGACCACTCCCCCCGAGTCCGTCCTCGAATCCGGGTCCATCGTCGTCGGCCCGACCCTCCTCGACGACATCGATCCCGACGCCGCGACCCAGCAGCTCGTCGAGTATCTCAAGAACACGGACGACATGCCCGACGCGATCGTCGGGCTCTACGGGTACCACGCGCCGGCGATCGTCGAAGCGCTCGGGCGACTGGACGCGGACGCCTCGATCCGCGTCATCGGGTTCGACGCCGTCCCCGAGACCCTCGAAGCGATGGAGCGCGGCTCGGTCCACGGCGTCATCGCGCAGGACCAGTTCAGCTACGGGTACGAGAGCATCCGGATCCTCGCCGAAGCGATCCGCGGCGCCGACTACGCCCTCCCCCTGAACCGGCGCGTCGAGTACCCCCCCGTGGTCGTGACGAGCGAGAACCTCGCGTCGTTCCTGATGGACGCGGGACGCGCTAGCAGCGGCGGATAACGCGCCCGATCACACGCGCGGCGATCGCGGCCTCTCTTTCTTTTGCTCGATTTGCAGGGTTTACGACCTGACCGCGTGCGCCAGCGCCCGCGCCAGGTCCGCCGGCTCGCTCATCCGCCCCGTCCCCGAGTGGCGGCATGCCTGCCACCCCACCCCCGGGCCCACGAGCGTGAACCCGTCCTTCTCCGCGAGCCCGACGTTGCGCAGATTGCTGGGCTGCGCCCACATCGTGTCGTTCATCGCCGGCGCGAGCAGCACGGGTGTCTTCGCGCGATCGACGGCGCTGAGGATCAGCGTGACGATCGAATCGGTCTTCCCGTGGACGAGGTCGCTGAGCGTGTTCATCGTGCACGGCGCGACGATCGCGACGTCCGCGCGGTCCGCGAGGGAGATGTGCTGCGGGTCCTGGGACTCCACGTGCTCCCACGCGCTCGTGTAGACGTGGTTCCCCGACAGCGCCTGGAAGGTCAGCGGGGTCACGAAGTGCGTCGCGCTCTCGGTCATGACGACCGTCACATCCGCGCCGCTCTGCGCGAGGCGCGACACGAGCGTGCAGACCTTGTACACCGCGATCCCCCCCGAGATCCCGACGAGGATCCGTTTCCCGTCGAAGACGGGGCGCAGGACACCCGGGTCGAGCCAATCGGTCTCGTCCGGGTCCGTGTTCCTGGGAGCAGTGGGGGACATCTCGTTAGAGCAGCGCTTCGGCGCGGGCCTTCGGCGCGGGCGCGTCGTCGTCCTCGACGTATTCGAGCGTGATCTTGTCCTGGAGGATCTCTTCGACCACGAGCTCGAGATCGGTGCGACCGTTCCGGTCCACGAGCGGCCTGGCGCCGTCGAGGAGCTGCTGGAGACGGCGCTGGATCAGGGTGCAGAGCTTGAACTTGCCCCCGACCTTCTCGACGATCTCGTCGCTTTTCAATGCCTCGATCATCTGCTATCCTCTGTCATGCCCGAAGGCCTCGTGTCCTGCCCGGAGGACCTGCTCGCCCGGGCTTGTGCGGCGCTCGGATGCGCGTGCACACCGATTGGCTTCCCCGACGGATCGCTGGTCCCGATGCCCTCGGACGCTCGTGCGTCCACCGGATCGGGCATGGATCATAGACCTCGATCACGAACGAATCGAGCGGATCCCCTGACACAGCAACCGGTTCCAGACCGACCGAAGACCGAATGAGTTCCACGAGCGCCAACCCGACCCGTTTCCACATGGGCGACAAGGTCGTCCACGCCGCCCGACCCGAATGGGGGGTGGGGGTCGTCTCCACGTCCTCCATGACCGAGCACGACGGGATCCCCTGTCAGCGCCTGGTCATCCGGTTCGACAACGCCGGGCTCAAAACCCTCTCCACAGCCCACGCCGACATCCGCGCCGCGACCAACCAGGTCCAGAGCGTCCCCGAGAAGTCCGGGCCCCTCACCGCCCCCCCTCCCGAGAACATCGCGCTCTCCGACGACCCCCGCAAGCTCCAGGCGCACATGACCCGGATCCCCGACCCCGCGCAGGACCCCTTCGCGACCCCGGCCCAGCGCCTCGAAGCCACCCTCAAGAGTTATCGGTACACGAACACGGGCGCGTCCCTCATCGACTGGGGCGTGATGCAGTCCGGGCTCTCCGACCCCCTCTCGCGCTTCTCGCGCCACGAGCTCGAGGAGTACTTCGGCTATTTCCGCAAGGCCCTCGACCAGCACCTGCGTAAGATGGTGGGTGAAGCGCGGGACGTCCCGCGCGAGGAGCTCGTCCGGATCGCGCAGCACGCGCCCCCGGAGGGGCAACAGGCGCTGCGTCGGATGAACCCCAAGCGTTGATCCGACGCAACACCCGGCGCAAGCCGACCCCGGACGCGACGGACGCACCCGGCACAGACCTACACGGAAGTCGATTCAAGGACGGTCCAGGACCCAGGGAGCGGGTTCTTCTCGGGCGTGCGCGCACCGCACGCGTTTGGCACACGGCCCGGTACGGGGTGTGCAACTCGGTCTGACGGGCATCGCCCCAGTCATATCGAGATGAGAGAAAGGACAACGACCATGACCGAGAACGAGTTCCAGACGCGCCTCGCTTCCCTCCTCGAGCAGATCGAGGACCTCCCCGAGTCCGAGCGCCCCAAGCTCGCCAAGCTCGCCGCCGAGACCCACCAACGCCACACCCGGATGAAGAAGACCATCGCCGAACTCCAGGACTCGCTCGACCACCTCCGCCTGAGCGTCAAGTACCTCGTCTTCGACCTGGAGGCGACCCGGCGTGAGAACAAGTACCTCCGCAACCTCCTCGAGAAGGGCGACGACAACGAGGGCGCCGACTAACCCGGAATCCCGCCCGGCGCGACGCGGAACACCCGCGATCGTGCTTGCTGCGTGCGCCTTTGGCCCCTACCGTGATCCGCCTGATCGAGCCCCCCCTGTGGGGGCGCGGTCCCCGCGACGGAGCGGTGCCCGAGAGGCTGATGGGGCCGGATTGCTAATCCGGTGTACGGGGTAATCCCGTACCGAGGGTTCGAATCCCTCTCGCTCCGCTTGCATATGCAGCACACGCCCGGCTCAGCCGAGCGTGTGCTGTCGCTTTTGGGATTGCTCTCGACCATCCGGGTGCGTTGCCCCGAAACCCCCGCATTTCCGCGCCGGATCGTAAGCTCGATGAACCGGGGACCGAACGCGAAGCATCCGGATCGATCAAAACAACGGGCGGCCGCGTGGAACACACCGCGGCCGCCCGTACATGAAGATCAATCCGAACCGATCCGATCAGCGACGACGACGCGCCGTGAACCCGACGAGCCCGCCCAGCGCGAGCACGCTCGACGGCGCGGGGATCGAGCTGATGGTCAGGTTGTCGATCAACGCGCGGGGCCCGGAGTACTCGCCGTTGTACGTCGCGTACAGGCGGAGCGACCCGAAGACCGCGCCGTCCACGCTCAGCGAGCCGAACGCGATGTTGTCGCGACCGCCCAGGTCCGAGATCGAGAACGAATCCGACGCGACGACGACGCCGTTGGAGATCGCATCGAGGTGGTACTCGATCCCGCCCCACGGGCCGTTCTCGTAGTAGGCGATCTCCAGGGACGCCGAGTCCGCGAGCACGTCCAGGTCCATGGTCACCGTGGAGAGCGCGCCGACCGAGAGGTTGTCGCCGACGACGTAGGACGTCCCGAACGTCAGCCCGTTGTTGGGGCTCCCGAACCCGGGGTTGTCGTTGTAGAGCAGGGTCGCGTTCTCGACGATGATCGTCGTCCCGAGCCCGTTGATCCCGTCGCCCGCGTCGAAGGTCCCGCCGTCGGGGAAGACGCCGTCCACGTTGTTCACGTCGCGGTAGGTCACGCCGTTGTAGTGGAACTCGGTCCCGTAGAACGCCTCGGCCAGGTCATCGTAGGTGCTCACGCTCACGCCGCCCAGCGCCGTCGCCGACAGACCCGCGAGCGCCGCGATGGTTGCCATGCTTGTGTTCATATCAGTTCTCCTTCCAGGGGTACACACACGAACCACCCCGCGCGGGTCACACGCGATCCAGCGCGGGGATGTTCTCCATTGGCAAAAGCGGATGCCGCACCATGACCGACGCCGGGAAAGGCGGGTACGCGATGCGGATCCGGTACAACTCGTATTGATCCGGGTCGGCCCCCAGGCGCGCGAACACCCCCCGCGCCAGATCGTGGTACCCGGGCACCTCGGGCACCCCCGCGCCCGGGATCCCCGTCCCGAACTCCTCGATCGAACCCGCGACGAGCAGCTCGTCCGACGCGCCGAACGCGATCGACGACGAGATATCCGAGAACACGCACAGCTCGCGCTCCACGTCCCCGAAAAGCCCCGCGCGGACGTATAAATCGACGTGGAGCATCTCCGACGGGGTCCGCACCGCCGTCCCGAAGTGCGCCGTCTTGTCGAACTCGGTCGCGTGGGTGGGCGCCAGGTTCCGGAGCACCTCCCCCGTCACGAGCGTCCGCTCCCCCGGGAGCCCGACGCGCCCGGACACGAACTGGTCCTCGACCATCCCGTCGTGCGTCTCGGCGCGCTCCAGCTCCGGGACCGGGTCCGAGCAGTACTCGGGCAGCACGGGCACCCCGTTGTGCGCCTCCGCCGCCTCCGGATCCAGCGCCTCGCGCCACATCGCGGACTCGGGTCGCTTCTCGTCGTCCACCGCGACCGACTGGTTCACGAGCCAGCGCACCCCCGGGCGCGTCTGGCGGAACCCCATCAGCCCCTTGATCTGCGCGACGTCGAAGTACCGGTCCCGATCGCGCGAGGGGGTCATGACCGTCATCGCAAGGAGCGTCCGGCAGTGCGCCCCCCAGGTGTACGCGTTCCCCTCGTACGCGAGCTGTCGCCAGCGCTCGTCGTCCCGGTGCGCCCCCGCCAGGCAGTGCGCCTCGACGAGCATGTCGAACTCCGCCTTGTCCGCCGCGTGCGTCTCCATCACACGCCCGAACCGCGCGTCGATCTCGGCGATCGTCTCGATCAGCGACGGGTCCACCCCGTGGGTCCGCGCCGCCCTCGCGAGCGCCCCGAGACTCTTGCTCGAAGGCATGTGCTTGGCCGCGACGAACGGGTCCTCCGAATACGCGACCTTGATGAGCTGCCACGCCAGCTTCCGATGGATCCCCAGCGCCTCGGCGACGGCCGTCACGGCACGCGACTCCGGGCACTTCATCTCGATCACCCGCGCATACGCCTCACGCGCCGCGTCGATCACACGGACCGTATCTTCCTCAAAGGAAGGCGTTTGCGGCGATCTGGCGTCCGACGCTCGGGTCATGGACCTGAGACTACCGCTATTTCAGAAACGGTGCAAGCACTATTTCAGAAACAGAGGATACCGCCCGATGGACCCGGTTTCCGCGTCGGAATCGCCGTTCCGACCCCGAAAAGAACACCCGCCCGGTCTCCCGGGCGGGTGTCGTTGATTTGGGTTCACCAATCAAAATCGAGATCCATTACGGGCAGTTGGCGCCCGCCTGGAGGAACGCGGAGATATCGAAGAAGTCGAACCCGGTATCGCCGTTGAAGTCCACCTGGTTCTGGAGGAGGAAGGAGATGTCGAAGAAGTCGAACCCGGTGTCGCCGTTGAGGTCCGCCGCGCATCCGCCGGTCGCCGCGTCCCACGCCGCGAGGTCGTCCGCGTCGACGTCGCCGTCGCAGTCGAAGTCGCCCTCGGAGTAGAGCATGCCCTCGCCCTGGCCGAGCTCGATGATCATGCGGTCGTCCGCGTCCGCGTCGCCGTCGAGATCGATGTCGCCGATGACCGAGTCGAGGATGTTGACGATGATCTCCTCGACGTCCGCGCCGTCGACGACGAGGTCGCCGTTCATGTCCGCGGAGAGGTCCATGAAGACCGCGTCGTTGATGTCGGACCAGTCGCCGAAGTTGGCGCAGACATAATCAACGTCGTTGATGTCGACGATCCCGTCGTGCCCGTTCGGGCGGAACCCGCGCGTCGGGAGGTTCGAGACCGGCCCGCGCGCGAAGACCGCCGCGGACGCGACGTCGCCGCGCGAGTCGCCGTTGTCGTACGTCCCGGTCACGAGCGTGGTGCCGAAGAAGTTCGACCCCGCCGCGGCGTCGACGGCCGTGAACCCCGCCTTGCGGTCGAGGTTCCCGTTCACCAGGTGCAGCCCGTCCGCCCAGTAACGCACGTCGTTCTGGTCGAAGTTGCCGTCCGAATCGAAATCGCCCAGCAGCTCGGGGCACGCGCGCCCGTCGGGGTTGACCGAGCCGCCCGACCACGAGCCGCCCGAGTGACGGAAGTTGTACGCGTCGATCATGTCCGAGACGTCGCTGGCGGTCCGCGCGCCGTCGCCGTCGAAGTCACCCGCGATCTTGTTGCGGGGGTTCTCCGCTTCGGGATCGCCGTCGGTCGAGCCGATGAACGTGCCGTAGTCGATGCGGGTGCCGTCGATCGACTCGTAGTACGTGCCGTTGACGACGCCGTCGGAGTAGGTCACGCCCGTGGTGCGGGCGGGGACCTCGCCCGCACGGTCCTGGTTGAACGCGGCGTACTCGGGGTTGGCGAGCACGTTGTTCGGATCGTTGAGCACGAACTGCGTCAGCACGTCGTTGCGGTTCGGGTTCGGGATGATCGGGACGCACGGCTCGGTCGGCGCGGGGTTCGTCGCCGGGACGTTGAACGAGGTCTCGGGGAGCACGAACTGCACACCGAGGAACTCGCCCGGGGAGAACGCGTTGTTCGGGTCGCTCGGCAGGGTCGCGACGGCCGCCGCGGAGCGCGTGATGTTGTTCACGTACGCCGCCGCCTGCACGTTGAGCATGGGCTGGACCGGGTTGGGGTTCGGGCCGACCTCCGAGGGATCCCAGCCCCAGCCGCCCTTGCTCGCGGGCGCCGAGCGCGGATCGCCGATCGTCGCGATCCCGCCCAGACCGACGATGTTGTACCCGTCCGCGGACCCGTCGACCACGTTCGCGATCGTCGGACGCGCGTAGGTGTTGCCGCCCTTGAGGTCGGCGCGGACCGCGAGCAGATCGAACTCGCCGATGTCGAGCCAGTCGCTCGAGAACCCGCGCTCGGCCCCGGTGTGACCGACGGCCAGACGGTTGTTGACGACCGTGTCCTCCACGCGCGACGAACCGCCCTTGTTCGAGGGCTGGAACCCCGGGCCGGCGCGGTCGTTGAAGCTCAACTCGGTCTTGGGGCCGACGTTCTCGCCCACGCCCCACGACGGATCGAGGCAGATCCCGTTCATGAACGCGTTGCGCGTCCCCGAGCCCGAATCGCGCGTGACGACCATCAGGTTCTCGCCGTTGTCGCGACGACCCGTCGCGTTGAGGTGGCGAAGGTCGGACATGTCGATCTGCTGGAGCCCCGCGCCGTAGTTCACGACCGCCGCGACCGGGGTCAGGGTGACAGGGGTGTCGAAGACCGTGTTCGCGTCGGGCGCGGTGGTGTTCGTGTTGAGGGTCACACCGTTGGGGGAGACCAGCGTCTTGAGCTTGTTGTTCTGCGAGATCGGGGCGCCAGTCGCGGGATCGACCGCGGTGCGGGGGTTGTTCCCGTACCCGGGCGCGCCGGGGACGCGGTTGTAGATCGGGCTGCCCGCGTCGTTGATCACGAACCACGACACCGGGACGTCGAGCGCCGAGAAGTCGACCTGGACACCCGTGCCCGCGCCGTTGCCCGTCGTGATCGCGTACGACCCGTCGGTGAGCACGCGGAAGGGGATCCCGCCCGGGTTGTTCGAGTTCCCGGGGGGGCTCGAGAGCACCGCCGCGGAGATGTACTGGTTGGTGTTGAAGTACGCCGCGTCCGCGTCGCCCGAGTTGAGCGTGAGGTTCGCCGGATCGTTGTCCGCGGCGGTCGCGAAGAACGTGCCCCAGTCGCGCATCTCCGCGAACCCGTTGCCCGAGCCCGTGACGCGGTAGTTGAACTGCAGGTACTGCGACGAGATGAACGGGAACGTCGCGTCGAACGTCGCGAGCTGCTCGGGTGTGTTCCCGTCGCCGTCCACGTCGATGAAGTCGAGCGTGTTCGCCGGGGCGCTGAAGAGCGCCTGCAGCAGCGTCGCGCCCGAACCGGTCACGCCGAAGGGCTGCGCCGAGGCGATCGACGCCGCGCCGCCGCACGCCGCGACGAGCAGACCGAGCTTCTGTGTATTCGTCAACATGAGAATCTCTCCTTTGGATCCGTACGGACCGATATCACCACCCGGACGCACGCGCGCCCGAGTTCTCCAGAGCCGTGATGAACATCCTGTCCCGAAACGAAGCGGGCATCTCCTCGAGCCCGCGCCGGTGTGTGAAACGCCCGCGCCGGGGTCTCCCCCGGCGCGTCGTGGATTCATCGGATCAGGGGTACCCGAACTCGCCGTCCTTGTCGACCTTGTTGCCGCCCGACATCGAGTAGAACCGATCACCCCAGAGCTGCTGCTCGACCGTCTCGATCACCGTCATGAGCGATACGTGCCCGTCCACGAACGCGAAGTTCGACTTCCCGTTGTGGTGGTCCGCGACCGCGCCCAGCGAGGTCCCTGTACCCCCCTGCCCGTCAAGCAGGAACTTGCTCCGGTCGTTGATCGACTTGATCTCCTCGGTCAGCTCCTCGATCGTCGGGTACGCGAAGCTCGTCACGTTCCCGCGGTCCTGCTCATTGAACACGTCCGCGCCGGCGCTGAACCCCTTGAACGGCGTGATCGGGCGGTGCGATTTGATCTTGTACGCCCCCTCCGCGCTGTCGGTCTGACCCGCGAGGGATTGCCAGTTCGACGTCTCGCGGAACTCGCCCATCATGATCATCCGCCCCGGCGCGTAGATCTTCGTGCCCTTGACGAGCACGGCTTTGCGTTCCAGACTGTCGTCGTTGAACTTGTTGCGGGGCATGATCGCCGCGTTCGCCGCGAACGCCAGACGCGGGACCTGACGATCCTCCGGGAAATCCCCGCCCACGGGCTGGTTCATGTCGTTGACCTGCTCGGGCTCCCAGTCCAGCTCGTCCGGCCCCGGGTTCGAGCGGGGCGCGCCCCGGTTGAGCACCGCGGGAGACTCGAACGCGTCCTGCGGCAACTCCCCGTTGTTGAACAGGAAGTACGACCAATGCAGGTACCCGTTGATCGGGTTCGGGTGGTTCTCCTGCTGGTCCTCGATCCGCCAATCGAACCCCTGACGCTCCGCGGCATACACGTACGACGGCGGATAGACGTCCTTGTTCTCGCCCTGGTAGATCGTCGCCGCCTGCACCACGCTCCGCGCGTTCGTCCCCGCGATCACCGCCCACGCGCTCTTGCGCGCCGACGACAGCGACGGGAGCAGAATCCCGATCAAAAGGGCGATGATCGCGATCACGACGAGCAGCTCGATGAGCGTGAACCCGTGTCCGCGATCCCGGTTCCGATGTCCTTGGGCCATGTCCGTGCTCCATGCAGCAGGTGGTGTGAGAGAAGAGTAACCCTGACCGTCCACGCGCCGGATAAGTTCTGCGCGAGGATCATGTCAAGGTTCAGTGAGCGCGCACCCGATCTCAACCCGTGCGCACGTGAAGAACGTGTAAGCGCCAGGGCGTCTTCACACTGATATCGCAGGGTCAGATCGCATCAGGGTGCGCAAACGTCGCGTTCACGACGCCTTGCACAATTATTAATAAGCAGTGTTAAGAACGGAATGTACAGATCCGAGAACGTCAAGTTTGCGCAAAGGAACATATCCCCGAACAAGGGGGGTCAGGAGCGGAGTTCGCCCATCACGTGGGGGATCTCGTCCGCGAGCTCGACCGGGTGCAGCCCCGAGTCCGCGCCGCGCGAGCGCGACCACCGCGCCGCCGCGCGCGAGTGGACCTTCACGCCCAGGCACGCGCCGAGCATCAGGTCGCCGCCCCCCGCGCCCTGCGCGATCAGCGACCCGATCACCCCCGACAGCACGTCCCCCGTCCCCCCCGTCGCGAGCGCGGGACGCGCCCCCGAATCATCGACCCACGTCCGCACCGAATCGCTCACCACCGTCCGCGCCCCCTTGAGCACCACGACCGCGCCCAGACGACGCGCCAGCGCCGCGCACGCGCGCCGCCGAGCCCCGTCGTCCCCCGCGGGGTCCTCGCCGATCGACAGCGCCGCGAGCAGCCGCCTCGCCTCACCCGGATGCGGCGTCAGCACGCACGGCACCCGCACCTCGCGCGCGAAATCCGACAGCCGCGCGAGCGCATTGAGCGCGTCCGCATCGACGACGAACCCGCGCACGGATCCGAACAGCTCCTTCGACAGCGTCCGCGCCACGAGCCGCTCGATCGACTCCCCCGGCCCGAGCCCCGGCCCAAGCACCAACGCGTCCGACGACGCGCACAGCTCGTCCACCACCCGCGCCCCGTCGCTCGCATCGAGCCCGTTGTGCCCGTCCACCCGGATCGCCAGCCCCGTCGCGAAGGGCGCGAGCGTCAGCACGTGGCTCAGGATCGGTTCGGGCGCCCCGATCGCGACGAGCCCGCACCCCGCGCGCACCGCGCCCAGCGCCGCCAGCGCCGGCGCGCCGATCATCCGCGCCCGCGTATCCCCGTCGTCATCCACATCCCGCCCCGCGCACCCCCCGACGACCGAGACGGTCCCGAACGTGCCCTTGTGCCCATCGGGAGAGCGGTGGGGGAGGTCCGGCAGCGATGTGATCAGCTCGTCCATGCCCCATCATTTCCGCCCCGAACCCCCGACGCGACCCCTATCCTCCCCCGTGATCGATACCCACTGCCATCTCACCTTCCCCGACTACGCCGGGCGCATCGACGAGGAGCTCGGGCTCGCGCGATCCCTCGGCGTCACGGGCGCGATCTCCATCGCGACCACCACCGTCGACTCCCTCGATACCCTCCGCCTCGCCAAAGAGCACGACAACGTCTACTGCACCGCCGGCGTCCACCCGCTCTACGCCCACGAACACCCGCACGACTGGGACGTCCTCCGCGCCCACGCGACCGAACCCAAATGCGTCGCCTTCGGCGAGCTCGGGCTCGACCACCACCACACAACCGACCACACCAAGCACCAGTTCAAGGTCCTCGCCGAGCAGCTCGCCGTCATCGAGTCCATCGCGGACGATGGGCACGCGCTCCCCATCGTGATCCATTGCCGCAAGGCGTTCGCGGACCTCCTCCCGATCCTGCGCCAATCGAAGCTCGACCCGACCCGCTACGTCTTCCATTGCTTCACGGGGACCGAGGACGAAGCCCGCGACGTCCTCGACTTCGGCGCCATGATCTCCTTCACCGGGGTCGTCACCTACGCCAACGCCAAGGACGTCGCCCGCGCCGCCCTGCTCGTCCCTGACGACCGCATCATGGTCGAGACCGACGCGCCGTTCTTGACCCCCGAACCCAAACGCGGCGAGCGCCCCTGCCGCATCGGCTACGCGCGATACACCGCGCAGTTCCTCGCCAACCTCCGCGGCACCCCCTTCCCCGACTTCCACACCATCATCGACGACAACACCGAGCGCTTCTTCGGGATCCGCATCCCCGTCGAGGACGACGCGGTCCTGGAGACCATCGCGTGACCCCCCCCGTGACCGCTCCCCTCACCCTCGGCGCGTGGTTCCACGACCTCTCCCCCTACGCGCTCCGCATCTCCGGGGACTTCGGGATCCGCTGGTACGGGGTCTCCTACCTCCTCGGGTTCCTCGCCGCCTACCTCCTCCTCCTGCGCCTCGCGAAACGGAACTTCACACCCCTCCCCGCCCAGCGCGTCCCCGACATGATCATGCTCCTCGTCGCCGGTGTCATCGTCGGCGGGCGACTCGGCTACGTCCTCCTCTACGACCCCGCCCTCCTCACCGACTTCAGCGCCGACTTCCCCTTCTGGGGTGTCCTCAAACTCACCCAGGGCGGCATGGCCTCCCACGGCGGATTCGTCGGCGTCATCCTCGCCGCCTGGTTCATCTCCCGAGGATTCAAAGACGACCAGGGCAACCGCGTCGGCGCGTGCCCCCCCCTCCACGTCATGGACCTCTGCGCCCTCGTCGCGCCCCTCGGGCTCGCGCTGGGTCGTCTCGCGAACTTCATCAACGCCGAACTCCTGGGCAAAGTCGCCGCCCTCCCCGGGGACCCCGCGCCCTGGTGGAGCGTGAAATACCCCCAGGAAATCATCGAGCGCCCCCTCGCCACCCTCCCCCAGACCGACGCGCAGCTCGACCAGATCATCACCCTGTCCTTGAACCACCTCCTCCCGGGAGAAACCGACTGGGAACTCGGCTACTACCGCGTCCTCGAACAGATCCAACGCGGCGACCACACCCTCAAAGCCCAGCTCGAACCCCTGATCTCGGCGCGTTACCCCACCCAGCTCATGCAAGCGTTCTTCGACGGCCTCCTCGTCCTCGCCGTCGTCTGGTTCATCGCCCGCAAACCCCGAATCCCCGGCGTCATCGGCGCGTGGATGCTCATCGTCTACGCGCTCGGGCGCATCCCCATGGACCTCGTCCGACTCCCCGACACAGGGATCTCCCAGTTCGGACCCCTCACCCGCGGACAGCTCTACTCGCTCCTCATGCTCATCGCCGGGATCGCCGTCCTCCTCTGGACACGGCGCAAGAACGCACCCAAAGCGATGGGGGGGTGGGCGAAAACGTCTCCCAAGCATCAGTCTCTATGAGGGCGCACCGAGTGCGGCAGCCCCTCACCCGGAGTCACAACAATCAAACCAAGACTCCACTCTGCTTCCCCCCTCTGTGTGCTCTGTGAACTCTGTGGTTAACTGCTTCCCTGACGCTTCTGCTCCTCACCCCCAAGCTTCGCGATCCCCATCGTCACGCCGAACCCCAACCCGATCAGCCCCAGCGCCCCGAGCACCTGCACCGCGCTCGGCGCGAACGCGCGCTGATCCCAATCCTTCGCGGTGTCGGGCGCGCGCATGGCGTCGAGGTTTGCCGCCGTCACGACCTCGTTCTTGATCACGTCCCCGATCTCCGGAGGGACCCCCTCCCGGAACGGGTACAGCCCCAAGGGCGCCGCGAGGATCAACCCGAGCAGGAACCCGAGCGTCGCTCGTTCGTATTTGTGCAGCACCCAGCGCAGCAGGTTCGACACCCCGACCACCCCGACCACGACCCCGATCCCCACCGGCACCACGATCGACAACTGATCGACGAGCGCATCCATATCCGCGTCCTTCGCCGCGCTCAGCGTGTCCTTGATCGCCCCGATGATCGTCTCGTACAGCCCCAACAGCAGCAACAGAAACGCCCCCGACACCCCGGGCAGGATCATCGCGCTCGCCGCCGCCGCCCCGCCCACCAGCAGCCACACGAACCCCGACGACGAACCCCCGCCCGCGCCCGATTCCTGCAGATACACCAGCGCCCCCATCGCGACAAGCCCGAGCGCCAGCCCGACCCCCGTGTCCTTCCTCATGGGCCTGGCCATCTTCCACAGGATCGGCACCCCCCCGAGCGTCAGCCCGATGAACAGCGCGAACATCACCCACCGAAACTCCACGAGCGCCCAGTGGATCGCGCTCGCGAGCGCCACGATCGAGAACGCCGCCCCCCCGACCACGCACCCCAGGATCAGCACCACGCGCGTGCTTAGCTTCAGCCGCGTCACATCCGCGATCGCGTCGATGAACCGACGGTAAATCCCGCACGCGACGAGCATCGTCCCCCCCGAGATCCCCGGAACGAGGTTCGCCAGCCCCATCAGAACCCCCCCGAGCACGCAGCGCACCACCGGCACCGGGCTCTGCGTCGCGAAATCCTCCCCGGAATCGTGCGTTGTGGACATCGGAGCAACCTTTCACGCATGAACACCGAACACACAGGACCCATCGGCCCGATCCTACGATCATCGGCACGCCCACGGACCCCGCGCGACGCATGAATCGAACACGAGCCATCCCGCTCCTCGCCGCCCTCGCGATCGCGAGCGCGATGCCCGGGTGCCGGAGCGTCCAGCCCGCCTCCTTCGCGCCCGTCCCCCGCGCCGACGCGACCGACGCCCGACCCGAGACCACCGGCACCCCCGCCCCCCAGGCCACCTCCACCGACCGCTGGCCACCCCGATGGGGCGACGACCCCGACACCCGAGGCGTCATCGTCGAACTCACCCACCCCCTCGCCCAGCTCGGGGCCGCACACCTCTCGAGGCACCACACCCTCCGCGTCTCCGACACCGAATACGACGACGCCGACGCCCTCGCCCGCGCCATCGGGTTCGACGGCTCATACAAGTTCCGCGCCGAAGGGCCCGGTGCCTTCCTCTTCGCGCAGCGCGACCCCTCCCAGCCCCCGCGCGACGTCGACGAGCCCGACCTCCTCTTCAAGTTCGTCAGCGCCGCGCCCAACACCTCGAAGAAAGCCGACGACGACGAGGAGCACATCCTCATCCAGCGCACCTGGTTCACCTACCGCACCCCCCTCACGGACGAGCCACCGACCGCGACCCTCGTCCTGCTCCCCGGGATGTTCGGGACCCCCGAGCCCATCGTCGACGCGACGGAGCGCTACTTCCGCACCAAGGGCTACGCGGTCCTCCGGATGCTCGCCCACCCGTCCCGCTTCACCGAGCACGCCGCCTACGTGGTCGGGAGCGAGTACGAGGGCAAGAACGCCGACGAGATCGCCGCGATGTACGACTCCCGCACCGCCGAGTGCGCCTACGCCGCCCACGCCGCGCTGGCGCACGTCAACCGGCACCACCCCGAGAACGCCACCAACCCGGTGCTCCTCCTCGGGATGTCCGGGGGCGCGATGGTCCTCCCGACCGTCTACGCGTACGAACCCGATCGCTTCGACGCGTGCGTCCTCATCGCGGGCGGCGGCAACTTCTTCGAGATCTCCGCGACCTCCAACTACGCCAAGTGGATCGACGCGATCGAGTTCCTCACCGTCGACGAGGAGGAGATGGAGGTCGTCGGACTCGACGCCGATCTCATCCGCAAGGTCTCGAGCGCCTACCTCGAATCCTCCCGCCTCGACGCGCTCAAGACCGCCCCCGAGATGCGCGACGTCCCCGTCCTCATGCTCCACGCCTCGAGCGACCGCGCCGTCCCCGCCAAGACCGGCGACGCGCTCCACCGAGCCCTGGGCGAACCCGAGCGCTGGGTCTACCCCATGGGGCACGAGCTCATCTTCGCGACCCTCCCCATGCAGATCCCCAAGATCGAGTCCTGGGCGCGCGAGCACATGCTCGAAGCGGACGACGACCACGCCGACGACTGAATCTCAGTCCTCGAGTTCCTCCCGGAACACCCCGAGCAGCTCACCCGACCCGAGCGGATCATCCGGATCCACGCGCACGATCGCGCACTCCCCCGTCCGCAGCCCGTGCTCGTGCGGCGAACTCGCGCCACCGATCAGCACGTCCACCACCCGCGACACGATCGGGTTGTGCCCCACGACCCCGATCGAGTCAGCGCCCGCGCTGTCGCGGATGATGTCGATCACGTCCGACACGCTCCGGTCCCCGCTCATCCGGTCGTCGATCTGCTCGAGCAGCCCCAGCGCCTCCCAGATCGGCCCCGCCGTCTCCCGCGCGCGCCGCCACGGCGAGCTCAGCACCAGCGCCGGCGCGATCTCCGCGCCAGCGAGCATCGCCGCCAGCGCCCGCGCCTGACGATGACCCCGGGGCTTGAGCGCCCGGTCCCGGTCCAGCCCCGTGTCCGAGTCCTGGAACGCCTTCCCGTGACGGATCACGTGCACGATCATGCGCCCCTCCCAGCCCCGAGCATCGCGCCGCCCGCGAGATACGCAGCCCACACGCACACCAGCCCGAGCACCACGCTCCCGAGCGCATACCCGATCGCATGACCCGTGCGTCCCTCACGCAATAGCTCGAAGGTCTCGTACCCCAGCGACGAGAACGTCGTGAACCCCCCGAGCACACCCACGACCATCAGCAGCATCCATCCGCTCGCCGCATCGCGTTCGTGGTGGTGCGCCCACGCCCACAGCAGCCCGATGAGCGCACACCCCACGAGGTTCACGACCAGCGTCGACACCGGGATCATCGAAAGCCACGACCCGCGCCCCGCCGCCCCATCAGGCGTTGTCGCGATGAGCCGACCCACCCCGTAGCGCCCCATCGAGCCCAGCCCGCCCCCCACAAACACGATCAGCAGTTCACGCATCCCCAACTCTATGCGCCGTCGCGCCCCTCACGTCCCCGGCGCACGCGGCCCCGCATACGACCCGTGCCTGTACCCCGTCACCGCCCCCAGCAGCGCGAACACCACCGACGACAACGCGATCACCCCCTCGATCGCCCCCCTCGTGTTGTGCTTCACCCACTCCTCATGCCCGTACTGGGCGGCGTAGTTCCAGTTGATCACCGTGATCGGGAACGACACCCCCAGGTACACCACGATCGTCAGCACCGCGCACACCACCCCGAGCCATCTCGATCCCACCACCCCCGCGCGCTGCGCCCCGAGCCCGATGCACGCGCCCCCGACCCACACCAGCTGATCCAGCCGCGGCTTCCACCCCGGCATCGCCTGACGAAACACCCACACCACCCCCACCCACACCAGCGCGAACACCACCGCGATCCCCACCGCCGCGAGCACCCCGCGCGCCGCCCGCCGCCCGCGCACGATGGGCTCGATGGACGTGGCGACGACCCGCGCCCCGCGCCCGTGCATCGCCCGGATCTCATCAAGCTTCGCCCCCTCGTCAGCAGCGGGGGACCCCATCGGCGCGCCCCTGTGCTTCGTCCGCTCGTAGGCGCCCAGCTCCCCCAGGTACCGCACCACCGCGCGCTCGTGCGCGGCCGTCATCGGATGACCGATCGACCCCAGCGCCGAGCGCAGCACCCCGACCGGATCCGCGACCAGGTCCTCGTGCGCCACCACCGCGTGCGGGATGCGCTCAAGCCCCACCTTCGCCGCCCGTTCAAGCTCCAGATACTCCTCGACGATCCTTGCTCTCAGCTCATCCACCCCGACCGGATCCCCGAGCACATGCGCCCGCAGCGCATGGTGCAACCGCATATTCGAATCCACCACCGCTTCCGGCTCGCGCACCAGATGGATCACGCGCAACGACTCCCCGAACACCTTCCGAAGCTCCCCCAGGTGCGCCCCATGGCTCGGCGTCTTGAGCACCAGCACCTTCCGGCGTTTCGTCCGCGTCACCTTCCACGCGAACCCCGCCACCGTCCTCCGAAACCGCGCCCGCTCGCGCTCGCTGCACCCCCCGAGCGTGTTGAACCCCGACCACGCGCCCCACGCGCGCGGAAACACCAACCGACCAGGGAGCGTCGAGCACACCCCCCACGTCGCGAGCGCGAAGTCGTCCTCACCCGCCCACATCGGACCGAACCCCACCCCGTCCTGCGGGCGCGAGCTCCCAACAAACGGCACCAACAACAACCGTGCGATGAACCACGACACCACCCACCCCTGACCCATCAGCGCCTGCGCCCACCGCGGCGTCACCACCCCCGGACCGCACGACATCAGGTTCTGCGCGTGCGTCGTCCCCGACCGGTAGTACCCCGTGACCACGATCACCCCGGGTCCGTGCTCAAATCGCTCTCTGTCCCGCCCCCGGCGCAGCACCCACACCACCACCCGCTCCGGCGTCGAGCACACCGACGCGACGAGCGACGTGAACAGCACCCCCACCAGACGCGCCCAGTACCGCGGACGAACACCACCCGAGCGCCGGATCGTCCGCGCCCACACGTCGAGCGGCGCGAGCCCCATCAGGTGCGCCACGGGCGGCGCGATCCCCCTCCGCCGCGTCTCTCCGTGCTGACCCGTCCCGTCGCTCACGACGCGAGCATATCAGCCCCGATCGCCCACCATTCCGTCGCCCCCAAACCCCGTCCCCCCGACCGCGTGCGTATCGTGCCCGGATGACACAGACACGCACGATCCATCCGCTCCTCGAATCGCTCGCCCTCGCCGACCACCCGCGCGTCGTCACCGACATCCGAGGCGACGAAACCCCCGAATCCGACAACATCATCGTCGTGCGTTCACCGGCCTCCGGACAACCCATCGCGGGCGTCACCCTCGACAACGCCGAGACCTACGAAGACGTCACGTCCCGCGCCGTCGACGCCTTCAAAGCATGGCGCACCGTCCCCGCCCCCGCGCGAGGCGACCTCGTCCGGCGCATCGGCAACGCCTACCGAGAAGTCCTCGAAGACCTCGGCTCCCTCGTCTCCCTCGAGATGGGCAAGATCAAGGCCGAAGGCATCGGCGAGGTCCAGGAAACCATCGACATCGCCGACTTCGCCGTCGGCCAGTCCCGCATGCTCTACGGCAAAACCATGCCCTCCGAGCGACCCAACCACGCCATGAAGGAGCAGTGGCTCCCCCTCGGGCCCGTCGGGATCATCACCGCATTCAACTTCCCCAACGCCGTCTGGGGATGGAACGCCATGCTCGCCGCCGTCTGCGGCGACTCCTGCGTCTGGAAACCCTCCCTCCTCGCCCCACTCACCGCCATCGCGACCAACACCATCGCCCAGCGCCTCGCGGAAGAAGCCGGGCACCCCGACCTCTTCCAGCTCGTCATCGGCACCGACGACGCCGTGGGCGAGACCATGATCCGCGACAAGCGCTACCCCCTCATCAGCGCCACCGGGTCGTGCCGCATGGGCCGCCACGTCGGCGCCGCCGTCGCGCAGCGCCTGGGCAAGTGCCTCCTCGAACTCGGGGGCAACAACGCCGTCATCATCGAGCCCGACGCCAACCTCGACCTCGCGCTCAAGTCCACCGTCTTCGGATCCGTGGGCACCGCGGGTCAACGCTGCACCACCTCGCGCCGACTCATCATCCACGAGTCCATCGCCGACGATTTCGTCGCCAAGCTCGTCAAGGCCTACGAAACCGTCCGGATCGGAGATCCCCTCGACGAATCCGTCCTCATGGGCCCGCTCCGCACCGAGGACTCGGTCAAACAGTTCGAACACGCGATCGAGCAAGCCAAAGCCCAGGGCGGCACCCTCCTCACCGGAGGCGAGCGCCACGACCCCGGAGGCGAGTGCTCCGGGGGCCACTTCGTCAAGCCCACCATCATCCGCGCCCCCAAGAACAACACCCTCCCCATCGCGCTTGAGGAAACCTTCGCGCCCATCCTCTACGTCTTCACCTACACAACCCTCGACGAAGCCATCGATATGCACAACAACGTCGACCAGGGCCTGTCGAGCGCCATCTTCACCGGCGCCAGCGCCAGCGCCGAACGCTTCCTCAGCCCCACCGGCGCGGGCTCCGACTGCGGCATCGCCAACGTCAACCTCGGGACCTCGGGCGCCGAGATCGGCGGCGCCTTCGGCGGCGAAAAAGACACCGGGGGCGGGCGCGAATCGGGCTCCGACTCCTGGAAGTCCTACATGCGCCGACAGACCTGCACCATCAACCACGGCTCCGAACTCACCCTCGCACAGGGGATCCGCTTTGAGTGAGCAGCAGCAACAAGCCACACGCGACACACTCGCCTACGCCGCGATCGAAACCATCCAGTCCGGCATGCGCGTCGGGCTCGGCGCGGGGCAGACCGCCGCACGCGGGATCCACGCCCTCGCCCAACGCGTCATCGACGAGAAACTCGACATCGAGTGCGTCGCCGCCTCCGACCGCGCCGAGGACCTGGCGCGCTCCCTCGGGCTCAAGATCGTCGACTTCGCCATGATCGACGACCTCGACGTCCTCATCGACGGCGCCGACGAGGTCGACCGCAACATGATCGTCCTCAAGGGCTCCCGCGGCGCCATGACCCGCGAACGCATCCTCTGCTGGGCCGCCAGACAAACCATCTTCATGGTCAACGAAGACAAGGTCTCCGAGCCCCAGGTCGGCGTCAAGTTCCCCCTCCCCATCGCCGTCATGGCCTACGGGCTCGCCACCACCCGCAAGGCCCTCCGGCACATCGGCATCCACGGCGTCCTCCGCCAGGACCTCGACGGACGACTCTTCCTCACCGACAACGGCAACCTCGTCCTCGACGTCTCCATCTCCGACAACGAGGACCTCGAGGAACTCGCGTCCGAGCTCAACGACATCCCCGGCGTCATCGACCACGGGCTCTTCCTCGACGAAGCCGACATCATCCTCATCGACAAGGAAGACGGCTCCATCGAACGCATCGAGCGCCCCGCCCCCGCCTCCGACTGATCACCCCCCGAACCCGAAGCGCTCGACCAGGAAATCGAACATCCCGAGCGTCTTCTCGTCCATGAACTCCGCGTAGCGCTCCCACCGCGCCACCGACCCAGAATAGATCCCCTCCTTCGCCTGCCCGGGCATCAGCGTCGGGACGAGCCGGTCACGCTCCGAGAACGACAGGCACGCGTCGTCCCACGACAGCCCGCAGTGCGCCACCAGCGCCCGCGCCCGGGTCTCCGGATCGCCCACCAGCTCCGCGTAGTCGCTCGTCATCAGCCTGAGCCACGGCGCGTGCTCCGGGATCACCTTCGCCCAGTGCTCGTGCATCAGCAGCTTGGCGCGCTGGAACCCCAGGATCGCGCGAAGGTCCGTCGCCCACTGGTGACCGATCACGAAGTTCCGGAAGTAGCACGAGATCGCCACGTCCCGCGGATCGCGGCGCGTGATGACCACCGACGAGCCCGGCGCGCACGCCGCGAGCAGGCCGATGAACTCGTCGTTCCCGGGCTGCTTGTCCACCACCACGCGCGAGCCCCCCGCGATCGAGCGCAGCTCCTCCAGGATCCCCGCCCCGATCCCCGACCAGCGCGCCCGGTCCGTCCCGTCGAGCACCGCCGCCATGCGACGGGGGGCGAACCGCAGCTCCCGCTTCGCGTGGAACACCGCGTTGCTCTCCCCCGCCGACTCCGCGTCGGGGTGCGCCGACAAAATCTGCTCGTGGAGCGTCGTCCCCGACCGCGGCATCCCGCACACGAAAATCATCTCGGGCCGCTCCGCCGGCCCGTCCTCCCCCGGCGCCAGCGACGCCAGACGGTCCGCGTCGAACACCCCGATCGTCGCGCGCACCCGATCCACGTACGGCTTCACATACCCGATCGCCGGGATCGCCCGCCGACCCGTCCCCTCCTGCGCCCGCATCGACATCCGCTCCGCGAACGCGTTCGCCTTCCCCAGCGCCTCCCACGCCTCGCGGTAGTCCCCGCGCTTCTCGAGCAGCTCCGCCAGGTGGAACCCCATCTCCACCCGGATCTTCGGGTCCCGGATCTCCTTCCCGAGCCGACGCTTCATCCGATCGATCGCCTCGTCCACGCGCCCCGCCTTGGCCGCGACCCCCGCCAGCGCGTTGTCGAGCTCGGGCGCGTCGATCCCCCGCGCCCACGCCGAGTCCAGCACCGACAACGCCTCATCCCGCTCCCCCTTGTAGAGCAGCGCCGTCACCAGGATCGCGATGAACGGCGCCTTGTCGGGCTCGAGCTCCACCGCGCGACGCGCCGCGCGGAGCGACTCGTCCATGTTCCCCGAGTACGCGTTCACCTGCGCCACGACATAGCACAGGTCCGGGTCGTCGAGCTCCCGCGCCGGCGCCCCGCTGACCAGCTCCAGCGCCGCCGTCAGCCGGTTGCTCATCAGCATCGCCTGCGCGCACACCGCCCGCGCCCGCGCCGCCATCGGGTGGTCCGGGTGACGCGCCAGGAACGATGTGTACGACTCGATCGCCCCGACCACGTCCCCGCGCCGCTCGTGCGCCTGCGCCTTGCGAAGAAGCGCTTCGCCGCCCTGTGCGCCCGCGCCGCTCATGATCCGAACCCGTGCCGCTCCGCGATCTCGTGGAGCCGATCGAGCTGCTTCGGGTCCATGACCTCGGCGTACTTGTGCCACTTCTTCACCGACCCCGTGTACACCCCCTGCGCCGCCTGGTGCGGATTGAGCGTCGGGACGATCCGCCTGCGCTTCGAGAACTCCAGGCACCGATCGTCCCACTCCAGCCCCGCGTGCGCCACGAGCCGACGCGCCTCCGACTCCGGATTCGCGACGATCGTCTCGTACTCCCCGACCGTGATCGGGACCCACGGCGCGTGCTCGGGGATCACCCCCATCCAGTAGTCGTGCATCATCAGCCGCGTCTCGAGCATGTCCACGATCGTGTCCATCCGCGTCGTCCACTCATGACCCACCGCGAAGTTGCGGAAAAAACACGACAACGCGATGTCCCGCGGATCGCGGCGCGTGATGATCACCTTCGACCCCGGCGCGATCGCGCACAGCAGCCCCACGTGCTCGTCGTTGCCCGGGTGCTTGTCCACCACGTACGCCGTCTCGCGCCCCGCGATCTCGCGCAGCCCCTCGAGCACCCCGAGCCCCGCCCTGGTCCGCTTGCTCACGCTGAGCCGACCGATCCCGCTCGCCGCCGGATCCGGATAGAACCCCAGCTCCGTCGCCTTCAGAATCAGCGTCTGCGCCTCCCCGGCCGTCTCCGCCGAGGGGTGCGACGACAAAATCTGCTCGAGCAGCGTCGTCCCCGAACGCGGCATCCCCGTGATGAAGATCATCTCCTCGCGCCGCTCGGGCCCCTTCTCCCCCGGCGCGAGCGATGCGAGCGTCTCGGGATTGAACATCGCGAGCAGCTCCCCGATCCGCTCTTTGTACCGGTCCACCATCACCTTCGGGTTGTGCGCCTGCGCGCCCTTGAGCGTGTACCCCCCGAGCCCGCTCGCGCCCTTGAGCTTGTTGGCGCGCCCCGCCGCCTCGAGCGCCCCCTTGTAGTCCCCGCGGATCTCGAGCATCTCCGCGAGCTTCATCTCCAGCTCCACCCGCGCCACGTTCTTGATCGTCTGCGTCTCGAGCCGCGCGCTGATCCGCTCGATCGCCTGGTCCACACGCCCCGACTTGGGCGCGAGCTCCCCGAGCGCGTGGTCGATGTCCCACGCGTCGACCCCGCGCCCGATCGCGTCGTCGATGATCGCCCGCGCCTCGTCGCGCCGACCCGTGTACAGATAAATCGTCGCGCACCGCGCGATCGCCGGCGCGTAGTCCGGATCGATCTCCAGCGCCCGACCCAGCGCCTCGAGCGACCGGTCCAGGTCCCCGTTGAACGCGCTCGCCTGCGCCAGCGTGTACATCAGACGCAGATTCTCCCGCGCCCCGATCCCCCCCGATTCGATCAGCTCGATCGCCTGGTCGTGACGACCCAGCATCACCAGCAGCTGCGCCGCCCGCGTCCGGATCTCGTCCGCCTTCGGGTGCGACCGGTGCCGCGACAGGAACGACTTGTACGCCTTGATCTCGTTCTCGAGGTCCCCGCTCGCCTCGTACGCCTTCGCCTGGCGCAAAAGCGACATCGGCCCGGATCCCGAGCCCGAACGAGCGGTCGATTTGGCACCTCGCTTCGCCATCGTGTCAGCGTATGCGGGCATCGTGCACCCGACACCCCCGCTCCACCCCGACCATACCATCACCCCATGCCCACCCTCATCCTCGCCACACAGAACCCCGGGAAGGTCCGCGAACTCGAATCCATGCTCCGCGCCTCGGACCTCGACATCGACATCAAGGGCCTCGCCGACCTCGGCGCCGACTTCCCCGAACCCGCCGAAGACGCCGGCTCCTTCCTCGCCAACGCCACCATCAAAGCCACCGCCTACGCCAGAGCCACAAACCTCCCCTGCCTCGCCGACGACTCCGGGCTCGAGATCGACCACCTCGATGGGCGACCCGGGGTGGACTCCTCACACTACGCCGTCCTGGGCCTCCCCCAAGAGCACCAGGACGCCCTCTCACGCGATCAGCGCGACGCCAAAAACATCGACAAGGTCCTCGACGAGCTCGACGCCGTCCCCCTCGACCAGCGCACCGCGCGCTTCGTCTGCACCATGGTCCTCGCCACCCCCGCCGGCGAGATCCTCGCCACCTCCCAAGGCACCTTCGAAGGACGCATCGGGCTCCCCCCCACGGACCCCCACGCCACCCCCTCCACGACCGTCCCCCGAGGCGACCACGGCTTCGGATACGACCCCGTCTTCCTCATCGCCCCCGACCACGACCGCACCAGCGCCCAGCTCGACCCCCACGAGAAAAACCGGATCTCCCACCGCGCCAAAGCCCTGGGCGCCATGATCGACCGCCTCCGCGCCATCGACCTCGACCAACCCCTCGCCTGAACTTTCAGAAAACTCTGAAACATCCAGCCCCGACGCATACCATCCGCCATGACCACCCTCGCGCCCCAGCCCCAAACCCCTTCCCGACTCCCCGGGTCCGACCCCGCCCTCGAACCCATCGCGCGCAAGGTCGAGCAGGGACAGCGCCTCACCATCGACGAAGGCCGCACCCTCTACCACACCCCCGACATCTGGCGCGTCCTCGAACTCGCCGACCTCGTCCGCCGACGCATGCACGGCACCAACGCGTACTACAACATCAACCGCCACCTCAACTACTCCAACGTCTGCGCCCTCTCGTGCAAGTTCTGCGAGTTCTACCGCAAAGCCGGACAAGACGGCGAATACACCCGAGACCTCGAATACGTCCGCGAGGAAGGCCGCAAAGCCCAGCAGATCGGCGCGACCGAGCTCCACATCGTCGGCGGGCTCAACCCCTATCTCCCCTTCGACTACTACACCGACATGCTCCGCGCCCTCCGCGAAGTCGCCCCCGACGTCCACCTCAAAGCATTCACCGCCGTCGAACTCGTCCACCTCGCGCGCATCGCCAAGGTCTACAAACGAAACGATCCCAAGTCCGGGGTCCGCTGGGTCCTCCAGCAGCTCAAAGACGCCGGGCTCGGGTCCCTCCCGGGCGGAGGCGCGGAAGTCTTCGACGAGCGCGTCCACAAAGAGGCCTTCAAAACCAAAATCGGCGCCCACGAATGGCTCGACGTCCACCTCGTCGCCCACGAACTGGGTCTCAACTCCAACTGCACCATGCTCTACGGCCACGTCGACCAGCGCGAAGAACGACTCCGACACATGGAGATCCTCCGCCGCTCCCAAGACCAAGCCCTTGAGCGCCTCGGATACAAGGGTGACCCCGGCGCCTACATCGCCAAGGGCATCCCCGAGTCCGAGCCCATCACCGCGCCCGTCATCACCCTGAGCAAACAAGACGCGCAGCTCCCAACCCCCGCCCTCTCAGAGCTGGGCGGCTACTACCAAACCATCACCCCCCTCCCCTTCTTCCCCGACGGCTCGGCCCTCGAACACCTCCCCGGACCCGCCGGCGTCGAAAACCTCCGAACCATCGCCGTCACGCGCCTCATGCTCGACAACTTCCCCCACGTCAAAGCATTCTGGATCATGCAAACCCTCCCCATGGCCCAGCTCATGCTCGAAGCCGGCGCCGACGACATCGACGGCACCGTCGTCTGGTACGACATCACCAAAGTCGGCGGCGCATCCACCCACCAGGAAACCACCGTCACCGACCTCAAAAACGCCATCCAGGAAGCCGGCTTCACCCCCATCGAACGCGACACCCTCTACCGCCGCGTCATCCGCGACGGCAACACCTGGCGCGCCGAACCCTGACCGCCCGACTCACCCGATCGGCGAAATGTAATACTTCCCCGACACCCCCTCGACGTCGTGGTAGTAGTAGAACGACCCCGGCGCCTCCGCACTCAGTCGCGAGATCAACGCCGGGAGCTCCTCGTGCGTGATGATCGTCCGCACCATCGAGTACGAGCCCTTCGTGTGACCCCCGACCCCGGGCTGCACCGTGTACGTCCGGTGCGGCGCCGCCGCCTTGATCAACCCGCCCACGCCCTCGGGCGTGCTCGTAATCGCCACCACCATCGTCAACCGGAACTTGCGGTACAGATTGTTGAGCGTCTCCGCGCTCGCAAAGATGTACACACAGGTATACATCAACGTGTTGACGAGCGTTGGAAAGTCCCCGCCCCCGACCCACTGCAGCCCGAGCCCGAACACCGTCGACACAACCGCCGCGATCACCGCGATCGAACCGACCGGCTTGAGATACTTCACCGCGTAATACGCCGCGATGACGTCCTCATCGCCCGTCGACCCCCGGTTCCGGAACGCGATCGCCTCGGCAACCCCCGAAAGAATCCCCCCGAACAGCACCAGAATCAGCCGCTCATTCTGCGGCTCCGGCTGCGCGAACTGCAACTCCGGGAGCACCGAGAGCCCACCGATCACGCTCAGGATGACCACCAAAGACCGCTGCGCAAACCCCCGCCCGATCTTCCGGTACGCGAACACCAAAAGCCCCGCTTGGAACACCGTGTACAGCACGATGAACACCCACGTCCGGTCGAAGAAATACGAGATCGACACCGCGATCCCCTACGTCCCCGTCAAAATCACCCCCGCCGGGAACACGAAATACTTGAGCGCGATCGCGTACAGCAACCCCGCGAGCACCGCGTACATCACAGAGATCCCGAGCTTGCTGCCCCGTGGAAACATGATCCCGAGTATATCGAGCCACCACGCCCGCACGCACCGAGCCGGGCCCCCTGCGCCGCGTCGCGATCTCATTCCTCTGGACCACCACCAAAAAACCCTCCCCGCAGAGCGGGAAGGGTCGATGAAACGGATCTCCGTATCCGTGCACTCGCTGAATCGATCGGTCAGAACTTCCAACCGAGCGTCAGATAGTAGTTCACGTCGTTGGGCTTGATCCCCGTCCCCGGGTCCGAATCGTGACGGTGCTCCGCGCCCACGTTGAACGTCATGCTCGTCTCCTTGTCGAGCAGCACCTCGAGCCCCGCCTTGTTGATCCACCGGAACTCGCCCCAGTCATCGAAACTCGGACGGTACTCCGTCGACGCCTTGACCACCGACGCGTCCGACAAACGGTGCGTCAGATCGAGCGCCACGAGCCCCTCGGGCACCAGCGTCTCGTCCGCGTTCGACCCCATCTCGTACGACGCCCCCGCCCCCGCGCGCCCGATCAGCGTCGTCTTGTCGGTGCTGACGAACTCGTACCCGACACCGCCCGCGACGCTCACCCGGTGCTGCCACGCCTGGAACTCGTCGTACTCGTAGAGCCCCTCCCCGAACACCCGCCAGGGCCCGTCGAGCAGCCAGTCGTTTCGGATCCCCGCTTCCCCCCGCGCCGCGGACTTCTGACCGTCCGCCGTCGAGTACAGATACGACGCGAACGCCGTCGTCTCCATCGTCTCCGTCTTCCGCTCGCCCGTGATCCCCACGCGCCCCGAGAAGTTCTCGTTGTTCCCCGACGACCCCGTGATCCCCGCTTGAACACTGAACCCCCAGTTCTCGAAGAACCCGGGCTCCTCGATCGCCTCCTGCGCCGCCGGATCAGCACCCTCGGTGCCCTCCGCGGGCTGCAACGAAGCCCCCGCCGATCCCGACGACCCCGAGCGCACCACGGCCTCCCCGCCCGATTCCTCGGACTGGGCCGCCGCCAGCTCCATCATCGCCGCCTCGTACTCCGCGCGCGCCGCCTCCAGCGCCCGGCGTGCCTCCTCCACGCGCGACCGCGCGTCCTCGACGTCCGCCCCAAACGCGAGCGTGCTGGAAACCGACAGCGCCGCGAGCAGCGCACATATAGATCGAACCGTCATGGAATCATCCTCCTCGGAGACCGCGAGAGTAGTGGGGGAGCTCAACCGCGGCCCTGCCCGCCGCGCGTCCACACCATAGATCCCCTCACGCCGCCCACGCCACACGCGCACAAAAAACCCGCCCCCGAAGGAGCGGGCTCGAGGGGATTCATCCCTGCCCAGACCTTACGACTCGGTCTCGCCGTCGATCACGTCGCCCTCGACCGTCGAACCGTCGGGCGCATTGCCCCCGGCGCTGGCAGACTGGGCCTCGTAGATCGCCTTCCCGAGCTCCATCGTCGCGTTCTCCAGCTCCTTGACCGAGGGCTCGATCGTCGCGACCGTCGCGTTCTCGTCCTTGAGCTTCGACTCCAGATCGCTCGCCGCCGACTCGATCCGCGAACGCACGTCCGACGACACCTTCTCCCCGTGCTCCTCGAGCGACTTGCGCGACTGCGCGATCATCGCGTCCGCCTTGTTCTTCAGGTCCACGAGCTCGCGACGCTTCTTGTCCTCCTCCGCGTGCGCCTCAGCGTCCGCCTTCATGGAGTTGATCTCGTCCTCGGACAGCCCGCCCGAGTTGTCGATCCGGATGTCCGCCTTCTTGCCCGTGCCCTTGTCCGTCGCGGAGACCTCAAGGATCCCGTTCGCATCGATCTTGAACTCGACCTCGATCTGAGGCACCCCGCGCGGCGCGGGCGCGATCCCCGCGAGCTCGAAGTTCCCCAGCGTCCGGTTGTCCTTCGCGAACTCACGCTCGCCCTGGAGCACATGGATCTGCACGCTCGGCTGGTTGTCCGCCGCCGTCGAGAACGTCTCCGTCTTCGTCGTCGGGATCGTCGTGTTCCGCTCGATGAGCTTGGTCATCACCCCGCCCATCGTCTCAACACCCAGCGACAGCGGCGTCACGTCCAGCAGCAGCACGTCCTTCACCGAACCCGTGAGCACACCGCCCTGGACCGCCGCGCCGATCGCGACCACCTCGTCCGGGTTCACGCTCTTGTTCGGGTCCTTCCCGAAGATCTCCTTGGCGATCTGCTGCACCTTGGGGATGCGCGTCGAACCGCCCACCAGCACGACCTCGTCGATCGCCTTGGGGTCGAGCCCCGCGTCCTTGAGCGCGCTCGTGCACGGCGTCTTGAGCCGATCGAACAGGTCATCGCACAGCGACTCGAACTTCGCCCGAGACAAGGTCATCTGCAGGTGCTTCGGACCCGTGTCCGTCGCCGTGATGAACGGCAGGTTCACCGTCGTCTCCTGCGAACTCGAAAGCTCGATCTTCGCCTTCTCCGCCGCCTCCTTCAGGCGCTGCATCGCCATCGCGTCGCTCTTGAGATCGACGCCCTCCGCCTTGCGGAACTCCTCCGCGAGGTGATCGATCAGGCGCTGGTCCCAGTCGTCACCCCCCAGGTGCGTGTCCCCGTTGGTGCTGAGCACCTCGAAGACCGACCCCCCGTCGCCGTCGTCCCCGATCTCCATGAGCGAGACGTCGAACGTCCCGCCCCCGAGGTCGAAGACCGCGATCTTCTTGTTCTGCTTCTTCTCGAGCCCGTACGCCAGCGCCGCCGCCGTCGGCTCGTTGATGATCCGCTTGACCGTCAAGCCCGCGATCTCGCCCGCGTCCTTGGTCGCCTGGCGCTGCGCGTCGTTGAAGTACGCCGGGACCGTGATGACCGCTTCGGTCACCGTCTCGCCCAGGTAGTCCTCCGCCGTCCGCTTGAGCTCGCCCAGGATCATCGCGGAGATCTGCTGGGGGGTGTACTCCTCGCCCCGGATCTTCACCTTCACGAAGTCGTCCGTCCCGCCCGTCACCTCGTAGGGCACGAGCTTCTCCTCGCTCGACACCTCCCCGTGACGACGACCCATGAACCGCTTGATCGAGAACACCGTGTTCTTCGGGTTCGTCACCTGCTGGTGCTTCGCCTGCTGCCCGACGAGCCGCTCCCCCTTGTCCGTGAACCCCACGACCGAGGGGGTCGTCCGGTTCCCCGACGAGTTGATCAGCACCTTGGGCGTGTCGCCCTCCATGACGGCCACGACCGAGTTCGTCGTCCCCAGGTCGATTCCGATGATCTTGCCCATATCAATGCCTCCTTCCGCCCACGCCCGCCTTCTCCGCCGGCGCGAGATCCATGCGTTGTGCAATCACCCGAACCGCATGCAATCCCTGTGCCACTCCCCCCGCGACGCATCCCCCGTGCGCCGGGCCCCCGCGCACCGTCCACAGCCCCAGCCACGCACCCGCCCCCTGTGCCCTGCCAGACTGGCAGCGTCCGCCCCTTCCATCCGACCGCCATTCCACCGCCCGCCCACGCACGCCGCCCCCGACGCACACGCCCGCCCACGCCCGTCCAGAAACACGGAGTCCAAAAAGGTGAACCCCCCGAATCAAAAGACTCAAGGGGGGTTCAGGGGGGGGGCTTGTTGTGGGACTCAGTATACCGTTTCGCACGCCGTTTGTCACGGATTCGTGAGACTCAGTTTTTGAATCCCTTCAGGATGGTGAACGCGGTTCCCCATCCCGATATTCCATCCTAGCACACCTCGACCAACTTTGCACGCCACTTTGACCATTCCCGACACACGATTCAGGGATCTTCCCTATACAAATCCTTCCGAGAACCCCCGGATCGCCCCTCACTGACCCTGGGCGAGCAGATATCCACGCTCCCCGTCGAAATACTTGAGCGGGAGATAGCACACCACGTCGAACCGCTCCGCGATCCGCACCATCAGCGCGTGCGCCTCCCCGGGGTCGATCCCCCGCGACTCGTCCCGACGCTCGAACCGGCACCGATGGTGGTCCACGCACTGCGTGTACATCGACCCCGTCGGCCACACCTGCGTCCCCCGCGCCGAGATCAATCGCAACATCAGCCCCGTCCCCTCGCACATCTTCTCGAGCACCGGCGCGATCTCGTCGGGACGCTCGCGCGACCCGACGTACACGTCGCACCCCACGTGCTC
The DNA here is from genome assembly GCA_965652365.1 of uncultured Phycisphaerales bacterium. Classification (GTDB taxonomy): domain Bacteria; phylum Planctomycetota; class Phycisphaerae; order Phycisphaerales; family UBA1924; genus UBA1924. The sequence goes on from CBFGUD010000009.1 coordinate 70,556, forward strand.
CACCGACGCCTCCCGCTCCGAGCACATCATCTCGTACTCGCTCGGCGCCCCCAGGGGCTTGAACGTCACCGAATCACCCGCCCACGCCTTGGGCTCGCACGTCGTCGGCGACTTCCCGAGACGGTCCGCGATCGCCTCCGCGAACGCCCGCGTCCCCACGGGCTCGCCCGACCCACGCACGTCCCCCGTGCGCACCCCCTCCTCGAGCGTCGCGAGCAACGCGTTGTTGATCGACGCCGCGATCGACCCGAGCCCGATGTGCCTCAGCATCATCAGACCCGACAGCAGCAGACTCGTCGGGTTCGCGACCCCCTTGCCCGCGATATCCGGCGCCGTCCCGTGCACCGCCTCGAAAATCGCGATCCGGTCCCCGATGTTCGCGCTGGGCGCGAACCCCAGACCCCCGACCAGCCCCGCCGCCAGGTCCGACACGATGTCGCCCTGCAGGTTCGGGAGCACGATCATGTCGTACTTGTTCGGGTTGATCACCAGGTTCATGCACAGCGCATCGACGATCACGTCCCCGCGCTTGATCTCCGGATACCCCGACTCCCCGATCTCATGGAACCGCTTGAGGAACAGCCCGTCCGTCAGCTTCATGATGTTCGCCTTGTGCCCGCAGTACACCTCCTCGAGCCCCAGCGAACGCGCCGTCTCGAACGCGAACCGGTGCACCTGGTCCGAGCCCGGCCCCGAGATCAGCCGCAGGTTCTGCACCACGTCCGTCGTCAACCGATGCTCGATCCCCCCGTACGTGTCCTCCACGTTCTCGCGCACCACGTGGAAATCGATCGTGTACCCCGCCTTGGAGAACACCGTCTCCACACCCGGGAGCGTCTGGAAGTGACGCAGATTCGCGAACGCCCCGAACGTCTTGCGCAGCGTCACGTTCACCGACTTCCCCCCGCCCCCCGTCGGCGTCCCCATCGGACCCTTGAACAGGATCCCGAGCGACTCCACCGTCTTGAACGCATCGTCCGCGATCCCCGACGTGTTCCCCTTCGCGAACTCCGATTCCCCCATCGAAACAGGAACGAACTCCACGTGCTCCATCACCCCCGCGCGCTCGAAGATATGCAAGCACGCGTCCGTGATCTCGGGCCCGATCCCGTCGCCGCTCGCCAAAGCGATCCGAAGTTTGTCCGCCATCCGTCGTTCCCTTCGACTCTCGGTCGTTCGTGTGGGTTGCAACGCCGACGCGGACCCCGGGCATCCGGTCCGGATAACACGATCCGGACCGCCGTCGCCGCGCCTCATGAAGTATGGATCGGCACGATAGACCCCCCCCGTGAGATCAGCGACTCGCGCGCCCCAACCTTTCCCGCAACGCCCCCCAGATCGGGTCGCGATCCGCGCCCGGGAGCTCCACCACCAGGATCTCACGCACCCCCATCGCGTCCGCGTCGTGCAGCGCCGCGTAGATCGCCGCCGCGTACCCGCGCGCATCGGACCCCAGATCGATCACCCGCGCCCCCCGAGTCTCCAGCGCCCCGTGCGCGATCACGCACACATCCTCCTTCGCCGTCGCCGCCTCGTCCAACCCCACGATCCGCAGCACCGTCCTCGGCCGATAGTGCGCCCCGATCAGCCCCGGAGACGCAACCACACCTCCCGCTCCCCCTGCGCCAACCCCCGCCCCGTCCGCATCATCCACCGATTCGCCCAGAATCCGGGCGATCTCCGCCGCACTCACCACCCCGGGACGCAGCACCCGCACCCGATCCCCCGTCAGATCCACCACCGCCGACTCGATCCCCGCCCGGCACGCCCCCCCATCAATCACCACCAGATCCTCGCCCCCGAACGCCCGCGCCACGTGCTCCGCCCGCGTCGGGGACACCATCCCCGACACGTTCGCGCTCGGCCCCACGATCGGCTCACCCAGCGTCTCGATCAGCGCCAACGCCACCGGGTGCGCCGGGCACCGCACCGCGACCGTCGCGCCCCCCGCCGTCACCACCCCGGGCACACCCTCCCCCTTCGCGAGCACCATCGTCACCGACCCGGGCCACGCCCCCCGCGCCAGTCTCTCGGCGCGACCATTCCAGCCCGCGACCACCCGGCGCGCCATCCCCTCGCCGCTCACGTGCACGATCAGCGGGTTCTCGCTCGGACGCCCCTTCATCGCGAACACCCGCGCCACCGCGTCCGCGTCCAGCGCCAGCGCCCCGAGCCCGTACACCGTCTCCGTCGGGAACGCGACCACCCCGCCCCCCGAGAGCACCCGCGCGCCCTCCGCGATCCCCTCGGGCCCCTCGACGATCCGCGCCATCGCTCACTCGTCCCTTTCCCCGTCGTCCGCCGCGTCCGCGCCGTCCTCGTCGAGCTCGCGGATCGACTCGATCGACTCGCCCCCCACGAGCTGGTTCGCGTCGGGCGCGACGAAGTCGATCCGGTTCCGCGAGAGCGTCGTCCCCATCGCCGCGTACAGGTCCACCAGCGCGATGTTGTAGTTCACGATCGCCGCCGCCTCCGCGATCTCCGCGCTCGCCAGCGTCTCCTGCTGGTTGAGCTCCAGGTTCAGCCGCTCCACCGAGTACCCCAGGTTCGTCAGCTCCTTCTCCACCCCGAGCGTCCGCAGCGCCTCGCCCTGCGCCACCCGAGACAACCGCGTCTGACCGATCAGCTGCGCGTTGGTCACCACCGCGTTGAGCGCGTTCTTGATCTCCAGCACCACCCCCTGCACCGCGCCACGGTACCCCACGATCGAGCGCAGACGCTCCAAACGCGTCCGCCGGTACCCCGCCTCCCCCGCGCGGTTCCCCAGCGGCTGCTCGAACGTCAGACCCACGAGCCAGTCGTCCACGAACCGGTTCGACACCGAATCGTCGTACGAATCCCCCACCGAATCCTCGAGCCCCAGCATCCGCGCCCGCGCCACGAAATCCAGCGTCGGGAGACGACCGTTCTTCGCCACGTTCTCCCGGATCGTCGCGTCGTCGATCTCCAGCAGCGCCCGCTCGATCTCCGGACGCTCCCTGATCCCCGTGCTGATCGCGTCCACCAGCGAATACGAGATCGGCTCGATCACGTCCGTCGCCGCCGGCGCCAGCAGCACCTCCGACCCCACCGGCATCCGATCGTCGTTGATCAATCGCTTGAGCGCGTCGCTCGCGTTGCGCAGCGCCGACTGCGCCGTCAGCACGTCCGAACGACGACGCTCCACCCGCGCCACCGCATCAGCCACCTGCGCCTGACGCGCGTCCTGCACCCGGCGCGCCTGGATGTCGTCACGCACCGCGATCCCGCGCTCCAGGAGCTTCGAGCGGATCACCAGCTCCTTGTACGCCAGCACCAACCGCCAATACGCACGCTCCGTCTCCGACGCCGTGTCGATCAACTGCTCCTTGAGCGACACCACCGACCCGCGCTCCGCGTTCCGCGCCAGGTACACCTGCGCCAGCGCCGTGTCGCGCCCGAACCCGTCGAGCAGCGGCTGGTTGAAGTCCACCACGAAGTCCGCCGCGTTGCTCGGGTTGGGGTTCGCCGCCCCGAAAAACGCCTGCTCCACGTTCGTGTACGACGCGCCGTGCGACACGCTCAGCGAACCCCCCGTCGTCAACGCCCGGCGCAGCCCCACCTCCGCGTTCGCCCCGTCGCTCTCGGGACGCACCACCCCCGTCCCGAACGCCCCCGCGCTCGTCTGCGGGATGATCGAATCGTTCCCCGTCACGCTCCCGAAAAGCGTCCAGTCGAACGCCGCCTCCGCCTCCACCAGCGCCGACTGCGAAATCGCCGGCCCGTACCGCGCGAACTCCACCTCCAGGTTGTTCCGCACCGCCCCGCGCACCGCCCCCTCCAGGTTCACCCCCACCAGCGCCGTCTCCGCGCCCAGCAGGTTCTGTCCCACCAGCGACAAAATCGGATCCTCCGCCTCCGGGTCCTGCTCGCGCAGCGCCGCGATGTACCCCTCCGTCGAATACTCCTCCTGGATCTGCTCGAGATGATCCTCCCGGATCTCAAGCTTCGTCAGGTCCGTCGTCGACGCCACGTCGATCCGGCCCGACGTGCCCCCCTCGCCCCGCGCGCCCTCGACCTCGCGCTGCACCGACAGAATCATCGCGCGGCGCATCTCGTCCTCGCTCGACTTGGCGATCGGGGACGAACACCCCGACAGCAGAATCAAACCGAACGTACCGAAACACGACGCAGCATACAAGACACTGCTCGACTGAAGGGGGTTGTGCTGGGTCATCGCACAACCATACCCACCCGCTCACGCCCGATCCGCGCCACCACCCCAGTTTCAACCGTCCGACCCTCCGACGCGTACACTCATCCGACGCGCACGAACACCCAGGAGACCCGCCGATGACCCACCGTCCGACACGCCGCACCGCGACCACGCTCGCCGCCGCGATCCTCGTGCTGTGGGGGGTCAACACCCCGGCCCATGCCTCCAGCGCCCAGCCCCAGCCCGCCGCACAGACACAGACCACATGGGTCGCCGTCGCCAAGGACGACGAGCCCCTCCGCTGCGGCGACCAGGACATCTACTACGCCGTCGCCAACCTCGCCCAGGGCACCATCCTCCAGTCCGAAGGCACCTCCGCGCTCTACACCAAGGTCCGCTACCCCGCCGACCTCGGCGCCTACGTCCCCGCCGACGAAGCCCAGGCCATCGGCACCGGGGACACCATCCGGCTCACCACCGAATCCCGACTCCGCGCCGTGTCCCTCCTCCGCGGGCTCGAGGGATCCTGGTCCCCCGTCTTCGCGACCCCCATCCCCGCAAACACCGAGCTCCGCGTCCTCTCCATCGAACGCGACGACGCGGGCAACGTCACCGCCTACAAGGTCCGCCCCCCCGTCCACCCGTCGACAAGCACCCACGCGATCGCCTACATCCGCACCGACGCCCTCCGCGACGCGACCCCCGCCGAGATCGAAGCGCACACCAGCGCCAAACCCACGCCGGCCACCACCACCAGCAGCAACACCAACGTCGAGCCCGAAGCCAAACCCCAGGCCCAGGCCCAGACCGATCCCGAGCCCACCGACGCGCCCCCCGTCTCCACCGAACTCCTCGACGACACCCAGCTCCCCGAAACCACCCCCGAGTCCCAACCCGCTGCCCAGCCCGAGCAGCAGCCCGCCTCCGAGCCCGCCCAGATCCGCAACACCGCCCCGCGCACCGTCGACAGCGCCGGCTCCATCTCCACCTCCTCCCTCGAACAGCTCGAATCCGCCTTCACCCGCGCCCGCGCCCTCCCCCGCGCCGAGCTCGACCAGGCCCTCTCCGAACTCCGCGCCGAATACCAACGCGCCATCGACGACGCCCAGGGCGACGAGGGGCTCGTCACCTCCCTCTCCCAGCGCCTCGCCTGGATCGACCTCCGCATCGAGACCCGCGACGCGCGACGCGCCATCGAGAACGCCCTCGCCCAGGCCGACGATCAAACCCAGGCCCTCCGCGCCAAGATCGACCAGTGGGAATCCTCCCGCGCCTACGCCCTCGTCGGCACCCTCAGCGCCTCCTCCGTCTACACCGGGGACCCCCTCCCCCTCCTCTTCCGCGTCAGCGCCCCCGACCCCATCACCGGCATCGACCGCACCGTCGGCTACGTCGCGCCCTCCGACACCGCCGACCCACGACGCTTCCTGGGCAAACTCGTCGGTATCGTCGGCCCCGCCGTCCGAGACGACCAGCTCGGACGCTCCGTCGTCCGCGCCTCGCGCATCGTCGACCTCAGCAACCAGTAAACCCATGACCGACGAGCACGAGCCACACCACGAGCGCGACACCACGCTCGCCTTCGCCCACGCGCTCTCCACCAGCATCGACCCCGTCGAGTCCGGATCCCGCGCCGGAGAAACCATCGCCACCGCCCTCGGCTCCCCCCCCGACCTCGTCATCGGGTTCGTCACCCCCCCCTTCGCCCAGCGTGTCGGCATGATCGCCGACGCCATCCGCGACCGCTGCGCCCCCACGCACCTCATGCTCGTCACCAGCGCCGCCGTCATGTGCGCCGACCAGGAAGCCGACTCCGCCCCCGCCGTCGCCCTCCTCGGCGCCACCCTCCCGGGCGTCCACATCCACCCCTACTGGGCCGAGCACCTCAACGCCAACGACCCGCCGCAAGAACGCGCCCAGAAAATCGCCCACACCATCAACGCCACCGAATCCATGGCCTGCTCCTTCTTCATCGCCGACCCCTTCTCCGTCCCACTCGTCAACCTCGTCCCCACCCTCTCCGAATCCCGCGTCCAGTACAGCGACGAGCACGGCACCACCCACAAAATCGGCACCATCTTCGGAGGGCTCGCCTCCGGCGCCACCACCCCCGGACACAACACCCTCTTCCTCGACGGCCAGATCCGCAACTACGGCGGCATGGGCATCACACTCTCCGGAGACCTCCAGGTCGACACCATCGTCTCCCAGGGCTGCCGACCCTTCGGCCGGCCCATGGTCATCACCCGCGCCCGAGGCAACCTCATCCTCGAGCTCGGCGGACAACCCGCCGTCGACGCCGTCCGCGAACAACTCGCCACCCTCTCCGACGACGACCGCAAACTCCTCTCCGAAGGCCTCCTCATCGGACGCGTCATCAACGAAGCCAAAGCCCACTTCGGACGCGCCGACTTCCTCATCCGCAACCTCATGGGCGGCGACGAACAATCCGGCGCCATCGCCGTCGCCGACCTCGTCAGCGCCGGCCAAACCATCCAGCTCCACCTCCACGACGCGCAGACCGCACGCGAAGACCTCGCCCTCCTCCTCGACGCCCAGCGCCTCTACAACCGACCCAAAGGCGCCCTCGTCGTCTCGTGCACCGGGCGCACCCGGAAGTTCTTCGGCACCCCCGCCCACGACGCCCGCGCCATCCGACACGCCTTCGACCAAACCCCCGACGGCGCCACCCGCGCCAAATCCGGACACCAGGTCGACTCCGGCGAAAACGCCATCCCCCTCGCCGGATTCTTCGCCGCCGGAGAAATCGGCCCCATCGGAGGCCACATCTTCCACCACGGCCACACCGCCATCGCCGCCCTCTTCCGCGAACCCGAAACGATCGACCTCACGTAATGCCCAACGAACTCGCCCGATCCTCCTCCCCCTACCTCCTCCAGCACGCCCACAACCCCGTGCACTGGCGCCTCTGGTCCGACCGGGCCTTCGCCGACGCCCGCGCCCGCGACGTCCCCGTCCTCCTCTCCATCGGCTACGCCACCTGCTACTGGTGCCACGTCATGGAACGCGAATCCTTCGAGAACGACACCATCGCCCACCAGATGAACGACCACTTCGTCTGCATCAAACTCGACCGGGAAGAACACCCCGAGATCGACGAGATCTACATGGCCGCCACCACCATCTCCACCGGATCCGGCGGCTGGCCCATGACCGTCTTCCTCGAACCCCAGTCCCGCCGCCCCTTCCACTGCGGCACCTACTACCCCCCAGCCCCCGCCTACGGACGCCCCTCCTTCCCGCAGTTGCTGTCAGCCATGTCCAGCGCCTGGAACGACCAACGCAACGACGTCCTGAGCCAAGCCGAGGCCTTCGCCTCCGCCGTACGCGAACAGGTCGAGACACCCGCAACCCCCGTCCGCCTCGGCGAAGACCAGATCCGCGCCGCCGTCCAAGGGCTCCTCACGCGCCTCGACAAAGCCAACTTCGGGTTCGGATCCGCCCCCAAGTTCCCCCAGCCCGTCTTCCTCGACCTCCTCCTCGACGCACGCCCCATCGTCGACGACGACACCCGCGCCGCCCTCGACCACGCCATCCGCGGCACCCTCGATGCGATGGCATTGGGAGGACTCCACGACCAGATCGGCGGCGGTTTCCACCGATACAGCGTCGACGCGCACTGGACCGTCCCGCACTTCGAGAAAATGCTCTACGACAACGCGCAGTTGCTCCAGACCTACGCCCGCGCCGCGACCGAATACAACGACGACTTCTACAAACGAATCACGCGCCGAACCTTCGAGTACCTCCAGCGCGAGATGGCGCAGAGCAGTGGGGGGGGTGGGGGGTATGCATCCGCACAGGATGCAGAAGTCAACCACCGCGAAGGCCAGAACTACCTCTGGACCCCCGACCAGATCCGCGACGTCCTCCCCGACGACGACGCAAACTTCGTCATCCGCATGTACGGGCTCGACGCCTCCGCCAACTTCCAGGACCCGCACCACCCCGACGAACCCGCCACCTGGGTCCCGCGCCTCAACGATCGCCCGAGCGAGCAAGAACTCGCCCGCCTCGACGACCTCAACACAACCCTCCTCGAAGCCCGCTCCAAGCGAGACCAACCCGCCCTCGACGACAAGATCATCACCAACTGGAACGCCCTCACCGTCAGCGCCCTCGTCAGCGCGAGCATCGCGCTCGACGACCCAACCCTCTTGGACCGCGCCAAGCACACCCTCGCCTTCCTCCTCGAATCCATGCGCACCGACTCGGGAGAACTCGCCCGCGCCACCCGCGCCGGATCGACCCCCACCATCCCCGCCACCCTCGAAGACCACGCCGCCCTCCTCGCCGCCATCGCCGACGTCCACCGCGCCGCGCCCGCACCCGAGCTCGAAGCCGCGCTCGCCCAAACCCTTCAGGCCCTCGACATCCACTTCGCCACCGCCCCCGGCGTCTACCACGACACCCAGGCCGACCGATCCGACCTCTTCGTCCGCCCCCGCACCCTCCACGACGGCGCCACCCCCTCCGGGCTCGGGCTCCTCACCCTCACCCTCGCGCGCCTCGCCCAGGACAACCCCACCGAAACCACCATCACCCGCGCCGCCGACGCGCTGAGCGCCGCGTCGAGCGCCTGCGCCCAGTCGCCCCTGACCACCACCAACGCCACCCGCGCCCTCCTCACCCTCATGCGCCTCGGCCCCGCCGCCGCCGCGCACTACACCTTCGAAACCCCCGCCGCCGCGACCCCGCGCGAACGCGCCCCCATCTCCGTCTTCGTCTCGAACGACACCATCACCCTCGACGACGACCACCCCGTCGCCTCCATCAAGGTCGCGCTCGACATCGCCGCGCCCTACCACGTCGTCGCCGCCGACCCGGGCGATTCCGAACCCGCCCGCGCCCTCATCCCCCTCCGCGTCGGGCTCATCTCCGGCTCGGGCGTCAAGGTCTTCGCCGACTACCCCAAAGGCGACCCCCACGGGGTCGAAGCCATCGGCACCATCAACGCCCACACCGGACGCATCGAGTTCGACATCGCCCTCGAGCTCGCCCCAAACGTCGGCCCAACCCCCGGCCCACCCGTCCTCGGCATCACCTACCAGGCCTGCGCCGACACCCACTGCACCGCCCCGCGCACCGCCCCCCTGGGTGTCGAGATCACACTTACCAGCGCCGACCCCTGATCACATCTCGTCCATCGTCCCGAACTTCCACGCGCCATAGATCCCGAACCCGATGAACAGCAGGTTGAACGGGCTCATGAAGCTGAAAATCCACGCGCCGATCAGCGTCGCCTGACGGGTGAACTCATCGTTCGCCACATCGTCGATCACCATCCGCTTGAACTCATCCCTCTCCGTCCGGTTCATCATCCGCCACCGCTCGTACGCGCGGTCCTGATACGCCACCGGGTAATCGTCCGGCCAGATCGCGTAGTCAACGGTCATCGATGGATCATCCCACCCGATCTCGATCCCCCGATCCAGGTCCTCGTAGACAATCTCGTCGACCACCCACTGCATCGCGATCTCGTCATCGATCTGCGAGATGTCCTGCTCCGTAACAAAATCATCGAAAAACATACTCACCGCAATGTATTTCCCGATCCCGATCGAGATCAGCGTCACCGCTACCGCGAGCAGCCCTGTCATGGCGCTCCCCTGACGACCCGCGCCCATCACCGCGCCAATCCCGGTCAGTACCCCGACAAGCAACGCGATCCAGCTGCTCTCGAACTGCGTGTTGTACGCAACCGCCGCCCAGATCGCCGCCCCGATCCCGCCGCCGATACACGCCCCGATCATCGGCATCACCGGCGCGAGCGCCGTCCCACCGATCTTCGCGCCCACCCCGCCCACGCTCGCGAGCCCGCCCCCGACATCCCGCTGCTGACGCTTCACCGTCGTCTTCGCCTGGGACCCCGACCGCGCATTGAACCCGCACCCCATGCACACCACCGCGTCCGCAGACATCGGCTTCCCGCACCCCCCGCAGCGCGTCATCACCCCGCCGCTCCCCGCCCCCGAAGCCTCCGCCGAACCCGGCGCGGGCAGATCGTCCAGGAACGCCGCCATCGGCGCGTCGTCCTCCACCGGAACCGCCGCCGCCGAAGCCGACGACCGGGTCGACCCCCGCGCCTTCCCCGCACCCCTCGCCTGCGCACACGATTTATGCGCGTACTTCCCGTCCGCGCTCTTGATCCGCGGCTCCCCCGCGCACGACAACCCGCAGTACACACACTGTTTCTCGACCGTTCCCGACATGACGAGCACCCCTCAGCGCACCGGATGGACCACACACGACGAGCCGGATGCTAACAGAATCAACCCCACCCCAAAACCCCCAAACCCCGATCGAGCACGAACCAACAAAAAACGCGCCAAGAGCCGCGCGTTCACACAAATCTGAGTTGACTCAGCCACCGCTCAGCTCAACCCGAGCATCGCCTTGAACCCCACCTTCTTCTTCCCGGCCTTCCGACCCGTCCTCGTCCCCATCGGCTTCCCCTGAGCCACGTTGTACCCGCAGCGCACGCACACCACCACGTCCGCGCTCTTCATCACCACCCCGCACCCCGGGCACGACGGGCGCGACGTCACGTCCGGGAGATCCGCGAGCACCGCGTCCATCGACCCCGCAGACCCCGCTTCGCGGCCCGGGTGCTTCCCCGAACGCTTCTTCACGCACGACTGGTGCGCGTACGACCCGTCCTTCCGCTTCACCCGCGCCGTCCCCTCGCACTCTTTGCCGCACAACACACAAGGCTTCGTGATCGCCGCCATGCATCCGCTCCATCCAAGTTGAACCTGCTGATTCCGTCCGGCGCGCCCGAGACCCGAGCGCGCCCAGAGCCCGTCCATCCGCACGATCACACGCCCGGATCGCACGCAAAAGAAAAAGAGGCCCGCATCGCGGACCTCTCCCCCGAGTCTTTCCCTCGGTCAGTCTCAGCTCGACCCGCTCGGCTTGCTCTGATCCTCGCCCGCGATCGACGAGCGCATCGTCGTGTCCGCCTGGATGTTGCGCATCTTGTAGTAGTCCATCACGCCCAGGTTCCCCGACTTGAACGCCTCGGCCATCGCCTTGGGCACCTCCGCCTCCGCCAGGACCACCAGCGCCCGGTTCTTCTGGATCTCCGCCTTGTTCTCCTGCTCCTGCGCCACCGCCATCGCGCGGCGCTGCTCCGCCTCCGCCTGGAACCGGCGCTTGTCCGCCTCCGCCTGGTCCGCCTGGAGCTTCGCGCCGATGTTCTCCCCGACATCCACGTCCGCGATATCGATCGACAAAATCTCGAACGCCGTCCCCGCGTCCAGACCGCGTGCCATCACCGCCTTGGAGATCCGGTCCGGGTTCTCGAGCACCACCGCGTGCGAATCCGCCGAACCGATCGACGACACGATCCCCTCGCCCACACGCGCCACGATCGTCTCCTCCGTCGCACCGCCCACCAGGCGCGACAGGTTCGTCCGCACCGTCACCCGCGCCCGCGCCTTGAGCTGGATCCCGTCCTTCGCCACCGCGTCGATCGTCGGGCGACCGAGCTGCGGGTTCGGGCACTCGATCACCTTCGGGTTCACCGACGTGTTCACCGCGTCCAGAATATCACGACCCGCCAGGTCGATCGCCGTCCCCACGTTCCAAGGCAGCTCGATCTTCGCGTTCGACGCCGCGATCACCGCGCTCACCACGTTGCTCACGTTCCCCCCCGCCAGGAAGTGATTCTCCAGATCATCCGTCCCGATGTCCGTGATCCCCGCCTTCACCAGACGGATCTTGTTGATCACGATCACGCTCGGGTTTACCTTCCGGAACCGCATCGCGATGATGTCCACGAGCCGAACCTTCGCGCTCGACAAAAACGCCTGGAACCACAGCTGGAAGTAGTTGAACAGAACGATGAAGACAACGAACGCGAAAAGAACCGCAACGCCGACGCCGACCCAGAGCAGTGGATTCATGCCGATCAACCTCCGTCAAGAGCGCGTGTGAATGTGCACCCATGCTAGGCGTTTCCCCCGCCCACCACCCGATCACGCGATCTCACGCACCTCGATCTCCATCCCGTCCACCCGCGTCACGCGCACCCGCGCCCCCTTGTCGATCAATCCGCCCCGCGCGATCGCGTCGTGACGTTCCCCGTCGATCACCACCACCCCCGCCGGGACCAGCGCCGTCGCCGCCGTCCCCTCCCTCCCCACCAGCGCCGAACGCGCCTCGCGCCAACGAGACTCCTCCACCGATCGACGCGCCGCGATGTCCTCCCCCGAATCACCCAGAATATTCTTCCCCAACGGCGTGTACGGCAGCATCCGCACCGCCCAGAAAAACACCATCGGCCCCAAAACCACCACGACAAGCAACCCCGTCGTCCCCCACATCGCGTCGTGACGGAACAACACCACCACACCCGCCACCGCGCACGCCGCCGCCGCCAGCCCGATCACACCCCCCGAAGGCACGAACGCCTCCACCACGATCAAAAGCGCCCCGAGCAGGATCAGCCCGATCCCCGCGAGCAGCAGCGTCTCCATCACGCATCCCCTTCGTCTTCGATCGCGTCCACCACCACCCGGTACGCCTCGACCTTCGTCACCCGCACCCGCGTCCCCTTGTCCACGTACCCCAGCCCCGAGACCACGTCCACGAGCTCCCCGTCGATCTCCGCGCTCCCGCTCGGACGAAGATCCGTCGCCGCGACCCCCTCGTCGCCCACGCGCACCACATCATCCACGGCCATCGCGCTGAACACCCCGCCGATCCCCGCCGCCGACGTCACCCCGCTCGCGCCCCCGAGCACGATCCGGTCCAGCACCGGCACCCGCTCCACGTTCCGCGCGATCAGCCAGATCACCACCCCCGCCGTGCACAGCGCCAGGATGATCGTCACCGCGCCCGTCAGCAGGTCCTGCTGCGTCGCCGGGTTGCTCAGCGACGACCCCCCCGGGATGAACGTCCCGAGCACCCCCGCGAACAACCCCACCACCCCGATCACCCCGAACACCCCGAACCCCGGGGTCACGAACGCCTCGATCAACAGACACACGATCCCCGCCCCGATCGCGATCAGCTCCCACCACCCCGCCATCCCGATCATCATCGGAGGCACCAACAACCCCGCCAGCGCCACCAGCGCCACCGTCCCCCCGATCCCCGTCCCCGCCGTGATCAGTTCCACAAACACCGCGATCAGCAGCACCGCGATCAATACATACCGAACCCCCATCCCCGTCATGAACCGCACCAGACGCTCCGACCACGACTCGTCCGCGCGGTCCATCTCCTTGGCCCCCATGAACCGCGCCAGCTCCTCGTCCGTGCCCACCACCCCCGACGAGAACCCCAGCGCGATCATCTGGTCATCGCGCATCACGATCGGCGCCGACCCGTCCGTCACGTACCCCACCAGCGCGTACCGCGCCCCATCACCCTCCCGGAACACCGGACGCGTCGAGATCGGCTCGATCGTCAGCTCCCCGATCCGCTCGCTCGACCCGAACTCCCGCACCACGTCCGCCAGCGAATCGCTCGCCGGCTTGAACGCGTTCGGATCCGATTGCCCCTCACCCTCGACCACATCCCCCGCCGCCGGAGACTCATCGACCCCCGCCGCATCCTCCGCATCGGTCTCGGCCTCGGTCTCGGCCTCGGCCTCGGTCTCGCCGGATCCTTCCCCCTCCGCCTCTTCCGCCGCCTCCTCAGCCGCACGCGCCGCCGACTCCAGATCCTCCGCCGTCACCCCCGTCGCGCGACCCCCCGTCACCTCCGCGATCATGGGCTTCCCGCGCACCGGCTCCTCCCCGAAGATCACCCGGTACTCCCGCTCGTTCACCGCGATCCGCGCCCCCGTCTCGACGTCCTCCACAAGCCACAGCTCGATCCCGTCGATCACGATCGCCTGCACCAGGTACTCGTCGTACCCGTTCCGGCGCGCCGAGTCCGTCACGTCCGCCAAGAGCGGGGGCAGCAGCTTCGTCCGCTCATCGGGCGCCAGCCCACGCAAGCCCGGACGCGCGCTGCGACCCTCGCCCATGATCGTCGGGATCACCGGGAACGCGTCCCCCATCGACGCCGGCGCCGACGTCACGATCTCGTTGCACGCCAGCGCGATGATCGCGCCCCCCGAGAACGCCTCCGGGTTCACCCACGCCACCGTGTTCGTGATCGACGACGACTTGATCGCCCCCGTGATCTCCAGCACCGCCCCCACCCCGCCACCGGGCGAATCGATCTCGAACACCATCGCCCCGTACCCCCCCGACTCCGCCTCCTCGATCCGGCGCTTCACGCTCATCGCCGTCACCTGGTCGATCGCCCCCTCGATCGTGATGATCGCGACCCGATCCGCCTGACGAGAAGCGGGCACGCTCGCCACCCCCCCGTCCTGCGCCGCGCCCCCCAGCACCGACACCGCGCACACCAGCATCACCGCGCGCACCAACCACATCCAATGAGTCCGTATCAGCTTCACATCCTCATTCTACGGCCAATCCCTTCCCCAGATTCACAACACAGATTCACAACATCACCCGAACCGCACCGGGTTCCGCAGCACACCCACGCGTTCGATCTCCACCTCCACCACATCCCCATCGCGCAGCCACACCCTCGGATCCCGCGCCATCCCCACACCGCTCGGCGTCCCCGTCAGGATCAGCGTCCCCGCCCCCAGCGTCGTCCCCCGCGACAACCGCGCGATCAGATCCGCCACCCCGAACATCATCTGCCCCGTCGACGCGCGCTGCATCTCCACCCCGTTCACCCGGCACACCACCTCCAGACCCTGAGGATCCCCAACCCCCTCCGCCTCCACAACCGCCGGCCCAATCGGGCAGAACGTATCAAACGACTTCCCCAGACAAAACTGCCCCCCCGACCCCTCCTTCTGCCACCACCGCGCCGACACGTCGTTCACGCAGCAGTACCCCAGCACGAACCCCAGCGCGTCCTCGATCCCCACGTCCTTCGCGTCGCGCCCGATCACCACCCCCAGCTCCGCCTCGAAGTCCGTCCGGTTCTCCGGCTCCCGCGCCACCGGAGGCACCACGATCGCCTCCCCGTCCAGACACAACGACCGAACATTCTTCATGAACACCATCGGGCGCTCGGGCACATCCGCCCCCTGCTCGTGCGCATGATCCGCGTAGTTCCGCCCGATCCCGATGATCTGCGAGATCGGAAGGAAACCCTCCTCCGTCACAACCCCGATCCGACCGTTCTCGCGTCTGATTTCGTGCATCCCCGACAGTATCCCCGCCGCCCCCACGCGCCCAGCGCCAATACTCCCCCGTGCCCTCCCCCCACGAGCCGTCCAACCCGGACGCGAGCCCCCCAGAGCCGCCCCGCACGATCATCACACGCGCCGGCGCACCCCTCCGATTCGTCCTCCTCGCCTTCCTCTCCTTCCACCCCAGCGCCATGCCCTGGCTCGCCCGCGCCAACTACGCACGCGAGCTCCGCGCCGCCTTCTTCCTCCCATGGGCCATCGCCGCCACCGAAGGCGGCGTCATCGGCTTCATCGTCCGCAAACTCTACGACGGCGTCGTCGACCCCACACTCCTCAACTACTGCGTCGGCGCCCTCGTCGCCGCACCCGCCTTCGCCAACATCACCTCCTTCCTCTGGGCCATGCTCGCCTCGGGCAAACGCAAAATCCCCTTCATCACCGCCATCCAGCTCGCGATGCTCGTCTCCCTCTTCGTCATCGCACTCGCCCCACGCACCCCCGCCGGGCTCGCCCTCCTCCTTATCGCCGCATTCGCCGCACGCATCTGCCTCGCCGGCGTCGTCACCATCCGCGCCACCGTCTGGGGCGTCAACTACCCCCGATCCCGCGCACGCATCTCGGGCAAAATCCAGACCATCATGGTCGCCGTCTCCTCCGTCATCGCCATGGGGCTCGGGCTCGCGATGCAGGAATACGAAAACGCCTACCGCATCCTCCTCCCCGTCTTCGGCGCCGTCGCCCTCATCGGCGTCGGGTCCTACGCACGCATCCGCGTCCGCCGAGAACCCGAACTCCTCGCCCGCGAACGCGAAACCACCTCCGAATCCACCTCCCGCACCGGCGCAGGGCTCGTCCTCATCCGCGCCATGCTCCGCGTCCTCACCGACGACCGAGACTACCGACGCTACCAGACATGCCAGCTCATGATCGGCATGGGCAACATGATGTCCTGGACCCCCTTCGTCATCATCGCCAAGGAACAGTTCAACCTCGACTACCTCCCCGGGCTCCTCCTCACCCACATCGTCCCCCTCGTCATGATGCCCCTCTTCATCCCCCTCTGGGCCACCTACCTCGACAAAGTCCACATCGTCGTCTTCCGATCCGTCCACTCCTGGGTCTTCATCGCCATGTTCGTCCTCGCACTCCTCGCCGGACAACTCAACGCACTCTGGCTCCTCTACGCCGCCTCCGTCCTCCGTGGAATCGCCTTCGGCGGCGGCGCCCTCGCATGGAACCTCGGACACCTCTCCTACGTCAAACCAGACCGATCCACCGACTACATGGCCGTCCACGTCACCCTCACCGGGGTACGAGGCCTCACCGCACCCTTCCTCGGCGTCGCCATCTACGAAGCCATCCAAGCCGCATTCCCCGGAGAAGGCTCCTGGGTCTTCGCCGTCGGGCTCGCCATCACCCTCTGCGGCACCATCGGCTTCCTCACCCTCCGACGCGACCTCCCCGAAAACTCATCCCCCACCAAGGACATCTACCCGCCCGCATAACACAAACCAAACACAAAGACCAAAAACCTTCGCCGAATTTCCGATTTCTCCCTCGATGCCACACCCCATTCCGGGTAGAGTTCAAGTCCAACCCGGGGGCCAAGCCCCCATGCGTGCACAGAGAGAAAGAGAGACACTTCGATCTGGCATGAACCGTTGGAAAACGCCCGGGCAGACGTTGCCCGGACGAATTCGTGTGTTTTCGTCCCTGCGTGCAGCTCGGACGAACGGTTTCATTTCAAGCTTGAAGAAAGAGAGAACACCATGAACAAGCTCGCCATCATCGCGCTCGCGTCCGCCTCCGTCGCCTCCGTCGCTTCCGCCGACGACCTCATCATGATCGACCTGTCGGTCGCCAACGAGGTCACCATCTTCGGGACCACCGGCAACGCCTCGGCCTCCGCCTCCGCGTCCGACTTCACCGGTTTCCTCATGGCCGACTTCTTCGCCGTTCCCGGCGCCGGCCTCGGCGGCGTCCTCGCTGGCGCTGGCGACTTCACCACCTTCAACGAAGCCGCTGACAACTCCCCCAACTCCTTCCAGGGCTCCGTTGACACCGGCTGGAACATCTGGGACTTCTCCAGCGCCTCCACCGTCACCGTGACCGCCGGTCAGCAGGCCTTCACCGGTTCCGCGACCTACTCCCTCACCGCCGCTCAGTACGCCGCCTTCCTCGGTGGCGCCCAGTCCGGCGACATCATCTTCGGTGCGGACACCGACGATGACGCCGGCGTCAACATCGGTACCTACCGCGTCATCCCCGCCCCCAGCGCCCTCGCGCTCCTGGGCCTCGGTGGCCTCGCCACCGCCCGTCGTCGCCGCTAATCTCGGCCCGACCATCCGCAACACAACGCGGATGATCCCTCGATGACCCACGCAGCACGGACCCAAACGGGTCCGTGCTGCTGTTTTTGCACCACCCCCCCACACACAGACACCACTACACACCCAAAGGTCCGAAATAACGGAATCAAAAAGTCAAGCAAACACGCCACAAAAAACCTGAAATTTGCCCTTCCATAAGTCATTCACCCCATGTAAAATCACCCCAAGAAGGGGTTCGACCGGGGACCGCAGGAAGAACCGAGAGACTTTCAACGCAACAGCTCCCCGAGAGACGCCCCACGCACCCGATCGGAATCGGGCGCGTCCGGTCGCCGCGTGTCGTGAGCACAAAGCGACCAGAGAAGAGAAAGCGTGCATTTCAACGTGCAGAAAGAGAGAATGTCATGAACAAGATCGCATTGATCGCCGGCCTCGCCGTCGCCTCCGCCGCCATCGCGGACGAAGTGCTCCTCGTCGACCTCACCGTCGCAAACCAGATCACCATCTCCTCCACCGGCGGCAACGCCTCCGTCAGCGCCACGGGGTCCGACTTCACCGGTTGGCTCCTCGAAGGGCTCTTCGGATCCCAAGGCCCCGACTCCTACATCGGCTCCCCCGTCGTCGGGAACCTCACCACCGCCAACAACGGCTCCAACAACGCGCCCGACCTCTTCCAGGGCGTCGGTTCCCTCGGGCTCAACGTCTGGGATGTCTCCAACGACGCCACCCTGAGTGTCACCGGAGGAAGCGCCGCCTTCTCGGGCTCCGCCACCTGGACCCTCACCGCCGCCCAATACGCCGCGTTCTCCGGCGGGCAAACCATGGGCAACGTCTGGCTCGGCGCCGACACCGATGACGACATCGGCGGATCCAGCGCCACCAACATCGGCACCTACCGCGTCGTCCCCACCCCCAGCAGCCTCGCGCTCCTGGGTCTCGGCGGCCTCGCCGCCGCACGTCGCCGCCGCTAATCTCGGCCCGACCATCCGCGCGTGCAGCCGCGGATGACCTCTCAATCTCTCGCGGCACGGACCCCACAAGGTCCGTGCTGTTTTTTCAACCCAATCCAATCAATCTCAAGCTTCACGATTGCCCCGACCCCCGATTCTGGGCAGAATACCCCAAAGGCATCGCCGACGCACCACCGTTCGTGCCGGCACCACATCCCCAGAGAGAGACACCACGCATGACCACCCACCGCGCGCTCGCCGCCGCGCTCGCACTCATCGCCGCACTCGCCATCGTCACCCAAGCCCTCGCCGCCCCCCTCGGCTTCACCTACCAGGGCGAACTCAAAGCCGAAGGGGACACCTACACCGGATCCGCGGACTTCATCGTCGCTCTCTACGACGGCCCCGCACTCCTCGGCACCGAAACCTTCATCAACGTCCAGGTCGACGCGGGACTCTTCCAACTCGACCTCGGGTTCGACACCGACGACTTCGACGGCAGCCCCCGACAGCTCCGAATCTCCGTCCGCGCACCAAGCGGATCGGGCACCTACACCGACCTCGCCCCCCTCCACGAGATCACCGCCGTCCCCAACGCCTACAACGCCCTGACCGCCAACACCCTCCGCACCCCCGCCTCCCTGAGCTCCACCGACGACGCGCCCACCCTCACCCTCGCCCACACCATCGCCGACGACCAGCCCGCCCTCCGCGCCACAAAGGGCGCCACCGACAACGCCCTCGATCTCTACATCGAACGCGTCATCGAAACCGAATCCGCCGCCGCACCCATCGGCATCCTCGCCACCGCCGACCTCTACCCCGTCGTCGGCATCGTCGACGCCTTCACCGACGACTCCATCGGAGGAGTCGCGGTCTACGCCCAGGTCACCAGCAACGCAGGCCCCGCGCACAGCGCCATCTTCGCCCAGAACCTCTTCTCCGGAACCTCCGCACTCCTCGGAACCAACGAACTCGCCGCACGCCTCAATGGAAACGTCCAGATCTCCGGCGACCTCACCACCGACTACGCCCCCGGCTCCTTCGACCTCGCCACCCCAATCGCCTATGGCTTCGTCCAATCCAACGGAACCATCTCCGCGGGCACCCCCAACCTCTCGTGCATCTGGAACCCGGGCCTCGGACGTTACGAAATCGAAATCGACAACGAGAACTACTTCTTCTCCAACTACGTCACCATCGCCACCATGTCCTCCGAGATCTACACCCTCTCCACCGCCTCCGCCTCCGGCCGACTCATCATCAAGATCCGCAACGGATCCACGGGCGCCCTCGACCAGGCCGCCTTCCAGTTCGCCGTCTTCAAACCCTCCGGCTCCCCCCTCCTCCGAGGCCAGCAAACCCGCACCCTCACCCCCCTCACCGCACCCCTCACCGACGACCAGCTCCAGCGCCACGCCCCCCTCCCCCCCCTCCCCCCACGCGACCCCGTCACCCTCCCCGACACCACCACCAACCCCCTCACCCGCAACTAACCACCCCCAAACCCGAAGCGTCCGCCCCAGCGGACGCATTTACAAATCTCTAACATGTACCCCACCCCACAAACAACCACTCACCCCCCCCCCCCCCCCCCCCCCCC
>CBFGUD010000010.1:0-77555 GCA_965652365.1 uncultured Phycisphaerales bacterium
CCCTCGATCGAGACCGTACCCGATCCGGGCTCGCTCCCCCGGGTCGTCCTCGCGAGCGCCTCCCCGCGCCGCCGATCCCTCCTCGAGAGCGCGGGCATCCACCACACCGTGCGCCCCGCGACCATCGACGACGGGCAGCTCACCCCGCCCCCCGTCATCGACCCGTCATCATGGGTCGCGGCCCTCGCGTTCCTCAAGGCGCGATCCAGTCTCGATCTCGCGCGCGAGCCCGCGAGCGTCGTCCTGGGCGCGGACACCGTGTGCGTGCACCGGGGGGAGATCATCGGACAACCAAAGGACCGTGACCACGCACGCCAGATCATCGAACGGATGAGCGATGACGAGCACGAGGTCCTCACGGGCGTCGCGCTGATCTCGACGGAGACCGAGCAGCGCGAGGTCTTCGTCGACCGCTCCGTCGTGCGCGTCGGCCCCATCCCCGACCACGAGATCGAGTCCTACCTCGATTCCGGGCTCTGGAGGGGCAAAGCGGGCGCGTACAACATCACCGAGCGCCGCGCCGCGGGCTGGCCCATCGACTTCGACGGCGACGAGCTCTCCATCGTCGGGCTCCCCATGACACGCGTCATCGAGCGACTCCGCCACTTCATCTGTGATTGATCGGGATCAGGCCGCCCTGCGCGAGCGCAGGGGCGCCCGCTCCGTCGTCCGCCACGCGCTCCGGCTCGCGACGAGCAGCTCGTCGGGGACCGACGCCTCCGAGTGGATCAGCGCCGGGCGCTCGAGCGTGATGAGGGTCGCGAACCGCGCGTTGCGCTTCTCGTTCCAGTACATGTCACCCCCCATGATCCGATCGTCGTACGTCTCGCGCAGATCGCGGATCAGGTCCGGGGTCAGCCCCTCGAACTCGTCCACGCGACGCACGATCGCTTTCGCGAGCACGCGCTGACCCGTGGGCTTGATGAAGACCGTCTCTCCCGGGGTCACGCGCCCGAACGGGGCGCGCCGATCGATCCCGAGCCGCGCCTCGATGTTCTTGACGCCGCTGAGGATGGGCGCCAGGTATCTCGGATGCACGATCATCAGGTGCGTGGTCATGACCCGAGTATCGGACCGATCGACCCCCGACTTTGAGCCCCGGACCCAGATTGATCCCGAATCGCGCAAGCGGAGCGATCGCAGGGGGATGCCCTCAGGACCCGCGCATCTTCTCGATCGTCGACGTCGTCGACAGCCCGTCCACGAGATCCAGGATCTCGACGCGCCCCCCGCGATCCAGAACCGACGACGCCCCGACGACCGTCTCGACCGTGTAGTCCCCGCCCTTGACCAGGACGTCCGGCCCGATCCGCTCGATCAGCTCGATCGGGGTCTCGTCGTGGAAGAGCACCACCGCGTCCACGCACCCCAGCGCCCCCAGCACCCGCGCCCGGTCCTCCTGGTTGTTCACGGGGCGCTCCGGCCCCTTGAGCCCCCGGACCGAGTGATCGTCGTTGAGACCCACGATCAGCACGTCCCCCAGCGCCGCCGCCCGATCCAGCAGCGACACGTGCCCCGCGTGGAGCACGTCGAAGCACCCGTTCGTGAACACGACCTCGCGACCCGCTTCCCGCGCCGCACGCGCCATCACGCACGCCTCGTCGAGCGTCCGCGTCTTCCCCCTCGACGCCGCCGCGAGGGTCAACAGCTCGTGATGGATCGTCTCGATCGCGATGGGCGCGACCCCGAAGATCTCGACCTCGAGCCCCGCCGCCGCGTTCGCGAGGCGCACCGCGTCCACCCACCCAAGCCCGTTCGCACGCGCCGCGCTCAGACCCGCGAGCATCATGTCCCCCGCGCCCGTCACGTCGTAGACCTCACGCGCCTGGGTCGGGATCAGAATCGGATCTTTCAGATCCGCGCGGTCCAGAAGCGCCCCGTGCTTGTCGAGGGTCACGACCACGCTCTCGATGCCGTACGTCTCCCGGAGCTGCTTGGCCATCGAGGGCGCGTCGGACCCGTCCGTCCCCGTCGCGAGCGCCGCCTCCGTCCGGTTCGGGGTGATCGCGCTCGCGCCCCGGTACTTCTCGTAGTCCGCGATCGCCGCGGGGTCCACCAGCACGGGGACCTCCGCGAGGCGCGCCCGCTCGATCACCGCCTTGCAGAGCCCGGGGGTGCAGACCCCCTTGTTGTAATCCTCGATGCACACCAGATCCGCGCCCCCGAGCAGCGCCTCGAACCGTTTCAGGATCGCGCCCGTCGCCGCGTCGTCGATCGGGTCCTTGGACTCGAAATCCACCCGGAACATCTTCTGCGCGTGGCGACCCTGCGCCAAGCCGATCAGGTTCCGCTTGACCGTCGTCGGGCGCGCCGGATCGGCAACGATCCACGACACCGACACGCCCCGTTCCCCGAGCTCCCGCTCGAGGATCTCGCCCTCCGCGTCCTCCCCCCGGACCCCGAGCGCATGGACCACCCCCTTCATCGCGACCAGGTCCAGGCACAGGTTCGCCGCCCCCCCGGGCTGGTTGATCTGCTCTTTCACGTGGAGGACCGGGACCGGCGCATCGGGGGACAGGCGCGTCGCGTCCCCGATGAGCTGCTGATCGAGCATGAAATCCCCGATCACGATCGCCGTGAAGGGCTTCCACTCGCTCAGCGCTGTCAGCAGTTCGTCCATCGCACGAATCCTAGCCGGACCCCACAAACGGCACGGCCCCGCGTCCGGGACGCGGGGCCGTGATCGGATCCGTCTCGAAATGACTCGATTACGAGTCCTTGCCCTTGCAGTCCGGGCAGGCCTTGGCCATCTTCGCTTCGCAACCCGAGCAGCAGGGCACGCCGGGCTTGCAGTTCGGGCAGTCGATCTTCGCGTTCATGTGCGAGCACGCGACGGCCTTGTCCCCGCCGCAGGTGCCGCAGCAATCCTTGCCCTCGCCGCCGCACCCGCCGCCGCAGCACTCGACCTTGTTGTGGGCATGGCGTTTCTGGTTGCTCTCGCAACCCGTCCCGGCCAGGATCATCGACATCATCGCAGCGCCGGCCAGCATCTTCAGTGTGTTCTTCATCGCGTGAACTCCTCGCGTGTTGTTTCCAGATTCAGTCCCAACCCACGCGAACATTCGCGCGAGACCACCTCCAAGATTGTCCGATTTCCGACCCGCAAAGTCAAGCGATCACCGTTCCGAGTCTCCGAGCAGGTCCGGACGGCGCTCGCGTGTCCTTTTCAGGCGTTGCTCGAGGCGCCACGCCGCGACCGCGTTGTGGTCCCCCGAGAACAGCACCTCCGGTGCTTCCATCCCCTCCCACACCCTCGGGCGCGTGTAGTGGGGACAATCGAGCAGCCGTGACCCCTCGGGGATCGCGAGGCGCTCGAGCGTCTTTCGCCGGATCGGATCCCCGTTCGGGTCCGTCGTGTTGGGCGGGCTGAACGAATCCTCCCCGGCCGAGTCCGCATGCCCCAGCACCCCCGGGAGCAAGCGCACGATCGCGTCGATCAGCACCATCGCGCCCAGCTCCCCCCCAGAGAGCACATAGTCCCCGAGCGAGACCTCGATCGGATCGAGCTTCTCGATCACCCGCTCATCGATCCCCTCGTAATGACCCGCGAGCATCAGAAGCCGGGGCTTGTGCGCGAGGTCCTCGACCAGGTCTTGATCGAGCACCCGCCCCTGGGGGGTCAGATACACCCGCGTCGCGGGGCGCTCGTCCATCGCCTCCACACCCATCACCGCGTCCCACACCGGCTGGCACATCATCACCATCCCCGGCCCGCCCCCGAAGGGTCGATCGTCCGTTTTCTGGTGTTTATCCGCCGTATACGCCCGCAGATCGTGCCCGTGGAGCTCCATCGCCCCCGATCGGACCGCACGCCCCGGGATCGAGACCCCCATCGCACAGGGGGATTCGGTCCCGAACATCTCGGGGAACGTCGTGAGCACATCGATCCGCATGGAGCGATCGTAGTGGGGGAGCCGAGCCCCCGCCGACCCAAACGCGGGCTCGTGCTGGACTCGGACCCCCTCGGAGCGAATGATCCCAACCCGGCGCACACAGACAGGGTCGATGTCGATCCAGTCGAGGGACCGCGCCGACACACCTTCCCGCTCCACCAAACGCGGGCGATGATTGGAGATCCACATGGTTCGTATCCGCATGCAGCGCTTCGGCCGCACCCACCGCCCGTTCTACCGCATCAACGCGATCGATCAGCGCACCCGGCGCAACGGGCGCGTCCTCGAGAACCTCGGGCACTACAACCCGATGGAGAAGGACGCCGACAAGCAGATCGTGCTCAAGGAAGACCGGATCAAGGACTGGCTCGGGCGCGGCGCCCAGCCCTCGGAAACCGTCCGCGACATGCTCTACCGCGCCGACCTCCTGGGCGCCGACATGAAGGCGCAGTGGGAAGCCGACCGCCAGGTCAAGATGAACCGAGGCGAGTGCAAGAAGGCGATCAAGGAGATCGAAGCGATCATCGCCGATCTCGACAAGGCCGCCGCCGACTCCGAAGCGGACCTCACCCCCTTCGCGAACACCGCCAAGAAGGCGCTCAACAACGCCAAGAACACCGTCGCCAACGCCAAGGCCGACGACGCGAAGAAGTACCTCGCCGAGGCGCAGGACGCCAAGTCCAAGGCCGACGCCGCCAAGCCCGCCCCGGCGCCCGAACCCGAGCCCGAGCCCGAAGCCGCGGAAGGCGAAGCCGCCGAAGCGTCTGCCGAATAAGCACTTCGGACAATCAGATCCAGACACGCGCCGGACCCCTTGGGGACCGGCGTGTTTCCTTTTACAATCATGGTGCGAACCATCCAGAGGAGGGAACCACCATGCAACCGATCTTCCCCGCGCTCGCCCTGTCCGCGCTGACCACCGCCGCCCTCGCCCAGCCCTTCACCTACCAGGGCGAACTCCGCGACAACGGCGACCCCGCGAACGGCGAATACGACATCCGCTT
The DNA here is from genome assembly GCA_965652365.1 of uncultured Phycisphaerales bacterium. Classification (GTDB taxonomy): domain Bacteria; phylum Planctomycetota; class Phycisphaerae; order Phycisphaerales; family UBA1924; genus UBA1924. Next base: position 4,898 of record CBFGUD010000010.1, read on the forward strand.
CCGTCTCTTCGCGACCCCCGCCGGCGGGATCAACATCGGACCCACCGTTCCGTACGAGAACATCGACATCACCGACGGGCGCTTCTCCGTTGACCTCGATTTCGGGGACGTCTACGACACCGACCCCCTCTACCTCCAGGTCGAGGTCCGCGACGGCGACTCGGGCGGCAACTTCACCGCGCTCGCCCCGCGACAGCGCCTCAACTCGGTCCCCCGCGCCATCGTCGCCGAGCGCCTCGCCGACCCCGTCCACACCGCGGACGACTTCGTCTACACCAACCCCCAGACCCGGACCCTCTCCGTCAGCGGCAACGCCTTCGCCGGCGGTGAACTCGACTACGTCGTGTCCATCGGGTCCGGCGGGTTCTGGACATCCGAGACCGGATCCGGCGCGTTCACCGTCCCGCTCGCCCTCCCCGACGGCGCGATCATCAACGCCATGACCGTGTACTGCGACGACACGGCGACGGGAAACATCGGCTTCTCCGTCATCCGCCAATCCCACGGCGGGCTCGGCTCGGTCTTTATCCTCACGCTCGACACTTCGGCATCGAACGGCGACGGGCTCGTCCTCACCGACAACACCGCCGTGTCGAATATCGTCAATAACGACGATTTCCACTATGTCGTCCGCGCCTACTCGACCAACTGGTCGGGGAACTCCGACATGCGCATCTCGAGCGTCAAGATCCAGTACACCGTCCCCGGCCCCAAGTGATCAGGGCGCTCAGCGCCAGTCGATGACGATCTTCCCCATCTGCTCGCCCGCTTCGAGGCGCTCGTAGGCGCGCACGCAGTCCTCGGGCTTGAAGACCCGATCCACGACCGGGCGCAGCTTCCCCGAGCGGAAGAGCGCCGCGCACTCCTTGAACTCGTCGTTGGACCCCATCGTCGAGCCCAGGATCCGCAGCTGATTCCAGAACACCCGCGCCAGGTCCGTCGTCGCATCGGGCCCCGTGGTGCACCCGGGCGTCACGTACGCGCCACCCCGCGCGAGCGACTTGATGCACTGCAGATGCGTCGCCTTCCCCACCGAATCCACGCACATGTCCACCCCGCGTTTGCCCGTCCACGCGCGCACGTCGCGCGACCAGTCCTGTCCCTCGTCGAGGATCGCGTGGTCCGCGCCCAGGTCCCTCGCCGCGTCGAGCTTCCATTGATGACGCGAGGTCACGCACACCGGGCACCCCAGGTGCTTGGCGATCGCCAGCGCGCTCGTCGCGACCCCGCCCCCGATCCCCGGGATCAGCACCGACTGACCCGGGCGCAGGTCCCCCTTCGTGACCATCATCGAGTACGCCGTCAGGGCGCACAGCCCGAACGCGCTCGCTTGGGCCGGGTCCGCGTCCCCGACATCCGCGAGGTTCGCCGCCGGACACGTGAACATCTCCGCGTGCGCCCCGTTGTGGTGCTCCCCGATGAGCTCGTAGTTCGGGCTCAGGTGCGAGCCCGGCGGATCGCCCGGCGACACCCGATCCGGGACCCGGACCGCCGCGTTGTAGATCACACGCCGACCGACCCACGAGCCGTCCACCCCGTCCCCGACCTTCACCACCTCCCCGCACCCGTCGCACCCCGAGACCCGGGGGTATTCGAGCGTGAGCCCGGGAACCCCCCGCCCGACCCAGAGGTCCATGTGGTTGAACGCGGAGCACAGGGTCCGGACGACCACCCACCCCGCTCCGGGCTCGCCCGGGTCCGCCCACCCGTCCTGGTACTCGATGTTGGGCGCGACGGGTGATCCCTGTTTCGTGACGACGACTGCTCTCATAGCCCACTCTAGGGACACCAGATCCCCGTTTTTGACCCTCGACACCCCCGAAAGCCCGGCCTATCGTTGGGGCCCGGCGCACCGAAGCGCCGTTCACGACTGAGGATCCGACATGGACACGCAGAAGATCATCGAATCGGTTTCCAAGGACTCGATCAAGAGCGACATCCCCCGTTTCGACATCGGCGACACCATCAACGTGCACGTCCGCATCGTCGAAGGCGACAAGGAACGCGTCCAGGTCTTCCAGGGCACGCTCATCTCCCGCAAGGGCGCGGGGATCAACGAGATGATCACCGTCCGGCGCGTCGTCGGCGACGTCGGGGTCGAGCGCACCTTCCCCATCAACTCCCCCCTCATCGCGAAGTTCGAGGTCGTCCGCCGAGGCGACGCGCGTCGCGCCAAGCTCTACTTCCTCCGCGACCGCGTGGGCAAGTCCCGCCGCCTCCGCGACCGCCGCCGCGGGCTCAAGCACGTCGACGGGCTCCCCGTCGTCCAGCGATAACCGGCCCGTTCATCAAAGCGACCCCAACGCCCGCGCACGCGGGCGTTGTTTGCTTTCGGATACGAGTGATTCGTAGTGGGGGGGCGGATCGACGTGGTGGGGGGGTCAGATCGACGTGATCTTGATATCGCGCAGACACGGGAACGTCGAACGCCACGAGCGCACCGATTCGGGATCGACCTCCACCGACAGCACCCCCTCCTCCGATCCGAGCTCCCCGATCACGTCCCCCTTCGGCCCCAGCGCGATCGACCCGCCCGCGTACGACAGGTGCGGGTCCGACCCGCACCGGTTCACCGCGAAGACGAACGCCTGGTTCTCGATCGCGCGCGCCACGCTCAGCGCGCGCCAGTGCGCCTGCCGCGCGTCGGGCCAGTTCGCGCCGTACACGAAGACCTCCGCCCCCTCGCGCGCCCCGAGACGGAACAGCTCCGGGAAGCGCAGGTCGTAGCACACGCACGGGCACACCCGCATCGAGTTCCACGTATACGACCCGAGCTCGTCCCCCCCGTCGTACGACTCGGGCTCGCGACCGTACGAGAACGGGTGGATCTTCGCGTACTCGCACAGGAGACCGCCCCGATCCGGCGAAACGATCGTCGCGCAGTTCACCGCGCGATCGGCCCCCGAGCGCATCGCGCGCGACCCGTGGACCGTGCAACCCGTGTCCTCCGCGAGCGAACGGAGGAACGCGAGCGTCGACCCGTCGTCGTCGCACGCGGCCTCCACGTTGAGCGTGAATCCCACGTCGAACAGCTCCGGGAGCACGACCAGGCCCCCGCGCCCCGGGGCCGCATCCTTGACGAGCGCGCGGACGCGCTCGTGGTTCGCCGCCTTGTCTTCCCACACGATATCGAGCTGGACCAGGTGCGCCTTCATCGGGGGATCCTAGAGGGGGACCGGCGCTGACCCGGGCGCACCCGTGAAGACGATCGTGCACCCGACCGAACCGGGGTCGAGCCCGTACATCGCCGCCGCCGCGTCGCGGTACGACCGCATCTGCGCCGCGTGCGCCGCCGCCATCGCGTCGAGCGTCGATTGGTTCCACCCATCGGGGACCGAATCGCTCTTGAAATCCACGATCTCGCACGCGACCACGCGCCCGGCGCGGATCCCGAGCACGATCCGGTCGAACCGTCCCCCCACGAACCGCCCGTCCGGTGTCCGCGCCGCGAACGGGTGCTCACGCAGCGCGTGCGCCGTATCGAGATCCGCGTGCGCCGCCATGAACCGCTCGCGCGAGAGCACGCGCCGGACCGGGTCCGACCCCAGCGCCCGCGCCACGACCCGCGCCGCGATCATCGCCCGTTCCGAATCCTCCCCGAGATGCTCGGCGATCGCCCGTTCATCGAGCCCGTCCATATCCTCGATCCATTCGACCAACTCGAAGCCGCGATGGATCAGGTCCCCCATCGACATCGCGATGCGCCGATCCGGATCAAGCCCGAGCAGCGACGCGCCCGACACCCGGTCCGACGCCGAAGGCGCCTCGATCTCGTACGGCCTCGACCCCCGATCCTCCACCCGCAAGCGCACACGCGGGCGCTCCTGGTCCTGCTCCACGCCGCGCGCGATCGCGGCGTCCTCGCCCTCCGACCAGACGACCCCGGGCTGTTCGCAATCCTCTTCAGGCGCCAGCGCCGTCCGCACCACATCGCGCGCGTTCCGCCCGATCTTCACGTTACCCTTGGAATCGGGTTTCACCGGCGCGATCAGCAGGTCGAGCGTGGACCGAGCGCGGGTCATCGCGACGTACAGGCAGCACAGCTCCTCGTTGAGCGCGATCGCGAGCGCCGACCCGTGGATCGCACGGAGCCCCGGATGCACAAGGCGCAGCGTTGCGTCCGGGTAGCGCGTCACCGCGTCGATCTCGCCCAGCGGATGCTCGCGCCGCGTGAGCATGTTCTTGGACTCGAGCTGCCACGCCTTGCTCTGGAGCGGGATGACCACGCTGTCGAACTCGAGCCCCTTGGACTTATGGATCGTCATCACGCGCACGCCCCCGCGCCCGGGTTCCTGGACGCGCTTGGTCTCGACCTCGCGGAGCAGCTCCCGGATCGACCCGCGCCCCTCGCGTGCCAGCGTGTCCGCGAGGGCCGCCAGCTGACCGAGGCGCGCGAGCCCGCGCTCGTCCGTCGATCCCGCGAGCTTCGGGATCCACCCGATCACGACGCGCGCGATCCCCTCGTCGGCGCAGCGCCTCCGGATCAGGGCACCCGCCGCGGCCCCCCGATCCTCACCCCCGACCGAGACCCCGAGCAATGCTCCGAGCGGGGTCGTCGCGACGAACCGGCGCGCGGCGCTGTTGCCCGGGTCCGTCGCGAGCGTCAGCGCCGAGACCACCGCCGCGACGACCGGGGTGTCCACGAGCGGGTTCCCGCGCTCCTCGCTCGCGTGGATCCCCATCGCGCCCAAGCGCGCGATCATCGGCGCGATGTGCTTCCCGCTCCGGAGCAGCACCGCGATCGTGCGCCCGTCGTCCAGCTCCGAGAGCGCCCGCACCCGGTCGGCGCACCCGTCGAGCAGCGCGTCGTGCTCCTTCTGCGCCTCCTCCCGTTCCACCACCCGCAGCGTCGCGCGTCCGACCATCTCCTCCTTCGCCGCCCGGTGCTCGGGATATCCGGCCCACAGCGCCGCCGCGTCGAGCCCCGCGTCGTCGTCCCCGAGCAGCGCCGCGTTGCCCGTGATCCCCGAGAACACCCCGTCCACGCAGTCGAGCACCGTCTGCGCCGAGCGCCACGACCTCGTCAGCGGCTCCTCCTCGAGCGCCCAGCGTCGATCCAGCCCGTGCATCAGCATCGGCTCCGCGTCGCGCCACGCGTAGAGCGACTGCTTCACGTCCCCGACGATGATCGTCGAGCGCGACCCGTCCTCCTGGCTGAGCATCTCGTCGAGGATCGGCTCGAGCAGCGCGAACTGCGACATCGACGTGTCCTGGAACTCGTCGAGCATCACGTGGCGCAGCGCCCCGTCGATCCGGAAGTACAAGTGCTCGAGGTCTTCCATCACCCGCGCCCGCATCAGCATCCGGGTCGGATCGCTGAACGTCAGCGTCCCGCGCCGGAGCTTCTCGCGCGTGTACACGTCGTCGAACCGCGCGAGCAGCGAACGCATCGCGATCGTCCGCGCCAGGTGCGCGGCGCTCAGCTCGTGCGCCGCGTGGTCGAGCAGCGGATCGAGCGCCTCGACCAGCCCGACATCGAACTCCTTCTTCGAGTATGTCGGGGTCTCCCCCGAAACGCGCGCTTCCGCCGCTTTGACGAGGAGCCCCGAAGAGAGCATCCCCGCCCAGTCCCCGTCGTCGATCATCGCGGCCAGGGATTCGAACGCTTTCCCCCAGGGCTTCGACTCCGACCCGTCCTTGTTCGTCGGGATCTCCCACGCACGGAGTGATTCAGCGAGCCACCCGAGCGCCTCGGGCCGCATCGGTGTCCCCACCACCCCGATCGCTTCCCACGCCTCGGGACGATCGATCGTCGAGACGTACGCCGCGTGCCCGCTCCGGACCGCGTCCACCAGCGCCCGGTGGACGCCCGAGCCCGTCCGCCCCTTGTGCAGATCGCGCAGCAGCTCGACGACCTCATCCACCGGCGCCTCGTCGAGCGTGCCCGCGATCGCGTCGTCCACGAGGGCCGCGTCCTCCTCCTCGTCGATCATGCGCCACCCGGGCGCGAGCCCGAGCTCGAACCCGTACGCGCTCGCGAGCCGCGACACGAACGAGTCGATCGTCATGATCGACAGCCGCGGCGCCTGGTCCACGAGCTCGCGCAGCATCGTCTCCATCCGCGCGCGATCGATCGTCACCCCGGACGCACCCTCGAGCACCCCGCGGACCTCGCCCGAGAGTTTGCCCAGCGCCTCCTCGTCCACCGCCGCGTGCGCGATTCGCTCGAGCACCCGCCCCCGGATCTCTCCCGCCGCCGCCTTCGTGAAGGTCGTCGCGAGGATCGCGCCCGGGTCCTCCCCGAGCAGCAATCGCGCGAGATACTCGATCGTGAGGGTGTACGTCTTCCCGGACCCCGCCGAGGCGCGGACGAGCGTGCGTGTGGACCTGAGCTGGATCCGCGCCCCGTTCACGCCGCATCCCCCTCGTCCGAGTCCTCGTCGTCGCCGAGCCCCGCGCGCCCACCAGAGTCGAAACGCAGCCCCGACATGAACCCGAGGATCCCCGACTCGGGCAACGAATGCTCGACGCGCAGGCGCGTCCCCGGCGCCAGCAACCGGATCTCGCGCACGATCTCCCGCGCCCGCTCGTCGCACGCGCGGAGCACGCCGTCATCCCAGCGCCCGACGCTCCACACACGATCCCCCTCGGACCCCGGGATCACCCCGTACCCGAGCATGGGCTCGCCGGCGAGCCCGTGGCGCTCCGCGAGCGACCGAACGACGTGCCTGTAGAGGGGGAGCTGGAGGCGCTTGACCCCGCTCGCAGTGCTGTAGTGCGCCTTCTCGGCATCCTCCGGCTTCCCGCTCTTGTAATCGATGATCGCCCACGACCCATCGCGCTCGTTTACGTCGATCCGATCGATCTTCGCGCGCAGCGCCATGGGCTCCCCGTCCACGTCGAGCTCCGATCGGTCGTCCGCGCCGGGCTTCCACTCCGTCTCCAGGATCGTCCACCCTTCCGCGCGCCGCGCCGCCTGGTGCGCCGCGAAAAGCCCGAGCCGGTGCTCGAGCATCATCACCTGCACCCGCACCGTCCCCGGCGGGTTCGCGCCGAACATCCGGCGCGCCTCGTCGCGGAGCAGATCTCGGAGCCCGTCCCCGATCCGATCGGCGTCCGTCGAATCGCGCAGCGCGGGATCCCCCCCGAACCGATCGAGCACCGTGTGGATCAGACTCCCGACCCGGCGCGCATCGAGCTCGCTCGGGTCCGGGTCCTCGTCTTCCAGCCCGAGCACGCGCTCGAGGTACCACAGCGCCTGCGAGCGCAGGTACGCATCGAAATCCGTCACCGACATCGACTCCGGGACCCGGAAATCCGCGCCCACGACCAGTTCCTGGCGGAACCCGTCTTCTTCCCCGGCCCCGAGCGTCCGCTCGAGCGCGGGGTGCTCGGGTACCCCCTTCCCGTCCGCGAACCGGCGTACGCGCTGCGCGAGCACCGAGCCCGACTCATTGAGCAGCACCCGGCTCAGCATCGCGGGCTCGCCCCCGCTCAGCGTCCGCGCACACATGAACACGCAGTCCCGGCTCGCGTTGATCGCCTCGGACAGATACAGATCACGCGCCAGGCGCGTCTCCGTCGTCGACATCCCCACGCACTCGCGCACCGATCGCGTCAGCAGCGGGTCCTGCGCCGCGTCCCCGGGCACGCTCGACTCGTCCATCCCCACGACCACGCACGTCGGCGCGGGGTCATGGAGCAGCTCGAGCCATCCGACGCACTCGAGCTCCCCCCCGCGCTGCGCCTCGGACACCAGGATCTCCCCGAGCCGAGCGGCGATCAGCGACACCGCCTCACCCGCGCCCATCCCGCCCGTGCTCAGGATCGGGTCGCGCTCCAGATCATCGAGCAGCCCGCCGATCCGCCCGAGCGCGTCGCGCGTCAGCGCCGTGAGCGGGTCCGCCGAGTCGAAATCCTGATCGCCGTAGACGCGCCCCAGCGCCGCGCGCAACGCCGATGCCCACGCCGACATGGGCTTGCCCGACCCGTCGAGCAGGAGCTCGCCGCAGAGCGCGCGGATCGCGCCCCGGAGCGTGTCCGCGCCCGATCGCACACGGGGATGCACCGAGTCCGGCGCGCCCGCGCCGCGGACGACCATGTGCTCGCGCCGCAGCGCCATGAGCGACCCCACCGCGTCCTCGAGCGAGAATCCCTGCGCCCGCAGCGCCCCGCGCAGCACGCGCTCCGCGTCCGGGTGCTGCGCCAGCGCGACGAGCGAGCGGACCGATTCCTCCTGCGCTAGCGATCCGATGATCGAGACGAGCCCCCCCGGGCCCGTCGACGACAGGGGCGCGCCCGACCCGCTCCGCACGCCCGCGCCCGCGCCCAACGCCGCCGCCAGGCGCAGTCGCACCAGCAGCGACCCGTCCGCGAGCCCGATCACGCAGCGCCCCGGATCGACCGGGTCGTGACGCATCGCGAGCTGCGCGAGCGCGTCCTCCGCGAGCCCGTCCGGGTCATCGGAGAACACGATCCGCTCGTCGGGGATCGCGCCGCGCCGTTCGCGCCAGAACCCCCGCGCGTCCTTCCCCTCGATCAGCCCCATCGCGTCGAACCCGCGCGCGCACGATTCCGGCGCGCACACCAGCGCCTCGATCCGCACCCCCGGGCACCCCCGCAGCGCCCCGAGCGCCGCGCCCGGGAGCTCGACCACCCCCGCGAGCACCACGCGATCAAACCCGCCCGCGCCCAGCGTCCCCGATGCGATCGAATCGATCGCCGCGAGCCGATCATCCACGCGCCCCTGCTCGCGCACCAACCGCTCGTACCCGTCCTGGAGCCGCACGAGCGCGTCCCACCGCGCCCGCTCCGCCGCCCCGAGCACCGCCGCGCCACGCTCCATCGCGTCGCGCACGCGCATCCCCTCGCCCCCGAGCTCATCGCACATCCGCTCGCACCACGCCGCGAGGCGCGACCACACCCCGTGCTCGTCCGTGTTCGGGGGGTTCGGGATCAACGCCCCGATCGACCCCGCGTCCGCGCCGCGCAGCGCCCGGATCCACAGCACCCGTTTCGCGATCCCCGATACCGGGTCCGCGTCCCGCGCCGTCAGCGCCGCCGCCACCTCGCCCGGCGTGATCATCACGGGTGGCACGATCGCGCCCCCCGCCGCGTGCTCCACCATCGAACCGAGCACCACGCGCCCCGCGCGCCGACCCGGGGTGACGACCAGCGTCCCGCTCAGGTCGATCCCGATCGCCGACCGCGGCGCACCCTCGAGGATCGACTGCGCGAGCCGTGAGGGGATCCCCTCGTCCCACCCCAGAAAGCGCCGCTGTGCATCCATACGCACCGAGTGTAGTGAACCACGGCGCGCCCCGCACGCGCGATCCGATAACGCGCCCCGAGCCCGGATCACCCGTTCCGAACAGGGAATTCGCCGGGGTCATCCCTGTAACACCCGCGCGCGATGCTCTACAATGAAAACCCGAGGGGAGCCCCCTTCGCGAGTCAGCCCCAACCCTCGTGGGCACGGAGATACAGACCATGCGAACCGTGACGACCATGTTCGCCGCAGGCGCGGCGACCGCCCTCACGCTCTCCCTCGCGAGCGGCGCCGCCGCCGACCAGTGGGACCCGCCCGTCAGCTACTACAGCGGCGCGACCGGCACCGGCGCGACCCTCAAGGCCCAGCTCACCACCGCGATGACCGTCGGCCACATCCAACGCTCCTACGGCGACTTCCGCTCCTCCGCCGCCCTCTCCGACGCGAACCCCGACATCGGCGGATGGATCTACCTCTGCTACAACCGCTGGACCGTCCCCGCCCAGTGGGACGCCGGCGCAACCTGGAACCGCGAACACGTCTGGCCCCAATCCCTCCAGCCCGGATCCGCGAGCAACTCCTCAAGGGGCAACCTCGGCGACCCCCACGCGCTCCGCCCCGCGGACCCCTCCACCAACAGCTCACGCGGCAACAAGCCCTTCGGGCTCGATGCCACCACCGGCCCCAACCGCTCCCTCGGGACCTACTACTTCGTCGGTGACGACGACAAGGGCGACATCGCACGCTCCCTCTTCTACTCCGATACACGCTGGAGCTCGCTCGGCATCCAGCTCGTCAACGGCACCCCCGGTGCCAACCAGATGGGCTCGCTCAGCTCCCTCATCGCCTGGCACTACCTCGACACCCCCGACGACTTCGAACGCCGACGCAACCACGTCATCTACTCGCAAGCCGAGAACCCCTTCTACTACACCAACAACCGCAACGCCTACACCGACAACCCCGAGTTCGTCTGGTCCGTCTACGTCGACCAGATGAACGACACCCAGCTCGCCGTCGCGACACCCGGCGCCGACGGCGCCTCCGCCCTCGACCTCGAGGTCAACGCGATCGTCGGGCAGACCCTCGACCCGGTCACCTTCACCATCGACAAATCCGGATCCGACGGCACCTACTACAGCGTCACCCCCAGCGCGGGCATCGAGACCTCCGTCTCGGGCAAGCACAACGCCTTCCCCATGCTCGGCTTCGGCGCACAATCCTTCACGACCCAGGACGTCCAGATCTCCTTCCCCGCCGGGACCACCGACACCGCCGGGCTCTCGACCGAGATCGTCGTCGTCGACAACCGCGACGTCACCACACAGGGCGGCATGGGCGTCGGCGCCAACGACGCCGACGACGTCGTCACCATCGACATCGGCGTCTACGACATGTTCGACGCGTCCCTGGAGCCCGGCGCGGACACCGAGACGATCACCGTCGACCTCGGGACCGTCACCACCGTCAGCGGCGGAACCTCCACCCAGATCGTCTTCTACAACCTCGCGGGCACCTTCGGCGCACCCTACGACGCGCAGCTCATCTCCATGAGCGGCGACACCGCCGCCCTCATCGTCGACCAGAACAGCGCCGACGACGTCGCCGACTCAAGCCCCGTCGCGATCGACGCCGTCCTCTCCGCGGACACCGCCGGGGACTTCAGCGCCACCTACACGTTCTCGACCAGCGCCGCCGCCTCGCTCTTCGCGAGCCCCGTCGCCGGCGAGACCCTCACGATCACCCTCACGGGCCAGGTCGTCGAGAGCGACTGCCCCGCGGACTTCTCCGAACCCTTCGGCGAGCTGGACTTCTTCGACATCTCCGCGTTCCTCACCGCGCTCATGAACGAGGACCCCCGCGCCGACCTCGTCGATGACGGGAGCTACGACTTCTTCGACATCTCCACGTTCCTCGACCTCTACGCCCAGGGCTGCCCCTGATCGGACCGTTCGAACGATCACAACACCGAAAACGACCGCCGCCCGCTTCATCGAAGCGGGCGGCTTTCATTGAGCAAAGCGGGAGACGGGACTCGAACCCGCAACATTCAGCTTGGAAGGCTGACGCTCTACCATTGAGCTACTCCCGCAAGCCGGACCCATCGTAGTCCGGGTCCGTCCCGGGGTCAGCGTTTGATCGCCCGGATCGCGCAGAACATCGGGATCTCGGCGCGGGCGAGGTTCTCCGCCGCCGACCTGGGACCGGGCTCGCTCCTCCGATCGCTCACCCATTCCTCGATCGAGTCCACCACGAACCCCGCGTCCGCGAGCTTCCGGATGTACACCCCGATCGGGCGATGGTGCGTCATCGTCGTCACGGCTTCCGCGCCGTCGCTCACCGCGCCCGGGTTCATGACGATCGCGTTCGCGTGCGAGCTCATGTACCGGTCCACGCGCCGGTACTGCGTGTGCCGACCCGTCCGCTCGTCGCGCAGCCACCCCCAGAACGTCGCGCCCGGGTTGCGGAACGACGGATGGAGGATCACCGACACCAGCCGACCCGAGTCCTTGAGCGCCGCGTGCGCCCCAGAGAGCACGCCGTCGATCGGATCGATGTTCATCAGCGCCATCACGCAGCACGCCGCGTCGAAACCCTCGAGCCCGAGCGACCCGAGCTCCCGCGCGTCCCCGACCAGATAGTCGATCGACTCCGGGCTCTGCCCCTTCGCGCGCTCGATGAGCTCGCTCGACAGATCCACCCCCAGCGCCGTCGCGCCGGGCTGCGCCGCGATCAGGCGGCGCGCCGCGACCCCCTGCCCGCACGCGATATCGAGCAGCCGCTCCCCGGGCTTGAGCTCCACGAGCCGCTCGAGCCCCGGGAGGATCACCCGCTCGTGGTGGTCCGACCCGCGCGACGAGATCAAGTCGTCGTACCACCCCGCGACCTCGCCCCACCCCTCGTCGTCCTTCTTCTGGTCGTCGATCTCCGTCGCCATCCCGCTCGCGGGGGTCGCGCCCACCACGTCCCACCACCCGCGCGGCGCCGGCACGCGCACGCGCTCGACCTTCCCGGTCTCGAGCTCGCGGAACCGCACCTCGTACGAGTGCAGCGCGAAGCGCCCCACGTCGTCGCGCGTCGCGCCGAAGTCCGTGTCCCCGATGATCGCGTGCCCCGTCTGCGCCAGGTGCTGACGAACCTGGTTCGGGATGTCCGGACGCGCCCGGACCTGCACCAGCGCCGCGCCGTTGCCCTGCGCGATCACGCGCACGTGCGTCACGGGGTTCCCGCGCGTCGTGGACCCCTCGATGGGCGCGTTGATGCTCGTCCCTCCCTCGACGCTCTCGTCCCCGTACTCCCCCTCCACGAGCGCCAGGTACGTCACCTCGGGCTTCGAGTCCGGGACCTCCAGATCGTCGCGATCAAGCGCCGTGATGAACGCCACCGCGCCCGACGCGAGCGGATCGATCTCGTGCCACGGGCGCATCCGGTCCCGCCTCGCGAACGCGAGCTCGTGCACGCAGTTTCGGAGCGTCAGCTCCCCGTCCCCGCGCACGGGCATCCCCGGTTTCTTGTTCGCGACCAGGATCCCCGCGCCCCGGTGCACGATCTCCGGCTTCGGGAGTTTGACGCGCTTGGGCTCGCGCAGGTCGGGCTTCGGACCGCCGCGCCCCCCGTCTCGCCTCGGAGGGCCGCCCCGGCGATCGCCGCCCATCCCGCCGCGTGCCCCGCCCCCCGGGCCGCCGCGACGGAATCCGCCGCCGCCGCCGCCACGCGGGCCACCGCGCGATCCGCCACGAGGACCACCGCCGCCACCGCCGCCGTTTCTCGGTCCGCCCTGCTGATCACGCATCGCACACCCGCGCCGCCAATTTCTGCTCGACCAGGGGCTCAAGCTGCCTGAGGATCCACGACGCGAACCGCGCCTTGGAGATCGCGCCGTCCGTCGTATTCACCAAGTCGAACCCCCGCGCCGAGTTGCCCACGAGCCACGCCTCGATCGAGTCGCTGTCCATCGTCTCCAGCGCGTTCGCGACGATCAGGTCGATCCCCTTCTTCTCGAGCTTCCGGCGTGCCGACGCCATCAACTCCTCCGCCGGCTCGAGCGCGAACCCCACGATCAACTGGTCACCCCGCGCCGCGTCCGCGCACCCCTTGAGCAGGTCCGGGGTCGACTCAAGCTCAAGCGTCAGATCCCCCGCGACGCGCCGGCGCTTCCCGCACAGGTCCGTCTCCGACGCCTTCGGCCTGTAATCCGCGACCGCCGCCGCCATCACCAGACAATCGCACCACGCAAGGTGCTGCGCCAGCGCCGCTTCCAGATCCGCGCACGACGTGAACCGGAACACGTCCACCCCCTTCCGCGACGGCTCGATCGCGTTTGGACCGAGCAGCAGCCGCACGTCCCACCCCAGCTCGTCCGCCCGATCCGCGAGACTCGAGCCCAGCTTGCCCGAGGATCGGTTCCCGATGAACCGCACCGCATCGATGGGCTCGTAGGTGGGGCCGGCGCTGATCAGCAATCTGGGCATCCGTGTGCGTCCTTTCCTTCAGGCGCGTGGAACAAGGGAGAAACATGATCGTAGAGCACCAAAGCCCGAACTTCACGCGATCGTGACGATCCCTTGAGCCGCGCGACACGAGCCGGGCGCGACCCTAGCATTGACCCCTCCCCGATCGGCAACCGGACGCCGACGCCCGATCCGACCAAGGAACCCCCTGATCCATGGCAAGAAGTCGCAAAAAACTCGGTGAGATCCTCGTCGCCCAAGGCGTCGTCACCCCGGAGCAGGTCGAGCAGGCGCTCGCCAAATCCAAAGAAGACGGCACCCGCATCGGCGAATCCCTCAAAGCCCTCGGCTTCGCCGACGCCAAACAGGTCCTCAAAGCCCTCGCCGCCCAGCACGGGATCAAGTACGTCGACCTCGAGAACGAAAAGATCGCTGCCCTGATCGACAAGTCCGCGATCGACCAGAGCGTCATGAAGAAGCACCTCGTCCTCTCCCTGGGCAAGTCCGGCGGCAAAATGCGCGTCGCCCTCCACGACCCCATGGACCTCGAGGTCCTCGACAACCTCCGCTTCCGTCTCAACACCGACATCGAGCCCCTCCTCGCGACCAAGGAACAGCTCCGCGACATCATCCAGGGCACCGAGGGCGCAGACGCACCCGCCGGGATGCCCAAGGAATCCCTCGTCACCGACTCGATCGACCGCACCATCGACCGGTCCGTCGACAAGTCCATGGACCGCTCCATCGACGTCTCGAGCGAGGACTCCCCGATCGTCAAACTCGTCGACCGGATCCTCGAAGAAGCCGTCGGCATGCGCACCTCCGATATCCATATCGAGCCCATGAACGACCGCGTGCGCCTCCGCTACCGCATTGACGGCGTCTGCATCGAACGCGACAACCTCCCCAAGCGCATGCAGAACTCCATCCTCTCGCGCCTCAAACTCATGGCCGGGATGAACATCGCCGAACGCCGCGTCCCACAGGACGGACGCATCAAAATCCAGGTGGACGACGTCTCGATCGACTTCCGCGTCTCCTCATGCCCCGCCTACCACGGAGAATCCGTCGTCCTCCGTATCCTCCGCCCCGACGCCGTCCGCATCGGTCTCGAAAACCTCGGGTTCGAAAAAGAGAACCTCGACGTCTTCAACAAGATCATCCGCAGACCCAACGGCATCTTCCTCGTCACCGGCCCCACGGGCTCGGGCAAAACCACGACCCTCTACTCCGCCCTCGACGTCCTCAACCGTCCCGACCGCAAGATCATCACCGCCGAGGACCCCGTCGAATACAACTTCGACGGCATCAACCAGTGCCAGGTCCGCGACGACATCGGGCTGACCTTCCCCGCGATCCTCCGCTCCATGCTCCGCCAGGCGCCCAACATCATCCTCGTGGGTGAGATCCGCGATAGAGAAGTGGGGGAGATCGCGATCCAGGCCGCCCTCACCGGGCACCTCGTCTTCTCCACCCTCCACACCAACGACGCGCCCAGCGCCATGACCCGTCTCATCGACATGGGCATCAAGCCCTTCCTCGTCGCCTCGTCCATCCAGGCCGTCATGGCCCAGCGACTCATCCGCGTCCTCCACAAGTCCAAGCAGCTCGCCGAGGAAAGCGACCTCGATCCCAAGTACCTCAACCTCATCGGGCTCAAGATGGAGGACGCCCTGGGCAAGGTCTACAAGCCCGTCCCCACCGACGAAGCGCCCAACGGCTACAAGGGCCGAAAGGCCATCTTCGAGATGATGCTCATGAACTCGGATATCCGCGAGCTCACCTTCCGAAAGGCCCAATCCGTCGAGATCCGACGCGCCGCCGTCGCCGCGGGCATGACCCAGCTCGTCCAGGACGGCAGGCGCAAGGTCCTCGCCGGCACCACCACACCCGAAGAGATCGCACGCGTCTCCCAGTTCGAGACCGGCGCCCACTAATCCACGGACCAGACCCACCACGAGACGAAACGATCTCGGAGACCCACACCGATGTCCACAGTCCAGATCGACCGACTCCTCGACACCGTCGTCAAAACAGGCGGCTCCGACCTCCACCTCACCGTCGGACGCCAGCCCACCATCCGACTCCACGGCGGGCTCCGAAACCTCCAGACCAAGGTCCTCGACTCCGACGACATGGTCTCCCTCATGAAGTCCATCACCCCCGAACGCAACCAGCAGGAACTCCAGGAAGAAGGCGGCACCGACTTCGGGTTCGCCTACGGCGAAGCCGCCCGGTTCCGCGTCTCCGTCTTCCGCCAACGCGGGGACATCGCGATCGTCCTCCGCCAGATCCCCAACCGGCTCCTCACCTTCGACCAGATCGGGCTCCCCGAGATGTGCAAGGAGCTCATCCGCCGCCCCCGCGGTCTCTTCCTCGTCACCGGCCCGACCGGGTCGGGCAAGACCACCTCCCTCGCGACGATGATCGACTTCGTCAATCAGACCATGGACCGCCACATCGTGACCATGGAAGACCCCATCGAGTACTACCACGAGCACAAGAAATCGATCGTCAACCAGCGCGAAGTGGGCAACGACGTCCCCAGCTTCGCCGAAGCCCTCCGCCGCGCCCTCCGCCAGGACCCCGACGTGATCCTCGTCGGCGAGATGCGAGACCTCGAGACCATCGAAGCCGCTGTCCGAGCCGCCGAAACCGGGCACCTCGTCTTCGGGACACTCCACACCACGGGCGCCGCCAAGACCATCGACCGCCTCGTGGACGCCTTCCCCGTCTCCCAGCAAAACCAGATCCGCGTCCAGCTCTCCACCGCCCTCATCTGCGTGCTCTCCCAGGTCCTTCTCGGACGCGTGGACACCAAGGGCATGGTCGCCGCCTACGAGTTCCTCGTCGTCACCCCCGCCATCGCGAACCTCATCCGCGATAACAAGTCCTACCGCATCGACTCCGCGATCCAGACCGGGAAGAAGTACGGCATGCAGCTCCTCGACGACCACCTCTGGTCGCTCTACTCCCGCGGCATGATCGCCGCAGAGGAGATGATCGACAAGTGCAAAGACCCCAGCACACTCCGAACCAAGGTCCACCAAGCCGGAGGCGTGATCGGACGTCCCGAGCTCGACGACCCCGATGCCGCCAAGGAACCCGAGGATTGAACCCCCCGGTTCGGATGCCTCATATCGAACAAATACCCGGTGTCGCAACGCTCATTCGCCCGAAATTTCGGGTCTCTCGCCGAGCCGCACACCACACACATGCGAACATGAACTGACGGCCCAGCCCGCGAGCGAGCGCGGATCGCCGTCCCTTTCGCTCGGAGCGACCCATGGACCCATCCGAACTCAAAGGACGCAAGATCGGGCGCGTGCTCACCAAAATGGGTGTCGTCACGCGCGAACAGGTCCATGAAGCCCTCGCCGTCCAGAAGGGACGCACCTCCAAGGTCAAGCTCGGCGAGCTCATGGTCGAACTCGGGATGTGCTCAAAGCTCGACGTCGACAAAGCCCTCGCCGGCCAGGCCGGGATGGAGTACGTCGACCTCTCCAAGGTCGAGCTCGACGAGGAAACCATCGGCGCCATCCCCGCCGAAAACGCCAAGGCCTACCAGTGCGTCCCCATCGCCTACAACCCACGCACCAAGCAGCTCAAGGTCGCCATCAAGAGCCCCGATAACTTCCAGGCCGTCGACGACCTCCGCCTCCTCATGGGCGCGAAGGTCGAGGCCGCCGTCGCGGATCCCAAAATCATCGACGCGCTGCTCACCAAGCACTACGCCAAGTCCGAGTCCATGCAGGAAGTCGTCAGCGCCCTGGCGACCAACGACAAGTTCGCGGGCATGGGCGGCGCGTCCGACCAGTCCATCGACCTCGAAGCCGTCCTCGAAGCCTCCGAGGACAACCAGGTCATCAAGCTCCTCAACCTCGTCCTCCTCCAGGCGATCCGCGACCACGCCTCCGACGTCCACCTCGAGCCCTTCGAGCACGAGTTCAAGATCCGCTACCGCATCGACGGCGTCCTCTACGAGATGGTCCCGCCCCCCAAGCACCTCGGCGCCGCGATCACCTCGCGCATCAAGGTCATGGCCGGGCTCGACATCGCCGAGCGACGCCTCCCCCAGGACGGACGCATCGAGCTCACCGTCGGCGGGAACCCCGTCGACCTCCGCGTCGCCGTCCTCCCCACGATCTACGGCGAAAGCGTCGTGATGCGCGTGCTCGACCGCTCGAACGTCGAGCTCTCCCTCGACCGGGTCGGGTTCCGCGACGACGATCTCGAGCTCTTCCGCCACCTCATCCACAAGCCCAACGGGATCGTCATCGTCACCGGACCGACGGGCTCGGGCAAGACCACCACCCTCTACGCCGCCCTCGACGAGCTCAACGACATCAAGTCCAAGGTCCTCACCGCCGAGGACCCCGTCGAATACGACATCGACGGGCTCTGCCAGGTCCAGGTCAACACGGAAGTCGGGCTCACCTTCGCCAAGGCGCTCCGCTCCTTCCTCCGCCAGGACCCCGACGTGATCCTCGTCGGCGAGATCCGCGACCTCGAGACCGCCCAGATCGCGGTCCAGGCGTCGCTCACGGGGCACCTCGTGCTCACCACCCTCCACACCAACGACGCGCCCAGCTCGATCATCCGACTGGTCGATCTCGGGGTCGAGCCCTTCCTCCTCACCGCGACCATCGAGGGGATCGTCGCCCAACGCCTCGTGCGGAAACTCGACGCCAACAAAGAGGCCTACACCCCCACCGAGCAGGAACTCATGGAGCTCTCCCTCCGACCCCAGGACGTCAAGGGACGCGAGTTCTACAGGCCCGGCGCGGGCGCCGGTCTCGGCGGCGGCTACAAGGGACGCATGGCGCTCTTCGAGATCATGACCATGGACGACGAGATGCGCGAACTGGTCATCAAGGAAGCGAGCACCGCCGTCCTCCGGGACCACGCGCGAAAGCGCGGGATGCGCTCGCTCCGCGAGTCCGGGCTCATGGCGATCTACGAAGGGCTCACCAGCATCGACGAGGTCGTCCGCGAGACCCTCGCCGAGGAATAAGCAACGCCGCACGGCGCGCACCCGCCGTGCGATATTGGAGAAGTACGATGCCGACCTTTGTCTACCAGGCCCTCAACGCATCGGGCAAGACACAAAAGGGAACCGTCGAAGCCGCGAGCTCCGAAGAAGCGATCCAGCGCATCAAGTCGCAGGGCTACTTCCCCACCTCCGTCCAGCCCCAGAAGGAAAAGAAGTCCGGGGGCAAAAAGGGCAAGGGCGAAGCCGACACCGATCAGGGCGGCCCCTTCTCCCTCACCGCGTCGACCAAGAAGAAAAAGAAGAAGGGCGGCGGGTTCTCCATCGGAGGCGTCAAGCCCAAGGCCCTCACCCTCTTCACGCGACAGCTCTCCACCCTCCAGGACGCGGGCCTCCCCCTCCTCCGCTCCCTCCAGATCCTCGAGTCCCAGCAGAAGCCCGGGATCATGAAGAACGTCCTCCAGAACGTCGTCGAGGAAGTCGAGGGCGGGTCCTCCCTCTCCGAAGCCATGGCCAAGCAGCCCAAGGCCTTCGACAAGCTCTACGTCAAAATGGTCAACGCCGGCGAAATCGGCGGCGTGCTCGACATCATCCTCCAGCGCCTCTCCGAGTTCATGGAAAAGGCCGAACGCCTCAAACGCAAGATCAAGGGCGCGATGGTCTACCCCGTCGTCGTCGTCGTCATCGCCGTCCTCATCCTCACGGGCATCATGCTCCTCATCATCCCCAAGTTCCAGGAGATCTTCGCCGACTTCGAGGTCGAACTCCCCGGGCTCACCCTCTGGCTCATCAACACCTCAGGATGGGTCGCCGGCACCAACCCCGGGCAGCAGGTCCCCGGATGGATCTTCATCGTCTTCGGCGGACCCGTCCTCTGGATCTCCTACAAGCTCATCCGAAAGACACCCCCCGGACGAGCCGTCATCGACACCCTCCTCCTCTGGACCCCCATCTTCGGCAACCTCATCCGCAAAACCACCATCGCGCGCTTCACCCGAACACTCGGCACCCTCATCGGCGCCGGCGTCCCCATCCTCGAAGCCGTCACCATCACCGGGCAGACCTCGGGCAACTACGTCTTCGAGAAGGCCCTCCGCAAGGTCCACGACTCCATCCGAGAGGGCGAGACCTTCGCCGCGCCCCTGCGCGAGTCCAAGACCTGCGACGCGATCGTCGTCAACATGATCGACGTCGGCGAAGAGACGGGCGACATGGACTCCATGCTCATGAAGATCGCGGACAACTACGACGAAGAGGTCGACGTCGCCGTCGAATCCCTCGTCTCGCTCCTCGAACCCCTCATGGTCGTCCTCCTGGGCGGCATGGTCGGCACCATCGTCGTCGCCATGTTCCTCCCCATGGTCAAGATGATCGAGTCCCTCCAGTAAATCAACACCCACGCGATCCACACGCTCTCGCGAAGGACACACACCCCAATGACACGCACGCTCACGCATGAACGAACAGGCCCCGCCCGGCGCGGGCGCCGCGCGTTCACGCTCATCGAGCTGCTCGTCGCGATCACCATCATCGTGATCATCGTCGGGTTCCTCGCGACCGCCCTCGGACGCACCACCACCAGCGCCCGGCGCACCGCGTCCCAGCGCTCCGCCCAGTCCATCGCCGAAGCCGTCATCCAGTTCCGCGAACAGTTCGGCTTCCTCCCCCCCCTCGTCCACGACGGCGAACTCATCAGCGCGGGAGACACGCGATTCCAGCCGATGGACTCTTCTGGTGACCATTACGAAGGCCCACTGAGGGAGCTCAGCGATTCGAATTATGCATATTCAAGAATCGTTGTTTGGCGTCCTGGGCAGGGAGCCGAGAGCTTCAACTTCCTCCGCAGACGCACCGGCGGCTCCACCGACGAGGTCGATCTCCCCACCGGGAGCGGATGGGACCCCGAAGGCGCGTGGGACGACCGGCGCTACTCGCGCTACGCCCTCGCGTACTACCTCGCCGGCGCGCTCGGACGCGGCACCGACGGCGTCCAGGGCGAGGGCTTCGTCCGACCCCAGCCCGACGGCGGATTCGTCGGCATCGGATACCCCGTCGGTTCCACACGCGACCGCTACCAGTCCTTCGTCGACACCGACCGTTCCGGGATCTCCCTCCGCTACGGGTACGCAAGGCCCATCGAAGCCGCCGAGCACGGCGCGATCATGTACGACGCGTCCAACCCGCCCACCGCCGAGGACGTCTACGACCTCTACGGCGGCCCCGAGGAGTCCGACGTCCTCGCCGCCCTCGTCGACAACTTCGGCACCGCGTACCGCTACTACCGCTGGGAGCAGGGGCGCTACAACGCCGCCAATCAGCTCGTCGTCCAGACCACCCTCGACATGAACATCCCCCCGATCCTCCTCGACCCCGAAGCGCTCGTCGAACTGCAGAACGAGGACCGCGACCTGAGTGACGACCTCATCGACCTCACCTCCTCCGACATCGCGCTCCGCGAAGCGTCCTTCGCGATCGTCGGCGCCGGGCCCGACAAACTCTTCGGCACCGAACCCATCGAGTACCTCGTCGAGCGCATGGGCGAACGAGACCCCGCGGGCGACGAGGGAGAGATCGCCCGGATCCGCAAGCGCGCGATGGAAGACAACGTCGTCGCGCTCGGGAAATAACACCATGAAGCACGCACACCGCACATCACGATCCGCGTCACCCGTGCGCGATCGGCGCGCCTTCACGGTCGTCGAGATCCTCGTCGTCGTCACGATCGGGATCATCCTCACGAGCATCGCCGTCCCCGCGTTCCAGAACCTCCTCGAATCCTCGCGCCGCTCCCTCGCCGTCAACGCGCTCCAGAACGCCGTCCAATCCGCCCAGGACATCGCCCTCTCCGGACGAGAAGGCGAAGACGGCGCCATCGTCTTCATCTACGACACCCAGTCGCGCTCCATGCGACTCGTCCCCGCCGTGAAGATCGCGGAGATTCCCGAGTTCGATTCTGGTGTTCCGGGACAACTGGGACAGATCGGTTTGGGTGGTCGTCCGTCAGTCATGGTCGACGTCTTCGTCCCCTACTCATCCGGCGAAACCATCCAGCTCCCCGAGAACTGGATGGTCCGCGGCTACGCGCCCCCGGGCTCGATGATCGATCCCCGATTCCCCGGTCAAGTCGTTCAAAACCCTAGTGATAGACTAGCCGCAATTTGGTATGACTCCCCAATGTACGGCGGACGCGCTGTGGATGCAGATGCAAAGAATGAGGCCAACTGGGTCTTTCCCGAGACTGCTTTTTACGCCATCGATGCGCAGCACTTCGGCGGTGATGCGATGACCGGTGATCTCGGGAACAACCCGACGGATCCTCACACGCCGCGCCAGTCCTTCATGGTCCGCTTCGACGGGCAGACCGGGCAGCTCTCCCTCTCCACCCGCGCCGCGATCTTCGTCGACCCCCGTCCGAGCCGCGAACGCCCCTACGGCGACCAGCCCAGCATCGACGACCGCTGGAAGCGCGTCGATCTCTCAGACTCGATCGGGAGATGGGCACTTCGCATTATTAACACCGCCGATCTGAACGGCGATGGCCGCGCATATGACGCCCGCCAGGGAGGAGACTTCGACTTCCAGTCATTGTTCATTGGCAATGTGTCCCACGACACCATCCTCGTCAAGGGCGTCTCGCGCCTCGCGCTCTACGAAGAGTCCGCGCTCGCACGCGACCTCGGCGCCCGAGGCGTCAACGCCACCACGGGCACCATCTACGACGACTACCCCCAGGACGACTCGACCGCCCCCATCGAGATCGACGAAACGCTCTGGCAGACCTACCCCGGAGACGACGAGATCCGCGTCCTCATCAACCGCTGGATCGAAGGCGACACCAACGGCAACCCCTCCGGACCCGGAGGCGACGGCGTCATCCGCTTCTCCGACGATCCCGAACTCTCCGACAACCCCGTCTCTCGCCTCTACCTGATCCAGCCCTACTCCGGTGAGCTGCAGGAGATCTTCCGATGAACCCCCGCGCCACGCACACTTCCAGACGGGCCTTCTCGCTCGTGGAAGTGCTCATCGCGATCCTCGTCCTCGCCCTCGGGCTCCTCGGGCTCGGCGCCGTCTTCCCCGTCGTCATCGCCCAGCAGCGCGACGCCCAGGACATCGTCTACGGCGAGAACGTCGCCGCCACCGTCGAAGCGCGCATCAAGAACACCCAGGAACTCGTTTCCTTCGCCTCCACCCACCTCGACCCCACCGACGTCAACTACTGGTCCTGGTTCAACCCCGACGGCGACTTCGGACGCGATCAAACCCAGGCCTCCGGCGGCGACTTCATGTACGAATGGGTCATCCCCCAGGGCGGAGGAGACGACACCTACCAGACCTGGCCCGACGCGCCCGGTCCCCGATACACCAACACCACGGATCTCGAGGCCGGGATCTGGTACGCCAACCAGGACTTCCTCCCCAACCTCACCGACCCCGCGCAGCTCGGGCAGTTCCTCCGCGTCCGCGATCGTCTCGTCCCTGAGCCCTTCTCCGGGCGCGATCCCCAGTTCGTCTGGGACCTCGTCGCCCGCCGCGAACCCGGCGCGGACCGACCCCAGGTCGCGATCTTCGTCCGGCGCATCGACCCGCGCATCAGCGTCCCCGGGGACTCCACGCTCTCCGAAGTCCTCGCGACCGGCGTCAACGGCAACGACCCCGTCCTCCCCCTCGCGCTCAACACCAACGGCCAACCCGCCGTCGACGACGGCGTCGGCAACTTCTTCTACGCCTACCCCCAGACCCTCCAGGCCCAGACCTTCATCGACCACCTCGACTGGCTCGCGATCGAAGACGTCGGCAACGGCAACGACACCTCCGTCGCCTTCGCGACCAAGCCCGGGCAGCTCCTGCTCGACAACACCGGAACCGTCCGGCGCGTCATCGGACCCGTCGAGAACGCCCAGCTCCAGGGCACACTCCTCACCGGCACCAACGTCCGCGTTGTCCGCGTCGACCCGCCCTTCCAGCCCGCCCACGCCCCCGTCGGAGGCCCGGGTCAGGGTCTGAGCACCAACTACGCGATGAACAACAACATCCCGAACACCCGTTCACAGCGCGCGAGCTGGCTCCGCCAGATCGTCTTCACGCCGCGCACCCCCGTCACGATCCGCGTCGTGACGCTCGAGGAGCCCCGCCAGTGATGCGCCGCGCCACCAACCCCAACCCGAAGCCGAGCGCCCGCGCGTTCACCATCATCGAGATCATGGTCACCCTCGGGATCCTGATCCTCGTCGCCGCCGGGGTCGCGACCATCTTCAACTCCATCAGCGAGACCGTCACCGAAGGACGACGCCTCGCCGAGATCAACCGCTTCGCCGCACGCGTCGAGCTCGTCATGCGCCGTGATTTCGAGCGCATGTCCCGCGACGGATTCCTCGTCATCGTCCACCAGAACGCGCCGGGCGCCGACCCGCAGAATAACAACCGCAACGTCCAGCTCAACGCCTTCGACACCACCGACCCCGACAACGACAACGAGTTCGGGCGCCCGCGCCGCGCCGATGAAATCATGTTCTTCTCCCGGGGCGACTTCGAGACCTCCCGCCGATCCCTCTCCCCCGGGCTCGTCGCGCGCTCGGACCAGGCCGCCATCTACTACGGGCACGGGCAGCAGCGCATCATCAAGGACAGCGACCTCGAGGACCCCGACAACCTCAACCGATGGTTCTTCAACCCCAACGTCGAAGACCCGAACTTCGACAGCGCCGCCGACTTCGACGACGGCGTCCACAAAGGCTCGCTCGGGTTCGCCCCAAGCGACGGCACCTTCAACCCCAACCGCTACGCCGCCGACTGGACGCTCCTGCGCCACGTCACCCTCCTCGCCCAGCCCCAGAGCGCCGGCCAAGACCTCCCCCAGCAGCTCTTCGGCGCCCGCCGTCTCCAGGACCGCGACTGGCTCGAAGACTCCGACCGACAGATCGCCCTCCAGCCCGCGACCCGCTCCATCTTCGGGACCTCGAGCACCTTCGGGCTCTCCCAGGAGTTCCTCAACCAACCCATGCCCCGATGGTTCCGCGAGTACGGCTCCGGCGGCGGCCCCATCGGCTTCGACCCCACCCCCGTCTACCGCGCATCCGGGCTCGTCGACATCGCGACCGACGACCTCGGATCCATCCGCGAGTTCCTCACCGGTGCGCCGAGCACCCAGACCGACACCCTCTTCGCGTCCTCGGGCTCGTACTTCTCCTCCCCCGTCACCAACGGCACCTTCTTCACCGGAGAAGCGTTCCGCTCGCACGACGACTTCCAGATCCGCCGGCAGAACGTCCTCGACACCACCAGCGCCACGATCGTCCCCGCGGTCGTCGAACCCCTGATGTTCGCCGACCCCACGTCCGCCGCATTCCAGCAGCGCCAGTGGATGCTCGACGCGCTCCCCTCCGTCTGGAACCTCGACTACACCCCCGGCGCCGAGCAGCCCGAGCAGATCGCCCGCGTCCGCTACCAGCAGGTCCCCCCCCGACTCTTCTACGACGAGGACTTCTTCGGCGACTCCGACGACCCCACCGCCCAGCGCGCCCGCGCCTACGCCCAGGCCGACCAGGAAGTCATCGGCGCCGCGATCTTCGTCCCCCGATGCACCGAGTTCATCGTCGAATGGTCCTACGGCCTGATCAACCGCAGCGTCACCAACCCCACCGACCCCGCGTACAAGCAGCCCCTCTGGTACGGGCTCACCCGCTACGCCGTCGACACCAACGGCGACGGCTTCATCGACACCAACGACGACCCCGTCGCCGCGCCCTATGTCCCGCGCACCAACACCACGGGGCTCGATCCCGAGCAGGTCGACCGGGAGGAGTACCTCTCCCAACTCGTCCACGGCCACGCACCCACCGCGCCCAACGCGCAGGTCGATCCCGACCGCGAACTCAGCATGTTCGGCTACGAGTACCACAACCCCGACCTCCCCAACCTCAACCCGATCGAGTGGCCCTGGCCCAAGTTCATCCGCATCACCATGTCACTCGCCGATCCCACGGACCCGAACGTCGAAGAGACCTTCGTGTTCACATTCGAAATCCCGGACGCGTCGAACAACTGACGCGCCCATGACAACCACCGGCCAGGGGCGTCGCGGGCACCGCGCGACAGACAGGCCGCAGACCTCACAGGTGCACAACAACCGCTCTCGCCCGGCGCACCACGCGCCGAAGCACGAGCAAGGAGCCGAGCATGACACCCGTCACGCATCCCGAGCACGACCACGCCCCGCACATCCTGCGCGCTTCGCGCCCCGGGTCCGCACTCCTCATCGTCGTGGGGACCCTCGCGATCATCGCCGTCTTCGCCGCGATCTACATCGCGATCGGACAGGGCGACCAGCGCGTCGCTCAATCCATCACGAGCCGCAACGCCACGACAGACGCGACGAACACCATCGCCGACCACCTCGCCGACGTCATCGCGATCGACCGCGAAGCGCTCGTCACGCGCCGCACCTCGCTCACCGAAGACACCCTCTTCGCCGAGCGTGAAACCACGGACGCGCCCTACACCGACTACACCATGCGCGCCGAGTCCAACAACGCCTGGGAGCTCTTCAACCCCCAGGGCTCGCACGACCCCACCAACACCGACGCCCTCCCCGACGCGCTCGACGACTACCGCGTCGCCTCCGACCCCTGGCTCGCCTCCACCACCCCGACCTACCTCGGCGACCCCGGGCAACCCTCCTCGGGCACCGGCGCCACGGGCGACCTCCGCCCCTTCGGCAAGCTCATCGGCTCGGGATCCCAGGCCGCGACCAACTACGCCGCCGGCGCGTTCTCCTCGAGCTTCCTCGACAACCGAGACTGGCGCCAGATCTCCAACTTCGGGCCCGACGGACGACCCGTCAACCTCTTCAACCTCCGCCCCAACACCGCCTTCGGCGACAACACCCTCGGCTCCTTCGACGCCGAACCCGGGACGGGCACCACCAACCGCAACGGCCGCCAGTTCCGACGCATGAGCGAGCACCTCACGCTCTGGAACGTCCGCGAAGACGACCCGCTCACCGCGATCATCGCGTTCGACCCCGAATCCGAAGGTATCTGGCTCCAGGGACGCAACCAACCGACCCCCAAGAACGACGTCTGGCCGTCCGACACCCCCGCCGACCTCGCCAACGTCCCCGCCGTCTGGACCATGAACCAACGCTTCGCCTTCCTCCCCCTCAACCAACCCTTCGTCACCTACAACCGACAGAACCAGGTCTCCAGCTGGGCCGACCCGGACTACCCCGCCTACCAGTGGGCCGACGCCGACGGCGACGGCATGGCCGACTCCCGCTGGTTCGAGCTCGTCGCCGCCCGCGACCCCGCCGCGGGCTCATCGAGCAACGCGCGCGACGACATCGAACGCTTCTATGACGCCGGACGCTCGCGCGTCTTCTTCGCCGCCCGCGCCGTCGACCTCTCCTCGATGGTCAACGTCAACACCGCGACCGACCTCCTCGCGATCCCCGAGCCCGACCAGGGCGCGCCCCTGGGCGCGACCCCCGCCGACATCGATCTCCGCCGACTCCTCACCATGCAGGACAGTGCAGCGGATTTCTCTTTGAATGAGCAGGGCGGGATCTCCCCCAAGCTCTTCCACCGCCCCCCGAGCACGCGCCGCAACGACCTCCTCGACACCGACTACTTCAACTACGAATCACGGTTCGAAAACCCGGGCACCTACGGCACGACCACGCCCCCCGTTATCGAACCCGCGTCCAACGTCCTCGCCGTCGGACGCTACGCCTACGACGCGATCAAACGCTCCATCGTCGAATCGCGCGTCCTCGACGAGCGGTACTTCGCGCTCCCCCCCGAGACACGCCGCCCCAACCCCGCGGCCACCGTCGTCACCCCCCAGCCCGGAGACTACGACCCCCTCTTCAACTCCGACCAGACCCTCGACGAGATCGCCAATGCATACTCGGGCGACCTCAACCCCGCCACGAACCCCAACCTCCTCGGGCAGAAGTTCCTCGGGACCGACACCGCGTCCGAACGCAAGAGCTACTACGACGACATTCTCGACCCCAGCGCATCAACCAACAACGCGCTCTATACCGAGAACGACCTCTCCGAACTCCTCACCTTCCACGGGCTCAACGACCCGAGCACCCTCTCGCGCCTCGAGAAGGCCGCCCTCGGGCGCATGCCCTCCATCTTCAACCTCAACCAGCGCTCCTACACGCCCCTCTTCTCCAACCGCCCACTTTCACTCGACCGAGATCGTCACGGATTGGTCGAAGAGGATTATGATATTTATTCAGTACCCTTAATTGATGGACCATTTACTAACCGCGACGTGACCGGCGTCATGTCCAAAGAGTCCATGGTCTTCTTCGACATCTCACCCCGCAAGTACCTCACCACCCTCAGCGGCTCCGTCCCCCTCACCCAGGGCTACACCGTCTACCCGCCCATCAACGGCGACTCGACCCCCAACACCCTCGAAGCACGCGAGCAGACCCTCGCCGCCGCCGAAGCCGCGCCGTCGCTCAGCGCCGTCATCAACGACGCCCAAACCTCCTTCGGGGTCTACGCCAAGGCCCTCGTCGGCGAGCTCGACGCGCGCCGATTCCCCCCGGCCATTACCATCGAGTCCCTCTTCGTCGACGACCTCTCCACGCGCCGCTCGGACGCCACCGCCGCGCCCTACGCCACCCTCTTCTACGGGCACCGAGGCCCCGAACTCGCGCTCCGCATCGCCGCCCACAGCGCCGTCAACATGAAGGACCTCGCCGACCCGGACACCACCCCGACCGTCGCGACCCTCATCGTCGACAACGAACCCCGCGACGACCTCGAGGACACCAACAGCTTCCCCGACGACGACCAGGACGCCGACCCCACCGACCCCCTCTACCAGGACTACCCCGGCCGCGCCCAGGGCAACTTCTTCGACCTCGGAGAAAACAACCTCCCCGGCACCACCGGGAGCGCCCACCTCACCACCCCCAAGCGCCGCGCCCTCAACATCTACGGCGTCGAAGCCATGCCCATCATCACGGAGTTCGCATCCCTCGCCGTCTTCCACGACGCGTCCGAAGGCGCGGGCGGCGACCCCGACTACGGGCTCCAGCGCCCGCGCCGCCGGAACGGGCTCCCCCCGATCATCCCGCTCGCCGGGAACCAAACCAAGATCACCATCAACCCCGACCGCGACTCGCTGAACAACCCCGACTGCCTCATGGAGGTCGTCGCGTTCCAGCTCCACAACCCCTTCGACTCCGACATCTCCCTCGGGGGCAGCACCATCCCCGTCGCCGACGATGCGGCCCAGCAGGGCGTCCCCATCGGACCCAACGCCGCGCTCACGCGCCACCGGCTCGCGACCGACACCAACCAGGTCGACACCAACGCGAACTACCAGTTCGACTACTACATCGAGTGGAACGGCTACTTCTTCAAGCTCGCCGAGTTCACCCAGTACTACCCCCCGTCCTCGAACATGCTCGACCCCATCGACCCGCGCGACCTCGACCAGAACATCACGGGCGTGAACAACCCCGCCGTCGATTTCCCCGAGACCGTCGTCGACGACCCGAACAACGGCGCCCCCCTCGTCGACGCTTCCAATGCGCCGATCTATACGGACTTCATGGCGCGAAACATCGTCCTCGCCGCGGGTGAAACACGCACCTTCTACGCCATCGTCGATCACCGCTTCGATACCACCAACGAGGAGTCGGCACCGGATCTCAAGTGGCGCGCCGCGCTCGCCGCGTACGGCCAACTCGACACCGAGTTCACCAGCGCGGCATTCGACTTCGACGGCGACACGCTCCCCGACGGCTTCGACGGCCGCGGATGGACCGGCCCCGCGCGCGAGTGGATCGAATCCCAACTCACCACCGTCTCCTCCGGGTCGCGCCCCGTCCTCATCCACCCCATGAACCCCCAGACGGGCGAATACCTCGACCCGACGATGATCAACGACTACCTCGACGCCGGCCCAGCCCTCCACGGTTCCTTCAGCCAACTCAACGCCGCGACGGGCCGCACCAACGAGAACGAAGCGCGCCTGTGGCGCAAGATCGTCACCCCCGCCGAGGAAACCCGCGACACGAACTTCACCTCGCGCACGAGCGAGAACATCCTCCACAACGACATGCTCGTGGACCGCCTCGAGATCACCAACCCCTACCCCGAAGAACTCTTCGTCGACACGGGCAGCAACGAGGTCCTCAAGACCGCGTCCTTCCCGGAGGACTACCCCAGCGCCGCCAACGAAGTCGCCGCGCTCGTCCGCAACGACAACACCGGGTACACCGTCGTCCGCTGGGCCTCCACGAGCCGCGCCGACTCCCAGGACGACACCATCCCGGGCATCGGTCAGGTCCGCGAGTGGATGCTCTCCTCCCGCACCAACCCCACCAACCTCAAGATCGACGTCCAGGACCGCAGCGACGAGTTCGACGGCAACGCCGGAGACTTCACCAACGACGACGTCATCGACGCCGGAGGCGCCGACCTCGACGACGTCCGCGAACCCGTCGGACAGATCACCGCCGGCGACGTCCCCGAGCGCCCGGACTACGAAGTCCACCGCACACTCCGAGACCTCTTCATCTACCCCAACAGCGTCATCTCCACCATCGCCTACGACCCCTATCAGAAGAGCGAACTCGCCACCAACGTCGCCGACAACGCTTCGGCTTTCTCCGTCCAGGAGAAGTTCAACCGCGATCCCGCCACCCCCGCGCCCGCGGGCTCCGGGATCGTCCACCCCGGAGGCGTCATCGCTTCGCTCCACGCCGAGATGCCCACCAACCGCGAAACCGACCTCCGCCCCGAGGTCATCACCAACGCACGCGCCGTCGGCCAAGCCCCCCGCCTCGCCGACCTCCTCCTCACCCTCGGCATCGGCCCCGCCTACGCGCCCGACGACTCGCGCACCGACAACAACGCGAGCTACTACCCCGACGAGTGGATGACACTCACCGAAGCCCTCGCGATCGCCCTCGGGTATGAGAACCCCGCCGCCGCCACCGACGCCGTCGAAAGCGTCTGGAACGACACCTACGCGCCCGGCGACGAAGCCCTCGTCGAGGGGCGCCTCGCGATCGACAACTACGTCGCGTACATCAACGCGAACACCTCCGAGGACCCCCCGGAGTTCGACTACGACGAGGACCTGCGCCGAGGAACCGGCGCGCCCATGGCGCTCGGGGTCATCGACGGCGCCCGACCCTTCGCCGTCGCGGGCAACCAGAACATCCTCAACACCCCCATCCCCGGGACAATCAACATCAACACCGCGCCCGTCCAGGTCCTGCGCCTCCTCCCCGGGCTCGCCCCGAGCACCACCGACTACTACGCCGACAGCCAGACCCCGGGCTCGAGAAACTCCGAGTGGTGGGGGAGCGATCCCGCCAACGCCGCCCTCGACCTCCCCAACCTCACCAGAGCAGCCCCCGCCGGCGGCGCCGACGAGCGCAACCGCACCCCCGATGTCGCCGCGCTCATGCAGGGCTACCGCGACCGCACCTGGGTCCTCCCCCGCGCGCGATCCACCGTCCTCCTCCAGAGCATCCTCGACTACGACATCAGCCCCGTCAACTACGCGCCCTCCGACGGCGCCAACATGACCACCGTCAACACCCCCGCCTTCGGATCGAACCTCGTAAGCGAGATCCCCCAGATCTTCAACGGCGACACCCTCGACCACCGGGACCGACAGAGCGTCTCGGGCATCGACGCGCTCCGCAACACCCCCGGGTTCGGCTCCCTCGGCGAGATCCTCGCCGTCACCCTCGGCGAAGACGCCTTCGGGCGCAACTCCACCTCGGGCAACCACCGAGCACGCGTCCCCAACCTCGACATCCAGCAGTTCGCCTACGACGAGCTCAACATCGACGGCCTCAGCGACACCGAGGTCGCCCTCGACCCCCAGCTCTTCTCAGGCACCACCAACGGCGCCACCATCGACGACCAGGCCGAACGCCTCGCGATCGCCAACGGGATCCTCAACACGATCACCGTCCGATCCGACTACTTCGCCGTCTGGTTCGTCATGCACGTCTACCAGCCCGGGGACGTCGAAAACCTCCAGCCCCAGGACCCGCTCATCCCCAGCGTCGCCAAGCGCTTCGTCATGGTCGTCGACCGCTCCAACGTCACCCGACCCGGAGACGCGCCCCGCATCGTCCTCTTCAAGGAAGTCCCCATGTGACCACCTCGCCCCCCGGACCCCGATCCGCGCCGCACCGCCGCGTCTAGACTCACCCTCCACAGGGCGTAGCTCAGCTTGGTAGAGCGTGTGGTTTGGGACCACAAGGCCGCAGGTTCGAATCCTGTCGCCCTGATTCGACGATCGACGACATCCCGAATTCCGTCCAGCGCGTCCCAAGGGACGCGTTGTTCGTGATAGTCTGTCAGCACCCGCACCCGCGCGCGGTCACCCCACGCACACGCACCCCGGATCACGATGGACGAGCACAAGACCATCCCCCAGACCGTCCCCGCCATGCGCGCCCCCAAACGCGAGCGCGACAACCCCCTCACGCGCTCCGTCGCGGGGATGATCGGGATCGCTTTCCTCTCCGTCATGCTCCTCGTCTGTCTCGGCTCCCTCCCCTGGACCCTCGGCGCCCCCTCTGGCGAAACCGTCGCGCGCTACGACCAGGGACAGCCCAAGTCCGGGCGCCTCCCCCCCTCCTGGATCCCGCACGACCAACGCGCCGCCGAGCGCGCCCTCCGCGCCATGGACCCCGCGGACCTCCAGGCCCTCGCGTCGGACCTCGGCACGAAGGTCGACGACCTCCTCGCCAACCCCACCGACGAAGCCCTCCACGCGAGCAAAGACGATCGACCGACCTTCTTCCTCGGCTCCGACGCGCTCGGGCGTTCCCTCTTCATCCGCCTCCTCGCCGGGGGAGGCATCTCCCTCACCATCGGCATCTGCGCCGCGATCATCTCCGTCGGGATCGGAACGCTCTACGGCGCCATCGCCGCCTACGCCGGAGGAAAGACCGACGCGATCATGATGCGCATCGTCGACATCCTCTACGGGCTCCCCTACATCCTCCTCGTCGTCCTCCTCGCCGTCGCGTCCGACGCGCTCATCAGCGAGTACATCTCCCGCTCCAAAGCCAAGCAGGACTGGACCGTCACCCAGTTCATCGAACAGCACGCCCAGCAGGGCACCCCGATCACCAGGTCCGACGCGCGCATCGAGCTCGACACCAACGACGACCTCCGCAACGAACTCCTCGCCCAGGCCGCCCAGGTCTACCCCGCGCGCAACATCTCCACCTCCACCCGCACTGCCCTCGACGTCCTCACCCTCCTCGTCGCCATCGGCGGCGTCTCGTGGCTCACCATGGCGCGCGTCATCCGCGGCCAGGTCCTGTCCCTCAAGAACCAGCCCTTCGTCGAAGCCGCCCGCGCGCTCGGATCCCCCTCGCGCCGCATCTTCCTGCGCCACCTCCTCCCCAACCTCATCGGCCCCATCGTCGTCTACGCCACCCTCGCCGTCCCCCAGGCCATCCTCCAGGAATCCTTCCTCTCCTTCCTCGGGATCGGCGTCAAACCGCCCCTCCCCAGCTGGGGCAACCTCGCCGCCGAAGGGCTCGGGGAACTCAACACCTACCGCTCCCACTGGTGGCTCCTCTTCTTCCCCTGCGCCCTCCTCGGGCTCACCCTCCTCGCCATGAACTTCGTCGGCGAAGGGCTCCGCGAAGCCTTCGACCCCAAACGAGCACGATGACACTCCGCCCCGACACGTGCGAATCGATCCGCATACCATGACCCCACGGCCATCCGCCGCAGTCCGTTGACCCCAGGGAGCCCCTCCCCATGCCCAGCAAGTTCGGTTTCAAAGACTTCATCCTCATGGTGCTCATCCTCATCACCATGATCCTCGTCATCCTCGCCATGATGCAGGACGACCGGACCTTCCAGAACCTCAAGGACACCGAAGCCAAGCTCGCCGACATCGAGTCCAACCTCGCCCGGATGCAGCGCCAGCTCGACACCAACGACCTGGGCTCCAAGCTCGACCAGATCACCAGGCAGCTCGAATCCGGGGTTATCGTCTCCGGATCCGCCGACGGCTCCGGGCGCTCCAACCTCCCCGCATGGGCACGCGAAGGCGTCGAGATCACCACCACCGGGCCCTGGGAGTTCACCACCGACCCCTACGACCAGGACAACTTCCGCGACGGCGGCGAGTTCACCGAATACTTCGAAGGACAACCCCCCAAGATCTCCACCTTCCTCTACGCCGACGTCTACGGCCGCCGCGTCAACGACCTCGTCATGGAATCCCTCGGCTGGTACGACCCCGAGACCCTCAAGATGAACGGGCGACTCGCCGAGTCCTGGCAGTACGACCCGAACGGCGAATGGCTCCGCGTCAAAATCCGCGACAACGCCCGCTTCTCCGACGGACAGCCCGTCACCGCCGAGGACGTCCGCTGGACCTACGAGGACTTCCTCTTCAACCAGGAGATCGAAGCCGAACGCTTCCGCTCCGTCTACAACGCCATCGAGTCCATCGAGGTCATCTCCGAGAAGGTCGTCGAGTTCACCTTCTTCGAACCCCGCTTCGACAACTTCGACCAGGCCTTCGGCTTCAAAATCGCCCCCAAGCACATCTACGAGGGCTGGACCGAATCCCCCGCCGCCTTCAACCAGTCCACCGGGCTCCTCGTCGGGTCCGGCCCCTTCAAGCTCGAGCGCGTCTCCCCCGACGACCAGTGGACACCCCCCGCCGACATCGTCCTCGTCCGAAACGACCTCTACTGGGGACCCCGCTCCCCCCTCGCGTCCATCCGCATCAAGTGCATCTCCGACTCCCTCGCACGCCTCACCGACTACACCAACGGCGGCGGCGACATGATGCGCCCCAACCCCTCCCAGTTCGACGAACAACGCGCCAATGAGTCGTTCAACCAGCAGCACGACATGCGCGAGTGGTACAACATGCGAGGCGGCTACTCCTTCATCGGGTGGCAGTGCGGCCCGCGCAACAACGGGCCCCTCACCCCCTTCCACGACCAACGCGTCCGACTCGCGATGACCCACCTCATCGACCGCGAACGCATCCGGCGCGACATCTCCAAGGGCCTCGCCCGACCCGCGACCGGCCCGTTCCTCTCCTCCACGCCCCAGTCCAACCCCGAGATCGAGCCCTACCCCTACGACCCCGACCGCGCCGTCGAACTCCTCGCTCAAGCAGGGTGGATCGACCGCGACGGCGACAACGTCCTCGAGAACGAACGCGGAGACGAGTTCGTCTTCGAGTTCACCTTCGGCCAGGGCTCCGAGGGCACCCTCC
The DNA here is from genome assembly GCA_965652365.1 of uncultured Phycisphaerales bacterium. Taxonomy (GTDB): domain Bacteria; phylum Planctomycetota; class Phycisphaerae; order Phycisphaerales; family UBA1924; genus UBA1924. The sequence goes on from CBFGUD010000010.1 coordinate 39,810, forward strand.
GCATGGTCACCTACATCAAGGACGCCTGCGCCGCCGTCGGCATCCGATGCAACCTCCGCCCCATCGACTGGTCCGTCCTCTCCGACATCCTCAACCGGCGAGACTTCGACGCGATCACCTTCGCCTGGTCCGCCAGCGCCCCCGAGTCCGACCCCAACCAGATCTGGCACTCGAACTCCATCGACAACCAGGGCGACAACTTCATCCAGTGGTCCAGCCCCGAAGCGGACCGCCTCATCGAGGAAGGACGACGCATCCTCGACTTCGACGAGCGCATGAAGGTCTGGCACGAACTCCACACCGTCTTCCACGAGGAGCAGCCCTACACCTTCATCTCCGAAGCCCCCTGGCTCCGCTTCACCACCAAACGCATGCGCAACATGCAGGAGTACAGCTCCGGGCTCGAATACCACGAGTTCTGGATCGCGCCCTCCGGATCGTCCCCCATGAACAACTGACCGCTCACCACGCCGCGAGCGATCACCCCAAGCGCGAGGGACGACACCCATGGGAACCTACATCCTCCGAAGACTGATGCTGATGATCCCGACCGTGATCGGGCTCACCCTCCTCGTCTTCCTCCTCATCGCCATGTCCCCAGGGGGGATCGGCGCCGCCCTCAACGTCGCCTCCGGCGGCCAGATGGACTCGGGAACCTCCAAAGCCCAGCAGCAGGCCTACCTCGAAGACCGCTACGGGCTCGACGACCCCGTCCTCGTCCAGTACATCCGCTGGCTCGGACGCGTCTCCCCCGTCAAGTTCGGGCAGCGCGACCAGATCGCCCCCACGGGCGAGGTCGTTCGCCCCCCCAAAGCCCTCAAGACCCCGCCCCGCGCCGACGTCATCTCGACCACCACCCCGACCGTCGACCCGCCCGACCCCGTCGCGTTCGACGAGTCCATGACCCAGGACGAGAAGACCCGCGCCTACCGCCTCGCGTCCCAGCACTACACCCGCCTCCGCGCCGACTCCATCCGCACCCGCACCATCTACCTCGAAACCCTCGGCCGCGCCCTCCGCGCGATCGACGAGGACAAGCACGTCGAGCGCACCGGGACCATGGAGACCGACGCCCCGACGCGCGTCGTCGAGCGCGCCATCGACGAATCGGGCATGGAGGACGAGATCCGCACCGCGCTGGGCAACGCCATGAGCGCCTACGCCGCCGCCGAACGCGCGCGCCTCGAACTCAAGGCCGTCTTCGACGCCAAGCCCTTCCGCGAAGCGGGATACCCCATCATCCCCGGCGCCCTCTCCGTCGCCGCCCCCGACCTCGGGATGTCCTTCTCCCGCGGACGCCCCGTCACCGCGCTCATCGCCGACGCCCTCCCCGTCACCCTCCTGCTCAACTTCATCGCCATCCCCATCATCTACCTCATCGCCGTCCCCTCGGGGATGCTCGCCGCCACCCACCGGGGCTCCGCCTTCGACGTCCTCTCGGGCGGGCTCTACGTCGCGCTCTGGTCCGTCCCCATCGTCTGGGCCTGCGTGCTCATGCTCGGATACCTCGCCAACAACCAATCGGGTCTGGGCGCCTTCCCCGTCACCGGGCTCCACTCCATCGAAGCCCAGGACATGACCTGGCTCCCCTCGTGGAACGCCCAGGGCCACTTCGTCCGCGGCTATATCCTCGACACCCTCTGGCACCTCTGCCTCCCCGTCGCCGCCCTCGTCTACACGGGCTTCGCCGTCCTCTCCAAGCAGACCCGCGCCGCGATGCTCGACAACTTCAACGCCGACTACGTCCGCACCGCCAAGGCCAAGGGCGTCCCCGCGCGCGACATCGTCCTCCGCCACGTCTTCCGAAACTCCCTCCTCCCCATCATCACGATGTTCGTCTCCATCTTCCCCGCCATGCTCGCGGGATCCGTCGTCGTCGAGAAAGTCTTCTCCGTCCCCGGGATGGGCTCGCTCGTCATCGAAGCCATCTTCCTCCGCGACCGCGAGGTCCTCCTCGCCAACGCCTTCATCATCGGCGTCGTCAACATGCTCGCACTCCTCCTCGCCGACGTGCTCTACGCGCTCGCCGACCCCCGGATCTCCTACGACTGATGTCCAGACCACAAGACACAACCCGACCCATGAACCCCGAAGCCGTCACCGGCGTCCAACTCGCCCAGGGCATCGGTCACCAACCCGCCAAGGGCTTCTGGGGCGAAGCATGGTCCCAGGTCGTCAAGCGCCCCGGCGCCCTCTTCGGGCTCGCCTGGATCACCATCATCGCCTTCTTCGCGATCTTCGCGCCCTTCCTCGCCTCCGGGCACCCCCTCATCATGAGCGAACTCGACGAAGCGGGCAACGTCGTCGCCACCTCCTACCCCCTCTTCGCCCAGCTCAAAGCCACCGACGTCCTCCTCCTCCTCGGGCTCATCGCCGCGATCCCCTTCTTCCTCCTCCCCCTCGGGATCGACCGCTCCACCCGTATCGCCCTCGCCGTCGTCCTCGCGCTCCAGGCCATGCTCGCCTCCCTCATCGCCACCGCCGTCCGGGGCTACGTCACCGGGCGCGACGTCTCCGACGCCGTCCGAAACGCCGAACAAGCCACCTGGTTCCCCTGGGCCGCGAGCTTCGGGTGCGTCGCGATCGCCGTCCTCCTCCTCTTCTGGCTCGTCCCCCTGAGCCGGGGCATCCTCCGCTTCGGGACCTCCGCGCTCGTGGGCGCCGTCGTCGCCGTCGTCATCGCGATGACCTGGTCCGTCCCCCTCGAGAGCTTCGACTACCGGCAACGCGAAGCCAAGGGCGAGATCAGCGCCGTCTACACCCTCATCCCCCTCTCCCCCCAGCAGGGCGACACCGTCCTCGACCTCGCGCCCCCCAGCTCCAACCTCCTCGCCCCCGCGATCAAACGCCTCGAACGCTCCAGCGCCCTGCGCCAGAAGGACTCCGAAGGAAACCGGATCCCTCTCGATCAGATCGAACTCACCCCCGAGATCGTCGACGCCGCCGACTCCGAGATCCAGGCCGTCGACCGGCTCCTCCCCGTCCACGTCACCGAGATCACCACCGCGCTCCGCGCCGACTCCGACTCAGGCCAGATCGAGAACGCCCAGGACCTCATCGACTGGATCAACGCGCGCGATCTCCCCGCCTTCGTCATCGGGACCGACTCCCTGGGCCAGGACGTCCTCTCCCAGATGCTCCACGCCTGCCGACTCTCGATCTCCATCGGGCTCGTCTCCACGGGCATCGCCGTCATCATCGGCGTCACCATCGGCGCGCTCATGGGCTACTTCGGGGGATGGGTCGACCTCCTCCTCTACCGCATCGTCGAGATCTTCATGGCCATCCCCGTCCTCTTCCTCCTCATCGTCGCCGCCGCCGTCCTCCCCCGAAACACCTACGTCATGATGATCATCATCGGGTGCGTCACATGGACCGGCGCCGCACGCTTCGTCCGCGCCGAGTTCTACAAACTCCGCAACCAGGACTTCGTCCAATCCGCCAAGGCCGTCGGGCTCCCCCTCCGCTCCATCCTCTTCAAGCACATGCTCCCCAACGGCGTCACCCCCGTCCTCGTCGACTCCTCCTTCGCCATCGCCGCCGCCATCCTCGCCGAAGCCGTCCTCTCATTCCTCGGGCTCGGGCCCGCCAACCAGGCCTCCTGGGGACGACTCCTCTCCGACGCCACAAACCAGGTCGGAGACTTCGTCTGGTGGCTCGCCATCTTCCCCGGCGCCGCGATCTTCCTCACCGTCCTCGCGTACAACCTCATCGGCGAAGCCCTCCGCGACGCGATCGACCCCAAGCTCAAAAAAGCACGCGTCTAACCACGCTCCAGTCAGGACTCAACCATGACCCAAGCGACACAGACCCCCGACAAGCCCAAGGCGCACACGAGCAAGATCTCCATCCATGAACCCATCATGGAGGTCAACAACCTCGCCGTCTCCTTCGACAACGGCTCCGGACCACGCATCCAGGCCGTCGACGGCGTCCGCATGTCCGTCTACCCCCGCCAGACCCTCGCCGTCGTCGGCGAATCCGGCTGCGGCAAGTCCGTCACCTCCATGTCCTCCATGCAGCTCATCCCAAGGCCCCCCGGACGCTTCGACCGAGGACGCATCGACTACCGCCTCGAATCCGGCAAAGTCGTCAACCTCCTCGAACTCTCCGAGAAGGAAATGCGCTCCATCCGAGGCAACGAGATCGCGATGATCTTCCAGGAACCCATGACCTCCCTCAACCCCGTCTACACCGTCGGGGACCAGATCATCGAAGCCATCACCCTCCACCAACCCGTCAGCACCAAGCAGGCCTGGGACATCGCCGTCGACGCGATGAACGCCGTCGGCATCCCCGACCCACAGTCCCGCATGAAGGCCTACCCCCACCAGTTCTCGGGAGGCATGCGCCAACGCGTCATGATCGCCATGGCCCTCGCCTGCCAACCCCGCCTCCTCCTCGCCGACGAACCCACCACCGCCCTCGACGTCACCATCCAGGCGCAGATCCTTGAGCTCATCCAGGAGCTCAAGCAGACCCGCGACATGGCCGTCATCCTCATCACCCACGACCTGGGCGTCGTCGCGGAGAACTCCGACGTCGTCTGCGTCATGTACGCCGGGCGCGTCGTCGAATACGCCAACGTCTACGACCTCTTCGACAACCCCAGGCACCCCTACACCCGCGGGCTCCTCGCCTCGATCCCCAAGATCGGCACCCGCCACGACCGGCTCATCACCATCGACGAAATCGTCAAGAACCCCGCCGAGTTCAAGAAGCTCCCCGGCGCCGACAAGGGCGTCACCCCCTGGTGGCCCTGGAACGACGCCCCCAAGGACCTCGCCGCCCGCGACGAGCCCGCCGGGGACTACTGCCTCCACAAAATCGCCGACAACCACTGGGTCGGGTGCTGGCGCACCGAAGCCCTCAAGGACGACAACTCACCCCCCCCCGAGCTCGAGTTCCGCTGCGCGGACCACAAGCCGTAAACTCCGGCTATGAACGTCCTCCTCATCGTCGACCGCTTGTTCGTCCGCCACGAGCAGCGCCTCATCGAGCGCATCGCCAGCGCGCTCCTCGACGAAGGGCACGACGCGCGCCTCATCGTCCCCGAAGCCGCGATGCGATCCTCCCCCCTCGGCACCCTCGTCCCCGTCCTCACCTACGCCGACCGCGGGCTCTCCTTCACCACCCGCATCCGCGCCGGGAACATCGCGCGACAGCTCCGCAAGAAGAACCCCAACACCCGATGGGACGTCGTCCACGCCTTCGGAGGCCAGTCCTGGTCCCTCGCCCTCGAGCTGGCGCGACTCGAACGAGCCGCGTACGTCGCCGAGCTCTGGCGCGCCGGGCTCGCCCCGCGCGCCAAGACCATCGCCCAGTCCGCCGCCGACGACATCCCGTGCCTCTTCCTCGCGCCCGACCCCTCCCTTGAGCGCGTCGCGCGCGAATCCGCGCCCGGGATCCCACTCCACACCGCCCCCTGGGGCGTCCCCTCCCCCCCGAGCCCCGCGGACATCCTGGACGACTCCCGCGGGCTCTCCGTCGTCTTCCACTCCTCGGGACGCTCCAAGTCCGAATGCGTCAGCGCCTTCGAAGGCGTCGCCGACACCATCAAGGAGATCGACAACGCACACCTCTTCGTCAACCTCGAAGCCGCGCGCCGCGCCGGGCTCTGGGGACGCGCCCGCACCGCGGGCGTCCTCGACAAGATCACCCTCGTCGACCACATCGAGCACCTCCGCGAGCTCGCCCTCAGCGCCGACATCTACATCGCCCCCGACACCATCCACGAGCAGCGCACCATGCTCCTCGAAGCCCTCGCCCACGGGCTCGCCGTCATCGCCACATCCCCCGAGCAGTGCTCCGCGCTCATCGAGGACGAAACCGCCTACATCGTCCACACCCACCGCCGAACCCAGTGGTCCACCAAGCTCCGCGCCATCCTCAACGACCACGACCACGCGCGCACCGTCGCCAAGGGCGCCTGGAAGCACATCCGCGAGCACCGCAAGGTCTCCACCCACATGGGCGCCATGACCGACGCCTACACCCAGCTCATCCCCTCCGCGATCGCCGTCTGACTGATCGGACCGATCCGCGTCCGAGAACCACCCCCGCGCGCCGATTCCGCCGATCACGCGGGCGCTTTCCTGTCATCCCGCGGATCCTGGGGTAGGTTTGCTCAAGAGCAGCGCGCTCCCCAACACCCTCATCCCATACGCGCCGCTCGGACAGACATCAGGAGATCCGACATGCGATCCACGCTCATCGCCGCACTCGTCGCGTCCATCGCGACCCCCGCGCTCGCGCAGCACCAGTCCCCCAACATCCAGTCCACCCGCATCATCTACGTCGACGCCGCCGCGCTCGAAACAAACGACGACACCCGCCGCGACCAGGTCCGCTACCACCACAACGAACGCGCCACCACCGTCGCCGAGCAGGACCAGTCCGGGCACATCACCTGGGCCAACTCCGACCGCGAACGCCTCGGAGGCCAAGACGCCCCCGCACGCATCCTCGTCCGCGCCTTCGACGCCGTCTTCGCCATCGACCCCTTCATCGAACTCCCCCAGGGCGACGCCACCAACGCCCGCGTCCTCTTCAACGGCCCCTCCCTCGAAACCGACCGCGCCCTCTACAACCGCATCCGCATCGAACGCACCGAGGAGCTCCTCCGCCTCCTCGAAGCCGAACGCCGCCGCTGGCTCCGAGACAACGGCTACTACGGCGTCCGCGCCTTCACCAACCCCAACCCCACGAGCGACTCGCAAGACTCCGCCGAGCTCCCCGAGCCCGCCGGCTCCTTCCGCGTCCCCGCCGACATGCCCCGCGGCAAGTCCCGCGAGCAGGTCAACGCGAACCCCGACCGCGCCGAATCCATCGCCTCCTCCCTCCTCGATTCGGGCGAGCCCGTCCGCATCTCCCTCCCCATGGGCGTGAGCAAGGACCTCGCCCAGCGCGTCGCCAAACGCAACGCCCGCGCCGAGCAGGCCGAGCAGGTCGCCTCGAACGACTGATCCCTTGGAAAGTGGGGGGGTGGGGGATCCGAGCGGATCGGCTAGCATGTCCCCGTGACAGGCCGACTCCCCTTCGATCCCGACAAGATGAAACGCAAGAGAGACAGCACCACGCGCCCCGCGCGTGGTGCTGTGTCATCGGAAACCGCCGACAAACCCATCACCGTCTCCCAGCTCGCCGCCCGCATCGAGACCGCCGTCAAGCAGGCCTTCCCGACCACCATCCGCGTCCTCGCGGAGGTCAGCGCCGTCACCCACCGCACCCACTACTACTTCACCCTCAAGGACGAACACGCCAGCGTCTCCGCCGTCCTCTTCGCCTCCAGCGCCAAACGCACCAAAGCCATCCCGACCCACGGCGACCAGGTCATCGCCAAAGGACGACTCGACTACTACGCCCCCTCCGGGCGACTCTCCCTCATCGTCGACTCCCTCGAACCCGTCGGCGCGGGCGCCCTCGAACGCAAACTCCGCGAGCTCGTCGACGAACTCAAAGCCGCGGGCTGGCTCGACGACTCCATCAAGAAACCCCTCCCCGTCTTCCCGCGCCGCATCGCCGTCATCACATCCGAAACCAGCGCCGCCCTCCAGGACGTCCTCGACACCGCGCGCAAGCGCTGCCCCGCCGTCGACATCGCGGTCGCCGACGTCCGCGTCCAGGGCGACAGAGCCACCGCCGAGATCGCCAGCGCCATCCGCTACGTCAGCACCAACCACGATCGGCTCGGCATCGACGCCATCATCCTCACCCGAGGCGGCGGCTCCCTCGAAGACCTCTGGTCCTTCAACGAACGCGCCGTCGCCAAGGCCATCCACGACTGCGCCGTCCCCGTCGTCGCCGCGATCGGACACGAGACCGACACCACCGTCGCCGAGCTCGTCGCCGACCTCCGATGCGCCACCCCCACCCAGGCCGCCATGCGCCTCGTCCCCGACCGCGCCGCCCTCCTCGAACAGCTCGACGCCCTCACACGCCGCCTCACGCGCGAGACCCGCGCCTCCATCGCCACCCGCGCCAACCACCTCGCCCGCCTCGCCGCCCAGGGCCCCCTCGCCAACCCCGCCCAGCTCGTCGAACCCGCCCGCGCCAAACTCACCCCCCTCGCCCGCCACCTCCGCGCCGCGATCGAATCCACCCGAGCCACCGCCCGCCGAGACCTCGACCGCCTCGCCCTCCGCCTCGCCAAACACCAACCCGCCGCCGTCCATGCGCGCCGAGACCAGCAACTCTCCGACCTCACCACGCGCCTCCGCGGTTCCGTCACCTCCCGCATCGCCCGCCGAAACGACAACCTCCTCGCCCTGGCGCGCGAACTCGACGCCATCTCCCCCCTCCGCGTCCTCGACCGGGGCTATTCCGTCACCACCACCGCCGCCGGAGACCTCGTCCGCTCCGCCGCCGCCCTCAAACCCGGGGACACCCTCCACACCCGCCTCCCCGACGGCACCGTCCCCTCCACCGTCACCGCCCCCAACACCCCCATCAAACCCGCATCCAAACCCAGACCCCGCCGCCGCCTCCGGTCCCCCGACCAGATGGACCTCTTCTAACCCCGGATCTACCCTCACCCATGGCCAAAAAGCCCGCCCCATCCAAATCCAAACCCGACGACCCCCGCTACGAGGACCTCATCGAGCGCCTCGAGGAACTCGTCGAACAGATCGAGTCCGGCGAACTCGACCTCGAACAATCCATCAAGGGCTACGAAGAAGGCGCGACCCTCATCAAGCAAGCCCGCGCCATCCTCACCCGCGCCGAGCAGCGCGTCGCCGCCATCGAATCCAACCCCGAGCAGAACCCGGATCCCAGCGAGTAATCGAGCAATCGACACCCACTCGCCGATGATCGGAGCACGATGCCCGATTGGTTCGTCATCCTCCTCCCCAGACTCACCATGCTCGCGTTCGTCTTCGCGTTCGGCGCGTGCGTGGGCTCGCTCATCAACGTCCTCGTCTACCGCCTCCCCCTCGGGCTCGACGTCGTCCGACCCCAGTCCCGCTGCCCCAAGTGCGACCACAAGCTCACCTGGCGCGAGAACATCCCCATCCTCGGCTGGATCCTCCTCCGAGGGCGCTGCCGATTCTGCAGCGCCCCCATCTCCCCCGAATACCCCATCGTCGAGACCATCGTCGCCCTGATGTTCGCGTTCACCTTCGCCTCCTTCTACATCATCTCCCCCGACGTCCCCGTCCTCGGCGCCGTCGCCCCCGACTGGGCATCCAACGGCCCCGCTCTCACCTGGCCCGCCCTCGTCGTCATCCTCATCCTCATCTCCTCGCTCGTCGCCATGACCATCATCGACGCGCGCACCTACACCATCCCCCTCGTCCTCACCTGGGTCCCCGCGCTCGTCGCCCTCCTCTTCCACACCGCCCACGCCCTCTGGTTCCACCTCGCCAAGGGCGACCCCATCCCCGTCGCACCGGGCAACTGGGCCCTCCCCGACGTCAACGCCCGATGGCGCACCGCGCCGGGCTGGCTCTGGACCATCCCCACCCCCGACCCGAGCAACTGGCGCTTCATCGGCGTCGCGGTCGGGGGTGCCCTCGGGCTCCTCCTCTCCAACCTCCTCCTCAAACTCCGCGTCATCACCCCCTCCTTCGCCGACTACGACCACTGGCTCGAGCAGCACCGACGAGACACCGCGCTCATTCCCGACCCCGAGACAGATCCGGAATCCGTCGCCGACCCCCAACCCGACCCCGCACCCGAACCCGAAGCCCAACCAACCACGCCCGACACCCAAGCCGAAACGCAATCCGATCCGCACGACTGGATCATGTACCCCCACGCGCGCCGCGAGATGGTCCGCGAGCTCGCCTTCCTCGCGCCCCCCGCCCTCCTCGCCTTCCTCGGCTCCTGGCTCGCCATCGCCCTCGTCCACCGATTCGCCGGCCCGTCCACCCTCGACCTCCACTCCGGGCGCATGATCGCCCCCGTCGACGCCCCCCTCTGGCTCACCGTCCTCGCCGCCGTCCTCGCCGGCTACCTCATCGGCGGCGCCGTCGTCTGGGCCGTCCGCATCCTCGGATCCCTCCTCTTCAACAAGGAAGCCATGGGGCTCGGGGACGTCCACATGATGGCCGCCGTCGGCGCCTGCCTCGGATGGATCGACTCCGCCGTCGCCTTCCTCCTCGCCGCCTTCGTCGCCCTCACCATCGTCGCCCTCGGCGCCATCTCCAAAGCCAAGTTCACCCGCACCATGCCCTACGGCCCATCCCTCGCGATCGCCACACTCATCGTCCTCTACGCCAAACCCCTGATCGAACAAGGCCTTGGGTACATCTTCTCCCACAACGGACCCCTCCCGCTCCCCTGATCACCCAATCACCCCACAGCGCCGCGCCGAGCGGATAAAGTGGAACACAACAAGCACCCAAAGAGCCATCTCAAAAACGGAGGCCATTCGATGCGCAACACCAGAACACTCGCCGCAACGCTCGGAGCACTCATGCTCCTCGCGCTCACCGGCTGCAAGACCGTCTCGCAACGCGAATACGACGCCGCGATCGAGGAGAACACGAACCTCCGCGACCGCATCGCCGCGCTCCAGACCTCCCTCGACCAGGCGAGCAGCGCCAACCAGCAGTACGCCGACCAGAACGAACAACTCCGCGCCGAAAACACACGCCTCCAGGGACAGCTCGCCACCCCCGTCTCCACCACCGGCTTCGAAGGCATCGACGGCATCGACGTCAACCGACGCGCCCGAGGCGAAGTCGTCGTCGGCGTCGAATCCGACATCCTCTTCGCCTCCGGGTCCGCCGACCTCCGCAACGACGCAAAGGCCACCCTCGACCGCGTCGCACAGGTCCTCAAATCCCAGTACGGATCCAACGAGATCCGCGTCGAGGGATACACCGACACCGACCCACTCGTCAAGACCAAGGCGAAGTGGGGGACCAACGAAAACCTCAGCGCCAACCGCGCCCTCGCCGTCGAGTCCTACCTCGTCTCCAAGGGCATCAACAACGACAAAATCTACTCCGCCGCCTTCGGCCCCTCCAAGCAGAAGGGCACCAAAAAAGAGTCCCGACGCGTCGAAATCGTCATCCTCGGGAGCTGACCGCACAAGCACCCCTTTCTGACCGATCGACTTGGCAGACACGAACTCCGAGCGTATCATCCACGCTCAACGGGCGATTGGCGCAGTTGGCTAGCGCGCCAGTATGACACACTGGAGGTCACAGGTTCGAGCCCTGTATCGCCCATTGCCGGAGGACCCCGCTTGATCGCGGGGTCCTTTCATTCACCGATTCTCGGACCACCGAGACATCGCCACCTTAGCTCAGCTGGTAGAGCGGCTGATTTGTAATCTGCAGGTCGCCGGTTCGATCCCGGCAGGTGGCTCTCAAACGCAACACGACCCGCGCCAAACACTGGAATCACGCGCGTCCGCTGCCTAGATTCACCACCCCGATCCCACGATCGGGACCGACATCCCGGGCGTGTACCCAAGTGGCCAAAGGGGGCAGACTGTAAATCTGCTGGCAATGCCTTCGGAGGTTCGAATCCTCCCGCGCCCACTTCCGTTCCCGACAAGAACCCCCTGAAATCAGGGGGTTTTTGCATCCCGCAACACCCAGGGTTTCCACCCGCATCGCCCACGGATCCCCCCGATCCGGTTCACTCCCACCCCGATCCGTCCGATCAGTGCTCCGAACGACCCCCAGAACCGATCGGAGCGCCATGACCCCCGCGTTGATCGCGCCAACCCGAGCCGCCCACGCACACCGGATCCACCGCGCCGCGCAGATCCTCATCCCCATCGCCGCGATCCTCGCGCTCGCGATCGCCGCCATCGCCTACAACGCAAGAACGAAGATCGTCGACCGCGCCCAGACCGAGCAGACCGACGCGCTCGCCCAGAGCGCCGCCCTCCTCGCCTCCCAGATCGAGCTCGCCCTCGCCGACGACGACCTCCCCCGCGTCCGCCGCCTCCTCCTCGACGCCCAGGCCTCCCGACTCTTCCTCCACGCCGCCATCAACGTCGAAGGCCAGGAGCTCCTCAGCTCCTCCAACCTCGCCGCCGACACCCGATCCATCGACGACGTCAACCCGATCTCGTCCCCCGCGCCCACCAGCGCCCCCGCCGACACCCGGATCACCGTCGACACCGCCACCTCGCGCATCACCATCCTCGAGCCCCTGAGCGTGCACGACATGCCGGGCTCCGCCCTCCTCCTCCGCTCCGAACTCCGCAGCGCCGACCACGCCGCCTCGACCCTCTCGCTCGTCGCGCTCATCGCCGCCGTCGCCGCCGCCTCCCTCCTCGTCTGCACCGTCGTCACCCGCGCCCAGCGCCTCGGCGCCCTCTACGCCATCCGCTCCGCCCTCACCGGCTACGCCTCGGGCGAAACCGCGACCCCCGCCCTCCTCGTCCACGAACGCCTCGGCCCCGAAGCCGCCGCCTTCAACCGGCTCCTCACCGAACGCGACGAACTCCGCGCCACCCTCGACATGACCCAGGCGACCACCGCCGCCACCACCAGCGCCGACGACGCCAGCGCCGCCGCGTGCAAGGCCCTCCCCCACGGGCTCATCGTCGTCGATTCCACCCAGAACATCCGCCTCATCAACGCCGCCGCCGCCATCTACCTCGGGACCACCCCCGAGAACGCCCGCTCGCGCCCCCTCGGCTCGCTCGAGAACAGCGCCGAGCTCACCATCGCCGCCACCAGCATCCTCGCCCCCGACGCGCCGCGCCGAGAGCAGACCGAGTTCTCCACACCCGACGCCTCCACCCACCTCCGCGCCTCGTGCTCGCGCTGCGTCTCCGACGACGAAACCCTCGTTGTCATCCTCATCGAGGACATCACCCAGCAGCGCCACGCCGACGAATCCCTCAACGCCTTCATCGCACAGGCCACCCACGAACTCCGCACACCCCTCACCAACATCCGCCTCTACGCCGAGGAAGCCGTCGACGCCGGCGCCGAGGACGAGGAGTTCCGCTCCAACGCCTTCAACATGATCAACTCCGAGTCCCGCCGACTCGAACGCATCGTCTCCGACATGCTCTCGGTCTCCGAGCTCGAAGCCGGGTCCATGACCCTCCGCACCTCCACCGTCAACGCCGGCGCGATCTTCGACGAACTCCAACGCGACTACCCGCCGCAGGCCCAGGCCAAGGGCATCCGCCTCAACTTCGACGTCCCCCCCAAGATCCCCCCGATCGAAGCGGACCACGACCGACTCGCCCAGGCCATCCACAACATCATCGGCAACGCCATCAAGTACACCCCCGCCGAGGGCACCGTCTCCGTCTCCCTCGCATTCGACCCCGACAACACCATGATCGTCAAGGTCACCGACACCGGCATCGGCATCTCCCACGAAGACCAGACCCTCATCTTCGAACGATTCTGCCGCGCCACCGACAAACGCGTCGAATCCATCACAGGCACCGGGCTCGGGCTCGCCATCACCCGCGAGATCGCCCGCATGCACGGCGGCGACCTCACCGTCGAATCACAGCTCGACCAGGGCTCCACCTTCACCCTCACCATCCCCGCGTCGCGCCAGCCCGCAAAGCAAGCCGCGTAAAGGAGCAACCCGATGGAGATCGACCTCCAGACCATCGGCGCCGTGAGCGTGATCCGCCCCCTCGGACCCATCACCAACACCGAGGACGCCCAGCAGTTCCGCGAACGCGCCATCGAAACCATCGCCCTCTCCAAGGGCCGCGTCGTCGTCGACGCCGAGGAACTCTCCTACGTCGACTCCTCCGGGCTCCAGGCCCTCCTCGACGTCGCCGAACGCCTCGAAGCCCTCGGCCAGGGCCTCAAGCTCGGGCAGGTCAACGAAACACTCTCCGACGCCATCCGCGTCACCAAGCTCACCGACCATTTCGAACCCTTCGACTCCGTCCAGGACGCCGTCCGGAGCTACCGCTGAAATGACACGCGTGAGCGAACCCATCCAGACCCTCGAACCCGCCGCGAAGCGCCCCCGCCTCGTCGGCGAGGTCCTCGTCGCCGAAGGACACATCACCGAGGAACAGCTCGAAGACGCGCTCAAACAGCAACGAGCCACCGGAAAGAAACTCGGCGAACAACTCGTCGGCTCCGGCGCCGTCTCCTCCACCATCCTCCTCCAATCACTCGCCCGATGCCTCGGCGTCCGACCCGTCAGACTCCGCCACGGGCTCATCGACCCCGCCCTCCTCAAGATCATCGAACCCGACGAGTGCGAACGACTCGGCGTCCTCCCCATGTTCTCCATCCGCGGCGTCATGACCGTCGCGATGACCGAACCCCAGAACCTCCCCCTCGTCGACCAACTCGCCGCCCGCACCGGATGCGACATCAACCCCGTCCTCGCCCTCGAGGACAACATCAACGAATACATCCGCAAATACTCCGCCGGCAACGTCGACATCAACGAGTTCCTCACCACACTCTCCGAATCCGACGTCGAGGTCGTCGAACGCGAAGCCGTCGACGACGATCCCACCACCGACCTCTCGCAGATGGTCGAGGGATCCCCGATCATCAACCTCGTCAACGTCGCCCTCCTCTCCGCCGTCAAGGACGGCGCCTCCGACATCCACATCGAACCCGACAAAATGGGCACACGCATCCGCTACCGCATCGACGGCACACTCCGCGAACTCATGCGACCCCCCAGCGGCATGCACGCCGCCATCGTCTCCCGCATCAAAATCATCGGCAAGATGGACATCTCCGAGAAGCGCCTCCCCCAGGAAGGCCGCGTCCGCATCGTCGCCGAAGGACGAGAGATCGACCTCCGCGTCTCGAGCATCCCCACCCTCCTGGGCGAAAAACTCGTGATCCGCGTCCTCGACAAGTCCAACCTCAACGTCCGCATGGAAGAGCTCGGCTTCCGCCCCGAGATCCTCGAACGCTTCAAACGCGTCCTCAAACTCTCCCACGGCATGCTCCTCGTCACGGGACCCACCGGGTCGGGCAAGACCACCACCCTCTACTCCGCCCTCGACCTCATGTCCTCCCCCGAGACCAACATCGTCACCGTCGAGGACCCCGTCGAATACCAGCTCGACATGGTCAACCAGATCCAGGTCCACGAGAGCATCGGGCTCTCCTTCGCGCGCACCCTCCGCTCCATCCTCCGCCAGGACCCCGACGTCATCATGATCGGCGAGATCCGAGACCAGGAAACCGCCACCGTCGCCGTCCAGGCCTCCCTCACCGGGCACTCCATGCTCGCCACCCTCCACACCAACGACGCGCCCGGAGCCATCACCCGTCTCGTCGACATGGGCGTCGCCTCCTACCTCCTCTCCTCCGCCCTCAACGGCGTCGTCGCCCAGCGCCTCGCACGCACCATCTGCCCCTCCTGCGCCACCTCCTACTACCCCTCCGAACAGGTCCTCGAAGACGCGGGACTCTCCCACATGTCCGGCCGACCCTTCCGCAAGGGCGCGGGCTGCGCCACCTGCCACCACTCCGGGTTCAAGGGCCGCCTCGGGATCTACGAGTTCATGGAAGTCACCCCCGAGCTCCGCAAGCTCATCTACCTCAACGCCTCCAAGCACGAACTCCGCGCCATGCTCTCCAAACAAGGACAGCTCTCCCTCCGCGAGGAAGGCGTCAAAGCCGCCATCGACCACAAAACCTCCCTCGAGGAAGTCCTCCGCGTCACCAAGAACGACGACGTCGACGAAGACGAACCCGCCTCCACAGCGCCCGCCAATGGCACCGAGCAAGCCAAGGAGGCCGCATGAAGTTCCAGTACCAGGCCTACACCAAGGCCGGCGAAGCCAAGTCGGGCATCATCGAAGCCGCCGAAAAACGCGAAGCCGAGGACTCCCTCCGCAAACGCGGGCTCCTCGTCACCAGCGTCACCGCCCTCTCCGACAAAAAATCCTCCGGCACCTCCAAGCACACCACGGGCAAGAACGCCCCCGCACAACGATCACGCATCCCCGTCAAGGTCGTCGCCGACTTCGCGCGCGAGCTCTCCGTCCTCGTCGCCACGGGCACCCCCATCATCGACGCCATCGAAGCCATCGAGTCCCAGTGCCCCCACGAAAGCTTCAAGACCGTCCTCGCGCGCCTCCGCGCCCGACTCGAGGAAGGCGACTCCCTCGCCGACGCCATGACCGCCCAGGTCAGGGTCTTCGGCCACGTCTTCTGCGCCCTCGTCGCCGCCGGCGAAACCTCGGGCAACCTCGACGCCATGCTGAGCCGCGTCGCCAAACTCCTCCGCCAGGAAGCCAAGATCCGCGCCAACATCGCCGGCGCCATGCTCTACCCCGCCCTCCTCTCCCTCGTCTCCGTCGTCGTCCTCGGGCTCATGCTCGGCGTCGTCCTCCCGCGATTCTCCGGGCTCTTCGAATCACTCGACTCCCCCCTCCCCGCCACCACCAAGTTCCTCATGGTCCTCTCCACCGCCATGCGCTCGTACTGGTGGGCCCTCCTCCCCGCCTTCGCCGTCGCGGTGGGGGGCGCGATCATGTGGATCAGGTCCCCCCGAGGAGGCGTCGTCATCGAACGCGCCTCGCTCAAGCTCCCCGTCCTCGGCCCAACCGTCCGCTCCATCCAGACCGCCCGCATCTTCCGCGTCCTCGGGCTCCTCCTCGAATCCAAGGTCCCCATCCTCGAATCCATCGAGCTCACCCGCCGATCCGTCTCCAACACCCTCTACAAAACCATGCTCGAGCGCGCCGAGGACGCCGTCACCATCGGCGAACCCGTCTCCAGCGCCCTCACCACCGGCGCCCTCATCGTCCCCAGCGCCATCGAAGCCGTCCGCAACGGCGAACGCTCCGGACGCATGGGCCCCGTCATGGTCCAGCTCGCCGACCACCTCGACGAAGAGAACGAAACCGTCATCAAGTCCATCTCCTCCATCGTCGAACCCCTCATCATGATCGCCCTCGGGCTCATGGTCGGGTTCGTCGCGATCTCCATGTTCCTCCCCCTCTTCGACCTCACCGCCAGCGCAGGAGCCAAGTGACCATGCCGCTCTCCCGCGCCGCCATCAACCGCTATACCCCCATCGGCATCGAGCCCGACCCACGCGAGTTCCGCTGCGTCCAGTTCGACCGCGCCACCGGCGCCCTCCACGCCGCCGCCGCCATCCCGCGCCGTTCAAACGACGCCATCCCCACCCGCGACGAGCTCGACCGCCTCGCCGAAACCGTCTGGCGACGCGGCTTCGAATCCACCAACATCGCCATCACCCCCCCCTCGGGCTCGAGCTCCTTCCACATCCTCGACCTCCCCCCCGAGGAATCCGGCGCCCCCATCGCCCAGCTCGCCCGCGCCGAGATCCTCCGCTCGGGCGCCCACAAGACCGAAGCCATCGAGATCGGGTACTGGGCCATCGAGGGCAAACCGGGCGCCACCACCCGCTACGCCCATTCCTCCGAATCCGACCGCATCGACGAGCTCGCCGACGCCTTCGAGCACGCCGGCTTCGTCGTCGGACGCGTCATCCCCGCCGGCTCCGCCCTCCAGCGCGCCGCCATCGAGAGCGCCGAGCTCCAAGACGGCGCCATCCACTGCGTCACCGACATCGGCTGGCACCGCTCCATCATCGTCGTCTCCATCGGACAGACCCCCGTCTACACCCGGCGCGTCGCGCGCGGCGCCTCCCACGCCATCGACCACCTCCTCGCCAAGCACCCCGCCGCCGAGCCCGTCGCCGACCGACTCCTCGAACCCCTGAGCGCCGACAACCCGCTCGCCCCCGCCCTCCGCCCCGCGATCGCCTCCATGATCACCCCCGTCACCGAGCAGCTCGACACCGCCCTCACCTACGTCTCCCAGATCCACCGCTTCGCCCCCTTCGGATCCGCCCTCGTCTCCGGGTACCTCGCCACCAACCCCTCGGTCCTCGACGCCGTCACCAACCGCACCGCCATGCGCGCCGCCCCCCTCACCTGCGCCGAGCCCGCCGAACCGCACTCCCCCGTCTCCCCCGCACCCCACCAGATCGCCAAGCTCGCCCTCGCCGCCGGGCTCGCGCTGGGAGACGAATGATGCCCGCCAACCACCCCTTCGTCGTCAACCTCATCCCCCCCAGCCGCCTCCGCCGCCGCGCCGCCATCGTCGCCGTCCGCCGATGGTCCGCCGCCATCCTCGCCTCCACCCTCGCCGTCGCGCTCCCCGCGACCGTCCTCGCCCTCCACCAACGCGCCGCCGCCATCCCCGGGCGTTCCACCGTCGTCTCCCTCACCTCCGAGCTCGACACCGTCCGCGCCGCGATCCCCGATCTCAAGTCACGCCAGCAGGAACTCGACCGCCGACGCGCCGAGCAGCGCCTCGCCGACTCCCGCGTCGACTGGCGCGCCCTCCTCGCCCTCCTCGCGCCCCACATCCCCGCCGGCGCCCAGCTCGAATCCTTCACCGCCTCCATCCAGCGCGACAAGACCATCGACACCATCCTCATCAACACCCGCATCCGCACCGCCTCCCTCTCCGAAGCCCGCGACGCCCTCGTCACCCTCGAGAACACCGGCATCTTCGCCACCGTCGAGATGCTCGAATCCCGACAGGTCCAGACCCCCGCCGGCCCCTCCGTCCTCTCCTCCATCCGCGCCCGCATCCAGGCCGCCCACACCCCAGACCCCGCGCCCCGGGAGCCCAACGGATGACCCTCAAGAACAAGCTCCACGACATCACCCCCCTCCACGCGCACATCGTCGGCACCCTCGCCCTCAGCGCCATCGTCGCCTCCTCCCTCGGCTTCCTCGCCAGCGCATGGTCCGACCGCCGCGCCCAGGTCGTCACCACCAACGCCACCCTCGCCAACCTCGACGCCGAGCTCGAACGCGCCCGCGCCCTCCGCGCCGACCTCATCCGCGTCGTCAACGAACGCGAATCCACACTCATCACCCGCACCGACCAGGTCCGCCCCGCCACCACCAACGAACTCGCCGCCGAACTCGCCTCCCTCGCCGAACGCCACGCCATCCGCGTCGAATCCCTCGAGCCCGAAAAAATCATCGCCGCACGCAACGTCGTCCCCCTCCGACTCACCCTCGCGACCATCTACCCAGACCTCGAATCCTGGCTCGCCGAGCTCCACGACCACTACCCCGACGTCCACGTCGACTCCCTCGAGATCCGCTCCCCGAGCCCCGACACGCCCGATCTGAGCGTGAACATCCGGATCGACTGGCACAAACCCACCCCCGCCTGATCCCCCCGCAAAAGTTCCCCCGGATCCGCTTGCACTCCCGCGCGCCGATATCGACCTTCGCACGCATGGGACTCTCAACCGAACGCAAAGTATTCATCGGCATCCTCGCCCTCGCCGGCGTCTCCCTCGTCATCGACCAGGGATTCCTCCGCGGACCCTCCAGCGCCGGCGCCGGAGTCCTCGACCTCTCCCAGGTCGTCGATGAACCCATCGCCGCCGCCAAGAGCGACATCGCCTCCTCCATCAAAGAGACGATCTCCACCGCCCTGAGCGACCGCATCAACGACGCGCTCGCCTCCACCGATCGCTCGCGCGATCCCTCCACCCTCTTCTTCGACCCGCCCCCCATCCCCGAGACCCTCCCCGACGACGCGCCCGCCATCAAACCCGCCGCGATCACCGCCGCCCCCGCGCCCACGCTCTCCGACCTCCCGACCCTCACCTCATGCATGCCCTCACGCACCGGACAATCCGGCGCCATCCTCGACGGCAAGCTCTACCTCGTCGGACAAACCACCCCCCAGGGCTACACCCTCACCCAGGTCATCGAGCGCCAAGCCATCGTCACCCGAAACGACCGAGAATACACCCTCTCCGTCCCCTCGAAACAGTGACGCGCCCGAACCAACCCAATTCTGGGTGCGATCGCGCCGGATTCATCCACAACACACTCAACTCCCTCCCCGACTTCGCCGATGACACCACCGTTGTCATCAACACCATCGCCGCCGATAGTTCGAAGGAGGCTCGGCACATGTTCGCACTCAACACCATCCGTCCGACGAGCACCCGCAAGGCGTTCTCGCTCATCGAGCTCGTCATCGTCGTCGTGATCATCGGCATCATCGGCGCCATCGCGATCCCCCGCATGAGCCGAGGCGCCGCAGGCGCCGCCGACTCGGGCCTCATCGCCGACCTCGCCGTCGTCCGCTCCGCCATCGACCTCTACAAGGCCGAGCACGGCGGAGACCTCCCCTCCTTCGCCGAGTTCGAAGCACAGCTCACCACCTACACCGACGCCCTCGGCAACGACAGCGCCACCAAGGACTCCACCCACTACCTCGGCCCGTACCTCCGAGAAATCCCCACACTCAAGGTCGGATCCAACAAGGGACAGAGCGGGATCGTCGCCACGCAGGGCGGCACCACCGCCGGCTGGGTCTACGACGAATCCACGGGCAACTTCTCCGCAAACCTCCCGGGCACCGAGACCGACGCCCAGGGCACCGCGTACAGCTCCTATTGATCCCCGTGTAACCCACGAGCGATCAGGATCCGCATGGATCGCAACCACACCCATCACGCGCCCCGGGCCCACACGCCCGGGGTGCCGTCTTACATGAACCACGCCTTCTCCCTCATCGAGCTCGTCATCGTCCTCGCGATCGTCGCCATCGCCGCCGCCATCGCCGTCCCCGCCTTCACCGACGCATCCGCCGGGCGCGAACTCCACGCCGCACAGCAAACGATCCTCGCCGACATCCAGGCCGCCAAACTCCGCGCCCGCGCCACCTCCACCACACACACCATCAAGTTCTTCCCCGACAAGGAACGCTACATCGTCGCCCAGGGCACCGACATCACCCGCGACGACATCCTCCTCACCCGCGACCTCGCCGCCGCCCCCTTCTCCATGGACCTCGCCGGCACCACCCTCGACGCCCACACCGCCATCATCACGCCCCTCGGCGAGGTCTACCCCGCCTTCACCCTCGACCTCCTCAACGCCGGAACCACGATCACCCTCGACATCGAGGGCATCGAGAACAAGGGCGCCGTCGACGTCGAGGTCGACGTGGGCGACATCCTCGAACTCAAGGTCGACCTGGGCATCGCCGCCGTCAAACTGGGGCTCTGACCATGCGCCACCATCAACCCCACCAACGCCCCGCCTTCACCCTCATCGAAACCGCCATCGCCCTCGCCATCGCCACCATCCTCCTCGCCGGGCTCTCCTCCGCCATCGTCGTCGCCTCCAGAGCCATCCCCACGACCAACGAAACCGGATCACGCGACCGACTCGTCATCGACACGATGAGCGAACTCCGCGCCAACATGAGAAACGCCGAACAGGTCCAGTTCAGCGTGATCGCCAACGGGTTCCAACTCCGCCTCGCCATGAAATCCAACGCCATCACCGCAGAACCCACCACCATCGAATACCAGTTCCTCAACGCCACCAATCAGATCATCCAACGCATCGACGGAGCCGAAGCCCGGACCATCCTCACCGGCATCTCCGAGATCGACGGCTCAACCTCCTACGCAGGCACCACCCTCCACGCCATCGCCATCCGATTCGCCGCCGATGGCACCATCCAGGGCGATTACGAGTTCACCATCACCCTCCCCAACGCACCCGCGATCAACTGATGCACACCCGCCCCGCACAATCCCGCCCCGCACCGATCCGACGCGCCATCGCCCTCGTCGAGACCATCATCGCGATGCTCCTCATCACCTTCGTCCTCGTCTCGACCATCCAGATCGTCGCCCCCCTCGCACGCACCTCCACCGTCCACGCCGACCGCCTCGTCGCCGCAAACCTCGCCTCCGAACTCGCCGAGGAGATCGCCACCAAGGCCTTCGCCGAAGCCGGCGCGGGGGATACCGACTACCTGGGCCCGGGCGTCGACGAACGCCCCGACAACCGACTCGATTTCGACGACGTCGATGACTACCACGGCTGGAGCGCCTCGCCCCCGCGCAACTCCAAGAACGAGCCCTACACCAACCTCGCGGGCTGGACCCGTTCCGTCAACATCGCCCACGCCGACCCCGCCAACCCCGCCGTCGAATCGCCCACCTACACGGGCGTCAAACGCGTCACCATCTCCGTCCACAAGAACGCCACCCTCCTCGAGCAGATCACCACCCTCCACACCGACGCCGCCGACACCCTCGGCTTCCTGGTCCAGGCCCCATGATCCACGCACACACCCATCCAGCCATGAACCACCGACGCGGATCCATCTACGTCCTCACCCTCGTCACCGTCGCCGCCATCGTCTCCATCATCCTCATCGGCACCATCCTCCGTTCCGCCACCAACTCGCAGTCCGCCACCATCGAAACCATCGCCCGCAAATCCCCCCACCTGAACAACGCCGCCGAACTCGCCATCAAGACCGTCATCGACGACCCCGCCTGGGCCCTCACCGCCCAGTCCGGCAAGGTCTACACCGGGCTCGCCCTGGGCTCCACCGCCTACGACGCCCTCGTCGCCGACGCCGACACCGACGCCGCGCCCACCGACACCACCACCACCTACCGCATCCACCTCCTCTCCACGACCACCACCACCGACCACGCCACATTCGACATCCGCTCCACCAAACCAAACTACGCCAAACAAGTCGACGACATCAGCGCGTTCTTCTACTGGCCCCTCACCGAATCCGCCGGCGCTTCGCGAGGCGCGGAACTCCTCGCCAACCACGAAGCCATCTACGCCGACACCACCATCGCCGGCACCGCCTACAACGACCAGGGCGCACCCGTCCCCACCTTCGACAACGACCCCCACCAGATCGCCGTCCCCTGGAACAACCACTTCCGCCAGGGCACCGGCTCCATCACCTGCTGGATCAAATACACCGGCCCAACCTCCGACTACCGCTTCTACCCCTTCCTCGGCATGGACTACAAGTCCGGAGGACACCCCACCATCAACATCGCACTCTTCAACGCCGCCCTCTGGGCCTACGTCTCCGACGACGACGGATTCAGTCTCTCCAAAATCGCCAACTCCCCCTTCAACGCCATCACAAAGAACACCTGGCACCACATCACCGTCACCTGGGGCTCGAGAGGCCTCAAGGCCTACGTCGACGGAACACGCGTCGCACACAACGCCTCAAACACCGACGGCATCGACACCGCAGCATGGTTCTTCGGAGGCAACCAACCCATGCTCATCGGCTCCGGCTACGACATGGGCTCCGCGAGCACACCCGGCGCGGGCTTCGACGGCTCCGTCGCCCACGTCGCCTTCTACGACCACGACCTCACCGACGCCCAGATCGCCGAGCTCGCCCAGATCAAACCCGACGAACGGACCTCAACCCTCGTCCAGGGCTCATGGACATACCTCTACGACCAGTAAACAACAACCCGAGCACACCGCTCGACCCGCCATCAACCACCGGATTCTGTGAACAGCAGTGGGGGGACGGAGCCCGCGGGCTCACGCCGCCTTGCGGATCTTCGTCTGCGCCGCCGCCGTCCGCACCGCCTCGTCGTACGCGCCGAAGTCCAGCGCCAGGAACGGCGCCACCATCGACGGATCGAACTGCGACCCCGCGCACCGCTCGATCTCCGCGAGCACCTTCTCCCTGGGCATCGCCGCACGATACGCGCGGTTCGAGCTCATCGCGTCGAACGTGTCCGCCAGCGCCAGGATCCGCGCCACCTCGGGGATCGCCTCCCCGCTCAGACCCGCCGGATACCCCCGCCCGTCCCAACGCTCGTGGTGATGCTCCACCCCCGGGATGATGTCCGTCAGACTCGGGATCCCCTCGAGCATCCGCGCCCCGATCGTCGGGTGCTTCTTGATCAGGTCGAACTCCTCGTCCGTCAACCGACCGTCCTTGCACAGCACATGCTCGGGCACACCGATCTTCCCGATGTCGTGCAGAATCCCGCACAGACGCACCCGCTTGGCGCGCTCGTCGTCGTACCCCAGCGCCCGCGACAACGCCTCCCCGAGCATCGCCACACGCTGCGAGTGACCCTGCGTGTACGGATCCTTCGCATCGATCGCACCCGACAGCGCCCGCACCGTCCCCAAAAACGTCGCACGCTGCTCCTCGTAGAGCATCGCGTTCTCCAGGAACGACGCCAGAATCCCCGCGATCGAATCGAGCGTCTTCGTGTCGTGCGACGACACGAACTGGTCCTCACCACGCTTCCCACCGATCACGAGCCATCCGAAATGCGCCCCACGCGCCCGGATCGGGTGACGGATCACCTGCGGCTCCAGCTCCGGATGCGAAACCGTCGCGTCGTACACCGCCGTCTCGTCGCTGATCGCGATCGGCTCCGTCCGCACCAGCTCCTCGACGAACCTCCGCACCTCCCCCGTGTCGATCATCAACTCCCCCGACTGGATCACCCGGTCACCCTCGATCGGCGCATCCTCCGACAGCATGCACGCCGCCCACCGGAAGTTGATCGTCACCGCGATCAGCTCGAGCGTCTGCTCCACGAACGAACGAGGATCGTCCACGCTCCCCATCTCCCGCCCCAGAATATGCATCGCCGTCAGCGTCTCGTACGACTCCGACAGCTGCTCCGTGCACACCTCGATCGAAGACTCCAGCTCCCGCATCGCCCGCGCATCGTCGTGCATCCACGTCAGCAGCCGCTGCGCCTTCGCCCCCAGCGTGTCCCAGGGCTGCACCAACTCCCCGATCGTGTGCGTCAACGCCGCAAGCGCCAGCGGATCGCTGTCCACCCCCTCACGCAGGATCGACGTCCCCAGCACACGCTCCGTGAACCCCACAAGCACGCAAAAACCGATCCGCCGCCCACGATGCTCCACCGGGACCGGCCGCACCCAAAGCCCCGGAGACGGCTCGCACGCGATCGGATCGTCCATCGACGACCAATACTCCGCGCACTCCACCAACAGCCGACGAACCACCGGGCTCGACAACCACATCCGAAGCGCACGAGGCGCGCGAGGATCGCTCACCGCCATCCCGTTCACGTCAAGACGCCACACCGCGAACCCGAGCGACACGCAACGCTCGATAAACACCGCGGGCGTCTCCTGCGGCCCCATCTCATCGAGCTGCAACTTCATGCCACCCGCCCCGCGCCGTCCGCCCCCTCGCCCAGGATCGAACCGATCCGATCCACCAGCGACCGCGTCGAGAACGGCTTGCTCAAAAGCGCACGGATGTTCTTCAGATCCGAGATCTGCTGCTCCACGATGAACCCACGCGCCGTGAGCATCACCACCGGGATCCCCTTCGTCTTCTCGCTGCTCCAAAGCCGCGTCGAAAGTTCGATCCCGCTCATGTACGGCATCTGCAGATCCGTCACCACAAGATCCGGCATCACCTCGTGAATCAGATTCAGCCCCTGCTGACCATCCCCTGCCGTCCGCACCTCGTACCCCAGCTGCGAAAGCCGACGCTCCACCATCCGCGTGATGTGCGGCTCATCATCAACCAGCACCACGCGGAACCGACCGGATTGGGAAGACGCATCGCTCATGGGTATCCCCACCGGAATCGGCCAAAGCCAGCCCCCGCCTGAGCGCGCGCAACCCAGATCAGACCGATTCGCAGGGTTTTCTACGTCTCCAAACGAAGATATCGGACCAACCAACGCGTCCCGAAAACAAACACCGGCGTATCCACCAACGCCGACACCATCTTGAACACATACCCCGTCGCGATGAACACCAACAACTGACCCCAGATCCCCGCGTCCTCATCCACGGGCAACGCGTTCGCATAGAAGTGCGTGATCAAAATCACCGCCGTCGTGTCCACCATCTGCGACACCAGCGTCGACCCGTTGTTCCGGATCCACAGGTGCTTCCCCTTCGTCAGCCGCTTCCAGAAATGGAACACGTGCACATCCACCAGCTGCGCCACCAAATACGCGATCATCGACGCCGCCACCGCGCCGAACGCCAGCGAACGCACCTCGAAAAACACCGGCGCACGCCCCGCCGCATCCAGAACCAACGACCCGTCCGCCCCCCGCGCCTCGAACCCCGGCAGCACTCCCCCGATCCACAGAATGAACACCACCCACACATTCAGCAGCAACCCCACCCACACCACCGCGCTCGCCCGACGACGCCCGTACAGCTCCGAAATGAAATCCGTGCACAAAAACGTCAGCGGATACGGCAGCACGCCAACCGCCACCGCGAACGCCGTCACACCGGGCCGCGACGCATCGAAGTCCACCTCGAACAGCTTGATGAACCGCGTGATCCCCAGGATGTTCAGCATCGCCAGCGTCCCGAGGAACAACCCCGAAAGCACCAGGAACACCCCCTCCCGACGACGATGCAGCTCACGCTCCGTGAGCACCCTCAAGCCCTCGAAACGACCCTGCTGACTCGGGAGCGGCTCATCCAGATGCTGCATCCCACCAGCATACCCCACAACACCCTGCACGATCACACCCCGCGTGATACCATCCACACGATGACCACCCAGACCGCCGATCCAACCGAACAATCCGCCGTGACCGACGCGCCCGATCCAACCCCGCGAGACCTGAGCCCCGACACCCTCGCCGCGCTCGAGGCCGTCCTCCTCAGCGCCGACCGCGCCACCAAACCCCAGACCATCATCGACGCCCTCAAGCTCCTCCCCGACGAGGACGACGCCCTCCAGACCCTCGACGAGCACACCCTCACCCGCGCCATCGCCGCCCTCAACGACCAGTACGAATCCACCAACCGCGCCTTCACCATCGAACGCGTCGCCGCCGGCTACCGCGTCATGACCCGCCCCGAGTTCGCCCCCGTCATCGCCGCACTCCAGCGCGCCAAGGCCCCCTCGCGCCTCACCCGCACCCAGCTCGAAACACTCGCCATCATCGCCTACCGACAGCCCATCACACGCGCCGAGCTCGAAGCCATCCGAGGCGTCGCCTGCGGCGACGTCGTCCGCGCCCTCATGGACCGACAACTCGTCAAAATCACCGGACGCGCCGAGGAACTCGGCCGCCCCATGCTCTACGGCACAACACCGCGCTTCCTCGACCTCTTCGGGCTCGCCTCCCTCAAAGACCTCCCCAAACCCGAAGACCTCCTCGCACAAGCCACCACCACAGACTGACACAAACCCAGGAGCGCCCATGCACACCCTCCGCTGCGCCCTCGCACTCGCCGCTCTCCTCACCCTCACCGCCTGCGGCTCCGCCTCCTACCGGGGCAAAGCCATCGCCGGACAGGTCGGACGCGCCATGATCCTCCCCGACTCAGACCCCCGCTTCGACGAAGCACCCGGCATCCCGGGCATCACCGTCACCGCCTCCGACCGCGAACGCCCCGGACGCGCCCCCGAACAGCTCGCCACCGCCGTCACCGACGACGAAGGCAACTTCCGCCTCTCATTCCGTGAGATCCCCGAGGACCGCGTCACCCTCACCTTCACCGCCGACACCATCTACACCGCACGCTCCGCCGTCTACATGCCCACCAAGGGCAAACGCATCCTCGCCACCATCGTCCCCATCGACCCGACACCCGGACAATGACCCCCCGACAGAACCTCCCAACCTCCCCACCGTACAGCATGACATGACGAGCGCGCGCGCCATCAACCGCACACCCACACTCGACACCCAACCACACGTCCGACGCGCCGCCGCCCTCACCTTCCCAGGCATCCTCTTCGTCGTCGTCACCCTCTTCCTCGCCCTCGGCGCCATCAACGGCCAGAACAACCTCCTCTTCTGGCTCTTCGGCTTCTGCATCGCCGCCCTCGTCGTCTCCGGCATCATCACCGGAAACGCCCTCATGGGCCTCAAGCTCGCCGCACACGCCCCGCCCCCCGCCCGCGCCGGCCAGCCCGTCGAACTCACCTACACCATCCAGAACACCGCGCGCCTCTTCCCCAACTTCGCCCTCGAGATCACCGAGCTCCGCGACCACACATCACCCCTCACCCACAAGAACCTCACCGCCCCCGCCGTCCTCCTCCACCTCCCCCCCCGCGCCATCGACCGCGCCGCCTCCACCTACACCCCCACCCGCCGAGGCATCATCGAGCTCGACCGCGTCTGGATCCGCACCCGCTTCCCCTTCGGGCTCTTCACCAAAACCGTCGAGTTCTCCGCCCCGCGCACCCTCGTCGTCGCGCCCCCCAAGGCCGACCCCGACGACACGCGCATCGAAACCCTCACC
Source organism: uncultured Phycisphaerales bacterium (assembly GCA_965652365.1). Classification (GTDB taxonomy): domain Bacteria; phylum Planctomycetota; class Phycisphaerae; order Phycisphaerales; family UBA1924; genus UBA1924. Next base: position 67,789 of record CBFGUD010000010.1, read on the forward strand.
ACCTCCGACCAAGCCCAGACCCGCCACGCCGCCCGCCGAGGCGCCGGGCTCGACTACATCGGGCTCCGCGAATACCGACCCGGGGACCCCATGCGCGTCGTCTCCTGGAAACGCTCCGCCCGCGCCGGATCCCTCCTCGTCGTCGAATACCCCCAGCCCGCATCCGACACCCGGATCCTCGAACTCGCCCCCCCCTCCCCCGATACCCCCGACGACGACTTCGAACACGCCATCGCCCTCACCTACACCCTCATCGAACGAAACCACGCCTCCATCAGCACCGGGCTCGACATCCCATGGGCCCACGTCTCCATCCCCCCGGGCCGCGGCCCCGCCCACCTCGCCCGCTGCGCCCGCGCCCTCGCCACCCTCGAGCGCCCAGACCCCGCCGATACCACCCCCCGATCACGCCGCCCCGCGGACCACCACACCGCCCGCCTCCTCATCAACTACCAGAGCGCCCGCAAGGACCCCGCCGCGTGAACGCCGCACCCGCCATCACCACCCACCCCAAGCTCTGGCGCACCCACCACCGCGCCCTCCTCGCCGCCATGCTCGCGAGCATCTGGGTCTACGCCATCGCCGCCCTCAGCCCCGTCGCCGTCGTCATGGGCACCGCCGCCGCCGCGATCGGATTCTGGTACGCCATCCAGGGCCCCTCCCGAATCACCCGCGTCGCCATCAACGCCGTCCTCTTCTTCGTCATCGCCCTCGCCATCCTCGCCGCCCTCCGAGACTCCCTCTCCGTCGACACCTTCGCCCTCTTCTCCATGCTCCTCATGGCCCTCAAACTCTTCGACCTCCGCACCCCAAGAGACCACGGCCAGGTCCTCGTCCTCGCCCTCTCGCTCATCATCGCCGCCGTCCTCACCGGCTCCGACATGATCACCGGCGTCGGCGTCTTCCTCGCCATCTTCGTCTTCATCCGCGCCGTCGTCTACTTCCGCCTCTTCGCCACCGCCTCCCGCGCCGCCCGCACACACACACCCCTCTCCGCCCGCGCCGCCGTCGACCTCCGCGCCATGCAGGTCATGACCGGATTCTTCTGCATCGTCCTCGCCGTCCTCATCTTCCTCGTCATGCCCCGAAACCTCGGACGCTCCACCCTCGGGCAGTGGGGGGGACCCGCCGCCGGAACCATGGTCACCGGATTCGCCGACGACGTCGAGCTCGGACGCCCCGGACGCATCACCACCTCCCCGACCCCCGTCATGCGCCTCACCGTCCGAGACCGCAACGACCAGCACGTCGGCTCCCAGGGCTCCCGCGCCATCTACCTCCGAGGCGCCGTCCTCACCCAATACGAAAACGGCCGCTGGCTCTCAGGACAGGACCAACGCGTCCCCGTCAAGTTCCGCACACGCTTCGTCGAGGAAGGACGCTCCGTCCCCATCGTCCACAACAACGACCGCGCCCGCTGGAACCGCGAATACGAGATCACCCTCGAATCCGACGAGCTCGGATTCGCCTACCTCTTCGCCCCCTGGCTCCCCCTCGAGATCCGCGTCAACAACTCCGCACGCATCGGCGTCGACAACGAATCACGCATGATCCTCGTCTCCGACGACCCCGTCCGCGCCTACCGCGTCCGCGCCATCGACATGGAGTTCCAGCCCATCTCCATCGAGCAAGACGCCCAACGCCCCCCCGTCGATCCGCGCGACGCCCTCATCCCCCAGCGCGTCGCCCAGCTCGCCCGCACCATCATCACCCAGGCCGGGCTCGACCCCGACCCCGCCACCCGACCCATCGCCGACGACATCAAGGCCGTCCGCTCACTCGAGACCCACCTCCGCTCACAGTACACCTACACCCTCACCGCCGAACCCGTCCCCACCGGACGAGACGCCACCGAATGGTTCCTCTTCGACCGCAGAACCGGGCACTGCGAGTACTACGCCTCCGCCCTCACCCTCATGTCCCGCGCCCTCGGTATCAACGCACGCGTCATCACCGGGTACGTCGCCGCAGAATACAACGAAGTCTCCGGCTCCTACGTCGTCCGCCAATCCAACGCCCACGCGTGGGTCGAAGCACAGATCGCCCCCGACACCTGGCGCACCTTCGACGGCACCCCCCAGGCCGACTTCCACCAACTCCACGAACCCGAACCCACCATCTTCCGAAACATCACCCAGCTCTACGACGCTGTCCAGCAAGCATGGGTCAACCTCGTCGTCGACTACGACGCCGACACACGCGCCCGCCTCATGGGCTCGCTCGACACCGACTTCGGGCTCCGCGCCATGTCCGAAACCCTCGCCAAACGCTTCGCCGCCGAACGCTTCACCCTCGTCCGCCGCGCCGCCATCGCCGCCGTCCTCGTCTTCCTCGCCTCCATGACCCTCGGCACCGCCCTCATCCTCCTCATCCACTCGGGCAGCGCCCGCGCCCTCCTCACCCGCCTCCGCGCCGGGCGCCGCGACGCCGCCGATCCACAATCCCGCGCCGCCGACGACCTCGCCTCCCGCATCCGCGAGCGCCTCCAGGGCCACGGATCCACCCACCCCGACACCGCCCCCCTCAAAGCCCAGGCCCAAGCCCTCGCCCCCCAAGACACCGCCCTCGCCGCCGCCATCCGCACACTCTACGACTACCGCTACGCGCCCCACGCGCCCGGCACCGACTGGGCCCCGCGCATCGACGCCGCCGCACAGGCCCTCCGCGCGTCCCGATAACGACCCGCCGCGCACACACCGCGCACCCCGCGCACCCCGCGCACCCCGCACGCACGAATCCGCTTGATACCCCCCGGAATCTCGCCGATACCACCAACGGCGCGATCACTCGCGCCCCGCAGAACAGCAAGCCAAAGGACACACACCATGCCCGCGAGCCGATCACGCACCGAGCGCTGGCGCCAAAGCCTCCAACGAATCCGCGACCGCCGCGGCGGCCTCGAGTTCACCATCGACCGCGCCCAGGGACAGGACCACGACACCGCCGACATCGTCTGGCGCGTCCGACTCATCGACTTCAACGACGACACCATGACCCTCGAACACCCGGGCGCCATGGGATGCGCCTTCGAGATCGCCAAGAACACACCCCTCATCGGCATCATGTCCGTCGGCCAGAACCGCTGGATGTTCCGCACCCACGTCCTCTCCTCCTCCCACGGCGCACTCCGCGCCGCCGAGGACACCCTCAAAGTCGCCATGCCCACCACCGTCGAACGATGCATGCGCCGCGCCTTCAACCGCACCCGCGTGGGCTCCATCAACCTCCCCGCCGTCGACGTCTACCCCCTCCTCGATCCCGCCTCCACCGCGCCCTGCGAATCCGCCTCGCGCGTCCTCACCGAACAGCTCCGCGCCAAAGGCGAACAAGCCAACATCTCCGCCGACCCCGTCATGCTCCCCCAGGTCGGACCCAGGTTCACCGCCCAGCTCGCCAACCTCGGCGGCGGCGGCGTCGGGCTCGTCGTCGACAAGGACAACAAACAACCACTCGACACCCACCACCTCTTCTGGCTCTCCGTCGACCTCCGCCCCACCATCCCCGCCCCCCTCGTCATGGCCGCCCGACTCGCCCACACCCACATCGACTCCCAGGGCAACACCTACGCCGGCCTCGCCTTCGAGTTCGGACACGCCAGCGACCACAAAAACTTCATCCTCGACCAGATCAACCACTTCATCCGCGAATCCCAACTCGCCTCCGACACCCACAAACGCGCCGCCTGACGCCCAAACACCCCAACCCCGTGCCACCGACCCCGCTCCGAGGTCAGTGCTCGCACCATGCGCCCCCAACAACAAAGACACCCGCCCCGTGCCACTGACCTCGCTCCGAGGTCAGTGCTCGCACCATGCACCCCCCAACAACAAAGACCCCCGCGTTCCCGAGAGTGCTTTCACATGCAGTTTCACATCGCGATCAGGGCTTGACCCCTGAGCCGTCAGGGCATGATGAGCCGACGTCAGGGCTTGACCCCTGAGACGTCAGGGCTTGAACAAATGCGGGTTCTCCATCACCCACACCTTCGCGTCCCCATCCTCGCTCTGCAGCGAGATCGCGTTCGTCCCCCCGTTCCACACACCCGTCCACCGACCGGGCTCGGGGATCGAGTTGTCCACGACCCCGAAATCGCTCTGGAACACCGGCTTCCCGCGCGGCGCCCGGAGATCGAACACCCCCGTGTTCTCCGGCGACAACAGCAGGTGGATATCACCCCGCGACGTGTACGCCAGCACCTCCTCGATCGGACGCTCGCCCGAGCGGATCACGATGTCCCCGCCCTCGATCGTGTCCGACCCGTTCACCACGTCGATCGTCCCCGTCACCCCCGTGATCTTCACCGTCCCCCGCGTCGTCCGCACCCGAGCGCCATCGCACCGCGGGATCGTCACCACCACGTCGATCGGAGGCCGGAACCCCTCGATGTCCAGATCCGTCGGCCGGATGATCAGCGTCCCCGCCTGGTTCAGCGAACCCTCCGCCACCTCGTAGTCCGCCGTGAAATACTCACCGACCGGATCGAACGCGATCCCCTCCTTCGCCATCCGCCACCGGAGCCACCGCTCCTTGCGGACCCGGAACTCCACCATCGCGTACTCGTTCCGCGACGCCGCCCGGACCTCGATATCACCCCACGGATTCTCGATATCGAGCCCCGTGAACTGACCCACCGTGATCGGGATCCCGTCGATATTCACCGAGTGCGCCAGCTGCTTCGCCGTCAGACGCGCCCGAACACCCCCCATCCGCTTGCACCCCGCCATCGAGCCCAGCAACACCGCCGCAGAAAGCGCCGCCGCACCGCCGAGCACCGCAACGCGGCGCCATCCTGTCCGGGTCATGTTCATGTTCGTCCTCAGCATCTGATCTCCAGTCTGGAGCACCCTACGACCACCAGCAGCCCGGGATCGCATCAAGCGTCCCAAACATGCTAAGATAGCCCCAGTCCCGCGATCAGCACACGCTCATCGCGTCAAACCAACCAACCCCCGCACGAGGCGCACGGCGCACCAAGCGGGTCGTTCGTCAGCATCATCGGCCACCCATCAGGGTTCCGTTCAGTCCTCTTCACGATCGTGTCACACGCCACAGCACCCCTCCCAACCCCCTCCAGAACCATGAACCACCCCGCCCGCACGATCCACGCAGACAAACGCCCGAGAACACACGCCCACTGACCCCCGCTGCGGCTCAACCTGATCGTCGCCAACGACGCCGACGCACCAGGAGCACGCCGTGATCCACACCATCCTCACCGCCCCCCTCACCGCCACACTCGCACAATCCGACCCACCCTCCCAGGGCATCACCCCCATCCTCATCACCGCCGCCATCGCCGCCCTCGTCGGCGCCGCCTTCGGCTTCTTCATCGCCCCCCTCCTCGCCGCCAAAAAACTCGACGCCATCCGCACCGACGCCGAACGCCTCGCAAAATCCGCCGAGGACGAAGCCAGAACCGCCGCCGAAAAAATCCGACTCGACGCCGAACGCCAGGCCCTCCAGCGCAAGGAAGCCGTCGACAAGGAACTCGAATCCGCCCGCGCCGAACTCCGCGAAAACGAACGCCGCCTCGCCAAACGCGAAGACAGCTTCGACCGCAAGGAAGAAACCCTCGCCAAACGAGAGTCCACCCTCGCCGACCGAGAATCCCAGCTCGAGTCCAAACAATCCGCCCTCGCCGACCGCGAATCCCAACTCAAAGACCTCCTCGCCAAGCAGGAAAAAGAACTCCAGCGCGTCGCCCAGCTCGACAAGAACCAAGCCAAGGAACTCCTCCTCGAACGCGTCGCCGACCAGACCCGCGACGAGATGGGCAAGATCACCCGCCAGATCGTCGAGGAAGCCGAGGACTCCGCCAAGGACGAAGCCCGCGAAATCCTCATCAACGCCATCCAGCGATACGCCAACGAGCACTCCTCCGAATCCACCGTCCGCACCGTCGCCATCCCCTCCGACGACATGAAGGGCCGCATCATCGGCCGAGAAGGCCGAAACATCCGCGCCATCGAGAAAGCCACCGGCGCCGACATCATCGTCGACGACACCCCGGGCGTCATCGTCGTCTCCTGCTTCGACAAGGTCCGCCAGGCCGTCGCCGTCGAATCCCTCGAAAAGCTCATCGCCGACGGCCGAATGCACCCCACCCGCATCGAAGAAATCGTCGAAAAGACCCGCAAAGAGATCGAAGAAAAAGTCGTCAAAGCGGGCAAGGAAGCCGCCGCAGAACTCAAGCTCAAAGGCCTCCACCCCAAGGTCATCGAAGCCATGGGCAAACTCGCCTACCGCACGAGCTACGGCCAGAACGTCCTCAAGCACTCCATCGAAGTCGCCTTCCTCTGCCAAATCATCGCCGACCAGCTCGGCCTCGACGGCCGCCTCGCCCGCCGCGCCGGCTTCCTCCACGACATCGGCAAAGCCATGGACCACGAAATGGAAGGCGGCCACCCCAAAATCGGCATGGACTTCGCCCGCCAGTACGGCGAAAAAGACGAAGCCGTCCTCAACGCCATCGGTGGACACCACGCCGACATCCCCGCCACCACCTGGTACACCCCCATCGTCATGGCCGCCGACGCCGTCTCCGCCGCCCGACCCGGCGCCCGCCGCGAATCCATGGAACGCTACGTCCAGCGCCTCAACGAACTCCAGGACATCGCCCTCTCATTCCCCGGCGTCGCCGAGGCCTACGCCGTCCAAGCCGGCCGAGAAGTCCGCGTCATGATCGACGCCGACCGCGTGAGCGACGACGAGGCCTTCCTCACCGCCCACGAAATCGCCAAACGCGTCTCCTCCGAAATGACCTTCCCCGGCGAAATCCGAGTCACCGTCCTCCGCGAAACCCGAGCAATCGAAATCGCCCGCTAAGAGCCAACTCGACTTGCGTACTGGTGCCATGGTGCCGCGAAGCGGGGCCATGAACGAGTTGTGCCGGGTGCCCTGCTTTGCTCCAAAGGAAAAAGCAGGAACAAGTTGCCTCCAATGTCTTCTCTCTTCCTCCCTCTCCCCCGGGGAGAGGGCCGGGGTGAGGGCTCCATCTTCTTGCCTTCCCCCTCCCGCCTTCCTCTCTTCCTGCACCCTCCCCCGCGTGCGGGGGAGGGCCGGGGTGGGGGTGCTTCCAACACGCATACGCCCTCACCAATCCAGTACAGTGCCCCAATGCCCCGCCCCCACGCGGCCATCACCGCACTGATCCTCCTCATCGCCGCACTCGCGGCCGCAAGCACCGACGCCAAGATCCCCACCCAACACCGCTTCGACGCCTTCGGCAATCTCATGAACCTCGACACCTTCCCCCTCGCCGAGCCCGGCGGGCTCTTCCAGAGCTTCCGCAACCGCCTCGGGCACCACGGGCTCTTCGCCGAGCGTCTCGACGACGACACCGCGTCGAAGGTGTTTGACGACACGAGCCCGGACCTGGAGCTCTGGTACCAATCCCGCTCGCGCTGGTACGCGCCCGAGCTGGGGCGTTTCATCACGAGCGACCCCAACGCGACGGGCGTCCCCACCACCCCGACCCTCGCGATGCTCGGCCAGATGCCCCAGGGCCCGCCGTCGGGCAGTTTCGACGCGATGGCGCACTACGGCGACGGCTGGGACACCTTCACGGCCTACGGCGCCAACCCCATCCTGACAGCAAGACGAGGCGTTGGTTTATTGAGAAGAGGTAGGCGATGATGTATCTGTTTCCCTATACCAGTCTTTCAGACAATTATGAGGATTTCGAGTGGAGGAACTCGGCCGAGTATGATCGTATACGATGCAAGTCTTGTCAGGGAGTAAGCAGCCACTGCATGGGCGATCCAATCGATATTGTTGTCAAGCGAGAACCGTCAATATTTGATCCGGCTCATCCCGTGGTGTCAGTGTTGCCCGTAGAATTTGCAAATTTTATAAAGACACTGGACACCCGTAGAGAGATTGTCTGGGGCAATATACTGGTTGGCAACGAAAGGTCAGTATCTAAAAAATATGTAACAGCATATATGCCAAAATTGATTCGTTTTGACAAGCGTGGAGGCTGCGGCGCTGTCTATCGAGAATGTCCCGAGTGTGGTTCAATAACGCAATCCATGTATGAGGATGGATCCGGTTATATATTATCTAAATGGTCGGATAGAAATGTGCTGTTTCCTAGCGGAAGGCGGTGGCCAGGCATTGTTGGTGACATGGCCAGTGAGTTTGATTGGTCTCAATTTCGAGGAGTTAGATTTGTTCAAATAGAGGTCCGAAGGTGTCCGGAGGACGGGTTTATATTGCCAGGTGACCCAGATTGGGCATCGCTTTGCTCGAATTTTTGTCTCAATACAAGTAGGCACTGGTCGGTAGTTCCAAGTCGTTAATAGTATATGCGGTAGTCCAGCGTGTTCGGCTGCATGTAGGCGTAAGAGTGTATTTTAGAGTGAAGCCAGGCTTGGTTCAGTATGGAAACCGCCGCATCACCCTCGCCTAAAAACTCACCCTCGCCCGCCTCGTCGACATCGCCGCGGCCCAGTATCCCATCGACATCGAGTACACCCCGGGCGACCTCACCCGCTCCGTCACCATCCGCTCCGCCCAGCCCTACGCCCCAGGCGAGCTCTGGGACCTCACCCACCAGATGCTCGAAGCCCACGGGCTCACCAGCGTCGTCGCGCCCGGGGACCGGGCGCTCTACCGGATCGTCAAGATCCAAGGGGCGGCCACCCACACCGAACCACGCGACACGCCCCCATTCCCCGAGCCCGGGTTCATGATCCTTGACTACCCGATCGAGCACATCCCCGCCCCCGATCTGGCCAACTGATCACACCACCAAAAACCCCGGGTGCCCTGCTTTGACTCGAAGAGGATTATGCGCCGTTCGGCGCTTGTATGGCGGTTGCGCTGTGCGCAGCTCGCGTCCACAATGTGCTCTGATCAAGGAGGTACATCGTGGAACGCGAACTATGGATCGTGCTCAAATGGGGTCTTCGCCGCCTGCCGCGTCGGTGGCCGCGGAACGCAGTCTATCACAACAACGAGATCCTCGCGGTGCTGCTCTGGGCCGCGTTGCATAACCGGCCCATCAGTTGGGCGTGCAAACGCTCGAGCTGGCCGGTGCAGGCATGGCGACAGCGGCTCCCCGATCAGTCGACGATGAGCCGCCGGCTCCGGTGTCCGGGCGTGTGGCAAGACCTGCGGCGTCTGCTCGACCGGATCCAGAGTCGGTGGGGGGATGGGTCGGGCCATGGGTGTACTTTCATCATCGATGGCAAGCCGCTGCCTGTGTCCAACATCAGCGGAGATCCCGATGCGGCGCGGGGGTGGGGCGCCGGGATCTACGCGCGTGGGTATAAGTTGCACGCGATCGTTGATACGCGCAGCCGTCTGATCGATTTCGATGTCCGGCCTCTCAATACCGCGGAGAGTGCGGTGGCTCGCGACATGGTCGGCGGGCTTGATACGGAGCCCCCCGAGGAGATGCTGGCCGATGCGGGCTACGACTCGAACGCGCTCCATCGGTTGTGCGAGGACCGGGGCTTTCAGTTGATCGCGCCGCGACGACGGCCCGGGACCGACCTGGGCTGGGTGAAGGGCGGGCATGCGGCCGGCCGTCTGCGATCCATCGAGATCACGGAAGGGCCGGGCTGCGCCTGGGACCGGGTGTACCGGTTTGTACGCCTGGGTGTTGAACGATTCTTCGGCACGCTGGCGAGCGCGTCGACCGGGCTCTTCGCGTTGCCGCCGTGGGTGCGTCGGATACACCGGGTGCGGGCATGGGTGGCGGCGAAGCTGGCGATCAACGCCGCGAGAACTGTGTGCAGGCTGGAGAATGCTGCATAATCCTC
>CBFGUD010000011.1:0-71422 GCA_965652365.1 uncultured Phycisphaerales bacterium
GCGAGGGGGCGCGGGGGCGGGGGGTGACGCCGGCGGTTCTGGGGGCGCTGCACGAGATCTCGGGGGGTGCGACGCTGCGGGCGAACCTGGCGCTGGTGAAGTGCAATGCGTGTCTGGGCGCTCGGATCGTGTGAGGGGTGGGTGGATGTACCCGAAGGGGGTGCGGCTTATCGGGGGTGGTTCACGGAAGATTCACGGGGCAAAACCGTTGTGTTTTCAACGGAAATGGGGCGTGGCTGCTAGGATGGGGGCGGAGTGAATCGTGTCCGGTCGTGCTTCGCGGGTCGCGGAGGGGGATCGGGACGAGAACGAGTCGAGAGATCGGGCACGCGCCCGCACATCCGAGTCCATTCGTGCAAGTGATGTGAGCAATCAGCACCACCCAGGGTCATCGTTCCCACCAAAGGAGATTTGAGAAGATGCGAACCCAGACCACCATCGCCGCGATCGTCGCGGCTTGCGGGATCTGCGCCCCCGCCTTTGCGCAGGATAGTGTGAGTTCGAGCGGAGGCGGGCTTCCCGGCGACGCCCTGAACCCGTGGGCCGATCACTGCGCGGCGTACGTCGTGGACCTGGCGCCGCTCGAGACGTCGAAGGGGAACATCTTCGGTGTGGCGCCGATCATCAAGCTCACCAAGACGAACACGACGAACTTCAGCAACCTGTACTCGCCCGCGGCGATCAGCCCCGCGACGCTCACGGGCGTCGGGTACGCGGCGAACGCCTACCAGGTGTGGGAGGACGCGCCGGGGTTCGGGGTCAACGCGGCGCAGAACCTGTTCGCGGACTCGATGAACGTGAGCGGGACGTCGTCGCGTTTCGCGGTCGCGATCAGCGAGTTCGGGACGACGAGCGCGGGTCAGGATTTCAACGGCGTGGTCGGGGCGTTCGTGAACTTCGATCCGAGCAACCCGAACCGGCTGTACGTCGCGCGGAAGCAGGTCGCGGTGAACTCGTCGAGCGCCTCGTCGGGCGATTCGTCGCAGATCGGGGGCGTGAGCTTGGACGCGCACGGGAACGTGTACCTCCGCGCGGACGGGAACAACGCGTCGGGCCCGAACCCGCTCACGGGCGTGAACATCTTCCGGGTGCGTCTGGGCGACCGTGACTGCGGTGTGCAGAACCTGATCTCGAACGGCGCGACGATCGACGCGACGGACCGGATCCTGGTGAACTCCCCTGTGGAGCAGAGCACGGCGAACAACATCCCGCAGCGTTTGTCGGACCCGGTGCTGTTCCCCAACGGTGTGGCGGGGTGGACGAACGCGTTCACGTCTCCGCGTGCGTATCAGTACGGCGATGCGGGCATGGTGTCGTCGGATCCGAACCACCTGGACACGAGCAACGGGTGGGGCAGCGACCATCGCGGTTCGATGGCGTCGACGTCGTTCAACTTCCTGGACGCGAGCGGCGCGGCGCAGACGTACGGGATTCTTTCGAAGGACGCCGCGGGCGAGACGCGTGTGCTCAACGCGATCAGCGTGGACGACACGGGCGCGGTGCTCGCGACCCAGGGCTTCGAGCTCCCGTTCACGATCACGGACAACGAGACCGGGTACACGACGCTGTACACGGGTCAGTCGCAGCCGAACAACTACACGGGCGCGACGCTGTTCCGCGGCGGCGTGGGGTCGGTCGCGATCGGTTCGGACCAGGACGGTCGCGGGCTCTTCGCGTGCATGGTCAACGAGAACGGGTTCGCGGATGATTTCTCGAACCAGATGATCGTGATGCGGTACAACCCGCAGACCGGGGCCGAGGAGTGGGCGGTCGCGGCGTACGTGGACCAGTACACATCGCCGATCTCGGGCAAGCCGATCTGCGATGAGAACGGAGATCCGATCGGTCAGATCATCAACCTCGACGCGGTGACGGGCGGGTTCCCGCTCGGGCCGGGGATGTCGGCGCCGACGATCGACTCGGTGGGGAACCTGTGGTTCCTGTCCGCGGTGGAGCTGTTCAACCGGATCGACCAGGACGGGGACACGATCCCCGAGGCGTCGGACTTCGACGGGGCGCTGATCCGCGCGATCTACGACCCGGCGACGTTCTCGTACCAGCTCGAGCTCGTGATGGAGGTCGGGTCGGTGATCGACGGGGTGAACTCGGGTCTGCCGTACCGGATCGACTTCCTCGGTTCGTCGGAATCGGCGGGCGGCGCGACGCCGAACACGATCTACGCGAGCAACATGGCGGAGTTCGCGTGGAACGGGACGCCGACGTCGGGCCTGGACACGGAGGACACGATCACGAACGGCGGTCTGTTCTTCGGGACGCAGATCACGTACGACACCCAGGGCGACGGTCGGTTCAACAACCCGACCTCGGCGAACTTCGATCCGGGTCTGCCCTCGGACGAGGCGTACTCGGTCGGTCTGTACGTCGGGTACTACGCGGACGGGCCCGAGCCGTGCGCTGCGGACCTGAACGGGGACACGGGGTTCGATTTCTTCGATATCTCGTTCCTGCTCCAGAACCAGGTCGACTTCAACGGCGATACGGGCTTCGACTTCTTTGATATCTCCGCGTTCCTCCAGGCGGGGGCGAACTGCCCGTAATGGATTTGAACGCGATCAATGCATGATTCAGAGCACCCGCGCCCGACGGCGCGGGTGTTTCTTCGACCGAGAACGGGCGGTGTTTCCCGGAGCGGGGTTTGCGGAGGCAAATCCTGTGGTACGATGGACTTGCGATTCCGCAGGCGAAGGAGCTGATGCGATGTTGATGCGTGGTGTGATCGCGATCTGCGTGATGGTGATGGTTTCGACGGCGGCCCTGGCGCAGTGGGATCCTGAGAACGGGGACTGGGGCAAGTCGGACGAGCGGGACGTGCGGGTGATGACGTGGAACATCCAGGACGGGATCTGCTCGTCGAACGACAAGACGAACATCTTCAACTCGGACTGGAACGGGATCGTGCACGTGATCGCGGCGATGCGTCCGGACGTGCTGATCCTGCAGGAGTGCGGGGACAACTCGGGCAACGGGACGGGGTCGGGGCTCGACGCGCAGGCGACGCTCGAGAACGTGTGCGAGCTCATGATGCACGGGGGGACGGACCCGTACCTGGGCGGGAGCGTGACGTCGTACGTCCAGCTCTTCACGGGGACGGGGTACGACCTGCCGTACATTTATGTCGGGGAGAACAACGACGGGTTCAACCGGAACGTGATCATGTCCCGGTACGCGTTCGCGGATCTGAACACGGGCGGGGATCGGTTCTCGAACTACGTGCTCCAGCCCGACGCGTACCAGAGCGGGGGGTCGTCGGGGATCCGGGGGTTCCAGTTCGCGGAGATCGATCTCCCGGACGGGATGTACGCGGGGGACCTGGTGGTGGGGAACTGCCACCTCAAGGCGGGGGGCGATTCGAGCGACTTCGCGGCGCGTGAGGCGGCGGCGCGGAACGCGGCGTATTTCATGGATTATTACTACAACGGCGCGGGGACGGGTGTGTCGGACCCGAACTCGAGGGTCGTGATCCCGACGGTGGGCGAGGTGCTCGACGAGCACACGCCGATCATCTGGGGCGGGGACTTCAACCAGACCCCCGGGGGGTTCGGTCCCGCGCAGTGGATGACGCGCGCCGAGCTGACGGGGGGGACGGACGGGACGGACCGGGACCGGACGGACTCGATGTTCGACGGGGCGTTCCACCCGATCTCGTTCGATATCTCGACGCAGGGGAGCGGTTCGAAGCTCGATTACATCTGCTGGCAGGACTCGATCGCGACGGCGCGTCGTCAGTTCATCTTCCGCTCGTCGGGGACCGGGGTGACGACGCCCACGCTGCCCGAGCCCGTGCGGTCGTACCCGGTGAACCCGGCGGCGTGCTCGTCGTTCGCGTCTGACCACCGACCGGTGATCGTGGACTTCATCCTCCCGGAGCCCGCGGCGGATCCGTGCCCGGCGCCCCCGGACTTCGTGGACGACGACTCGCTGGACTTCTTCGACCTGTCGGCGTTCCTGACGCTTCTGAGCGAGAACGATGCGCAGGCGGACCTGAACGGGGACATGAGCTGGGACTTCTTCGACGTGTCGGCGTTCCTCCAGCTGCTCGGTGACGGTTGCCCGTAAGGGCGTGGTCGGCCTGTCCATGAACAACGCCCGGCGCGATGCGTCGGGCGTTTTTTTGGTTGGGATGAGACGACGGGTCAGTCGCCCGTTTTGTCGCGGAGCTCTCTGACCTGGGCGACGGCGGAATCGAGGTCGCGTTTGAGCTGTCGGACGCGGAGGAGGGAACGGACGCGGGTGATGAGCTCGAGCTTGTTGACGGGTTTGGTGAGGAAGTCGTCGGCGCCGGCGTCGATGGCGCGTTCGACGTCCCCCACTTCGTTGAGGGCGGTGACCATGATGATGGGGATGTCGCGGGTGGCGGGGGCTTGCTTGAGGGCTTCGCAGACCTGGTAGCCGCTCATGCGGGGCATCATGATGTCGAGGAGGATGATGTCGGGGGGGGATTGTTTGACGGCGTCGAGGGCTTCGATGCCGTCTCGGGAGACGCGCACCGGGCCGCCCAGGTCCTCGAGGTAGGCACTGAGGAGTTCGAGGTTCTGCTCGTTGTCGTCGACGATCAGGACGCCCTGGTGGGCGATGGTCTGGGTGTCGGTGTCGGCGCTGGCGGGCGCGGATTCGGTCATGGGGTCCTCCTCGGGGCTCGGGCGCGTGCCCTGCGGTGCATCATTGCGTGTTCGGGGGGGTTCGTCGCGTCCGGGCGGAATGTGTGCGCGTGATTTGAAGCCGGGGACCCGAATCCCCCGAAAAGACGGGTGTGAGTAGCGAAACCATGTCGTATGAGCCCGTTCGTGCGGTCCTTGCGGGGATCGCGTCCTTGTGCGTCGCGGCGACGGTCGCGGTCGGTGGGCCGCTGGATGGGCGGGTCCAGTCGCTTGTTTCGAACTCGAGACTGAGCACGGCGAGCGTGGCGGTGAGCGCGATCGACCTGGATTCGGGGTCGGAGATCGCGTCGTACAACGCGGGCAAGTCCATGATCCCGGCGTCGAACATGAAGGTGCTGACCTCTGGGGCGGCGATGCTGGTGCTCGGGGAGTCGTTCGCGTTCCGGACGGAGTTCGACGTGGTGCGGTCGGGGGCGGGGACGGTGCTGGTGATCCGTGGCGCGGGGGATCCGGCGCTGGGGGACCCGGCGATTTTCGTGGACGAGGAGCAGACGCTGACGCACGATGCGCTGTTCGACGCGATCGCGGAGGCGCTCAAGGGCCGGGGGATCGACCGGGTCGACGAGATCGTGGTGGACGATCGTGTGTTCGATCGGGAGTGGGCGCACCCGAGCTGGCCCGCGGATCAGCTGAACCGGTGGTACTGCGCCGAGGTCGGGGGATTGAACTTCCAGACGAACGTGCTGAATGTGTATCCGATCCCGGGGACCCCGGGGAGCGCGCCGTACGTGGAGACGCAGCCCGATCTGCCCTGGCTCAAGATCGCGGTGCGTGCCAAGTCGATCAACCAGGGTCGTGACAGCGCGTGGGTGGCGCGTCCGACGGCGGCGAACGATTTCACGCTGTACGGGAACGTGCGGGGTCGGACGGAGATCCCGGTGGCGATCCACGAGCCCCCGACGTACGCGGGGGAGGTGATCGCGCTGGCGCTCGATGCGCGGGGGGTGCGGGTGAGCGGGGATGATGTTCGGCGCTCGGTGCGTTTGGCGCGGTTCGACGAGTCGTTCGAGGGCGCGGAGACGGTGGCGGTGGTGTCGACCCCGATCGAGGACGTGCTGCGCCGGACGAACACGAAATCGCACAACCTGTACGCGGAGTGCCTGTTCAAGCGGATCGGTCACGAGGTGACGGGGGACGCGGGGTCGTGGGAGAACGGGGCGTCGGTGATGCGGCTTTTGCTCAGCGAGCACCTTGGCGCGGAGGCGGCGCAGCGGACGGTGATCGCGGACGGGTCGGGGATGTCGCGGGACAACCGGGTGTCGGCGGAGACCTTGACGTCGTGGCTGCGGGTGCTGTCGGCGCAGGACGGGTGGGATACGTACATCGGGACGTTCGCGGGGCCGGGGGAGGGGACGCTGCGTTCGCGGTTCGTGGATGATTCGACGGACGGGTCGCTGCGCGCCAAGAGCGGGTATCTCAACGGGGTGTACGCGTTGTCGGGGGTGATCGAGCACGAGCGTGGGCGGCGGGTCGCGTTCTCGATCATCCTGAACAACGTGAAGCCCGGGTCGGGGTCGCGGTACGCGAAGCCCTTGATCGACGACATCGTGCTGATGCTCGATGAGTGGGCGAGCGGGCAGCAGAGCGGGTACGGGGGCTGAGGCACTGAGCCGATCGTCAGTCACGATCGAAGCGTGCGCAGCGCTCGATGACTTCGGTGGGCATTTCGAGGACGGAGGGCCATGCGCGGACGGGGTGTCCTTCGTGCGCGTCGCCCGGGGTCTTGGGGGTGGCGTCGAAAGCGGCGCGGTCGTGGGCGGGGTCGATGTCCATGTCGCGCTGGGCGTCGATGTTGGCGACCCAGTGGAAGAGGGCTTCGTGGTGGTCGTGGATGTTCACGTCGCGCCCGAGGATGACGACGAAGGGGTGGGATAGGGGGATGTCGCGGAGGGCTTCGAGGATGGATCGGCCTGTTCTGGCGCGGTCGGGCTCGTCGTAGCCCCGGTCGGCGCGGATGAAGAGCCACCCGGGGGCGCGGTCTGTGGCGTGGGCGTCGAGGACGTTGGGGAGGGCGCGGAGGCGCTGGGTGTCGGCATCGCGGTCGTGGTCGGTGGGGAGTTCGCGCGGGGGGGTCAGAGGTTGCCCGTCGATGTCTTCGCTGGGGATCTTGCGGGTGGCGTCGAAGCCGAGTTTCATGCTGGTGCCGAAGCGGGCGGCGGCGTGGTCGAGGATGTCGACGGCGCCGTGGACGCGTTCGATGTCGCGGGACGGTTTGCAGTGCTGGTGGAGGGCGGAGAGGACGGCGGTGAGGTCGTGGATGTTCACGTCGTCGTCGACGACGGTGATGCATTTGGTCCAGGCCATCTGTCCGGCGCCCCAGACGCCGTGCATGACCTTTCGGGCGTGGAGGGGGTAGTGCTTGGTGATGGCGATGTTGGCGCTGTTGTGGAAGGCGCCGTAGCGGGGGAGGTCGTAGTCGAGGATGTCGGGGAGGATGGTTTTGAGGAGTGGGAGCATGATGCGCTCGGTGGCTTTGCCGAGGAAGTAGTCCTCCTGGATGGGGAGCCCCACCACGGTTGTGGGGTAGACGGGTTTCTCGCGGGTGGTGACGGCGGAGACTTCGAGGAGGGGGTAGCGGTCGGGCATGGAGTAGAAGCCGGTGTGGTCGCCGAAGGGGCCTTCGAAGACGGCGCCCGGGCCGAGGGGTTCGGTGTGGGGGTCGCGCGGGTCCCAGTCGGGGAATCCGGCGTCGGTGCGGACGTGGCCTTCGATGACGATCTCGGCGTCGGCGGGGATCCAGAGGGGGACGGTTTTGGCGCGGCAGAGGGTGATGCCTGTGCCCTGGAGGAAGCCGGCCATCAGGAGTTCGGAGATCCCGGGGGGGAGGGGGCAGGTGGCGCCGTAGGGGAGGACGGACGGGCCCCCGAGGACGACGGCGACGGGCATGGGCTGACCGAGCTTTTTCCAGGAGCGCCAGTGGGATGCGCCGTCGTGGTGCATGTGCCAGTGCATGGCGAGGCGGTCCTTGCCGATGAGCTGGACGCGGTACATCCCGATGTTGTGGGATTTGGGTTTGGGGTCGTTTCGGTCGTCGGCGTGGATGGTGTGGATCCCGGCGAGGGTGATGAAGCGTCCTCGGTGTCGGGTGTCCCAGTCGTCTGGGGTGATGTCGGGGTGTCCGGCGCTTTCGACGGATGTGTTGGTCTCCGATGGGTATCCGAAATGCGCGAAGTCGCCGTCGTGTGGCCAGCAGCGGAGGATGGGGAGGGTGGTGAGGTCGATGTCGGACCCGGTGATGACGGTGTGCTGGCACGCGCCGGGCTTGCGTGAGCGTTTGGGGGCGATCTTGAGGAGGGGGGCGAACTGTTTGGCTTTGGCGAGGGCTTCGGAGAGGGAGCGCGGGGGCTCGGGTTTGACGAGCTGGGCGATCTGGTGGGCGATGTCCTCGAAGGCGCGGTTGCCCAGGGCGAGCTCCATGCGCTTGTAGGAGCCGAAGGCGTTGATGAGAACGGGGGTGCCGGACCCGATGGGGTGCTCGAAGAGGAGGGCTTTGCCTCCCGAGGTGGCGAACTCGGGGTCGGTGCGCTGGGAGTCGTCGGACCCGGGGTGCGCGTCGGTGCGTTTGGATTCGAGGTCGGCGAGGTGGGCGATCTCGAGGACGGGGTCGGCGGGCTCGGAGATCCGGATGAGTTCCCCGGCCTGGTCGAGGGCGCGGATGAATGACGACAGGTCGGGGTGCATCGGCATAGTCTAGTTCGGAACGGAGACCTGATGAGCGGGACACCACCTGTACACGAGGCGGCGCAGCGGCGGGACTGGGTCGCGTACTTCGATCGGATCGAGGGCAAGCCCCCGCGAGAGACGGTGGTGCGGGCGCTCGATCTGTTCGGCGAGATCGGGGAGGGGGATTCGGCGCGGTGCGTTGATCTGGGGTGCGGGTCGGGGCGGGATATCGAGGCGATGCTCGGACGCGGGTGGCGCGTGCTCGGGTGCGACGGGTCGGCGGAGGGGCTGGCGCGGGCGCGACTGCGCGAAGCGAACGCGGCGGCGCTCAATGACGGGCGGCTCGATCTGGTTCAAGCGGATTTCGGGTCGGTGGAGATCCCGCGGACGCGGTGGGTGAACGCGAGTTTTTCGCTGCCGTTCTGTCCGCCCGATCATTGGGGGACGCTGTGGGGGAAGATCGACGACGCGATCGTGCCCGGGGGGCGATTCAGCGGGCAGTTCTTCGGGGACCGGGACGACTGGGCGGTGCTGGAGGATCGGACCCATCTGACGCGGGCTGAAACTCTGGGGCTCTTTGACCAATACATCCTTGAGTGGTTCCAGGAAGAGGATCGCCCGAGCTCGCACGCGGGCGAGGCGCACAAACATTGGCATGTCTTTCATGTGGTTGCACGCAAACGAGAGGGGTCTCGATGAGTCACGCGATTGATCTCGCGCAGGTCCAGAAGATCTACAAGGGCGGGTTGTTCGGGTCGCGCGTGCACGCGCTGCGCGGCGTTGATCTGAAGGTGGGCGACGGGGAGATCTTCGGGCTCCTGGGTCCCAACGGCGCGGGGAAGTCCACGCTCGTGAAAATCATGATGACGGTGATCCGTCCGAGCAACTGCTCGGGGACGGTCTTGGGGAAGAAGGTCGGGGACAAGGCGACGCTCGGGCGGATCGGGTACCTCCCGGAGCACCACCGGTTCCCGGAGTACCTGACCTCGCGCCAGATGGTGGAGCACTTCGGGGCGCTCGCGGGGGTTCCGAAGAAGGATCGTCGGCGGCGGTCGATGGAGCTGCTCGAGACGGTGGGGATGAAGGACTGGGCGGACGCGAAGATCGGGTCGTACTCGAAGGGGATGCGCCAGCGGGTGGGGCTCGCGCAGGCGCTCATCAACGACCCGAAGCTCGTGGTGCTCGACGAGCCCACGGACGGGGTGGACCCGACGGGTCGGCGGGATATCCGCGAGATCCTGACGCGCCTCAAGGGCGAGGGGCGGACGGTGTTCCTGAACTCGCACCTCCTGAGCGAGCTGGAGATGGTGTGCGACCGGGTCGCGATCATGGTCAAGGGGTTGGTGCGGACGCAGGGGACGATCGACGAGCTGACGACGGACCAGCGCCACTACACGATCACGGTGTCGGAAGCGGACAAGGACCGAGCGCTCGAGGGCGCGAAGGCGCAGTTCGGGGACGCGGCGGCGCTGGTCGCGGGCCGGGCGGGGGTGGTGCGGATCGACACGGCGCAGGCGGATCGGGTGCAGCCCGTGATCGACAAGCTCCGGGGCGCGGGGGTGGTGATCCACGCGGTGACCCCGTTCCGGCCATCGCTTGAGGATCTGTTCATGCAGGTTGTGCAGGACGGGGAGGGCGGCGAGACACCCGGGGCGTTCGACGGCAAGAAAGGGGGACGCTCATGATCCTGTCCCAGACCAAGGCGATCTTCATCGACGCGTACCGCGAGCTCAACGCGAAGAAGATGTTCTGGATCACGATGGCGCTGAACGTGCTGGCGGTGGTGCTTTTCGCGTCGCTGGGGATCAACGAGCGGGGGGTGACGTTCCTGCACTGGACGATCGAATCCCCGATGAACAACTCGCGGTTCTCCGAGGAGCTGTTCTACAAGGTGCAGTTCACGACGTGGGGGATCCCGTTCTGGTTGTCGTGGATCACGGCGATTTTGGCGCTGATCTCGACGGCGTCGATCGTCCCGGACCTGGTGTCGTCGGGGATCATCGAGCCCGTGCTGTCCAAGCCGATCGGTCGGGTGCGTTTGTTCCTGACGAAGTACCTGACGGGGCTGTTGTTCGTCGGGTTCCAGGTGCTGGTGTTCTCGGTGGGGTGCTTGCTGGTGATCGGGATCCGGGGGGGCGCGTGGGAGCCCGAGCTGCTGCTCGCGGTGCCCATCGTGCTGATGTTCTTCAGCTACCTGTTCGCGGTGTGCGCGTTCTTCGGGCTCGTGACGCGCTCGACGATCGCGGCGCTGCTGCTGACGCTGCTGTTCTGGTTCGCGGTGTGGCTCGTGAACACGGGGGACAACATGATCCTGGCGCAGCGCGAGGGGTCGATCGTGCAGCTCGAGGACCGGCGCGCGGACGTCGAGAAGCAGGAGCGGTTCGCGGAGGACCGGATGCAGCAGCTGCGCGACGAGGGGAAAGCGGTGCCCGGGGATGCGGACCGCCCGCTCCCCGAGGGGGTCGAGGATCCGATGGTGGTGCTCAACCCCGCGCTGGCCGCGTCGCGGAACCGGCTCGAGGAAGCGGAGCAATCGGTCGAGACATGGAGGGGGTGGTACGGGCGTGTGTTCGCGCTCAAGACGATCCTCCCCAAGACGCAGGAGACGATCGGGCTCACGGAGCGCTGGCTCATCACGCAGGAGGAGATCAACGCGCTGCTCGGGCTGAGCACCGAGGCGAACCGGGATCGTCCCGAGAACGAGGACGCGCCGGCGTTCGCGGACCCGCGCGCCTCGGAGCGCGTCACGCGGATCATGCGCGAGCGCTCGATCGGGTGGGTGCTCGGGACGTCGTTCGCGTTCGAGTTCGTGGTGCTCGGGATCTGCTGCCTGATCTTCGTGCGCCGGGACTTCTGACTCAGGACCCGAGCTCGATGCCCCGGTCTCGGGCGGCGGTGAGCGCCTTGATGACGATCTCCATGACCTGATGATCGTCGAGGGTGGTGGTGGCGGCGTGGGTGGTGCCGTGCTTGCTGGTGACCTTGGCGCGGAGGGTCGCGGCGTCGTCGTCGCTCGCTTCGAGGAGGGCGGCGGAGCCGATGATGGTCTGCTCGACGATCCGGCGCGCGGTGTCGTCGTCGAACCCGAGCGCGATCGCGGCGTTGGTCATGGACTCGGCGAGGTAGAACAGGTACGCGGGCCCGGACCCCGCGACGGCGGTGAACGCGTCGATCATGGGTTCGTCGAGCTCGACGGCGTCGCCCACGCTCTGGAAGAGGCGGGTGACGAGGGCGGTGTCGGCGTCGGTCGCGCTTTCGCTCGGCGCGATGGCGCTCATGCCCTTGCGGACCTGGGCGGGGGTGTTGGGCATGACGCGGACGACGCGGACGGCGCTCCCCATGGCGGCTCGGACGGATTCGCTCCGGGTCCCGGCGAGGATGGACACCACGAGCGGGGGGATCCGGAGCGTCGCGATGTGGTCGCGGAGGGGGGCGCAGGCGCTGTCGAGCATCTGGGGCTTGACGGCGAGGACGATGACGGGGTTGGGCGCGTCCCGGAGGAATCCGATCGCGGATGCGGGGTCGGCGAAGCTGTTGGCGAAGTTGGCGCGTTTGTCCTCGTTGGGGTCGAGGACGGCGATGTCGGATTCGGGGAGGGTTTCCGCGTCGAGGATGCCTCGGATGATGGCGGCGGCCATGTTCCCGGCGCCGACGAAGAGGATTCTGGGGTTGGGGGTGTCCATACGGACAGCGTACACACGCGGGAGCGGGGCTGATACCATTGGGACCAGTCAGGAGCGCCCCATGTCCACGTTCTACAAGCTCGAGTTCGAGAAGCCGGTGTTCGCGATCGAGGAGGAGATCGCGCTGACGAAGCGCGCGATCGAGTCCGACGGGGTCGAGGTCCCTGCGCTGGGGGGGATCGAGCACGACCAGGTGCGCCCGACGAGCGACGACCTGGTGGAGCTCGAGAAGCGGCGCGAGGAGACGCTGCGTGAGCTGTACTCGGAGCTGTCGCCCTGGAACACGGTGCGGGTGGCGCGTCACCCGGATCGGCCTCAGACGCGGGACTACATCCGGATGATGTGCCGGGATTTTTGCGAGCTGCACGGGGATCGTCGGTACGGGGACGACCCGGCGTTGATCACGGGGTTCGGGCGCATCGGGTCGCACAAGTGCCTGATCGTGGGTCATCAGAAGGGGAAGACGACGCAGGAGAAGCTCGCGTGTCACTTCGGGTGTGCGCACCCGGAGGGGTACCGCAAGGCGCTGGCGAAGATGAAGAAGGCGGAGAAGTTCGGGCTCCCGATCGTGACGTTCGTGGACACCCCGGGCGCGTACCCGGGTCTGGGCGCCGAGGAGCGCGGGCAGGCGGAAGCGATCGCGACGAACCTGCTGGAGATGTCGCGCCTGCGGGTGCCGATCGTGTCGGTCGTGATCGGGGAGGGGGGGTCCGGGGGGGCGCTGGGGATCGCGGTGGCGGACCGGGTGGGGATGCTCGAGTTCTCGTGGTACTCGGTGATCTCCCCGGAGGGGTGCGCGGCGATCCTGTGGAAGCAGGCGAACGAGACGACGAACTCCGCGGCGGCGGTGGCGCTGAACCTGACGGCGAGGGACAACCTGAAGAACAGGATCATCGAGGACATCATCTCCGAGCCGCTCGGGGGGGCGCACCGGGACCCGCAGGGTGCGGCGGACGCGCTGCGGGACTGGTTCGACGCGCAGCTGACGGCGTTGTCGTCGGTGGACATCGACACGCTCGTGCAGCGTCGGTACGAGCGGTTCCGGGCGCTGGGCGCGTACACGGTGGCGTCGGAGGGCTCGGACGCTCCGGAACCCGTGTGATCGCTTGGGTTTGCGCGCCGGGGATGATGGGGGTTCTCCCCTGACGGTGCTTTGACCTTGATGCGGGGTGCGCCTACCCTTGCCCCCAACCGCGCCAAGCACTTGTGAGAGCATTGTTTGGGCGATCCGAAGGGCGGTGCTCCGTGGCGAAGAAGTCGGCACGCAAGACGACCAAGAAGAAGGCGACCCCGCGCAAGAAGGCATCGAGCGCGTCGCCCAGGAAGAGCACGTCGAAGAAGAAGACCACGAAGAAGAAGTCGTCGTCGCCCAAGAAGACGACGAAGCGTGCTTCGACGCGCAAGAAGACGAGCGCGAAGAAGACGACCAAGAAGAAGACCGCTCGCACGAGCACGACGAAGAAGGCAGCGAAGAAATCCGTGAAGAAAACTGCCGCGAAGAAGAAGGGCGTCTCGAAGAAGACGGCGAGGAAGCCGACCGCGAAGAAGGCCCCGGCCAAGAAGGCGGCGTCGCGGAAGACGACGAAGAAGGCCGCGACCGAGAAGCCCGATCCCAAGGGGAAGGACGGGCCCAAGGGCAAGGACGCGCCGAAGGGGAAGGACGCGAAGTCCGACCAGGGTTCGACGCGGACGAAGAAGAAGAAAAAGGTGCCGCCGTCCACGCCCCCGCCCGGCCGTCCGTTGCTGCTCGGTCCGAACTCGCCGCTCGGGAAGGGCGGGCCTCTGATCAAGTCGGAGAAGCGTGTGGAGGCGGGCGCGGAGAAGAAGAAGAAATCGCGTCGGACGAAGTCGCCTTTGACGCAGGCGCAGCTCGACGAGTACCGTCAGATCCTGCTCACGAAGCGTGCGGAGCTCGTGGGGGACGTGGAGCACCTTGAGAACGAGGCGCTCCGGTCGTCGAGCGAGAGCAAGACCATCGCGAACGCGGCGGAGTACGGGACGGACAACTTCGACCAGTCGATGAACCTGAACCTGGCGGCGGCGGACCGTCGTCTGATCGACGAGATCGACGAGGCGCTCGAGCGGATCGAGAACAAGACGTACGGGTTGTGCGCGATGCTGAGCATCCCGATCACGAAGGCGCGTCTGGACGAGCTGCCATGGGCGAAGTATTCGATCGAGGCGGCGCGTGAGCTCGATCGAACCGGCGCTCGCTGATGTCGTCGGGACCGGGTGAGAGCGTGAAGCGGATCCCCGTGGGCACGACGCTCCGCTCGCGCCGCGCGTGGACGGTGCTGCTGGTCACGGTGCTGCTCGGTCTGGTGACGGATCTGTGGAGCAAGTCGCTCGCGTTCGCGGCGATCGCGCCGGCCCCGGTGGTCGTGGAGCGTGAGGACGTGCTGCGCGTGAACGACCTGTCGGTGCTGATCCCCCCCCACGACCCGGTGCTGGTGGTGCCCAACCTGCTGGAGTTCACGCTCGTGCTCAACCCGGGCGCGGTCTTCGGGATCGGCGCGGGTCGGCGGGTGTTCTTCATCGGGTTCACGGTGGTCGCGATCGCGGTGTCGATGGTGCTGTTCGCGCGGTGGACGCGCCCGAGGGACTGGGCGGCGCACCTGGGGTTCGGGCTGATCATCTCGGGGGGGCTCGGGAACCTGTACGACCGGATCCGGTTCGCGTGCGTGCGGGACTTCATCCATCCGCTCCCGGGGGTGGAGCTGCCGTTCGGGCTTCGCTGGCCGGGGGGTGGATCGACGGAGGTCTGGCCGTACGTTTCGAACGTGGCGGACCTGTACCTGCTGATCGGGATCGGGATTTTGCTGGTGTACACGTGGCGTCAGCCGCCCGCGCCCGTGGTGACCGAGGCGGAGCCCGTGGACGCCGAGCCCGCGTGATCAGTCGCGTTGGAAGGAGGCGGCGCGGTCGCGGATGGTGTCGATGAGGTCGCGGACCTCGCTGGCCATGCGGGAGTTGGGGAACTCCTCGATGATGCGTTGCCCGATGGTGGCGGCGTGGTCCCACGATTTGTCCTGGACGGCGATCTTGAACTGGACCCCGAGGTTCTCGCGTGCTTTCCCGATGACCCCGCGCGCGAGCTCGCGGAACTGCTCGGCTTCCTGCTCGGTGAGGAGGTGGTCCATCTCGCGGATCATGTCCATGGCTTCGTCGACGCGTTCCTCGCGGGCGGCTTCGAGGAACCGGCGTTCGATCTCGAGCTTGTGCTGGTGCCTGGCGCGTTCGACGCGGTGGCGGAGCCCGTCGGTGAGGGGGGACTCGGGGTGGAGGCGCGTGATGCGTGCCGCTTCGTAGAGGGCCTTGTCCCAGTCGTGGTCCGCGATGAGGGTGTCGAGATGCGTGATGGCGCTGCGGACCTTCTGGTGTTCTCCGGTCGTGCGTGCGGTCTCGATCTTCTCGCGGAACTCTTCCGCGTCGGCGCGGTAGCCGAATCGCTCGGCGAGCTCGCGGACGAGGACCATGGCGGCGTCGTAGTCCTGGTTCCTGATGTCCTCGTCGATGGCGTTTCGGAGGAGGGTGCGTTCCTTGTGCCGGTTCACGACCCGGCGTGCGTCGTCGGAGAGGACGAGGGTTTCCTCGAGGTGCTCGATGGCGTTGGTGAGGCGCATGAACTGGGATTTGAGTCGGTCGGCGTCGATCGCGGAGTCGGTTTTGGAGTCCGGTGTCGAGTCGTGGGTGAGGAAGAGGCAGATGGGGAAGGTGACGAGGGTGACGACGAGCCCGAGGATCCCGGCGAGGAGGTGCGCGTCGGAGGGGTCCGCGAGCCCTTTGAGGACCGCGCCGGCGCTGATGGCGGCGGCGACGCCGTAGATCGCGATGATCCATCCGATCGAGAGCGGTCCGCGGTGTTGCATGTCGTGACTCCTTGCGAGACCTGTGCGGGTGGATCAGCTCCCCGGGACCGGGCCGCCGCAGTTTTGTTCGACGGGGACGATGCAGAGGAAGCGGAGCGGTTCGGGGGCGTGGTCGTCGACGGTGAACTGGTGGAGGTCGTTTGCGGGGACGTAGATGACGTCGCCGGTGGTGATGGGTCGGCGCTGGCCTCCCAGGAGGATGGTGCCGTTTCCGGAGACGACGTAGACCTCGTGCTCGTAGTCGTGCGCGTGCTCGGGGGTGTGACCCCCGGGCTCGACGCTGAAGGAGCGGAGCGCGAAGTGGGGCGCGTGGTCGTCGCGTCCGACCATGACGGACATGGAGGCGCCCTTGACGCCTTCCATGTTGACGGGGTTCATGGGGGCGGTGTTGATGTTGCGGATCAGCGCCATCGGTGCGGCTCCTGTCGTGTGCTCGGTGATTATGATACGCGATGAGCGACGATCCACGAAAGCAATCGGATTCACCGGTCATCCAGGGCTTCGCGTTGGGGGACTTCCAGACGAACTGCTTCCTCGTGACGCGGGGTGTGCCCGAGCGAGGGAAGAAAGCGTGGATCGTGGACTGCGGGTACGACCCGGAGCCCCTGCTCGACGCCGCGCAGGCGCAGGGGCTTGAGATCGAGCTGATCGTGCTGACCCACGCGCACGCGGACCACATCGCGGGGCTTTTCGAGGCGCGGAAGCGGTTCCCGGATGCGCCGATCGTGATGCACGAGGCGGAGCGTTCGTGGCTCAGCGACCCGGTGCTCAACGTGTCGGCGGCGATCGGGCTCAATATCACCGCGCCCGACGCGGACCGGTTCATCGGGCACGGGGACACGCTGGAGCTCGACGGGATGGCGTTCGGGGTGCGTCACACCCCCGGGCACTCGCCGGGGAGCGTGTCGCTGATGCACGCGGGGTCGAAGCAGGCGCTCGTGGGGGACACGCTGTTCAACGGGTCGATCGGGCGCACGGATCTCCCGGGCGGGGACTTCGCCACGCTCGAGACGTCGATCCGAGAGCAGCTCTACACGCTCGATCCGGACACGGTGTGCTACCCGGGGCACGGCCCCGCGACCCAGGTCGGGCGCGAGATGAAGACGAACCCGTTCGTGCGGGGTTGAGCTCGCTCAGGCGCTGGGCATCGCGTGCCCGAGACCCATGCAGCGGCGCCAGGCGCTCATCTGTCCCATGTGGAACATGTAGTGCCCGTAGAGCATGAAGGAGATCGCGTTGGCGTTGTTCCCGAGGAACTCGCGGCGCTGCTCGTCGGCGACGGTGTCGGTGATGAGCGAGTCGGGGAGGGTGCGGATGACGTCGCGCGCGTATTCGTGGGCTTTGGTGAAGTACGCGACGACCTCGTCCATCGTGGGGTAGGTCTTGAAGTCCGGGTCGTCGACACACTCGGCGCCGTGCTTGAAGAGGTCCTCGTATCCGTCGGGGATCGCGATCTTGGAGGTGTCCTGCCCGAGGATCTGGAGGAGGAAGGCGGGGTAGATCGAGAGATGCCCGTAGATGAAGACGGGGTGGTTCGTGTTGACGACGGTGTCCCCGAAGTGCGGGAAGCTCGCGCAGGTCTTGGGGTCGACATCCTTGAGCATGGCTTTGGACAACTCGATCAGGCGGGCGAAGCTGTAGGTGAGCTGCTCCGCGAGGGGGGTGGTCGTGGTGGTCATCTCGGGTCTCCTGTGGGTGTGGTTCGTGCGGCGGTTTCTGAACATATGGTCAGGAACCGATATAGCGAGCATAGACACTCCGCGCGACGGCCGGATCGCAGGTCCCCTCGATGATGGCGCGGCCGTCGGCGAAGCAGGTGAGCTCGAGGATCTGCCCGGCGTGGTCGATCGGGGCGCGGACCATGTACTCCATGATCTGGACGTCGGTTGCGCTCCCCATCGTGCTCGCGAGGCGCGTCAGATCAATCGTGGTGGTCGTTCCGGGCGCGATCTGGACGGCGTTTCGGCCGCAGAGGGCCTGGGGTTCTCGGCTCGGGGTGTCGAGGAACTCGAAGCGCTTTTGAGTACAGCAGACGCAGGAGGGGTCGCGCGCGTTGGTGAGGTCGATCCGGGTGCGGGTGCCTTCCCAGAGGTCGAAGTGGAGCATGGAGCGGAGGACCTTGTCCGTCTGACCCATGAGGACCTTGAGGGCTTCGGCGGCTTGGGCGCTGGCGACGAGCGAGGAGACGGCGTTGACGACCCCGGCGGTCTCGCACGTGGGTTGAGAACCCGGCGCGGGGGGGTCGGGGTGGAGGCAGCGGAGGCACGGGCCGTCGGAGGGGAGGAAGGCGGCGACGGATCCGGCGCTGGCGATCGCGCCCCCGTAGATGTAGGGGATCCCGAGTTTGACGGCGCAGTCGTTGATGAGGTAGCGGGTTTCGAAGTTGTCGGTGCCGTCGATGAGGACGCCCGGGAGGTCCCAGGTGTGCTCGATGAGGTCTTCGGCGTTCGACGGCGAGAAATCGGCGATGTGGGCGTGGATGGTGACGTCGGGGTTGGCGGCGTTGAGCCGCGCTTTGGCGGCGATCGCCTTGGGGATGCGTTCGATCGCGTCCTGGTCGGTGAAGAGGGGTTGGCGGTGGAGGTTGGTGCGTTCGACGAGGTCGCGGTCGATAATGGTGAGTTGCCCGACGCCGGCACGGGTGAGGAGGTCGGCGCTGACGCAGCCGAGCGCTCCGACGCCGACGATGAGGGCGTGGGACGTGGCGAGCTTGGCTTGTCCTTCGGGTCCGATGGCGCGGGCGCGGGTCTGGCGGGTGTAGCGTTCGTTGTGGGGGTCGGGGCTCACGGGGAAGTCTAGAGCGGGTATGCTCGGGTCATGGCGCGGTGTCACAACGAACCCGAGTTCCCGGATCAGGGGTATGCGTGGACGGACCCGGAGCGCTTCCCGGACGCGATCGTCGGCGAGCGGGTGGTGGTGCGCCCGTGGACGCTCGACGACTGCGCGAGCGTGTACGAGATCGTCAACCGATCACGAGAGCACCTGCTGCCCTGGATGCCCTGGGCGCGGACGGATCATCGTTCGCTCGCGCAGACGACGAACTACCTTTCGGGGCAGGTGCTCAAGGCCGCCAAGCCGCTGACGGCGGACGGCGTGGGGCTGGCGATCGTCGAACGATCCAGCGGGGAGATCCTCGGGAGCACGGGGCTGCATGACCTGCGTCGCGACAGCGCGTCGTGCGAGATCGGGTATTGGGTTCGGCATGATCGGCAGGGCGAGGGGCTCGCGAGCGAGGCGGTCCGGATCTGGCTCTCGGCGATCTTCAGGGCGCGGGACCGGGGCGGGCTCGGGCTGCGCCGGGTCCGGATCTTCTGCTCGGGGGACAACGCGCGTTCCACGGCGCTCCCGCGCCGGCTTGGTCTGCGCCAGGAGGTCCACCAACGCGACGACTACTTCGTCCCGCATCACGGGGTGACGGACCGGCTCGGGTGGGGCGTGCTCGCGGAGGAGTGGGACTGCGCGGAGCACCGGGTGATCGCGGAGGCATGAGAAAAGACCCGAGCGCGGTGCTCGGGTCTTCTTTGATTCGTGATGAGCTGATCGATCAGCGGGCGAAGTGGGCGAAGGCCTTGTTGGCTTCGGCCATGCGGTGGGTCTGGTCGCGGGTGGTCATGGCCTTGCCTTCACCCCGGCAGGCGGCCCAGAGCTCGTCGGCGAGCTTCATGTGCATGGGGCGACCCTTCTCGGAGCGGGCGGCGTTGATGACCCAGCGGAACGCGAGCGACTGCTGGCGGTTGGGCTTGACCTGCATGGGGACCTGGTAGTTCGCGCCGCCGATGCGCTTGGAGCGGACCTCGACGTAGGGCTTGACGTTGTCGATGGCGCGGCGGAAGACGTGGAGCTCGTTGTCGCACCCGTCGATGGGGTCCTTCTGCATGCGCCCCTTGATCACGTCGAGGGCGTCGTAGACGCAGCGCTCGGCGGAGGTCTTGCGACCCGAGTACATGATGCAGTTGATGAACTTGGAGAGCACCTTGTCCCCGAACTTGGGATCGGGACGGAGCTGCGTTTCGGATGCGGTGATACGACCGGCCATGTCATCTCCTTTGGCTCAGCGTCCGATGCCCTCGGACTCGAGTTCACCCGGCGTGGATGACGCGCCGGATTACTTGCCTGACGTTTCGCCGACGCGCGCGCGTCGGACGGTGTGTGATTCGTTTAGCCCTTGGCCTTCTTGGCGCCGTACTTGGAGCGTCCCTGCTTGCGGTCTTCGACGCCGAGGGTGTCGAGGGAGCCGCGGACGATGTGGTAGCGGACACCGGGGAGGTCGCGGACGCGCCCGCCTCGGACGAGCACGATGGAGTGCTCCTGGAGGTTGTGTCCTTCGCCGCCGATGTAGGCGGTGACTTCCTTGCCGTTGGAGAGGCGGACACGCGCGATCTTGCGGAGCGCGGAGTTCGGCTTTTTGGGGGTGGTGGTCTTGACGCTCAGGCACACGCCGCGGCGCTGCGGACACTCGTCGAGGTCACGGACTTTGGATTTGACCGTCGGCGTTTTGCGCGGCTTGCGGACAAGCTGATTGATCGTGGGCATAGCGTCTCAACCGTTGACCGACCCAATCGGGGTCGGCGACCAGAACTCGTGGCCCGGCAACCGCGCCGGACCGCTCCCAAACGGGCCTGTAGTCTAGCGCCCATCCCCCCCTTGGCAAGCCCGCACGGGGGCTCGAGTTGGGATCGGGGCGTTCGGGTCGTCGGGGCGGGACTACGATCGACCCATGACCCCCCCAGCGCAGATCACGGTCCGTGGGTTCCAGGAGCTCATCCGGGAGCGGTACTTCGCGTCGGACAACGCGCGGGGGACGGCCGGGACGTTCCTGTACCTGACGGAGGAGTTCGGGGAGCTCGCGACGGCGCTGGCGAACAACAACCGAAAGAACAAGCCCCCGACCCCCGAGGAACGGGCGAATCTGGAGGAGGAGTTCGCGGATGTGCTCGCGTGGCTCGCGACGCTGGCGAACATCAACGGGGTGGACCTGGCGACGACGCTCGAGAAATACACGGATCTGGAGCGTGTCCAGGGCGTCAAGGACTGAATCTGGGGTGGGGGGTCACTCCGCGGCGGCGTGCTCGGCGGGTTTGCGGTCTTTGTGGACCTGATCGGTGCGGGAGGCGCGTTTGACGGGGCGGTAGATCTCGATCGCGAGGGTGTCGTCCTCGGGGGGGAGCCCGCCGCGGTGGTTCGCGACTTCCTTGAGGATCCGCTCGGACCATCGCCCCTGGAGCCCGGATTCGTCGTCGTCGCTCATCTCGTGGGCGGCGGCGATGATGCGCCGGAGCCCCTCGATCTGGAGCATTTTGCCGTCCATCGCGCGGGCTTCGGTCGCGCCGTCGGTGTAGGCGATGAGGGAGTCTCCGGGGAAGAAGTCGATGGAGACTTCTCCGGCGTCGAAGTCGCGTTCGGCGCAGGCGCCGAGGACGAAGGTCGTGGGGTCGAGGTCGCGGAGGGTACCGTCGACGCCGCGGATGAAGGACGGGGGGTGCCCGCCGGAGGCGTAGAGGAGTTTGTTCTCGTGGGGGACGACCTTGAGGCAGATGGCGGTCGCGAAGATGGAGTGTTTCGAGAGGGTGAGGTGGATGTAGCGGTTGAGTCGGCAGAGGAGTTCGCCCGGGTCGATGTCGGGTTGTTCGGCGAGTCGGAGGTCGATCTCGCCGTGGAGGCGGTTGACGGTGAGGGCGGCGGGGATCCCGTGGCCGGTGACGTCGACGAGGACGACGGAGAGGGTTTCCTGGCCCTTCGTGTCGGTGTTGATGATCTGGGCGTGGAGGTAGTCGCCCCCGATCTGGCGCATGGGCTCGTATCGGTAGACGAAGTGGATGGGCCCTGTGGTGATGGGGGCGGGGAAGAGGGCTTCGTGGACCTGGCGCGCGTAGGCGAGCTCCTGACGGATCATGCCGTAGCGCTGGGAGAGGAACTTGTTGGTGGAGCGCTGGAGGCGTTGGTTGTGGCGGAACCCGGAGATGAAGAGGGCGGGGGTGTTGCACAGGACCGTGATGATCGCGAGGACGATGGTGCCCGGGATCCCGGTTCCTTCGAAGACGAGGTGCGAGAAGGAGCTGGCGGCGACGACGATGACGATGGGCACGGCCGCCTGTCGGACGGTCCACGGGAAGACGCAGCACGCGACGAAGTGGGAGAAGACGAAGTACCACAGCGCCATCATGGACTGGGGGTATGCGGCGCGCATGACGATCGCGGTGAGCCCGTCGAGGATGATGAGCCCGATGGAGAACTTGATGACGCGGGCGGCGCTGGGGTTCTTCTCGAGGACGACCAGGAGGACGGCGACGTAGCACAGGATCCAGACGAGCTGGATCCCGACGGCGACGGCGCTGTTGACCCCCATGGAGGAGTAGACGCTCGAGGCGGTGCTGCCCCCGAGCATCGCGATGAGCATGACGACGAGCCCGAGGACGCCGAGCCCGCCCCAGATGGAGATGAACCAGATCAGGCGGCGGCGGAGGAGCGAGCTCGTCTCCTGGTGGAACGAGTGGCGGAACTCCGAGGTCTCGAAGGATCCTGATTTGGGGTTGCGCTTGGGCACGAACGCGAGCTCCTCACGGGCGCGTCCCCTCGTCGTGACGCGTGACCCTGAGCATACCAAGGTTTTCGGGGACGGGGTGCGGTGTTTGCGGGATCAGGCGGGATCGTCGCCCTGATCCCGCGATTTCCCGGGCTCCCAGAGGACATCCTCGCGCCCGTCGTTGTTCGCGACCCGCGCGAGCACGAAGAGGAGGTCGCTCAGGCGGTTCATGTAGGTCAGGGTGAGGGGGTTGGTCCCGTCCTTGTCGAGGTGCAGGAGGGTCGCGATGGTGCGTTCGGCGCGCCGGGTGACGGTCCGCGCGACGTGGAGGTGCGCGGCGCTGGACGATCCGCCGGGGAGGACGAAGCTCGTGAGCGGGGCGAGGCGTTCGTTGCACGAATCGATGGCGCGCTCGAGGCGGTCGATCTGGGGCTGGGTGACGCGGAGCTGGGTCGAGGGGTCGGTGTCCTTGGTGATCGGGACGCACAGGTCCGCGCCGACGTCGAAGAGGTCGTGCTGGATCGAGCGGAGGAGGGGCTGGGTCTCGGGGGATGCGTGGAGGACGGCGACCCCGAGGGCGGCGTTGGCTTCGTCGACGTCGCCGTAGGCGCTGACGCGGGGGTCGTCCTTGGAGACGCGGGCGCCGGACCCAAGCCCGGTGGAGCCGTCGTCTCCCGATCTGGTGTAGATTCTGGTAAGTTTGACCATGACGAGCGAGTCTATCGTGTCCGGACCCGCGGCACGAGCTCGTGTGCCCCCCCACTCCCCTCGAGCGACGATGGAGCGTCCCTTGACCCAGCAGCTGCTCGATACGCACGACGCGACCACGACCATGCGCGGGATGACGCGCCTGTGGACGATCCGGGGGGGCGGATCGGGCGGGACGCTCGTGGACCGGGTGCTCGCGGCGCGGGGGGTGACGGATCCGGGCGAGATCAGGGCGATCCTGAACCCGAGCATGGGGGCGCTGCACGACCCGTCGCTGATCCCGGACCTGGACCTCGCGGCGGAGCGGATCTTGCGGGCCGCGAAGGACGGCGAGCGGGTCGTGATCTACGGGGACTACGACGTGGACGGGGTGACGGCGAGCGCGATCCTGGTGCACACGCTCCGGATGATCGCGCCGAACGCGGACGTGGGGACGTACATCCCGCACCGGGTCGAGGAGGGGTACGGGCTCAACGCGGAGTCGATCGACCAGCTCGCGGACGAGGGTGCGCGGGTGGTGGTGAGCGTGGACTGCGGGATCACGGCGATCGAGCCCGCTCGCCGCGCGAAGGAACGGGGGATCGATCTGATCATCACGGACCACCACAACCCGCCGGAGACGATCGGGGCGATGCCCGACGCGTTCGCGGTCGTGCATCCGCGCCGTCCGGACTCGGGGTACCCGTTCGGGGAGCTGTGCGGCGCGGGTGTGGCGTTCAAGCTCGCGTGGCGTCTCGCGACGCTCGATCAGGGTTCGGACCGGGTGAGCAGCGCGATGCGCGGGCACCTGGTGGAGATGCTGGCGCTCGCGGCGCTGGGGACGATCGCGGACGTGGTGCCGTTGGTGGACGAGAACCGGATCATCGCGCGGTTCGGGCTGTCGATGGTGCGGGATACGCGGATCGAGGGGATGTCGGCGCTGATCGAGGCATCGGGGCTGGGATCGGAGAAGATCGATGCGGAGGCCGTCGGGTTCCGGCTGGCGCCTCGATTGAATGCGATCGGTCGCTTGGGGCACGCGCGGGAGGCGCTGGAGCTGCTGACCGAGGCGCGGGGGGCGCGGGCGCAGGAGCTGGCGCACCGGTTGTCGATGGTCAACGAGGAGCGGCGCGCGATGGAGCGCCGGATCCTGGAGCAGGCGATCGAGCTCGCGGAGGCGCGGGGGATGACGGGGAACGATCGGCGCGCGATCGTGCTGGCGCACGAGGACTGGCATCCGGGGGTGGTGGGGATCGTGTGCTCGAGGTTGGTGGATCGGTACGCGCGCCCCGCGATCCTGATGACGAGGTCGGGGGGGCGCTGCAAGGGATCGGGTCGGTCGATCGAGGGGTACAACCTGCACGGCGCGATCGGCGCGTGCGCCGAGCACCTGACGAGCTTCGGTGGGCACGACATGGCGGCGGGGCTCGGGTGCGATGCATCGTGCTTCGATGCGTTCGCGGACGCGCTGGTCGAGCACGCGAACGCGGCGCTGACCCCAGACGACCTGGTCCGGAGGGTGACGATCGACACGGGCGCGGGGGTGGACGAGCTGGATGTCCCTTCGATCGAATCGCTCGAGTCGATCGGGCCGTTCGGCGCGGGGAACCCGAAGGTGCGGGTGCTCGTCGAGGGCGCGGTGCTGGAGCGTGACGCGGCGCCCTTCGGGAAGGGCGCGAGGCACCTGTCGCTGTCGGTCAAGGACCCGGACGGGTCGCGCGTGGCGCGGGTGATCGGGTGGGACTGGTTCGACCGGGCGCAGTCGCTGCGGCGGGGTCAGTCGGTGGACCTGGTGGTCGAGCCCACGGTGTCGCGCTGGAACGGGCGCGCGAATCCCGAGCCCGTGCTCGTGGACCTGCGCGTTCGTTGAGTCCGGTTGCTTATTCGTCCGCGCCGGGCGCGGTCGCGACGACGGCCTTCTGGAGGAAGGACGCGAAGCGCGAATACTGCGGGTTGTCCGGGTCGAGCTGCGCGGCGCGGTTGGCGCTCGCGAGGGCCCGGTCGGCATGACCCATGTCGCGTTCGATCATCGCGCGGAAGGCGAAGAGCTCGGCGTCGGTGTTGTTGCGGTCGATCGCGTCGTTGATCGAGATGGAGGCGGACTCGATGTCGCCGGCGTCGTGGTGGATCATCGCCCAGAGGACGTAGCCCTCGGAGGAGTTCGGGGAGAGCGCGACGATGCGCGAGGCGGCGCGGCGCGCGGTGCGCGTGTCGTGGACCATGAGCGAGGTCTGCCCGAGCCCGACCCACGATTCAATGTCGCTCTGGCCCTGCTTGCCCGAGATGAGCTCCTGGTAGAGGGTGCGCGCCTCGACGGGTCGGCCTGTGCCCACGAGCGCCTGGGCGTGCATGAGCTTGAGGTCGCGACGGTCCTTGTTGTCGAAGCGGGAGAGGAGCAGGTCGAGGTTGCGTTCGGCTTCGCGGTAGTTGGCGTTGAGGAGCTGGGCGTGGACGAGCTGCTCGAGGATCTGCTGGTCGTCGGGCGCGAGGAGGCGCGCGTCGCTCAGGTGCTTCTCGGCGAGGGCCGTGTCGTTCTCGATGAGCGCGATCTGCCCGAGGGTCTGGCGGATCCCGGCGTTGTCGTTGGCCATGGGGATCGAGAGGAGGTAGGAGCGGGCCTCGTCGAGCCGATCGAGGTCGATCATCATCTCCGCGGCGGCGACGGCGTGGGACGCGGAGTAGTCGTCGAGCTCGCACGCGTTCTTGAAGTGGACGAGCGCGTCCTGGGGGCGGTTGAGGCGCTCGAAGACGACGCCGAGGTAGTACTGGGTGTCGGGGTCCTGGGGGTCGATGGCTTCGGCTTCGTTGAGCGAGCGGATCGCGCCGCTGAGCTCGCCCATCTCGATGAGGATGCGTCCCTTGAGGACGTGGCTCTTGACGACCTGGTCGTTGATCTGGATCGAGCCGTTGACTTTGTCGAGGGCTTTCTCGAGGTCGCCCGCGAGGAAGGCCTGGCGCGCCAGGTCCCATTCGGTGGCGCTCTTCATGAAGCTCATCCGCTCCTCGGCGAGGGAGATGCCTTCCTTGGTGTACTTGCCGTGCCCGCCGGCGCAGGCGCCGAGGGAGAGGGCGAGGCCGGAGAGGAGGAGCAGTGCTGTGGCGCGTGATCGCATGTTTGAATGGCTCCCGGGGCGAACGCACCCGTTTGAGTGTGGATCGGTCGCTTGGGGTTTATTCGTCGGTCGCGGGGATGTTCGCGATCGTGGATTCGTTCTCGTTGCTGGCGGGCTCGGGCTCCGGGTCGCTGGTGCCGCTCGCGTGGGTCCAGTCGGACATCGAGAGCGGCCAGTCTATGTGGAAGACCCCGCCGCCCGGAAGGGCGACGATGAGCTGGCCCTGGTAGTCGTTCTGGTACTCGAGGTTCATGAACGACCCGGCGCTGTTGGGGTCCTGGAGCGAGAGCTCGCTCGCGGCGGCGGGGCTCGAGAGCTCCTGGGGCGCCTGGGTGAGGATCGTGTTCCAGGACCGCTCGTCGGTGAAGGTCCGGTCCTGCTGGAGCGGGCCGGCGAAGAGACTGTTGTCGTTGGCGAACTCGTCGAACCGGGATTCCTCGAAGGAGCCGAACTCGTCGACCTCGGAGATGACCCAGTCGGTGTCGCTGGTGTTCTGGTCGAAGGACTGGGGCTCGGAGGACTCGGTGGACGCGCCGGATTCCATGGCGATCTCGTCGCTGAGGAACCCGGGCTCGACGATCTCGACGTACTCGGCGTCGGTGGACGCGTCGCTCATGGGGCCGGTGTCGGTGACTTCCGCGATGGCGCCGTCGGAGTTCTCGGCGGATTCGGGATCGAAGGTCTCGATCTCGGAGTTCTCGCCGTTGTTTTCCCGGGCGATCTCGTCGCTGAGGAAGGTCGGCTCGACCTGCTGGTAGGGCTGGGCGTTGCTCGGCGAGGGGTTCGAGCCCGCGAGCTCGGGCGTGTTCTCGTCGGCGCTCGAGTCGCTCTTCTGCTCGTCGAGCCAGGCGCTGAAGAAGTTCTTGGTGTAGACGACGCGGTCGTCGTTGGGGACGATGAGCTCGTCCTGGATGATGTGGCGGAGCATGGAGCGGTTGGGCATGACCTTGAGGTCGCCCGTGAGCTCGGTGCGGAGGGCGCGGGCGTCGGTGGACATGGGGTAGAGGTGGAGCGCGAGGTCGATCTTGGCGAGCGCCTTCTCGACCTGACCGTCGTCGGCGAGGCGTCGGGCGTCGATGAGGAGCTGCCCCACGCGGCGCTCACGCGACCAGGGGAGGAGCCCCTTGCGCGAGCCGAAGCGTGCGTGCTCGATGTAGTCCTCGGCGACGGCGCCCTCCTGCGTGAGGTTCGCGTCGTTGACGAGCGAGGGGGTGATGAGGAAGATGATTTCCGAGCGGCGCGTCGAGTCGTCGTGGCCCTTGAAGGCGGCGCCGATGAGGGGGATGTCCCCGAGGAGGGGGACCTGGCGTCGGGTCGCGGTGGTCGTTTCGGTGAAGAGCCCGCCGAGGACGACGGTCTGCCCGTCGCGGACCATGACGTTGGTCGTCATTTCCGTGGTGTCCTCGTCGGGGATGGTGACGGCGGCGCCCGTGTTGTCCGTGATCTCGCGGAGGGTGAAGCTCGAGACCTGGGGGCGGAGTTCGAGGCGGATGACCCCGTTCTTGGAGACGAAGGGTCGCACGGCGAGCTGGGTACCGACGTCGAGGAACTCGACGGTCTGGGTGGTGGAAGTCTCGGTGGTGGTCGTGTTGAGGTAGCCGACGCGGGTACCGACGAGGACGCGGGCGGGCTGGCGGTTGAGGGTGAGGATCTTGGGGTTGCTCACGACGGTGACGTCGGTCACTTCGTCGAGGACGCGCATGAAGACGGCGACGTCGCCGTTGACGAGACCGGCCTTGAGGGTCGCGGGGCCCGAGGTGTTTCCCGCGTTGGACTGGACGCCCCCGGCGTCGGAGGAGGTGTTGTTGGGGACGTCGACGGCGGTGCCTCCGACGGTTTCGCCGCGGCCCGAGATGAGCCCGTCGATGACGTTGAGCGGTCCCCCGATGGAGTCGCCGACGAAGTCGGTGAAGTTGAGGTTCTTGATGAGGGCGAAGTCGACACCGAAGGCGTTGGCTTCGTTGAGGGTGGTCTGGAGGATGGTCGCTTCGATCAGGACCTGCTCGGGCTTGGTGTCGAGCTCGGAGATGAGGGCCATGATCTCCTCGACGTTCTCCTCGTAGTCGTGGATGACGATCTGGGAGGTCGAGGCGTAGTTGTCCGCGCCCACGGGGACGCCGTCCTGGATCGAGAAGGACTCGGTCGCGGCGTGGGTCGTGATCGACCCTTCCTCGGTGAGGAGCTGACGCGCGAACTCGGCGGCGTCGGCGGCGTTGAGGTAATCGAGGGTCACGACGCGCGAGACGCGGGTGCGCGCCGCCTGCTCGAAGGCTTCGAGCTCCTCGCGTGTGTAGACGTAGATGAAGTTCCCCCGCTCGATGTAGCCGAACCCGTTGACGTGGAGGATCGCGTCGAGGGCCTCGTAGAAGGTGACGCCGTAGAGGTCGGCGGTGACGGATGCCTGGACGGCGTTGGAGGAGATGATGTTGCGTTCGGACTGGATGGAGAGGAGCTGGAGGATGTTCCCGAGGTCCTCGTTATTGACGTGGAGGTCGACGAGGTCGTATTCGTTCACCCCGACGGCGCCCTCGAGGTTCGCGAGGTCGTCCTCGCTCGCTTGTTCGGTGGTGGGCGCCTGGGTCTGGTATCCGTCGTCGAGGTTCGCGGGGTCGGATGCGCCGCTTTGGGGCTGCTCGCCCTGCTGGGAGAACGCCTGGAGGAGCCCGAAGTTGCCGGACTCGCTCTCGCTCTGGGCGAACGCGGTGCTGGCGCTGCCGGCGACGCTCGCGATGACGATCGCGGGGGTCAGCACGCCCGAGACGGCGCGGGTCAGGATCGGGCGGCGGGAATCGTTCGGCTTCATGGGGTTCACCCTCGTGCGTGCGATGAAGATCGTGTCCCGGTCGCGGCAAACACCCGCGTCGCGGACCTCTGTGTTGCCTATCGATCGGCGTCCGGGGCGACCCACTTTGCCCATCCCCGCGAGAAGTCCCACGAATCACCCGACCAGCTTCACGGGCGTGGTCCGGGAACGCGCGTCGGCGCGGGGGGTGCGATCAGGGCTGCTCGGTCGTGGACCCGTCCTCGTCGCGCTCGTCGTCGGGGTCGGTGTCGGGGTCGGTGTCGGGGTCCGTGTCGTCCGCGGCGTCGGTGTTCTCGGACTCGGTGAAGTCCGGCAACGAGGCCTGGTTCGTGGGGGTCGCTTCGTCCTCGGGCTCGGCGAGCACGGTGCGCGGGATGTCCGTGACCAGGCGCAGCTTCGCCCAGATCAGCACCCCGGCGAGGGTGCCGACCCCGAGCATGACGGTGAGCGCCTTGTTGAATCGGTTCGCGGAACGGGTGCGCATGGGAGGACCTCCGGCCCGATGGATCGGTGATTCACCCCCGCGACTTGCGTTGGACGCGATGGAACGGGACCGATCGGGCTCAGTCGAGCTGCACGACGGTGACGCGCCCGGTAAAGGCGGCGATATCGATCCGGAACCGCGAGTCCGGGCCGGTGATCGTGATGGATCCGCCATCGGAGAGGGTGGTGGATCCGGGCGCGGCGATGGGCGCGCCCTGCTCGTCGAAGATGAGCGCGGTCCCGGAGTTCAGGGAGATTTCGGAGATGAACGCGCCCCCGAAGCGCTCCTCGTCGAGGAGCAGGCGGTGGCGCTCGTTCGGGCCCTTGGGGTCGTAGAGCGCGTCCGCTTCGACGTCGATGGACTCGCCGACGACCTCGCACAGGGTGTACATGTTCGCGTCGGCGTCGAAGACGACGGCGCGGGGCTCCTGGTACCCGAGCGCATCCATCTGGGCGTAGGTGATGTCCGCGACGACGGCGCGGACGGCGGCCTGCGTGCGGAGGACCCCGAGCGACTGCATGGACGGGAGGACCATGGTCCCCGCGATCCCGAGGATCGTGACGACGATGAGCATCTCGACGAGCGTGTAGGCGCGCCGGGTGGGGCGGGGTGTCGTCGTGGGTCGCGGTGTCATGGGATGATCCTCCGATCGTCGGACGCCGAGCGTGTCAGTCATGGATCAGGGCCTGGGGAGCGGGTTGTCGTCGGCGTCGAAGCCGCCGGCCCAGACTTCCCCGGTGGTGGCGCTGTAGACCCACCCGTGCGAGGTCTGGTACGCCGTGTCGGGCGCGTCGGCGATCACGATGACCTTGGCGTTGGCGCCCCCGACGTAGGGGTTCAGGGGCGCTTCCTTGAGGTACTCGCGACCGATGAGCTCGCCCCAGGTGCCTTCCCCGGCTTCGACGCTCGGGAGCAGGTTCTCGTGGCGCGCCTGGTAGACCTCGATGGCGCGTTCGAGTTTGTGGAGTTCGTGGATCGTGGTCCCCACGGCCGCTTCCTGTGTCGAGTTCCCCATGGACGCGACGACGATCGCGGCGAGGATCCCGAGGATGACGACGACGATCAGGATCTCGACGAGGGTGAAGGCGCGGGTTGCGGTGCGTGCGAGGTTCATCGGATTGGTCCCCTGGTTCATCGAAGACGGGCGGGTTCGTCTCCGAACCCGCCCGGTGCATGGTGTCGTTGGGCACGAGTCCCGGGCGTTACGGCTGGATAGCGACGATGTTGCCCGTGGCGCGGTCGTAGGCCCAGCCATCGGTGGAGTCGGCGATCTCGAAGACAGAAGCGTCGGTGTCGAACGCGGTCGAAGCGACGACCGAGCTCGAGCCGGTGAAGGGGTTGACGGGGATCTCCTTGAGGTAGTCCTCGCCGACCATGGTGTCCGCGGTGTCCGCGTCACCCCACCCGTCGGTGACGAGGTTCGGGTACACACCGCCGTTGCGGGCGGCCCAGAGCTCGAGCTGGGATTCGATCGTCGAGACCTGGGTCGCGACGTTCCCGCCACGCGCTTCGTTGGCGGCGTTGGTGAACTGGGGAACGACGATCGCCGCGAGGATCCCGAGGATCACGACGACGATCAGGATTTCGACCAGGGTGAAGCCCTTGGCCACGGTGGTGCGTGCTGCATGCATAGTTCGAACTCCTTGGGTACGCTGCCGTTGGTCATCCCGGCGGTGTCATTCCCGGCGGGCGAGTCCGAGCCCATCCTCCTCGGACTCGAACATGTTCATGTCACCCTCCGGCGGCAACACGCCGCTCAGGGATGAACCAAAGATCACAAACAAGTCATCGGGAGAGCAAGCGATCGGATTGATCCGCTCGCACGTTCGTGCCGCTCTGAAGCGGTGGATCCGTACGGATGCGCCGCCCGCGCCGGTCGTGCGGGCGCCGGGGGTCCGGACCCACGCGATCTCGGACCAAGGGGAACGCCGATAACGCAATGAAAAACGCCCCGTGATCGGGGCGTTTGGTCGAGCGGGGCTCGGATGATCCGATCAGCGGGTCTCGGATTCCTCGGCGAGGATCAGCGGGAGGAGCTGGTCGTTCTCGATCTCCAGGGCGCCCATCGCGGCGACGGCGGTCGTCGCGAGCGCGTCGTCGTCGTCCTGCGCCAGGCGGATCAGGGCGCGGATCTGACGGTCCGAGAGCATGTTGCCGAAGCGTTTGCCCGAATCCCCGAGGAACCCGAGGAGCGCGAGGCGCTCGTCGGCGTCGGAATCCATCACGCGCTCCATGATCGCCTGCTGGGCGGTGTCTCGGTCCACGTAGGAGAGGATCTCGGAGACGTCGAGCATGGTGTCGCCGCTGACGCTCTCGAGGACGTCGATGAGGATGGTGGACGCGTCGAGGACGTTGAGGACGCGGTTGTTGGAGATCGCGAGGTTCCGAAGCACGTTGATGGCGCGCTGGGCGTACATCTCGGCTTCGTCCTCGGTGATCGGGCCGCCCGACGCGGCTTCGAGGAGCTGATCGACGGCCGTCGCGATGTTCGCGTTCGAGATCTCGACGCGGCGCGCCGCGACGGTCTGGTCGCTGAGGTACTGGCGGCGGAGTGGCTCGAGCTCGTCCGCGTTCATGAGCGCGAGCACGGGGGTCACGCTCATCTGCTGGTCGTTGCGGGCGCTCTCGATGGTGAGGAGGGTGTCGTCGTAGCCCAGCGCCGTGACGATCAGGTCGATCGAGGACGCT
This sequence comes from uncultured Phycisphaerales bacterium, assembly GCA_965652365.1. Taxonomy (GTDB): domain Bacteria; phylum Planctomycetota; class Phycisphaerae; order Phycisphaerales; family UBA1924; genus UBA1924. The sequence continues at coordinate 32,193 of CBFGUD010000011.1, forward strand.
TCGGCGATCGCGGCGCCCAGCCCCGAGAGCCCCTCGGGCGCGGGGGGGAGGACCTCGAACCCGTCGCGCTCCAGGAGCGAGCGGTACTGGTCGTAGGACTCGCGGTCGGACCCGGTCAGGACGATCGCGTAGCGCGCCGACGCGTCGCGGACGGCGCTGGCGAGGAGCGGGATGACGCGCTCGGCGCCGTCGAAGGTGTCCTGGGGCTGCGCCTTGCCCAGCGCGAGCGCGGACTCGAACTGGACGCGCCGGTTCTGGTAGCGGAGCGCCTCGAGCAGGGGGTAGCGCCCGTTGATGGGCTGACCCCACAGCGAGCGCGGGCCGGCGGTGGTCGCGAGGGCTTCGATCGAGGAACGGACGAGCGGGGTGTCGCGCGAGTCGATCCCGCGGCGCAGGACGAGCTGCATGATGTCGGGGCCCGACGCGGTCCCGAAGTATTCCGCGTCGCGCCGGTCCTCGGTGTACATGGGGTTGTCGTAGGCGTCGGGGGTGTCGAAGGCGCGGGAGTAGTTGGACGCGATCCAGAGCGCGAGGGTCTCGGTGTCGCTCGGATCGAGCTTGAGGGATCGCTCCGCGGTGCGCATCGCCATGGCTTCGTGGTAGACAGGGGTCGTGACGGGGGTCATGACGAGCCCCAGACCCGGGTCGTAGGTCCAGACGAGCTGGTAGTCCTCGCCCGGGAAGCTGGTGAGCTGCGAGGGCTCGGCGTAGTAGGAATCCGCGAGCTGGGCGTAGAGGTCCGAGACGTTCGCGCTCGGGTCGCCCCCGAGACGCGCGATCGAGCGGGCGCAGGCCTGGCGGACGGCGTTGTTGCCCGTGCGCTGGTAGAGGTCGACGAGCGCGGGGACGCTCGTGCGGTACGGGATGAGCCCGAGGACCTCGACGACCGCTTCCTGACGGGTCGCGTTGAGCCCGTCGAGCGACGCGACGAGGGGGGTGATGGACTGGCGCCCCATGTCGACGAGGAGGCGCTGGACCTGCGCCTTGAGGGCAAGGTTGTCCTGCTGGAGGTACGCGTCGAGGAGCTGGGGCATCGCGTATTCGCCGGCGGCGATCAGGCGCTGACGCCCGAGCTGGCGGGCGCGGAGCCCCCCGGTCAGGAGCTCGATGTTCCGGGCGATCTCCTCGGGGTTGCGGGCGCGTTCGAGCTTGCCGTTGCGGAAGAGCGCGTCGAGCTCCGCGGCGATGGGTTCCAGGGCCGGGACGCGCATCGCGGCGGCGACGGCTTCCTCGAACCGGTCGAGCTCGCGGGACTGCTCGACGAGGTCCACGAACTGCTCGGGATCGAGCCCGGCGTCGAGGAGCTGGCGTCCGAGGTCCGCGGCGACGTCGAAGCGGGCGATCTTGACGAAGTGGATGAAGTCGTTGAGGAGGGTGCGCTCCTGCTCGAACTCGTTGGTCGCCGGCTGGGCCGCGGCGCTCGCGATGGTCGCGGGCGTCAACGCGCCGGCGGCGATCAGGAGGGTCATGGACGCGGTCAGGGTGGACATGGTCCGTCTGGATCTCGACACAGGTCGCTCCTCGTGGTCTTCGTTCCTGGCCCAGTCTCCGGGCCCTGTGCTCGCGGGGTCCCCCTCTCCAGGGGCTTCCCGGTTCGTCCTCATCTCGTGGGAGCATCGTATACGGACATTCCCGCGAGCGTGTTGCTCACGCGCACCGCCCTTCTCGGGCGAGCGAGCACTGTATCGGACCCGATCGCGTCATTCAAACGCCCGGGGGGGCGGGAGATGGGTTCCGGAGGGTCTCTCGTCTGGATAAGCGGGATTTTGCCCCAACTCCGCTCGGATCGGGTGACACCCCTGAAGGCGCGCGGGATTCGGCCCGATGGTGGGTCGGACCGGGCGTGTGGATTGCTCCGGTCCACTTCTGCGTTCACACGAGGTGAGTGATGCCGATCGAAAAGGATGTTCTGACAACCGGCGAAGTTGCGAAGATCTGCAACGTCGCGCCCCGCACGGTCTCCAAGTGGTTCGATTCGGGCCAGCTCAAGGGGTACCGGATCCCCGGTTCCAAGGACCGGCGCATCCCCGTGGCGGAGCTCTACCGCTTCATGAAGGCGCACCATATCCCCATGGACGGGATCACCACGGGGACGACCCGTGTCCTGATCGTCGACTCCGATGAGGAGGTCAGCGACGTGCTGAGCCGGGTGCTCTCCGAGCAGACGAACTACGACTCGCAGGTCGCGTCCAACGCGTTCGGCGCGGGTCTGGCGTGCGAGCGGTTCCGCCCGCACGTCGTGCTCATCGACATCCACGTGACCGACGCGGAGCCCCGCGAGCTCGCGTCGATGATCCGTTCGAGCGACGCGATGCAGATGACGCGCCTGATCGCGATGTCCGGGAAGCTCACGGACGGGCAGTCCCAGGGGCTCGCCGCCGCCGGGTTCGACGCGTTCCTGAAGAAACCCTTCCAGGTCCGCGCGATGATCGAAGCGATCGAACGCGCCACGAACATCATCCACTGATCCAATCCGACCGATCGGACGAACGGCACCCGTGGGCGCAGGGACGCGAGCACGGGTGCTTTTCTGCGCACGATGAACGGTCTTTCATAGTGCGGCCCCGCCGAATCGGGCGGGTGGGTCCTCGCGTATATCATGGTATGACAACCATGAAAGAACGCACCTCAGGCACGATCAACAGGAACCACCCGATGACCATCCCCAACGCGAAGTACCCCGCGCAGCAAGCCGAGCTCCTCCAGTCCTGTGTCGCTTCGACCATCGATCTGGCGCTGAACATGAAGCAGCTGCACTGGAACATCCGCGGCCCCAAGTTCAAGTCGATCCACGAGTTCCTCGACATCATCATCGACCACGCGCGCCTCGCGACCGACGAGATGGCCGAACGCATGGCGACCCTCGGGCAGCCCGCGGTCGGGCAGCGCGGCACGCTCCCCGAATCGACGCTCCCGGTGCTCCCCGACGAGTTCGTCTCCGACGAGAAGGTCATCTCCCTGGGCACCGCGCTGCTCGAGCAGACCATCGCGACCCTCCGCGACGCGCGGGAGAAGCTCGCGGACCTCGACGCGGTCACCGAGGACCTCGTGATCGGGATGCTCGCGAACCTCGAGAAGGACCTGTGGATGCTCCATTCGCACGCGCTCTGATCCAGCAGCGGCAAAGGATGAAACGCCCGCGGCCCGCACGATCGTGCGGGCCGCGATTCGCTTTGGGGATGACCGGGCGGGTTACTTGAGCTCGCCCATCGCCGCGGCGAGGACGTCGCGCGCCGCTTCGAGGTCCTTCTTGTCGATCATCTCGGTCACGGTGTGGATGTAGCGCGTGCCCACGGTGACCCCCACCGCTTTCGCGCCCGCGGCGGCCTGCTGGGCGGCGGCGCCGTCCTGCCCGCCCGCGGCGAGGATCGAGCGCTGGTACGGGATGCGCTTCTTTTTCGCGATCTTCTCGATCTGCTCGGTCAGCTCGTAATCGGAGATGAACGACCCGTCCTTGATATGGAGCGCGAAGCCCTTGCCCTGGGTCGTGACGGACTCGCTCTTGGGCACGCCCGGGGTGTCGCACGACAGGGTGACGTCGATCCCGATCCCGATATCGGGGCGGACGGCGTAGGACGAGGTCTTGGCGCCGCGGAGCCCGACTTCCTCCTGGGTCGTGAACGCGACGACGATGTCGCACGGGTGCCCGGACTTCGCCTTGTCCAGCGCGCGGACCGACTCGATCCCGAGCCAGCACGCGACGCGGTTGTCGAGCGCCTTGGACACGCATTTGGACCCGATCTCGATGAAGGGCTCGTCCATGACAATGTAGTCGCCCACGCGGAAGTGCTTGTTGACCTGGGCGGCGGTCATCCCCGTGTCGATGAAGAACTCCTTGACCTCGGGGACCTTCTTGCGGTCCTCGGCGCTCGAGATGTGGACCGGACGCCCACCGGGGTTCATGACGCCCTTGTGGTCCCCGTCCTTGGCGCACACGAGCACGCGACGCGAGAAGAGGTTGCGCGGGTCGAACCCGCCCGCGGGGTTGATCCAGAGGAACCCGTTCTCGTCGATGCTCGAGACGTAGAACCCGATCTCGTCCATGTGGCACAGGAGCATGAGGGTCCGGGGGTCACCGGACTTGCGGACCGACCCGCTCGCGGTGCGCGCCTTGCGACGGCAGATGAGCGAGCCCATCGCGTCGGTCTCGATCTCGTCGAAGAGGCCTTTGACTTCCTTCTCGATCAGGGCGCGCACGCGCTCCTCCCGACCCGGGACGCCGGGGGTTTCGCAGAGACGTTTGAGCAGGTCGGTGTTGAGCGCCACGTGAGACTCCTTCGGGGCTGGATCGGTGATCCCGTGTGATTCAGTTTCGCGCTCAAACAAGAACAGCGCGTCCGGAAGGGTATGCACCGGGCCGCACGCGCCGCGCGCGGTTCCCTATGATCCTGTTCATGCTCCACGAGTCCCCCACCACCCCGCGCCGCGTCTCCGAGGACATCACCCACATCGTCTACGGCCCGGACGACGCGCCGACGCGCGTGATCGAGTCGTTCGGCGATCTGGATATGGAATACGCCGCGCTCCGCAAGGGGTGCGTGCTCTTCGACGCGCCCCACCTGGGGACGCTCCGGATCAGCGGATCCGAACGACTCGGGTTCCTCAACAACATGCTCACCGCCAAGACGGGGGACCTCACCCCGGGCGCGTCGATCGGGTCGTTCTGGCTCAACCGTCAGGGACGGATCGACGCGGACCTGCGACTGATCGAGCAGGAGGGCGCGATGGCCGTGCGCCTGGATCGGCACCTGTCCAAGGCGAGCGCCGAATCGCTCGGCGCGTACGTCTTCGCGGAGGACGTCGAGATCGCGGATACGAGCGCCCAGACGCACTGGATCTCGCTCCACGGGCCGACGGCTGCGAAGGTCATCGAACGCGTCGCGGAGAATGGATTCACGCCCCCCGCGCCCAACACGAACACGACGGCCCGGATCGCGGGGACCGGCGTCGTCCTGGATCGGGACGACCTGACGGGGGAGATCGGGTACTGGATCGGGGTCCCGATCGAGCACGCGGCCAAGGTCCACGGCGCGCTGATGGACGCCGCGGACGCGGACCCGTCGCTGCGCCTGCGCGAGACGGGGTGGCTCGCGATCAACACGGCGCGGATCGAAGCGGGGAACCCGCTCTTTAACATCGACTTCGGACCCGAGAACCTCCCCGCGGAATCCGGGATCATGGACCGGCGCGTGCACCTGGCGAAGGGGTGCTACCTGGGTCAGGAGGTCGTCGCGCGGATGCACGCGCGGGGGATCCGCAAGCAGGGCGTGGTCGCGCTGCGCCTCGACGAGCAGCGCGTGACGATGGAGCAGCAGCAGGTGCTCCAGCCCTTCGCGGGCGCGCACGTGCACGTGCGCGGCCAGGACACCGAGACCCCCGTCGGCGCGGTCACGAGTTCGACCATCTCCCCCATGCTCGGCGCGATCCCGGTCTGCTTCGCGATGCTCAAGGACGCGCACACCGCGCCCGGGACGGAGCTGAGCGTCCAGGCGGAGGGGCGGCACGCGCCGTGCGTCGTCGCCGAGTCGCTTGTCTTCTGGTCCCCTGCGCGGGTGTAATCACACCGGTCGGCGGTAGTGCAGCTCGAGGTCGTCCCCGATCCGCTTCGTGCGCAGCAGGCGGAACCGGTTCATCTCGGACAAGGCGGCGACATCGCGCCCGCTCGCGCACGCGCGGGCGAGGTCGTCGCCCATGATCCCGGGCGCGAGGTGCACGAGCGCGTCGTCGACGAGCTGCGCGCCGAGCAGCGCGCCCAGGAGGGTCGGGCCCGGCTCGACGAGCGCGATCGTGATCCCGAAGCGCTCGCGGAGCATCCGGAACGTGCGCCGGAGGTCCAGCCGGTCGCCGTCGCGCTCGCACAGGACCGCTTCCACATCCGGCGAACTGATCTTCTCGGGCGCCGCGGTGCACACGATCGTTCGGTGCTCTTTGGCGCTATGCGCGAGCTTCGAATCCGGATCGAAGCGCCCGTTCGTGTCGAGCACGACCCGGATCGGTGCCCGGCGGACCCTCCGGACACCCCGCGGCGTGAGCACGGGGTCGTCGTGGAGGGCCGTCCCGATCCCGACGACGACCGCGTCGACGCACGCGCGGAGCCGGTGCACGCGCCGGCGGGTGTCGGGCGCGGTGATCCACCGGCTCTCCCCCGTGCGCGTCGCGACGCGCCCGTCGATGGTCTGCGCCCACTTCGCGATCACCCACGGGAGCCCGGTCAGACTCGTGTGGACGAACGGGTCGGAGATCGCGATCGCGAGGTCCGACGCGTCCGTGAACACGCAGTCGAGCCCGGCGCGTTCGAGGATCTCCTTGCCGCCCCCGGACTCCTGACCCGGGTCGGGGCGGGCCGCGACGACCCGCGCGATCCCCGCTTCGATGATCGCGTCGGTGCAGGGGGGCTGCTTCCCGTGATGGCAGCAGGGCTCGAGCGTGCAGTAGATGGTCGCGCCGCGGACGTCGTGCCCGTGGGTCCTCGCGCGCGCGATCGCTTCGCGCTCCGCGTGGAGCTCGCCGAACCTCGTGTGGTGCCCGATGGACAGCACGCGCCCGTCCTTGACGATCACCGCGCCGACCATGGGGTTCGGGGCCGTCTCCCCGAACGCGCGGATCGCGGCCCGGGCGGCGCGGTCGAGGATGGAGCGGTCGGGGTTCATCGGACGATCGTACGGCCCGCTCACGCGTCGCGGATGAGGATGGCGCGATCGACCCCCTCGATGAGGGCGCTCGCGTCGCGGAGCCATCGGCGCGCGTCCTGAACGTACCCCGCGGTCGGTTTGAGCGACGCGTCCCGAGACGCGAAGTACCGGTTGAACCGCATCATCATGAGCTCGCGCACGTACTTGGCGCTCATCGACGCGAGCGCGACGGGGAAGTACGCGTCCTCCGCCTTGGAGATGAGCACGATCCCGAGCTCGTCGCCGATCCCGTACCGGCTCGCCCTGGGGGACTCCTCGAGGGTCTCGATCGAGCTCCAGACGCGCGAGAGGAGGCGCGCGTAGTGGGTGCGCCCGCTCTGCCGATCGATCGCGACGCGCGTGTGCGTCACGCCCGGGGTGCTCCGGACTCGCGTGAGATGTTCCACGAGCATCACGCTCGTCGTCGCGGCCTTGGTGCCGTGCTCCCGAACCAGCGCGTTGAAGCGCCCGACCCCCATCGCGCCCACCCGGATCGAGCCGAGCGCGACGCCCTTGCTCGCCATCGCGCCCCGGAGACCGGCGGTGTCGATCTTAAGGAGCCCGAGGTCGTTGCCCACCGGGAGCGTGATCGGTTCCCCCCCGAACCACGGCGCGTCCTCGGTCTGGACCCCGAGGAGCGCGTAGAGGTCCGTGTCCGTCTCGGGGATGGATCCGCGGGTCCCGAGCATCGCGAGGACCCCGCGCTCCAGGTGCGCGAGCGGGTGGGTCCTGACACTCGAGTTCGGGCCCTTGAGGGCTTTGGAATCCGCGTAGACGAAGCGCCCGTTCGCGTCCTTGCGGGATCGCGCGACATGATCGCTCAGGAGTGTCCAGAGATCCGGCGCGCGGGTGCTCGGGTCCCAGTCCTCGACGGTGATCGAGGCGCACCCGACGCAGAGCGGCCCGAGCATGGGGCCGTAGCCCGCTTCGTCGATCCCCGAGAACAGCAATCCCATCCCTGTGCTCCTGCGTCGAACTCCCGACCCGTCGATCCTGTTTGGAATCTGTGAAGACCCCATATTCTCGGGCGTGCTCCCGGCACAGACCCATCGATCGGTACCGGACGAACCCGGGTCCGGACAGTCCCGGTCGATTGACCACTCTACGGCGCCGATGACCCCGACATGGGCGCGGACGTGTCGCGCCACCCAGGGAATCCCAACGCATCGAGGACCACGCCGTGCCCACCAACACCCGCAACGAATCCAGGACGCGCCGCGTCATGACCGTACTTTCTCCGCTCGCGCTCGTGCTCGCCGCCGGTCTGACCGGTTGCGGCGAGACCACGACCGTCCGCTCGGAGAACCACTTCAGACCCTCGAGCAAGAACGCCGAGTTCTCCGCCCAGGGCAAGGCGTCGCTCGCGAACGTCGCGATCGACCCGTCGCAGGCGCAGAGCCCGTACTCGGGCTCGGACTACGTGTCCGAGGGATCCGAGTTCGAGCTCCCCCAGCAGTGGGTCTCCGAGGCGCGTGAGAACGCCGCCGAGATCCAGTACCAGCGCGCCTTCGCCCAGTCGATGCAGGTCGGCGCGGACGCGAACTACACCGAAGCCCTCGCCGGCGCGGACGCGGACCTCCAGGACGGGTTCGTCTCGCGCGACACGGGCTACGCCGACGCCGCCAAGACCGAATCGATCTACAACGCGCGCCTCGACGAGATGCAGACCCGGATCCAGGCGCGCGGCGTCGAAGCCGACGCGGAGTTCCAGCGCCAGGAGCGCTTCCTGAGCGCTTCCGTCTCCGAATGGCAGGCCGAGATCGAGCGCATGCGCACCAAGTCCGAGCGCGACTGGGCGGACTCGCTCGCGGAGCACGACCGGATGCTCGCGACCTACCAGGCCGTCCAGGAGCGTGGCCAGGCCGAGATCTCCGGGATGGTCAAGACCGCGGAGCTCACCGAGGACCGCGCCGTCGAGAAGGTCCAGACCCTGCGCTCCCAGGCGAGCGCCGTGGCGCAGCAGACGGCCGCGGAAGTCGCCAACATCAACCAGCTCATCTCGACGACGTCCGAGCAGACCCAGGCGACCGTCGCCGAGCTCCGTCAGCGTGCCGAATCGCTCGATTCGGAGTTCTCCTCCGAGATCGCGACCCTCGGCGCCAAGGCCGACCAGTTCGAAGCGTCCGATGCTGACGCGAACTACAAGCTCGAAGCCGAAGCGGCGCAGGTGAACTACGAGACCTCGCTCGCCAGCGCCGAGGACATGCGCATGCAGGCCGAGGAGCGTGCGACGCGTGACCGCGCCGAGATCGAGCGCAAGACGAGCGACGCCAACGCCGCCCTCGAGTCCGCGAAGACCTCGTACGAGGAAGCCCGCAACTGGATCGCGGGGCACTACTCCAACGCGCTCGCGGACGTCGATTTCTCCCTCGCCCGCGCCGATCACGTGGAGCACACCGCGCGCAGCGCCTTCGTCAAGGCGGAGACCGATGCGCGCGTCGCGGCGCTCGTCAAGCAGGCGGAGCACGACCAGGCGATGAGCGAAGCCGAGCTCGCCAAGATCGAAGCGGAAGCCCTCGCCGAGGCGCGTCGGATCCAGGCGGAGTACGCCAAGGAGTTCGCCGCCCAGGCCAAGAAGGGCTCGGTCGAGATCCCGTCGAACTCCGAGGAGCGCCCCGCGGGCGCCGCTTCGGGCGACGTGGTCCCCGCGTTCAAGACCGCGGACGCCAAGCCCGTGCATGTCGATCCGGACCGGGTCGCGAACTTCAAGATCGAGCTCGCCAAGGCGAGCAAGATCCGCCGCGACGCGGACGCCCAGCGCCTCAAGGCCGTCGCGGCGCGCGACGCGGAGATGGCCAAGTTCCAGGACTGGTGGAACGGCAAGCAGTCCGAGTTCAACACCGCGATCGCGGGCGTCAACGCGTACAAGCAGAAGTCCGACGCCGAGGTCTCGCGCCTCATCACCCGCGCCGACTCGATGATCGCGGCCGCGGAGACCGAGCTCTCCCGCGCCCTGGTCGAGGCCGAATCGGGACGCACCGAGATCCTCGCGACCATCGAGACCCTCCGCGGCAACGCGAGCACGCTCGACAAGAAGCGCGCCGCGCAGGTCAAGCAGCTCTTCGCCCAGGCGGACGCGACCGCCCGGATCGGCGAGTCCAAGATCGCGTCGCTCAAGGTCCAGCGTGACGCCGCCCAGCGTCGCGGCGAAGCCAAGAGCGCCCAGCTCCTCGCCGAGGCGTCCTCGCTCGAGCAGTCCCAGCGTGCCGTCGTCGCCCAGATGAACGAGGAGATCAACGGCGCCCGCAAGATCCTCGACGCGGAGCTCGCGCGTCTGGACCAGGCGACCAAGTCCTACATCGCGATCGCGGAAGCGAACTACAACGAAGGGATCGCGATGGCCGACGCGTTCGAGCGCATCTCGATCGCCAACACCTCCGAGCTGACCGCGCGCCACATCGCGTCTCGCCAGCAGGCCGACGCGGACATCTCCTACATGCAGCGCGTGGCGCAGGCGGGTCACCTCAAGCGTGACGCCGCCGTCACCCGTCTGTACGCGGAAGCGGACAAGGAGCTCGCGCTGCGTCAGGCGCAGGACATCGCGGCCCGCGGCTCGATCAACGCGGACCACGCGATCGCCCTGGCGGGCGCCGAGCGCGAGTTCGCCGTCGCCGACGCGCGCGACGCGGGTGTCCGCTCGCGCTTCGACCACCGGGTCGCGATGACCCAGTCGGACCGCAACCGCGCCTACGCGGAGCTCTACGCGAGCTCGCAGGACCAGATCGCGCGCACCGAGATCGCCCAGGCCCAGGCCCAGACCTACTCCGAGCTGTCGCTGGCGGCGCTCGAGCGTCTGAACACGACGGCCAAGTCGTTCTCGCTCACCGCGCAGCGCAACTGGGACTCGCGCCTCGCGATGCCCACCGAGGTGCCCACCTACCAGTCGATCGTCCCCCTGACGAACGACAACCCCCTGAGCGGCGACCTCTCGACCTTCGTGAACGTCGAGACCGACACGGAGTAATCCGCCCGGACCCATCCCGTTTCCACTTCGGAGCCGCCCGTGCGTTCGCCGGGCGGTTCCTTTGTCTTTCTGTTCGCACCCACGGGGCCGCGCACGAAAAACGGAGCCCGAAGGGGCTCCGTTTCACGATCGTTCAATGCGGATGAGAGGGCTCGAACCTCCACGGGGTTTTACCCCCACTAGGACCTGAACCTAGCGCGTCTGCCAATTCCGCCACATCCGCGGCAGGGGGAGATCATTGACCTCCCTCGCGCCGTTGGCAAGCCCCGACGATCCGCCCTGAGCCCGATCAGGACGCAGCCCGATCAGGCCTCGGCGAACTCGGGCTGCTCCGACTCGTCCTCGACCGCGACGGCGGCGGGCGCCTTCTTGCGGTTCGGGAGTCGCGCGTCGAGCACGCCCTCGCGGATCTCCTTGAAGAGATCGGGGTTGTCGCGGAGGTAGTCCTTGGAGTTCTCGCGCCCCTGACCCAGACGGACCTCGCCGTAGGAGTACCACGCGCCGGACTTGTCGACGACCTTGTCCTCGACGGCCATGTCCAGGAGGTCGCCCGTGATCGAGATCCCCTCGTTGAACATGATGTCGAACTCCGCCTGGCGGAACGGAGGCGCGACCTTGTTCTTCACGACCCGGACACGCACGTGGTTCCCCACCGCTTCGTCCCCGACCTTGATCGACCCGGTGCGCCGGATGTCGAGGCGCACGGACGAGTAGAACTTGAGCGCCCGACCGCCCGGGGTGGTCTCGGGGGACCCGAACATGACGCCGATCTTCTCGCGGATCTGGTTGATGAAGATGACCGTGCAGCTCGAACGCGCGATGACGCCCGTGAGCTTGCGCATCGCCTGGGACATCAGGCGCGCCTGGAGACCGACAACGGAATCGCCCATGTCGCCCTCGATCTCCGCGCGGGGGATCAGGGCCGCCACGGAGTCGATCACGATCACGTCGACGGCGTTGGAGCGGACGAGGAGCTCGCAGATCTCGAGCGCCTGCTCGCCCGTGTCGGGCTGGGAGACGAGCATGTCGTCGATGTTGACCCCGATCTTGCGCGCCCAGGACGGATCGAGCGCGTGTTCCGCGTCGATGAAGGCCGCGACCCCCCCCGCTTTCTGCGCGTGCGCCAGGGTCGTGAGCGCGAGCGTCGTCTTACCCGATGATTCCGGCCCGAAGATCTCGACGATGCGCCCCCTCGGGATCCCCTTGCCCCCCAGCGCCAGGTCCAGACTCAGCGCCCCGGTCGAGATCCCCGGGACGTTGTTGTACGCGTCCTCGTCCAGACGCATGATCGAACCCTTCCCGAAGGCCTTGTCGATCTGCGCCAGCGCGCGGTCGAGGGCTTGCTTCTTCTGGGGATCGGTCTCGGGTGCGGCGACTTCGACAGCGCTCTTGGCTTTGGTCTTTGCCATGATGTCATGCCCTTTCTGGGCTTACCACGTGGGGCCTCGGGCGCTGTTGGATCGGGCCTGGACGCTTCGTCCACAACCCGGATCCGCAGCCGTGCGGGCACGCGGGGATCGACGCGGATCGGTCGGTGTGAGGTCCATCCCACGAGCCGTCCCGGCCGGGGGCGGCGTCGTGCGCGGGCCCGGCGGGATGAAGATATCAAACCCCGAACACCCTGTCAATGTCAGGAACAGGTTCGGGACCGAAAAAATCCCGTTTCCCCCCATCCGATGAGCAAAGAAACTTCTCGCAGCCCTCAGTCGTCGTCCTCGTCGTGCGCCGCGGGTGGCGTCGCGTTGCCCGACGGTGCGGGAACGGTCGCTGAGCCCAGCGGCGCGTGGATCCCGTGCTGATGCACGAGCACCCCGCCGAGGTGCCCGGCGTTCATCAGCGCGACGGCGGCGAATCCGTAGACCCCGACGACGAGCACGCCGCCCACGATCCCGACCATCGCACGCTTCTTCTCGTTGATCTTCGCGCCCACCCCCCAGACGACGAGGAACACGAGCGTCGCCGCGATGAACAGGTTCCGCGCGAGCTCCGCCGCTTCCTCGTGCTCGTGGATCGCGTCATGGATGACCTGCGACGATGCGCCCACGATGTCCTCGGTCGCTTCGCCCGTAAGGACCGCGGCGAACGCGCCGAGGGTCCCGACGATCAGGAGCATCGCCGCGGATGCGAACCACGCGTGCCGGCGCTTCTTGTCCGCGAGCGCGATGAGCATGGGGAGCCAAGCGATGAGGAGGATCCCGATCGGGAAATGCACCACGATCGGATGGAGACCCTCGAACGGAGGGATCGGAGGCAAGCCCATGACGTCGCTCCTTTCGTGAATGAGAAGACCAACGCCATTGTATTGCGGACTTCAAACTCCGTCTTTCGGATCCGCGGCAAGAAACCGAAATGAGACCGGGTCTCAGCGCGACCCGCGCTTCGCGTAGAACCCGACCAGATCCTCGCGCATCTTGTCGAGCTGGGTCTCGCGCATGTACATCATGTGACCCGCCTCGTAGTAGTGGGTCTCCACGTTCTCGCGGATCTCGGGGCGCAGGAACATGTGGTCCACCGTCCAGTCCGTCGCGAAATACGGGGTCGCGAGGTCGTAGTACCCGCTCGCGATGTACACCCGCATGCTCGGGATCTCGTGCATCACGCCCCGCAGACGCTCGGCGATGTTCAGGTACTGGTTGTCGCCCACCCCGCGGAAGGACCACGGCCAGACGTTGGTCAGGATCTCGTAGCGCATGTCGCTCTCGTACCCGAGCCCGCGCCGGAGGTAGTCGTTCATCGACTCGGTGTAGATCGAGCGGATCGCGGCGTACGACGGGTCGTACTCGTGCGACTGCCCCTCGTCCTCCCGGTCGCGCCCCTTGAAACGCGAATCGAAACGCCCCACCGTGTACCCCTCGTCGCGCAGGAGCTCCTTGGGGAACCGGGGCATGTTCACGCGCAGGTTCACGTCCTCGATGTACTCCTCGTCGATCCCGAGGTACCCCGAGAGCTTCTCCGCGACGGCCGCGCGCTCCTTGTCGCTCAAGCGATCCCCCTGCATGAGCGCGAGGGTGTAGTCCGTCATCGCGAACTCTTCAACCTCCTCGAGAAACTCCTCGAGCTCCATGTTCTGGTACCTGGACGAGAGCTTCCCGTGGTAGTGCGCCGTCGCCGCGAAGGAGGGGAGGAACAGGGGGTAGGGCAGGTCGTTGCCCACGTCGAAGCGCGCGGTCCCGAAGTTCAGGATCGAGCTCACGAGCATCACCCCGTTGAGCGAGATCCCGTGGGTCCCGTGGAGCTCGTCGGCGAGCCCCGCGGCCCGGGTCGTCCCGTACGACTCGCCCGCGATGTACTTCGGGGACGCCCACCGGTTGTCGCGCCCCAGGAAGATCCGGATGAACTCCGCGACCGAGCGGATGTCCTCGTTGACCCCGTGGAAGTCCTTCGGGCTCGTCCCCTCCTCGGCGCGGGAGAACCCCGTCGAGACGGGGTCGATGAACACAAAGTCCGACTGGTCCAGCAGCGAGTACTCGTTGTCGATCACCATGTGCGGCGGGGGCCCCGGGTTCCCGAACTCGTCGACGGGCGCGACGCGCTTGGGACCGAACACGCCCAGGTGGAGCCACACGCTCGACGAGCCCGGGCCGCCGTTGAACGAGAAGGTGATCGGGCGCGTGTACGGGTCGGGGAACGAGGGCTCCTCGCCCTCCCCCAATGCCCCGTCCATCACTCGGTACGAGATGAAGAACATCCGGGCCGTGGGCTCGTTGTCGTCGTTTCGGGCGAGCGTGATCGTCCCGGCCGTCGCCTGATAGTGGACGGCCTGCCCGTCGATCTCGACGCTGTGGTACGTCACCGAGGGCTCCTTGGGGAACGTCACGAACGAGGACGGATCCTGCTTCGATTCCTCTTCGTCCTGCGCGAACGCGGGGCGGGCGACAAGCGCAAGGAACACGGCGACAAGGACAAACGCGATCGATCGGGGATTGGTGCTCATGACCCCAGTCTACACGAGCGTCCCGCCCGTGTTGCACATACCCTTGGGTTCACCGATCACGCCCCGCACGAGACGACCCGCCCATGCCGACCGACGCGCCGACAACGCTCAGATCCGTCACCTCCGAGTTCCTCGAGATCGAAGCCCGGATCAGGCAAGGGGGAGGGCCCAAGGCGATCGAGCGCCAGCACGAGAAGAACCGGCTCACCGCGCGCGAGCGCATCGAGAAGCTCGTCGACAAGGGCTCGGCCTTCCAGGAGCTCGGGCTCTGGGCCGCCTACGGCATGTACACCGAGCACGGCGGCGCGCCCGGCGCGGGGGTCGTCACGGGGATCGGGGACGTCCAGGGCGTCAAGCACATGATCATCGCCAACGACGCGACCGTGAAAGCGGGCGCGTTCTTCCCGATGACGTGCAAGAAGATCATCCGCGCCCAGACCATCGCGCACATGGCGCGTCTCCCGCTCCTCTACCTCGTCGACAGCGCGGGGGTCTTCCTCCCCCTCCAGGAGGACGTCTTCCCCGACACCGACGACTTCGGGCGCATCTTCCGCAACAACGCCGTCATCAGCGCCGAAGGGATCCCGCAGATCGCCGCGATCATGGGGTTCTGTGTCGCGGGGGGCGGGTACCTTCCGGTCCTGTGCGACACGCTCCTGATGACCGAGGGCTCGGGGCTCTACCTCGCCGGACAGGCGCTCGTCAAAGCCGCGATCGGGCAGGACGTCTCCGACGAAGAACTCGGCGGCGCGCAGATGCACGCGCAGATCTCCGGGACCATCGACTTCCGCGAGCCCGACGACGACGCGTGCATCGCGCGCCTCCGATCCCTCGTCGCCAAGTACCCCGCGCGTGAAGCGCCCATCGACCCCGCGGAGCGCGAGCGCCAGCGCCCCCACCGCGACCCCCAGGACATCTACGACGTCTTCACGGACAAACCGGGCCAGCAGTACGACGTCAAGGACGTCATCGCGTGCCTCGTCGACACGGGCGCCAAGCCCGAGGGCGACGCCCAGACCCTCGCGCCCGATTTCGACGAGTACAAATCCGAATACGGCCAATCCCTCGTCTGCGGGTACGCCACCATCGGGGGCCACCCCGTCGGGATCGTCGCGAACCAGGGCAAGCTGACCCAGGCCGTCACCGCGGGGGGCAAGGCGGGCCCCGGCAAGGCGACGCGCATGCCGCGGGTCATCTACGACGACAGCGCGGACAAGGCGGCCCGGTTCATCATGGACTGCAACCAGCGGAAGGTCCCGTTGGTGTTCTTGCACGACACCACGGGCTTCATGGTCGGGCGCGACTCCGAGCAGGGCGGGATCATCCGCGCCGGCGCGAAGATGGTCAACGCGATGAGCAACTGCGTCGTCCCCAAGATCGTCGTCGTCATGGGCGGGTCCTTCGGCGCGGGGAACTACGCGATGTGCGGGCGCGCGTTCGACCAGTTCATCAGTTTCGCCTGGCCGGGCTCCAAATGCGCCGTCATGGGCGCGAGCTCCGCGACCGGGACCCTCGCGATGATCGAGGAGCGCTCCCGCGCACGCAAGGGCGAAGAGATCGACGACGCGACCCACAAGGCGATCTTGGACGCCGTCGCCCAGTCCTACAACGAGCAGCAGGACATCCGCCACGGGGCGGCCCGGGGATGGGTCGACCGGATCATTCAGCCCCACAAAACCCGCGACGAACTCATCGCGGCCCTCGATGCCACCCTCGGGTGGGACTGGGACCGCGAGTTCAAGACGGGCGTGCTCCAGACCTGACGCGCCAACAATCACGAGCAGGCCGACCAAGGAGCGACAGAGATGAACCCGAAACGAATCACCTCAATCCTCGGTGCGATCGGCGCAACGTTGCTCCTCCAGGGCTGCATCGTCCAGGACATCCACGACCAGATCGCGCTCTCCAACGAGAAGCTCGAAGCGATCGACGAGAACTTCGCCAAGGTCGAACGCGCCAACGAGCTGCTCGCGGACCTCGAGAAACAGCTCGACCGGCTCCTCCCCCCCATCAACGACAACCTCACCCTCATCGAGGCCCAGCTCGAGAGCATCGACGCCCAGCTCGTCCAGATCAACGCCAACCTCGCGTCGATGGACACGAGCATCGAGCAGGTCGAAGCGGACCTCAAGTCCGTGAGCGAATCGCTCACCTCGCTGCGCAAGACCATCAGCAACATCGACTCGACCATCCCCTTCCTCAACTTCTCGGGCGACACCGACGTGCCCGATCCCGAGGCGACCAACGAGGAGAACACCGAATCGACCGAGCAGCCCGCGCCCGAGCCCGAGCCGGAAACGGGCGGGCAGTGAACACCCGCACGGTCCGCATCACGGACGTCGCCCCGCGTGACGGCCTTCAGGCCGAGCGCGCGATCATCGACACCCCCACCAAGGCCAAGCTCGTCGCGCTCGTGCAGGACACGGGCGTCGACGAAGTCGAGGTCTCGTCGTTCGTCTCGCCCAAGTGGGTCCCCCAGCTCGCCGACGCCGACCACCTCTTCGCGACCCTCGCGCCCGCCAAGCCCGACAACGTGCTGTATTCAGCGCTCGTCCCCAACGAGCAGGGGCTCGACGCGGCGCTGACCGTCAACCGATCCGCACGCCAGGACCACGGCGTCGAACGCCTCATCGACAAGGTCTCGGTGTTCACCAGCGCCTCCGAGGGCTTCGCGCTGAGGAACACCAACGCGACGATCGAGGAAACCCTCAAACGCTTCGCGCCCCTCATCCCCCGAGCCAAGGAGCACGGGCTCCGCACCCGTGCCTACATCTCCTGCGTCGTCCGCTGCCCCTTCGACGGCGACATCTCCCCCATCCAGGTCGCGGACGTCGCGTCGCGCCTGCTCGAACTGGGCGCCGACGAGATCGACCTCGGCGACACCATCGGCGCCGCGACCCCCGACACGATCGAGCAGGTCATCCTCGAGGTCATCGACCGACTCGACGGGCGCGCCACCAACGGCTTCGGGGACCCCACCCTCACCCTCCACCTCCACGACACCTTCGGCAACGCCGGCGCGTGCGCCCAGCGCGCGCTCGAGCTCGGGGTCCGCTCCTTCGATTCCTCCGCGGGGGGGCTCGGGGGGTGCCCCTACGCGTCCAAAGACGGCGAGCGCGCCCCGGGCAACATCGCGACCGCCACCCTCGTTCACGCGATCGAACGCGCCGGGTGCGCCCACGCCATCGACATCGAACAACTCGACCGCGCCTCGAAGTTCGCGCAAGGACTGATCGGATGAGCGACACACTGATCCAATCCGAAGTGGTCGATTCCATCACCACGATCACCCTCGATCGCCCCGACAAGCGCAACGCGATGACCCCGGGCATGCTCGAGCAGCTCCTCGCAGCGATCGACGCCGTTCCCGAC
This sequence comes from uncultured Phycisphaerales bacterium, assembly GCA_965652365.1. Taxonomy (GTDB): domain Bacteria; phylum Planctomycetota; class Phycisphaerae; order Phycisphaerales; family UBA1924; genus UBA1924. The sequence continues at coordinate 50,134 of CBFGUD010000011.1, forward strand.
AACACCCGCGCCGTCGTCCTCCGCGGCTCAGGCCCAACCTTCTGCGCCGGGTTCGATCTCAAGATGTGCGCCGCCGATCCATCGGGCGACACCATCCGCGCCCTCCTCACCGGGCTCTCGAACTCCGTGCGCGCGCTCCGGGCGCTCCCCCAGCCCGTGGTCCTCGCGATCCACGGGGCGGCCGTCGCCGGCGGGTGCGCCCTGCTCGGGGGCGCGGACATCGTCGTCGCGCACCCCGAGACCAAACTCGGGTACCCCGTCGTCAAGATCGGCGTCTCCCCGGCCGTCTCCGCGCCCTATCTCAGCGCCTCCATCCCCGACGGCCCCACCCGCGCGCTCCTCATGGACCCCGACCTCATCCGCGCCCAGCGCGCCCTCGAGCTCGGGCTCGTCCACGAACTCAACGAACACCCCCACGACCGCGCCCGCACGATCGCGCAGACCCTCGCGAGCAAACCCGTCACTGGGGTCCGCGCGACCAAGGCGCTGTGCAACGAACTCACCTCGACGCGCACCGACCGCGCGGGCGACGCGCTGAACGCATCCCTCTCCGGCGCGGGCTCCGAAGAAGAACGCGCCATGCTCGGCGCCCTCTGGTCATAAGGACCCCACCATGAGCGACCTCGTCACCCTCACGCACGACCACGCGATCTCCACGATGACCCTGAACCGCGCCGACGCGCGGAACGCGCTCTCCATGGACCTGCTCGACGCGATGCACCGCGCCATCGATGAACTCGCGCGCACCGACACCCACGTCCTCGTCCTGACCGGGTCGGGCAAGGCCTTCAGCGCGGGGATGGACCTCAAGGCCGTCCTCATCGAGCTCTCGGGCGACGAGACCCTCGGCGAACAGCTCCTCACCTCCCTCGCGCGGTTCACCCTCAAGCTCCGCGCGCTCCCCAAGGTCGTCATCGCGAGCGTCAACGGCGCCGCCATCGGGGGCGGGTGCGGGATCACCTGCGTCTGCGACATCACGATCTCCCACGCCGACGCCAAGCTCGGATTCCCCGAGGTCGATCTCGGGCTGTGCCCCGCGGTCATCGCCCCCTGGGTCGTCCGCAAACTCGGCCCGAGCGTCGCGCGACACGCCATGCTCATGGGCGGCGTGATGTCCGGGGTCGAAGCCCACGCCATCGGGCTCGTCGATCACCTCGCGCCCTCACGCGATGATCTCGACACCCTGACCAACACCGTCGCCTGGCGCCTCGCGTCGGGCGGGCCCAAGGCGCTCGCGACCACCAAGGACCTCCTCAACTCCCTCGACCACTCGCTCGACGAGACGCAACTGTTACGCGCCGCGCAGCTCAGCGCATCGGTCCTCCGCACCCCCGACGCGCAGGCCGCCCTCGCCGCGCGGATGAACCCCGCCAAGGGCTGAGCACCGCGCGGAACTGTTCGCTGAAGCCCCCTTGAAGTGACTAGAATCCCCCACGCCGACGAACGCGGTCGTCGGCGGGCGCGATCCGAACCGCAGCGCTCGATCGCACGCCCCATCAGCGTGGGCGCGCCGTCTGTCTCCCCCGCCGCGTATGAGGAACTCATGGTCGACAACCTCCTCCCGGTCGAACTCTCCACCAGCGCCACCGGCGGCACCATCGCCGTGCTCACCCTCGTGCAATCCGACCGACCCGTCGTCGTCATCGACCAGCCCCTCCTCGAACAGCTCAACGCGACACTCGACACCCTCCCGGGCGACCTCGACGGGTTCGTCCTCGCGTCGGGCGCGCCCCGCGCGTTCGTCGCCGGCGCGGACCTCAAGTCGATCATGTCGATGAACGACGACGAGCTCCACACCTACCTCGAATACGGCGCGACCGTGTTCCAGCGCATCGCGGACCTCCCGTGCCCCACCGCCGCCGCGATCCACTCGGTCGCGCTCGGGGGCGGGCTCGAGCTCGCGATGCACTGCGACGCGCTCGTCGCGTGCGTCGGCCCCGACGCCAAACCCTTCCTGATCGGGCTCCCCGAAGCGGGTCTGAAGATCTGCCCCGGGTGGGGCGGGACCAACCTCCTCGCGGCGCGCATCGACCCCAAGGACGCGATCATCGCGACCGCGACCGGGGTCCCGATGAAGTCCGATCACGCGCGCGCGATCGGGCTCTTCGACGCCGTCGTCGAATCCCAGGACGAGCTCATCGAAGCCGCCAAGGCCTGGGTCGCGACCAACCCCGCCCCCGAGCGCTCCTCGACCCCCTCGCGCTGCATCGACAAGACCAATCGCGACGAAATCGCGTCGGCCCTTGAGCGCGTCCGCGCCGAGCTCGACTCCGCGCCCCACATCGATGCCGTCCTCGATTGCGTGCAGACGGGGATCAACAAGGGCTGGAGCGCCGCGATCGCGAAGGAACGCGGGCACCTGGTCGCGCTCCGACACACCGAGCCCGCGCAGGACGCGATCAACGCGTTCTTCGCCAAATCAAAGAAATGACACCCACGCCGTCGGGTTCACCAGCCCGCGCGGCGCATTGACGACGAGGAGATCAACCATGGCCGACACGCAAAAAGCCGACCTCAAGAACATGAAGGGCGTCTCCGAACGCGACAAGGAGATGATCGCGGACGCCGAAACCCTCCTCGGACCCGAGCCCGGGGAGATGGGCGTCGTCAAGAACTACTTCTGGGGTCGGCTCCGCGAAGACCTCCTCTTCCCCTACCCCGAGATCGCCAAGACCGCGCCCGAGGAAACCGCCGAGTGCGACCAGCTCCTCGCCGAACTCCGCGAATACCTCGACAACGAACACCCCGCCGTCGAGATCGACCAGGAACAGTACATCCCCGAGTGGGTTATCCAGAAGCTCTTTGACATGGGCGTCCTCGGGATGACCATCCCCAAGGAGTACGGCGGGCTCGGGATGGGCATCACCTCCTACAACCGCGTCCTCGAAGCGCTCGGCTCCAAGTGCGGGTCCACCGCCGTCATGGTCAGCGCCCACCAGTCCATCGGGTGCAAGGCCGTCATGCTCTACGGCACCGACACCCAGAAGAAGGAATGGCTCCCCAAGCTCGCACGCGAGTGGCTCAGCGCCTTCTGCCTCTCCGAACCCCAGGTCGGGTGCGACGCGGGCGGGCAAGAAACCACCATCACCGTTTCCGACGACGGCGAGCACTACATCGTGAACGGCGAGAAAAAGTGGGCCACCTCGGGCGCCATCTCCGGGCTCTTCACCGTCATGGGCAAGCAGACCATCGACGGCAAAGAACGCGTCACCGCCGTCGTCTGCACCCCCGACATGGACGGGATCGAGATCTTCTCCAAGAACCGATCCAAGATGTGCATCCGCGGCACATGGCAGGCGCGCATCCGCTTCACCAACGTGAAAGTCCCCAAAGCCAACCTCCTCCACAAGGAGGGCAAGGGCCTCAACGTCGCGCTCACCTGTCTCAACTACGGACGCTGCACCCTCTCCGCCGGGATGCTCGGCGGCGCGAAGACCGCGCGCGACCAGGCGACCAAGTGGGCCCAGACCCGATACCAGTTCAAACGCCCCATCGCGGACTTCGAGCTCGTCCAGAAGCGCGTCGCGCAGATGAGCGCGCTGTGCTACGCGATGGAATCCGTCCTCTACATGACCACCGGGATGCTCGATCGCCACGACGAGGACATCATGCTCGAGACCGCGATCTGCAAGGTCTTCTGCTCCGAGATGGGGTGGCGCACCGTCGACTCCGCCCTCCAGATCATGGGCGGCGAAGGCACCATGACCGAGAACGAGCTCGAGCGCATCTTCCGCGACTCGCGCATCAACACCATCGTCGAAGGCGCGAACGAGGTCATGCAGTCCTTCATCTTCGCCTACGGCGGCAAGCAGCTCGCCGAGAAGATGCTCGGGATCAAGGAGATGGTGGACAACAAGAAGTTCACCCCCACCCTCATCAAAGCCGCCATGCCCCTCGGGACCGAGGTCTTCCTCGGGATCCGGCGCAAGGCGCCCCAGATCAACAAGATCCACCCCTCCCTCGCGCCCTACGCGAGCCGTGTGTGCCGTTTGATCTCCGAACTCACCTACCAGTTCAAGATCATCTCCAAGAAGAAGGACGCCGCGATCGTCACGGCCCAGGCGACCCAAGCCCGCCTCGCCGACGCCGCCCTCTACATCCACGCGTGGAACTGCACCCTCTCCCGACTCGACGCGGACATCCGCAACAACGAGTCCGGGACCGAGTTCGAGCGCAACAAGGCCGCCGCGATCCACTTCTTCGACATGGCGGAGCTCGAGATCCACAAGGCCTTCCGCGCCCTCCACGAGAACGCGGACGACACCATGCTCAAGGCCGCCCAAGCCGCCTACGCGCACTCGGACACGCTCGACAACGCGAAGTTCGCGATCCCCGAGAGCTCACCCGTCGCCAAGGGCACCGGGCGTGACCTCCCCGAGGAGCACATCAAGCAGTTCCCCGGAACCGGGCTCGGCGTCTCCGGAGGCACCGGTCGCGAACACATGCAGGACACGATCGAACAGCTCCACTGATCGATCGACCAATCCAGCCCCTCGAAACCGGAGCCACGCGCTCCGGTTTTTCTTGCCCGATCACCCGGCGCCCATCGTGCCCGCCTTAAATCGAATCCACAACGCGAACACCATAATGATCGCACCTCCTCCAATTAGCATCCGAACTATCGAAGATGTTGTCACAAGCGAATCACGATCAACACTTCGGGGGACTTGCTCATCCAACTCCTTCCCAGAAGCAACCTGTCCCGGAAGTATCTCTGAGATCACATTGCCGTCAGAGTCCTTGGTCACTCCTTCGAGGTGATCAATGACAACAAACCCGCTCGGGATTTCGACGGGTGGAGCTGTTGCTTGAGCGTCCAAAAGTTCGATCTGCTCGATTCTAAATTCCATGCTCAATGGTTCTGGAAGCTGCGGGACATGGGCTACCTTCCGGACCAAGGAAGGAACGGAGACGCCTTCTTCGATCTCGGTCCACGCAAGATACTCCACTCGCTCAACGACCTTCCCATTTGCATCGAGCCATTCGAAGCCTTGAATTTGATTTCCGACGAGGGTTACACGAAGCTTGCCCACACCATCAGGCAAGCGTATGATCGAACGATTACCCGTAAGAGACTCAATCACAGCTTCATTACTTCTGTACACGATCAACCGAGCGATCGAGAGCGGGGTGTAGCTGTTCTCACCCGCGATCTGCCTTGTCAGTCCGAATCGATCCGATCGAGATACGCTCATGGCGGCTGGATTGAACGACCAGCTCTCCGAGACAGTCCCTATCAATGCATCGATGACAGAAACACCGACACCTGTCATATCTCTGTACGAAGTCTTCGAAGCCCAATCTCTATGAGATTGGAAATCGATCGAGTGGGAGTACTGCCCGTCAGTAAAAACGATCGCGGTCCCTTGATATGCGATCGGCAATCCGAAGAAATCCCAGTTTGGTTCCTTCGCGACTGCGATCGTCGAACAATGTGCCGAGAGCACAGTAACCAGCAAGCATCTCATGAAGAAGTACATCAAGCGGGATCCTGAAGAATGAAGCACGGCGTAAACCCAACGGTGTCAGCGGGTACTGTACACGATGCTTGATTCGTTACCGTCAGAAACTCACCATCATCGCAGCACCCTCCACCCATGCACACACCATGCTCGTACACATGCAGATACGTCGTTGAACTCATGGAATTGCATGGCTTTGTTCCGATCAGCACCTGTTCGCACTCCTGTCCAGGCGGACAGTGGAGATAATACCTGCAACCATTCTGAGCGCATGAATTGCAAGGCGTATACTCGACTTTGTGGATGTATCCCGCTTGCGGACTCTTGAGTGTGAAGCACGCTGCTACCGCATCAGGCGCAATCCAGATCACGACAGCCGCGATCGAAAGGACAAAGCACGCCGCTCGTTTAAATTCTGTCTGCATCTTCCCGCTTTCGCTCAACCAAATTACTTTCTGATTTTGCTAGAATAGAGGACCACGGCCGGAGACGCAACCGATATTCTGATCTCATGCAAACCGTGTGGATAACCTCAAATCGGCGCGGCTTCACGATTCTCGAGCTCCTCCTCACCATCGGCATCCTCTCCATCCTCATCGGGCTCCTCATCCCCGTGCTCTCCAGCACCCGTCGCCGATCGAACGATGCACTCTGCCAAGCCGAGATGCGCCAGCTCGGGGCCATCATCACGATCTATTGCAACGAGAACAAGGGCACTATGCCCTTCCCCCTTGACGAAGACCGGGCCGGGAACGCGCTCTTCCCCGACGGCGACCCGATCCCCGCAGGGTACTTCAGCGCCGTCGCCGACCACTGGTGGCTCGCGATGAAAGACGAGTTCAACTCGAACCACCTGCACGACAGATTGACCTGCCCGAACGACACGGTCAGCGAACCACGCACCGAGATCGCGGCGCAGGAGCTCGGTGTGGAGCCCGGCTCCTTCAACCCCCCACTCGTCCGCACCATCTCCCGCGCGTTCTATTACCCCGCTGCGGCACTCGCCGCGGACAACATCGCGGATCAGCACACCTGGGAACGCGTCGCACGACTCGACGAGGCCCGCTTCCCCAGCGCCAAAGCCATGCTCGTCGAGGACGAACCGTTCCATGATCCGTTCACCGTGGACGATCAATACAACGTGTCCGCGCCCATGCCCTCCCGGCGCATGGTCGCCGCGTGCGATCTCTCCACGCAGCTCCGCTCGATCGCCGACGCCGCCAACCCGGTTCTCATCAGTCTCGATCTCCCCCCGAACCACCCCGGAGATCCCGAGTCGTATCTCGCCGATCAACGCATGCTCGGCACATTCCACTTCACCCGCGGCGGCGTTCTCGGGCGCGATTGGTAACCCCCTCCCAGCCCTGAATCCCCGCCATCCCGTTGCAAACCCACCCCTTGCGGATCCCCACGGTTTTTCCGCCCCCGGAACTGTTACGTTCCTAGAATGGATGCCCCACAAGGGACATGACGGCGCACCCGCCGCCGCTCATCGAACGACGGCCGCGCGGTCGCTGACCGCAACGCCCGTCCCGGGGGACAAACCAGGAGCCGACATGCCCCACCGAACCGTGTACGAAGCCAAGATCGAGTTCCTCCAGATCCTCGACGAGAACGGGAATCTCGACAAGAAACTCGCCAAGGACACCCTGAGTGTCGACGACGTCGCGCACCTCTACGAGCAGATGCGCATCTGCCGCGAGCTCGACGAGATCGCCTTCAAGCTCCAGCGCTCCGGGCGCATGGGCACCTACCCGCAGAACAAGGGGCAGGAAGCCAACGCCGTCGGCTCGGCGCTCGCGATGAAGAAGGGCACCGACTGGCTCGTCCCCTCCTACCGCGAGAACGCCGCCCTCTTCATGCACGGACTCCCCATGCACTACATCCTCACCTACTGGATGGGCGATGAGCGCGGCTCCAAGATCCCCGAGGGTGTCAACATCACCCCCCTCTCCGTCCCCATCGGGACCCACATGCTCCACGCGACCGGGATCGCCTGGGCCGCCAAGGTCCGCGGCGAGAAGGACAAAGCCGTCATCACCTACTTCGGCGACGGCGCCACCTCCGAGGGCGACTTCCACGGCGCGATGAACTTCGCATCGACCATGCAGGTCCCCTGCATCTTCTACTGCCAGAACAACCAGTGGGCGATCTCCGTCCCGCGCGAGCAGCAGATGAACTCGCGCACCGTCGCGCAGAAAGCCCTCGCGTACGACATGCCCACCATCCAGGTCGACGGCAACGACGTCTTCGCCGTCTACAAGGCCGTCAAGGACGCGCGCAAGCGCGCCGTCGAGGGCGGGGGCCCCTCCTTCATCGAAGCCGTCACCTACCGACTCGCGGACCACACCACCGCCGACGACGCGCGCCGCTACCGCGACCAGAACGAGGTCGACGCCTGGCTCGACAAGGACCCCTTGATCCGCACCCGCAAGTACCTCGAATCGCAGAACGCCTGGGACGACGCCAAGCAGGAGGAGCTCGAAGCCAAGGCCAAGCGCATCGTCAAGGAAGTCGTCGACGCCGCCATCTCCATCGAGGCGCCCACCACCGACGAGTTCTTCAACGACATGTACGCGACCCTCCCCGGGGACCTCGCCGAGCAGCGCGACACCATGCGCACCAGCTCCATCGGGCGCAACCCCGAGCAGATCGGGCTCAGGACCGGGCACGCGGAGAGCACCCGATGATCGTCAAGATCATCGACCACAAGCAGAAAGCCCGCTTCGTGAACGCCTCGTTCATCAAGGCGATCCACGAGAAGGGCCCGGCCAAGTGCCAGGTCGAGGTCTCGGGGTGGACGACGCGCATCACCGTCGACCAGCCCGCCGAGGCCGTCGCGGAGATCGTCTCCGCTGCACTCCCCACCAACATCGACGCCATCCTCGCCGCCGAGGAAGAGCGACAGCAGCAAGCCCAATCCGCGGCCACCATCGCCGTCATCGGATAACGGAGCCACACCCATGCCACAGCAAACACTCGTCGGCGCCATCAACCAAGCACTCGACCAGGCGCTCGCGTCCGACCCCGACGTCATCCTCCTGGGCGAGGACGTCGGTCTCAACGGCGGCGTCTTCCGCGTCACCGACGGGCTCCAGGCCAAGCACGGCAAGGACCGCGTCGTCGACACACCCCTCGACGAATCCGGCATCATGGGCACCGCCATCGGGCTCGCCATCGCCGGGATGAAGTCCATCCCCGAGATCCAGTTCGAGGGCTTCATGGGCCCCGCCTACGACCAGCTCGTCAACCACGCCGCGCGCATGCGCACCCGCACACGCTCGGCCGTCACCGTCCCCATGACCGTGCGCGTCCCCGTGGGCGGCGGGATCCACGCGCCCGAGCTCCACTCCGACTCCCCCGAAGCGATCTACGCCCACTCCCCCGGTCTCAAGGTCGTCATGCCCTGCACCCCCTACGACGCCAAGGGGCTCCTCACCGCCGCGATCAACGACCCGGACCCCGTCCTCTTCTTCGAGCCCAAGCGCGTCTACCGCACCTTCAAGGAGGAAGTCCCCGAAGAAACCTACGAGATCGAGATCGGCAAAGGCAAGATCGTCTCCGACGGCGACGACATCACCCTCGTCACCTGGGGCGCGAGCGTCTTCCAAGCCCTCGAAGCGATCGACAACCTCCCCGAGGACGTCTCCGTCGAGCTCATCGACCTCCGCTCCATCTTCCCCTTCGACATGGACATCGTCGCCGAGTCCGTCAACAAGACCGGGCGCTGCGTCGTCGTCCACGAAGCCCCCCTCACCTGCGGCATGGGCGCCGAGATCGCGGCGCGCGTCATGGAGGAATGCTTCCTCCACCTCGAAGCCCCCGTCCAGCGCGTCACCGGATTCGACACCATCATGCCCTACTACAAGCTCGAGAACGAGTACCTCCCCGAAGCGCCGCGCATCAAGAAGGGCATCGAGGAGTGCCTCGCCTACTGATCCACCCGCGCTGAGTACGATCGACACACACCACCGCCGCGACCACGCGCGTGAGCGGACCGAAGGAACAGAACCATGGCCGGCAAAGTCTCATCCGACCCCAACGTCTTCATCCTCCCCGACCTCGGCGAAGGGCTCGAAGAAGCAGAACTCATCGCGTGGAAAGTCTCCGAAGGCGACGAAGTCGACGAGCTCCAGGTCATCGCCGAGATGGAAACCGACAAGGCCCTCGTCGAGGTCCCCTCCCCCCGCGCCGGAACCATCAAAACCCTCCACGGCGGCGCCGGAGACACCATCAAGGTCGGCGCGCCCTTCGTCACCTACGAAGGCGGCGACGACGCGCCCGCCAGCGCTCCCGAGCCCAAGCAAGCCCAGCCCAAACCCGCCGCGACCGAAGAAGACCGAGAGGACGCGGGCACCGTCGTCGGAAAGATGTCCGACCACGTCCCCGGGATGACCAGCACCGACGGCAAAGCCCTCGCGTCCCCCGCCGTCCGCCGATACGCGCGCGACAAGGGCGTCGATATCAACACCGTCCCGGGCTCCGGGATCGGCGGACGCGTCACCAAGAAGGACATCGACGTGTTCTGCGATTCCGGGGGCGCGTCCAGCGCCCCCGCCGCGCCGAGCAAGCCCGCGCCCGCGCGCGAGTCCACGCCGCGCCCCGCCGCGCCCGCCCAGCCCCAGCGCCGACCCGACACCCGCCGCCCGCTCAACCTCCCGAGCACCAACATCGGGCCCCACCACGCCCCCTACCAGCCCCAGCCGCAGTACCAGCAGCAACCCCACTACCCCCAGCCCCAGTACCACCAGCCCTACCCCCAACCCGGGTACGGGTACGCCCCGCCCCCACCCCCGCCCTACGGCTACGGGTACGCGCCCCCGCCGCCCCCGTCCTACGGCTACGGCTACCCCCAAGCGCCCCAGCACGCGCCGCAGGGCCTCCCCCCCGCGCCCGGGTACCAGGGCCCGTCGGGCTACCGACCCATCCCCGACCCCGCGCAGCGCTCCCTCGTCGATCCCGGACAATCCGAAGCCCGCTCCGAGTTCCGCGGCGTGCGCCGCACCATCGCGAACCGTCTGCGCCAGAGCGTCGACACCGCCGTCCACTTCACCGTCGTCGATGAAGCGGACGCGACCGAGCTCGACGCGCTCCGCAAGGACGTCGGCGCCCAGTCGGGTGTGAAGCTCAGCTTCCTCCCCTTCGTCTGCGCCGCCGTCGTCCGCTCCCTCGCGGGTCGCTTCGGCGCGCTCAACGCGACCGTCGACGACCAGCGCGAGGAGATCATCCAGCACGGCGCCGTCCACCTCGGGATCGCGACCGACACCGACTCGGGGCTCATGGTCCCCGTCATCCCCGACGCCGACCGCATGAACGTCGTCGAGCTCGCCCAGGCAATCGCCGACACCGCCGCGAGCGCGCGGGACCGCTCCATCGACCGCTCACGCCTCATGGGCTCGACCTTCACCATCTCCAACGTCGGGTCCCACGCCGGGAAATTCGCCACCCCCGTCATCAACTACCCCGAGGTCGCGATCCTCGCCGTGGGCAAGGCCTACGACGGCGTCGTCGTCCGCGACGGCCAAGCCATGGTCGGGAAACTCCTCCCCCTCTCCCTCGCGTGCGACCACCGCGTCGTCGACGGCGCCACCGCCGCCCTGGCGCTCGCGGAGATCGTCGAGTCCATCCAGAACCCGCAGTCCCTCCTCTGAGCCATCCCGGAATCCCGATACAAGCAAGGGGCGCCGCTCGACGAGCAGCGCCCCTTTGTACTTCGTGATCAACCGGACCCGATCAGCGGCTCTTGTTCATCGAACGTTTCCCGCCCGGCTTGCCCGGGCGGTCCGCGTTCATCCGATCGCTCCGCTTGGCGTTCTTGGTCTTGGGCTTCTTCTTCGCGAAGGGCTTCTTGTGCGCCGACGCGTTCTCCAGATCGCGGTGCGACTCGCTGCGCGGCCCGCGGCGCGGACCCCTCGGCGCGCCGGGCTTGCCGCCCTTCCCGCCTCGGCGCGGCCCGCGCGGCGCGGACGCCGGACGCTTCGCGGGCGCTTCGAACGTCAGGTCCTCGTGGTCATCACCGACGGGGATCTCGATCCGCGAACGCTTCTCGATCTGCCGGTACAGCCCCAGCTCGTCGCGGTCGCACATCGAGATCGCGATCCCGGATGTCCCCGCGCGAGCCGTCCGACCGATCCGGTGCACGTACGTCTCCGGATCCAGCGGCATGTCGTAGTTCACCACATGCGTGATGTTGTTCACGTCGATCCCGCGCGCCGCGATGTCCGTCGCGACCATCACGCGCACCTTCCCGCTCTTGAAGTCCTTGAGCGCCTTGGTCCGCGCGTTCTGGTTCTTGTTCCCGTGGATCGCCTGGGCCGCCACGCCCTCGCGCTCGAGGTTCTTCACGATCTTGTCCGCGCCGTGCTTGGTCTTGGAGAACACGAGCATCCGCTCGACCCGCTCGCCGTCGAGCAGACGCATCAGCAGCGTCTTCTTGTGCTCCCGATCGATCGTGTAGATCCGCTGCGCGATCTTGTCGACCGTCGTCGCCTCGGGCGTGGTCTCGATCAGTTCCGGGTCCGTGAGCATCGTGTCCGCGAGAGCACGGATCTCGCGCGACACCGTCGCGGAGAACAGCAGCGTCTGCCGATCCTCGCGCACCATCGCGACGACCTTCCGGATGTCGTGGATGAACCCCATGTCGAGCATCCGATCCGCCTCGTCGAGGACAAGCAGTTCGACCCCGCTCAGGTCCACGCGCCCCTGGTTCACCAGGTCCATCAGACGCCCCGGGGTCGCGACGAGCACGTCGACTCCCGCGCGGATCGCCGCGACCTGCTGGCGCTGGTTCACGCCGCCGAAGACGACCGCGTGACGCAGCTTCAGGTGCTTCCCGTACGCGACGAAGCTGTCGAAAATCTGCGACGCCAGCTCGCGCGTCGGCGCGAGCACCAGCGCCCTCGGGCTGCGCCCGGGAGACAGGTGCGTCCCCATCTCGCTCAGGATCTGGAGCACGGGCAGCGCGAACGCGCACGTCTTCCCCGTCCCCGTCTGCGCCGTCCCCAGGATGTCCGCGCCCTCGAGCGCCACAGGGATGGCCTTGGCCTGGATCGCCGTCGCGTCGGTGTAGCCCTTGCCGAGCACCGCGCGAACGATGGGCTCGTCGAGCCCCAGTTCAGTAAACTTCATATGGATTGTCTTCTCGTGTTCCCCGGCCTGTTGAAAGGTGTTCCGGATCGGTTCTGGGCATCAGGAGCCCTGAAGTTCCGGAATGTCAGGCGTGCGCCGAAGCGTCAGAGGCAAGCAACCGGAGTGGGTATCACGCGCCCAGCCCCTGAAAGTGCCGGGCGCTCCCCCAAGCATAGCCCCCCACCCCAACGGAAACTCCCCCACTCCGCCCGAGGACCACAATTCCCGATTGACCCAACATCCTGACCGGTCTACCGTTGACGCCCCGCGGATCACACCCGATCCGCCCGAAGGACCAAGCCATGAAGAAAGACACCCACCCCACGTACTACCCCTCGTGCAAGGTCTACTACAACGGCGAGGTCGTCATGACCGTCGGCGCGACCGTGCCCGAACTCAAGGTCGATGTCTGGTCGGGGTCCCACCCCTTCTTCACAGGCAAGTCCGCCTTCGTCGACGCCACCGGACGCGTCGAACGCTTCCAGAAGAAGTTCGCCGGCGACTACTTCAAGAACAAGAAGAAGTAACCCACGCCACCGATATTCTCGGACCACAGAAATACACGCCCCGCGACCCAGTCGTGGGGCGTTTTTCTCCATCCGACCCCGGATCCCGTTGAATTGGACGCATCCGTCCGCCACAATCGAGCGTATCCACAGACTCTCACGCGGCACGGTCGTTCTGCTGTTGCCGCAGGGTCTCACACCTCCGTGAGCCCCAGACACAGCCCATCACGCTCCGACGCCCCTGTGTGCCCCGAGGCGTCTCCAGGTGTGTGTTCATCCGTTCACCGCCAACCCCCCAAAGGGGTGGGCAAAGCACCGCAAGGGATCTCACCACATGAAGAACTCGATTCTGACGACGAGCACCGTCGCCGCGATCGTCTGGGCCTCGGGCTCGACCCTCGCCGCCGACCACTGCTGCCCCACCACCTGCACCGAACCGGCCACCCCCGTCGCGCTCGCGCCCCTCGACGACGAAGCCGTCCTCGAGACCATCGCGAGCAACGTCATCCACGCGCTCCCACTCGATCACCAGCTCATGATCAAGAACGCCGGCGGGCTCGGCGCCGACGCCGTCGACGCCGTCGCCATCGAACGGATCCGCGACAAGCACGTCGACCTCGACATCCTCGGGTACGAGCTCCCCGACGACGTCACCGTCTCCGACCTCCGCGACATCCTCATCTCCGACAAGCTCGACGCGCGCATGACCGACTTCCAGCGCACCATGATCGATCGCATGATCGAGCTCTTCGAGCAGGGAACCCTCCCCCCCATGACCTGCTTCGCGCCCGGGACCGACTCCGAGTTCGTCGAAGCGATCAACAACCTCCACACCCTCGCGGCCTCCATCAGCTTCCAAGCCAACAACCGCTGGGGGATCACCGCCACCAACGGCGGCGGGCTCAGCCAGGGCGACCCCACCACCCTCACCTACTCCTTCGTCCCGGACGGGACCTTCGTCCCCAACCTCATCGGCGTCTCGGGCAACTCCAACTTCCGCGCCTGGATGAACGGGATCTACGGCTCCCAAGCCAACTGGCAACCCCTCTTCGACCAGGTCTTCGCACGCTGGGCCGAGCTCTGCGGGCTCTCCTACCAGTACGAGCCCAACGACGACGGCGTCACACTCAACAACGCCGCCGGACAGCTCGGCGTCCGAGGCGACGTCCGCATCGCCGCCATCGCCATCGACGGGAACTCCAACACCCTCGCCTACAACAACTTCCCCAACGACGGCGACATGGTCTTCGACAGCGCCGACAACTTCTACAACAACACCAACGCCCAGTCCCGCCGACTCCGCAACGTCACCGCCCACGAGCACGGGCACGGCATCGGCATGAACCACGTCTGCCCCATCGAGTCCACCAAGCTCATGGAACCCTTCTACTCGGGCGCCTACGACGGGCCCCAACTCGACGACATCCTCCTCGGGCACCGCCACTACGGGGACAACGACGAACCCAACAACTCGCTGGCGCAGACCACCGACCTGGGCAACGTCGACACCTCCACCTTCCTCGGACGCCAGAACCTCAGCATCGACGACAACTCCGACCGAGACTTCTTCGAGATCAACCTCACCGAACCCGCCGAACTCGTCATCGCCGTCGCCCCCGCAGCCGATGAATACCTCAACGGCCCGCAGAACTTCAACGGGTCCTGCTCCTCGGGAACGCTCACCGACTACAACTCCATCCACAACCTCCGCATCTCGGTCTACACCGAGGACGACCTCTTCAACCCCCAAGCGACCGCGGACGTCAACCCCGCCGGGCAGAGCGAGTTCCTGACCTACCAGGCCGAATCCACGGGCACCGTCTGGATCGAGATCGACGCCTCGACAAACACCAACTCCGTCCAGCGCTACTCGCTCACCCTGGTGGGCAACGACCTCCCCTTCCTCGGCCCGATCCTCGGCGCCGATGAACCCGAGACCATCGACCCCGGGGTCACCACCGACTTCGACGTCACCATCGACCCCCGCAACGACACCATCGTCGGGACACC
This sequence comes from uncultured Phycisphaerales bacterium, assembly GCA_965652365.1. Taxonomy (GTDB): domain Bacteria; phylum Planctomycetota; class Phycisphaerae; order Phycisphaerales; family UBA1924; genus UBA1924. The sequence goes on from CBFGUD010000011.1 coordinate 65,240, forward strand.
CCAACTCTTCACGAGCATCAACGGCGGCTCCTTCATCCCCTCCAACCTCGTCTCCAACGGCGGCACCAGCTACACCGCGACCCTCCCCGCCGCGAACTGCGACGACACCGTCGAGTTCTTCATCCAGGCCGAGGGCGACACCGCCGGCACCATCAACCTCCCGTCCCTCGGCGCGTCCGAGCCCTACACCGCCCTCGTCGGTGACCTCATCGTCACCCTCGACGACGACTTCGAGACCAACACGGGCTGGACCGTCTCGGGCTCCGTCACCACCGCCGCCGCCGGTCGCTGGCAACGCGCCGTCCCCGCGGGCGCCAGCGACTCCCGGATCTCGGACCCGGGCGAAGACTTCGACGGCTCAGGGCAGTGCTACGTCACCGGGAACATCCTCGACAACTCCGACGTCGACGACGGCGACACCATCCTCACCTCGCCGCTCCTCGAACTCGCAGACTCCCCCGAAGCGATGATCTCCTACGCACGCTGGTTCGACAACAACGAGGGAGGCGACGCCGCCAACCCCTTCACCGAGATCTTCCAGGTCCAGATCTCCAACAACAACGGATCCTCCTGGACCGCCCTCGAAACCGTCGGCCCCAACGGACCCGAAGTCTCCGGCGGCTGGTTCACCAAGGAGTTCCGCGTCGCGGACTTCGTCAACCCCACCGATCAGGTCCGCGTCCGCTTCATCGCCAAAGACGATTTCGGAACCATCGTTGAAGCCGGTGTCGACGCCTTCACCGTCTCCGGGCTCGTCTGCGAAGACCCCATGACGGACTGCCCGCCCGACCTCACCATGGACGGATCCCTCGACTTCTTCGACGTCTCCGCACTCCTCAACAACGAGGTCGACTACAACGGCGACACCCAGTTCGACTTCTTCGACATCTCCCAGTTCCTCCAGGACTTCGGCGACGGCTGCCCGTAACCCGAGCGCCCGAACCCAAGCACCCACTGAGCCCCCGACCCCGCGTCGGGGGCTTTTCTTTCCCCATCCCGGACGTATAATCCGTTCATCCCGAAATACGGATAAAGCACCCAACCCCCTTCAAGCGAGCTCCCATGACCGAGACCACACCACCAATCCTCGCTCGACTCGCCCAAGGCCTCCTCGTCTGGGACGGCGCCATGGGCACCCAGATCCACAACCTCGATCTCGACCTCGAGACCGACTACCAGGGCTGCGAGAACTGCACCGACATCCTCTCGCTCACCCGCCCCGACGCGATCGCGGACATCCACCGCGCCTATCTCGCCGCCGGCGCCGACGTCGTCACCACCAACTCCTTCGGCGCCGCACCCCACGTCCTCGGCGAGTTCGACCGCGCCGATGACGCCGAGCAGGTCGCACACGACGCCGCCAAGTGCGCCCGCGAGGCCGCCGACGAGTTCTCCACTCCGGACCACCCCCGTTTCGTCGCCGGCTCCCTCGGCCCGGGTACCAAGCTCATCACCCTGGGCAACATCGGGTTCGAACCCCTCCGCGACTCCTACGCGATCGCCGCCAAGGGGCTCATCCGAGGCGGCGCCGACGCCATCCTCCTCGAGACCTGCCAGGACCCCCTCCAGATCAAGGCCGCCATCCAGGCGATCAACCTCGCGCACGACCAGCTCGGGCTCGAGCGCGGCACGATCCCCACCCTCGTCTCCGTCACGATCGAACAGACCGGGACCATGCTCGTCGGCGCCTCCATCGACGCCGTCATCGAGACCCTGCGCCCCTACCCCATCGCGACCCTCGGGCTCAACTGCGCCACCGGACCGAGCGAGATGCTCACCCACGTCCGCACCCTCGCGACCAAGTGGGACCGACCCATCACCCTCATGCCCAACGCCGGGCTCCCCGTCCTCGAAGACGGCAAAACCGTCTACCCCCTCGGGCCCGAGGCCTTCGCCAAAGCAATCAAACCCTTCCTCGACGAAGGGCTCGTCGACGCCATCGGCGGCTGCTGCGGCACCACCCCCGAGCACATCGCCCAGCTCCGCGCCCTCGCGGACTCCACCGACAAGAAGCCCGCACCCAAAAAGGAAATCGTCCCCGCGTGCTCGTCGCTCTACAGCGCCGTCGAGTACCGACAGGACCAGTCCTTCCTCATCATCGGAGAACGCTGCAACGCCTCGGGCTCGCGCAAGTTCAAACGCCTCCTCGAGGAAGAGGACTGGGACGGGATCGTCTCCCTCGCGCGCCAGCAGGTGAAAGACCGCTCCCACGTCCTCGACGTCAACGTCGACGTCGCCGGGCGCGACGGCGAGCGCGACATGCGCGAGGTCGTCACCCGCCTCATCAAGCAGGTCGACGCGCCCCTCATGCTCGACTCGACCAACCCCAAGGTCATCCGCGCCGGTCTCGAATGCGCCGGGGGCAAGTGCATCATCAACTCCGCGAACTTCGAGGACGGCGACGAAAAATTCGACGAGCTCTGCACCCTCGCACGCGACTTCGGCGCCGCCCTCGTCATCGGCACCATCGACGAAGACCAGGAACAAGCGATGGCCCGCACCGCCGATCGCAAGGTCTCGATCACGACCCGAGCCGTCGAACGCGCCACCACAAAGCACGGGCTCAAGGTCTCCGACCTCTTCATCGACCCCCTCGTCCTCCCCATCTCCACCGGCATGGACTCCGACCGACGCTCCGCCTCCGAGCTCGTCGCCGGCACCAAACGCATCGCCGAGATGTACCCCGACATCCAGCTCACCTGCGGGCTCTCCAACGCCTCCTTCGGGCTCAACCCCGCCGCCCGCGTCGTCATCAACGCCGTCCTCCTCCACGAACTCGTCCAGAACGGCATGACCAGCGCCATCGTCCACGCGAGCAAGATCACGCCGCTGCACAAAATCCCCGACGAACAGAAGGACGCCACCCTCGCGCTCGTCTACGACAACCGCGCCCAATCCAACGGCGGCACCGGGCTCCCCGAAGGCGTCACCGACGAATCCTTCGACCCCCTCTCCCACGTCATCGACCTCTTCGAGGACGCCAAGGAACAAACCAACGACAAGGAGATCAAAAACCTCACCCTCGAGGAACGCCTCCAGACCCACATCATCGACGGCGAGCGCGAAGGGCTCGAAGCGTGCATCAACGAGGCGCTCGAGAAATACGAGCCCCTCGAGATCATCAACGACCACCTCCTCGCAGGCATGAAAGTCGTCGGCGAGCTCTTCGGCTCCGGTCAGATGCAGCTCCCCTTCGTCCTCCAATCCGCCGAGGTCATGAAAAAATCCGTCGCGCTCCTCGAGCCCCACATGGAGAAGGACACCTCCCAGTCCAAGGGCTCCATCGTCCTCGCGACCGTCAAGGGCGACGTCCACGACATCGGAAAGAACCTCGTCGACATCCTCCTCACCAACAACGGCTACACCGTCCACAACCTGGGCATCAAACAACCCATCGACGCGATCCTCAAGGCCTACGACGAAACCAAGGCCAACGCGATCGGGCTCTCCGGGCTCCTTGTCAAGTCCGTCAACGTCATGGAGGAGAACCTCAAGGAGATGACAGAGAAGGGGCTCAACGTCCCCGTCATCCTCGGCGGCGCCGCCCTCACCCGCACCTACGCCGAGGGATACCTCGCCTCCGTCTACGGGTCCGAGCTCTACTACGCCAAGGACGCCTTCGAAGGGCTCGACACCATGAACGCCATCGTCGCCGGCAAAGGACCCGAGCTCCTCAGCGCCGCGCGAGAACGACAGGAAGCCCGCGCCAAAACCCTCGAAAGGCACGCGAGCAAACCCAACGCCGCCGAAGCCCTCCCCTCCCAGCAAGCCACCGCCACCCTCGTCCGCTCCGAGGTCGCTCGCGACACCGAGCTCCCCACACCCCCCTTCTGGGGCACGCGCGTCGTCAAGGACGTCGCGCTCAAGGACATCTTCGCGTACATCAACCCCACCGCCCTCTACTCCGTCCAGTGGCAGCTCAAACGAGGGAAGCAATCCAAGGAAGAACACGAACGCGTCATCAACGACGTCGCCAAACCCAAGTTCCGCGAGCTCACCCAGCGCTGCCTCGAGGAACCCATCCTCGACCCCAAGGTCGTCTACGGCTACTTCCCCTGCGCCTCCGATCAGGACGCCCTCGTCGTCTACGACCCCGACGACCACGACCGCGAACTCACCCGCTTCCCCTTCCCGCGCCAGGACAAGGGCAAGCGCCTGTGCATCGCGGACTTCTACCGCGACACCGACGAGTGCCGCACCCTCGGACGCAAGGACGTCCTCCCCATGATGTGCGTCACCATGGGCGAGACCATCTCGAACTTCACCCGCAAACTCTTCGAGAACAACGAGTACCAGGACTACCTCTACTGGCACGGGATCGGCGTCGAGAGCGCCGAAGCCCTCGCCGAGCTCTGGCACAAGCGCATCCGTCAGGAACTCGGGTTCGGGCACGAAGACGCCCCCACCATCCCCGACCTCTTCAAGCAGGGCTACCGCGGCTCGCGCTACTCCTTCGGGTACCCCGCGTGCCCCGATATGTCGCTCCACGAGCCCATGTGGGACCTGCTCGACCCCACGCGCATCGGGTGCGAGCTCACCGAGAACCACCAGATCGACCCCGAGCAATCCACCTGCGCGATCATCACCCACCACCCCGAAGCGCGCTACTTCAACGCCTGACCCCCCCTCACGCCCCCGCGCCGGTCCGCCGCTCCTTGAGCAGCAGCGCCAAAAAGATCGGCCCGCCCACCAGCGACGTGAGCACCCCCACGGGGATGAGCCCCGCGTCCGTGCGCACCAGCCGCGCCACCACGTCCGCGCCCAGCACCAGCGACGCCCCCACCAGCGCCGACCCGATCAGCAGCCCGTTGTGCCGCGCCCCCAGAACCAACCGCACCAGGTGCGGGCTCACGAGCCCCACGAACCCGATCGGACCCGCGAGCACGATCGACACCGTCGTCAGCACCCCCGCGCCCACGAGCTGACCCACGCGCACCCGCCCCAACCGCACCCCCACGCTCCGCGCCTCGTCGTCCCCCAGCGCGCTCGCGTCGTACGACCCCGCGCTCACGACCGACCACACCAGCACCACCAGCGCGATCCCCGAGCCCGCCACCAGATCCCCCCGGTCCAGATCATCCCGCAGCGACCCCATCATCCACCGCGCCGTCGCGAACCCCCGGTCCGCCATCTGGCTCGCGACCAGCAGCGTCGCCGACCCCAGGATCACGCTCACGATCACCCCGATCAGGATCATCGTCACCGGATCGATCACCCCGCGCCGCGACGACAACCCCCACACCACCAGCAGCACCCCCACCGCCCCCACCAGCGCCGGCCCGGCGCTCGCCCCGATCCCGAGCGCCCCCCCCGCCATCACCCCCGCGACCGTGATCGCGAACCCCGCCCCCGCGCTCAGCCCCATCAGGTCCGGCGCCGCGAGCGGGTTCCGCAAAAGCGACTGCAACAACACCCCCGCGACCCCCAGCGACCCCCCAACCAGCACCGCGCTCCACACCCGATCCACCCGCAGCGCCAGGATCGCATCCGAATCCGGAAACCCCAGCCCCGTCGCGCCCACGCACAGCCGCGCCGCCCCCAGCGCCACGCACACCGCACCGAGCCCCACCAGGATCACAACCGCCCGTCCGTTCACGACCCACGGTATGCCCACACCCCCCATCCCGGATACGCTGGAACAACGCACACGGAGATCACCATGACCCAATCCGCCCACACCAGCACCGAACCCCCCGTCCTCTGGGACGCCACCTTCGACCCCAAGACCAAGGCCTACTACCTCTGGGCGGTCCCGCTCATCCTCTGCCTCACCATCGTCCTCATCCCCGTCGCGATCATCTACGTCCTCGTCGGCTCCTTCTTCGTCCAGCGACACCTCGACAACCTCGGCTGCACCCTCACCGCCCGCACCCTCGAGATCAAAAAGGGCATCTGGAACAAAACCGAATCCACCATCCCCCTCGAGAAGATCACCGACCTCCAGATGTTCCAGGGACCCATCATGCGCCACTTCGGGCTCCGCGGGTTCAAAGTCGAAACCGCCGGCCAATCCTCGGGCCCGGGCGGCTCGCTCGTCAACATCATCGGGATCGTCGACGCCGTCGAGTTCCGCAAACGCGTCCTCGACCAGCGCGACACGCTCGCCTCGCGACAATCCCCCCCCGGGGCCCCCCCCCCCCCCCCCCCCCCCCCCCCCCCCCCCACCACCACCCCCCCCCCCCC